>JAKFYI010000053.1 GCA_021730985.1 Hyphomicrobiales bacterium | reverse complement strand
GTTGCCGGGGATCGCCAACAATGGCGTCGACGCGCTGGCGGCGCATCTGTTCCATGTGACGGTGGGCTACGCACTGGCCGTGGCGATGATCGTCACCGGGCTGTTCTACGGTCCGCCGTCCGAGCCGGGAAAGATCGACCCGCTCTCGGTGATCGTGCTCGCGGTCTACAGCCTCGGCGCTCTCATCCTGTTGCTGGCGAGCCGGCACGATCCGGCGGCGCTCGCCGTCTTCACCGCGCTCACGGTCGCCACCCTCGCCATCGCCTGGCGCACAGAAGCAGCCGCGGCCGTTGTGCCGGTCGCCGCGATCCTCGCCAGCATCGTCGTCATCCGCTGGGCGCTGGCGCCGGAGATCGCCTATTTGATCGCGCCGGCCGGGGTCGCAGGCGCGGCGGCGCCACAACCGTGGCGCGCCGACATCGGCCCGCACCTCGCGCTGGGCTTTCTCTACGCCGCGCTGTTCGGCCTTGGCGGCTTCCTGGCGCAGGGGCGTTCGCAGTCGCCGATCATCCCGATCCTGTGGAGCGCCGCGTCGGTTGCGACGCCGCTGCTCATCCTGATCGCGCTCTACTATCGGATCGCCGGGTTCGAACGCTCGATCCCGTTCGCCGGGATCGCGCTCGTGCTCGCCGCGCTCAATGGATACGCCACCGAGATGCTCGGCAAACGCGCGCCAAGTCCGGGATCGGCCGCATCAGGCGCGCTCTACGCCGTCGGCACGGTCGCGGCGCTGGCGCTGGCGCTCACCTTTGCGCTGGAGAAGGGCTGGCTCACCGTGGCGCTAGCGTTGATGGTGCCGGGCATCGCCTGGATCGCCAACGAACGCCCCCTGCCGATGCTGCGCCACCTTGCCGCCGCCGCCGTGGTGCTGGTGATGGCACGGGTCGGCTGGGAGCCGCGCATCGTCGGCTCGGACGTCGGCACGACGCCGATCTTCAACTGGATCCTCTACGGCTACGGCGTGCCGGCCATCTGCTTCTGGGTCGCCGGATACATCTTGCGCCAACGCGCCGACGACAAGCCCGCGCGCATGGTGGACAGCGCCGCGATCCTGTTCACCGTGCTGACGGCGTTCCTCGAAATCCGCCACTTCATGAACGGCGGCGACATCTATCGCCAGACCAGCGCGCTCGGCGAACTCGCACTCCAGGTCTGCACCGGGCTCGCCATGGCGATCGGGCTCGAACACATCCGCCACCGCACCGGCAGCATCGTGCACGACACGGGCGCGCTGATCATCGCCATCCTGACCTTCGCCGGCATCGCCCTTGGTTTAGGGTTTATCTGCAATCCGCTGTTCACCGGCGAGCCGGTCGGCGGCACGTTCGTCAACCTCATCCTGCTGGGCTACGGCATTCCCGCGGTTCTCGCCATCGTTCTGGCGCTGCGGACCCGCGACGTGCGGCCGCACGGCTATCGCATCACTGCAGCAACCGTCGCTGTTCTATTGATGCTCGCCTACCTCTCGCTCGAGGTGCGGACGCTTTACCACGGGCCGGTGCTGAGCCGCGGCGTCGCCACGGACGCCGAGCAATACACCTATTCCGTGGTGTGGCTCGCCTATGGCGTGGCGTTGCTGCTGTTCGGCATCGCGTTCCGCTCGCAGCCGGCGCGGCTGGCGTCCGCGGCCATCACGCTGCTCACGGTCGGCAAGGTGTTCCTGCTCGACATGGCCGGACTGACGGGCGTGTTCCGCGCGTTGTCGTTCATCGGGCTCGGGCTGGTGCTGGTCGGGATCGGCTGGCTCTATCAGCGGCTGCTGTTTCCGCCGCGGCCCAAAACGCACACGGCGCCCGGTTTGACCCCGGCGCCGCCGACAAACTGAGACGCGGTAGCCTTGAAATTACTTCGTGCTGATATCGCACCACATCGGGCCGGTGCTCAGCCGGTAGCGCGTACCGGCGGCTTCCTCGGAGACCGGATAGCAGCCGTCGCCGCCGCCACCGAACTGCTTCCACGCGAGGCAGATTTCGACGCCCTTGACCCGCATGAGCGCGTTGTCGCTTTCGTCGCGCGAGCCGGACGGACGCCGGTACGAAACGTTGATCATGCCCGCCTGGCTGATCTGACCCCGTCCCTGCGTGCCGTCGACGCATTCGATCTTGAACGCGCGGCCGGACAACAGCTTGGCGACGTCGCCGCCATGAACCTGACGGCCGGCAAGCGCCGGCGACGTTCCTGCGAGCGCGAGAACAAACGCAAAGCCCGCCAGGACAAAGTGTTTGCGCATGGGCATAATCGAAACCGTGCTGATGATTTTCATGTGAAGGCCTCCCCTTCGCGAACGACCATCCAACATTTGCGCGCTGCCGTCGCGCGTGTTCTGTTTCGACGGTTAATTTCGGAACCCGCGAAAACCCATATGCCACCTGGAGTCATGGTGAATGCTGTCGTGGGATGATTTTCGTGTCGTGAAAGCGATCGCGGATCGGCGATCGCTGACCGAAGCGGCGAAAACGCTGCGGATTAACCAATCAACCGTGTTTCGAAAACTCGGGCAGATCGAGCATCGGATCGGCGCGCGATTGTTCAAGCGCAACCGCTCCGGATACACGCTCACACCGCGCGGCGAGGAGATGGTGAGTCTCGCCACACGGATGGAGCAAGACGTCGCCGCGTTCGCGCAGGGCACGGCCGGCAAAACCGCTGGCGACAAGCCGTTCATCACCGGCATCGTGCCGCCGGATCAGGTCATGGCGCGCACCGGCCTCGAATTCCTAAGCGACATGGTCAACGGCCGGCTGCCCCAGCCGCCGATGTGCGCCACGCTGGGCTTCCATCTGGCTGAAGTTTCCAATGGATACGCCCGTTTCGACGGGCTGCCGGAATTCCGCCACTACAACCCGATCGGCACCGTGCATGGCGGCTTTGCCGCGACGCTGCTGGATTCCGCGCTCGGCTGCGCGATCTTCAGCACCCTCGCCAGGGGCGAAGGCTGGACCACGCTGGAGTTGAAGCTGAACCTCGTTCGCCCGATCAGCAAGGACACCGGCACCGTTCTGGCCGAAGGCCGCATCATCCATCGCGGCCGCACGGTCGCAACCTCCGAGGGCACCGTTAAGGATCGCGCGGGCAAGCTTTATGCTCACGCCACAACCACTTGCATGGTCTTTCCAGCCAAGGGCTTGATGGCGTAAAATTGCCATCAAGCGCTACGAGGATTGCGGCGTTCTTCAATTCTTTCATCCATGGGAGGTCAGCCATGCGGAAGTCCGTGTTCGCCGCGGCCGCCGGTGCAGCGTTTGCTTTGTCCTCATCCCAGCCCGCGTCACCACAAGCCGATACCGACCAGCAACTCGGCAACGTCCACTTCCAGACGTCATGCAATAACGTCGCGCAGCGCCGCTTCGACCGGGCGATGCGCTACCAGCATTCGTTCTGGTACGCCGCCGCGAAGGAAATCTTCGAGGATGTGGCCAAGGCCGATCCGACCTGTGGTATGGCTCAGTGGGGCATCGCGCTCTCGCTCCTCAACAATCCGCATGCCGCGATTCCCGCGGCCAACCTCGCGCCCGGCCTCGCCGCGATCCAGAAGGCCAGGACGGTCGGCGCCCAGACCGAGCGCGAGCGCGACTATATCGACGCGCTGACGCTGATGTACGCCGACTACGACAAGCTCACCCACACCCAGCGCATCCGCGCTTTCCTGGGCGCGATGGAGAAGCTTGCCGCGAAATACCCGAGCGACGACGAAGCGCAGATCGCCTACGCCATCACGCTCAACACTTCGGCCTCACCGGCCGACAAGACCTATGCCCAGCAGAGCAAAGGCGCGGCGATCCTGGAGCCGATCTCAATGCGGCTGCCCCAGCATCCGGGCGTCACGCATTACCTAATCCATCTCTACGATTACCCAGCGACCGCGCAGAAGGGGCTCGATGCCGCCGCGCGCTACGCCAAGATCGCGCCGGCCGCGCCGCACGCCCAGCACATGCCGTCGCACATCTACACCCGCGTCGGCTATTGGAAGGAGTCGGCCGAATCCAATCTCGCCTCGGTGAAGGCGGCAAAAGCCGACAAGTCGGTCGGTGACCAACTCCACGGCCAGGACTACCTGGTTTATGCCTATCTGCAGACCGCCCAGGACAAGCTCGCACGCGCCGTCGTCGACGACATCGGCGCGACCAACGTCACTTCGAATGTCCAGGCCGGAGGTTTCGCGCTCGCAGCTTCGCCCGCGCGCTACCAGATGGAGCGCGGCGACTGGAAGGCCGCGGCGGAACTTCCGGTTCGTCCGAGTCCATTCAACCATGCGATGGCGATCACGCACTTCGCCCGCGCGGTCGGTGCCGCGCGCTCGGGCAATCCCGAGGCCGCCAAGGCCGACATCGCCAAGCTCGCTGAGCTGCGCGACAAGCTGCGCGAAGCCAAAGACGCCTATTGGTCGGAGCAGGTCGACATCCAATGGCAGGTCGCGACCGCCTGGGTGCTCAACGCCGAGGGCAAATCCGAAGAAGCGCTCACGGCCATGAGTGCGGCGGCCGGGGCGGAGGACAAGACCGAGAAGTCGCCGGTGACGCCGGGCCCGCTCGCGCCGGCGCGCGAGCTTTACGGCGAGATGCTGTTCGAGCGCGGCATGGTGAAGGAAGCCCTGGCCGCCTTCGAGACGACCAAGGCCAAGGAGCCGAACCGCTTCCGCGGCTATGCCGGCGCGGCGAAGGCCGCCGAGAAGCTCGGCGACCGCGCCACGGCAAAAGCCAATTACGAGAAGCTCATCGGACTGGTCGGACAGCCGGAATCCGACCGGGCAGAGGTCAAGGCCGCTTACCAATTCCTCGGCAAAGGCTAGCGGCCGGAGCCGGACCGGCGTAGCAGTGAAGCTATGCGCAAAATGGCCGTCATCGTCGCAGTCGCCGCGTTCGCACTGGGCGGGCTGGTGGGCGCTTATGCCTTGCTGGTGGAGCGCCCGCTGGAGCGCGGCACCGCGGCCGGCGCGCTCCGCCCGGTCTGGAGTAATGCGCAATGGCCCTTCCCCATGGACCAGTGGGGCAAGGGCAAGGCGTTCCGGTGCAAGTCGTCCGACTGCGGCGCCGAGGTCATGGTCTATGTCCGCGCCAAGATTGGCTTCTGCAACTGCAGCACCGGCGTCTCGGACGATGAGGAACTGGACCGCATCAGCGACTACGACCTGCTCGGCAACAAGCTTGCGGCGCTCGGGCCCGGACGACCGATAACGGTCGCCTGGATGAAGGGGCGCAGTCGAGCCTTCACGCTGGCCGGGACACAGCCGGCCGCCAGGTCGGCGCTATCGGTGGGTTTCAACGACCGCTGCGACGCAATCGTCGCGACCGCAGTTTTGGGCCACGAGCAACCGGCGGCAATCGAGGCGGCGGTGCTGGAGTTCCTCAACAGCAAGACCGTCGTGCACTGGGCCGAGGTCACGCTCGGGCTTTAGCGCACGATCTAATTAGATGGAGCACCGCTCGCCACAGCGTCATTGCCGGACTTGATCCGGCAATCCAGCTTTTGCGAAGAAAGATGGACCCGCGGGTCAAGCCCGCGGGTGACGCTGAATATGTTGAACCGACTCAACTTGTAACGATCTCGGGGTGGTCAAAAGAAAACGCGCCGCTGTAGCGGCGCGCATAACATTCGATCGCGTCCAGCCGCAGCGGTCAGTCTTCGCTGGCGACCGAAGCGCGCACGCCGCGCAGGCGGTAGCCCGAGGCGAGTTCCGAGCGCGAGCCGCGCCGCACGAAGTTGCAGTAGGCAAAACCGAGCCCCGAGACCGAGCCGCGGAAGCTCACCTGGCTGGTGCGGTCGAGGTTGAAGCAAGGCTCGAACGGAATGCCGCGGATCGAGGCGCAATAGCGGTCGCCGCTCATGCGAAGCGTGCCGGTTGGCAGCACAATGTAGCGGCGCGCGCCGCTGCCGCCGGGCTGGATGTAGCCCGCGACCGATCCGTCGGCATAGATCCGGCCGTTGCCGGTCGTGCCATCGAAGCAGCTATAGGAGAAATGCTTGCCGGCGATGAACTGCCGAGCCTCATGGGCCCGCATTTCCTCGGCCTTGGCCGAGAACGAACCACCGATCGCAAACACCAGACCGGCCACAGCAAGAGCCAGACGCTGAACCTTGACCAACA
>JAKFYI010000045.1 GCA_021730985.1 Hyphomicrobiales bacterium | reverse complement strand
GACTACGACAGCGACAAGCTGACCGAGAACACGCGCTCCGCGTATCCGCTCGACTACATTCCGAACGCGTCGCGCTCGGGCATGGCCGGGCATCCGAAGAACATCATCTTCCTGGCCGCCGACGCCTACGGCGTGATGCCGCCGATCGCCAAGCTCACGCCGGCGCAGGCGATGTATCACTTCCTGTCCGGCTACACCGCGAAGGTCGCGGGCACCGAGAAGGGCCTCGTCGGCGTCGAGCCGGAGTTCTCGACCTGCTTTGGCGCGCCGTTCCTGCCGCGCCCGCCGGCGGAGTACGGCAACCTGCTGCGCGACTACATCGCCAAGTACAAGGTCGACTGCTGGCTGGTGAACTCCGGCTGGACCGGCGGCATCTACGGCGTCGGCTCGCGCATGCCGATCAAGGTGACGCGCGCGCTCGTCACCGGCGCGCTCGACGGCTCGCTGAAGAATGCGCAGTTCCGCACCGATAAATATTTCGGCTTCGCGGTGCCGACCGCGGTGCCGGGCATCGACAGCAAGATCCTCAACCCGGATCAGACCTGGGCCGACAAGAAGGCGTTCGACGAGACCGCGCGCAAGCTCGTCGGCATGTTCCAGAAGAACTTCACCAAGTACGAGCAGACGGTGGACGCCGAAGTGCGCGCCGCGGCTCCCGAGGTGCGGCTCGCCGCGGAGTAGTCCGCGCGAGGGAAACTGAAAAAGGGCGGCCGCAGGGGCCGCCCTTATGTTTTCAAGGCGTGGACTCATAAGCAAGGTTGTTACTGAATCGGAAGCGCCATTTCCTTGGCGTCCCGCAGCACGTCGGTGGGCTCATACGGCTTGGCATGAAAGCGCACCGTTCTGGGCAGATCGAGGGGGAATGGCCGGCCCGACGTCATGATGATGCCGACCCTCGGCCATCGCTCGGCGACCTGACGGGCCAGGCCTGCGCCGTCCATCGCACCGGGCATGCTGACGTCCGTGAATAACAGGCTGATAGCTGCGTCTGTTTCGAAAAATCGCATCGCCGCGTCGGCATTTCCGGCTTCGAGCACCCGATATCCCGCATCCGAGAACATATAGGACGCACCCATGCGCTCCAGCACGTCGTCGTCGGCAACGAGAATCAGGGCTTGGGGAGGTGAAGGGTCCACGGAAGTCAACTAACACGTATCTTGATCGTTCCAGGTTAATTGTGCCGGTATGGGCCGATTAAAGGCGCAGCAGGCGAAAGTGGTCTGTTTTATACAGATATGCCGTCAATAAAGGCGTATGGCACATGCCTCTCCTGAACCCTGCTCCCGCGGGCGCCGGCATCCACCGGATTTGCATTTGGCACGGCGATTCCTTGAGGAGGCTTCGTGCAGCCGACAGGTTTCAGAGAACAGTTCACAGCCATCGCGGATGCGTGGGCGCTTGCTCAAGGCATTGTCGACACGGTTCGCGAGCCGGTCCTGGTGCTCGACGATGAGCTGCGCGTGATCGCCGCCAGCCGTTCCTTCTATTCCGCATTCAAGGTCGGTCCCAACGACACTCAAGGCAGGCTGCTTTACGCGCTGGGCGATGGCCAGTGGGACATACCGAAGCTTCGCGTGTTGCTGGAAAAAATCATCCCTGAGAAGGGCGTGATGGAAGGCTACGAGGTCGAGCACGAATTCCCTAGCCTCGGGCACCGCACCATGTGCTTGAACGCCCGCCAGGTTTTCTACGAGGGCGGCGCCAACACCACCATTCTGCTCGGCATCGAGGATGTGACCGCGCAACGCGTTCTGGAGCGCGAAAAAGACGGGCTGCTGCGGCAGTTCGAAGAAGCCCGTGCATTCGCACAGGCGATCGTGGATACGGTTCGGGAGCCTTTCCTGGTGCTCGACCAGGACCTCCGCGTGCTCGCCGCGAGCCGCTCATTCTATTCGACGTTCGAGGTCAGTTCCGAGGACACCCAAGGCCGGCCTCTTTACGCGCTGGGCGATGGCCAATGGGACATTCCAGGACTTCGTTTGCTCCTGGAAAAAATCGTACCCGAGCGCGGCGTGATGGAAGGCTACGAGGTCGAGCATGCGTTTCCCGGCATCGGGTGGCGCACGATGCTTCTGAACGCTCGCAAGGTGTTCTACGAGCGCGGTTCCAACACCACCATTCTGCTCGGGATCGAGGACGTCACCGCGCAGCGTATCCTGGAGCGGGAAAAGGACGAGTTGTTGCGAGACAAGGATGTGCTGTTCGAGGAACTGCAGCATCGTGTGTCCAATAGCCTGCAGATCATCGCGAGCATCCTTTTGATGAAGGCGCGGGTGGTGCAGTCGGAGGAAACGCGGTTTCATCTGAAAGACGCGCATAAGCGCGTCATCTCGGTTGCGGCCGTGCAGAAACAACTCCACGCTGCCGGAGCGACCGGTTCCGTCGAGATTGCGCCTTACCTCACGAAGTTGTGCGAGAGTCTCGCCACCTCAATGATCGGCGATACCCGGCCCATTTTTCTCAAAGTGGCGATTGAACCGGGCACCGTTTCGTCCCGGGAGGCGGAAAGCCTCGGTTTGATCGTGACCGAAGTCGTCATGAATGCGCTCAAGCATGCTTTCCCGGCCGACAAAGCCAACGGGCAGATCACCGTCGCGTACAACAGGACCGGCACGGATTGGAAGCTATCGATCTCGGACAACGGGGTGGGGAAGTCGGACGGGATCATAGCCTACGAGAAATCCGGGCTGGGGACCGGCATCATCAAGGCGCTTTCAAACCAGCTCGACGCCCAGGTGGAAACACTGACCGGTCCCGAAGGCACCGCCGTGTCGATCACTCATGCCACTTCGCCGGCGAAGGCAGCAGCCTGATAGGCATCGCTGCGTGAGAAATTGGATGTCGCCTCACCACCCAAAGCGGACGTCTGGCGCGCGCGCCGAAACGCGTCTGTTCGGCTGAGCCAGTAGGCGGGACCCCGCTGGCTCAAGTGTGATAGTCTTCGTCCGCCACGCGGGGGGCAATCTGACGGCAATTTGGCTGGTTCGGGAAGCGGCTCGCCTTCGCGCGCCGGGCCCTCAGATGTCATTGGCTGCGGCTTAACTGAAGCAAGCACACTTGGCGAGACCATTATGAAACGGCGAGAGTTCATCGAGATTCTCAAGGGCAGCAAGCCCGCCGATCTCCCCGTTGCGTTCCCAACCAAGTTCGAACTGACTATCAACCTCAAGATCGCCAAGGCTCTTGGTCTTGTCTTTTCACCGACGATGCTCGGCCGCGCCGACGAGGTGATCGAATGAGACGGCGCGCATTCATCGCAGGACTTGCCGGCGCGGCCGCGCTGCCGATCGTCGTCTGTGCGCAGCAGGCGCCGATGCCTGTGATCGGATTCCTGGACAGCCGGTTTTCCGACGCGCTGGGAGACCGGCTGCGCGGATTTCATCTCGGCCTCAAGCTGGCGGGTTATGTCGAGGGCGAAAACGTGGCGGTCGTGTACCGTTTCGCTGAAAATCAAGCCGAGCGACTGCCGGGGCTGGCGAGCGAACTGGTCCGCCGGCCGGTCGCCGTGATTGTCGCCAGTGGTGGTCCCAATGTGATGTTCGCGTCCAAGGCGGCAACCACGACGATCCCCGTCGTGTTCCTCAGCGGCGACGATCCGGTCAGGATTGGGCTGGTGGCGAGTCTCGCCCGGCCGGGCGGCAATCTGACCGGCATCAATTTTCTCAATCGGGAACTGACGGCGAAGCAACTGGAGTTGTTGCGCCAACTGGTGCCGGCGGCGACGCGGCTCGCGGTGCTCGTCAATCCGGCTAATCCCACGATTGCTGAAACCACCATGCGAGACGCCGAACAGGCTGCCGCCGCCATGGGACTGCAAATTCAAATCATCCGCGCCAGCACCAGCCGCGAGATCGATGCGGCCTTTGCCGTGATCGCCAGCGACCGGTCCACCGCCCTGTTTGTCGCCCCCGACCCGTTTTTCAACAGCCGCCGTGTCCAATTGTCCCTTGCCGCGATGCGCCACGATATCCCTGCGCTTTATTCGGGGCGCGAGTATTCCGAGGTGGGCGGGTTGATAACCTACGGAAGCGACATTGCAGATGCATATCGGCAGGCGGGACTTTATGTGGGCCGCATTCTCAAGGGCGCCAAGCCGGCTGACATGCCGGTCGTGCAGGCCAACAAGTTCGAGTTGATCATCAACGCCCAGACGGCCCGCACGCTACGGATCACCGTGCCGCAGTCGATGCTTGTCGCGGCCGACCATGTGATCGAATAGAGTTTCTATTGGCTGCGGCGCAAGCTCCGGGGCCTGAATGCATGCCCATTTTCGCGCTCAGGGCCGCCGCCACGGCTGGTCCGGAAATTCAGCGGCGATCGTTTCCAGATTGACGGTGCGGTCGCGCACCGCGCGCCAGTAGGCGACGCGCTGAACGGAGATGGTGGCGTCTTCGCCGTACAGCTCGTTCGCTTCCTTGCGGAAGCGGGGGACATAGCGCTCGCCCAGCCGGTCGCGGAGATAGAGCTCCGTCCGCTGCGCCCACTCGTCGGCGGCTCGCGCCGGCAGCTCGCGGCCGAGGTCCCTGATCTGCGCGAGCAGGCCGCGGCCTTCCTGGGCGAAGCTGTCGAGCCGCGTGCGAATCTCGGTGCGGTCGTCCTGCTGCCGTTCGATCGCGACGCTGGCATGGTAGTGGGAATAGAATGTGGCGCCGGCGGCGAGCGCACCCAGCACCAGGGCAGTGGCGCCGAGGCGGAGCTTATGCACCGACCGCCGCACCGGCAGCAGCGCGATGACGATGGCGATGAGGCCGTTGACGACCGCGAAGGCCGTGCCGGCATAGCCTAAATACTCTCGCCACATCGAAGCCGACCCGACCCGCACGCCGAACAATCGCCCAAACAGGTACGTAGCATTGCCCGCGGTGCTGCCTCAATGCACGAGAAGCCACACCCGCCGAAGAAAAGGCAAAGGACGCGCCGGGCACGAGAAAAGGGCGGCCATGGAACGCCCCCTGGGCCGCCCTTTCGGTATCGGATGAAACCGGCCCTCAGCCGCCGGTTTGCGCGGTTTCGCGGCCGAGCCGGTTGAGCTTCGCCTTCTGCTCGTCGTTCAGCGAGGCGTAGAACTCCTCGAGCATGGGCAGCACGGTGTTGGCGGCCTGCATCATCGCCCCGATCCGCGTCTGCATGACCTCGATCCGGCCGACCGGCGTCTGCGGGATTGCGTTCGGGCAGTTGTCGCGCAGGATATCGACCGCCTTCTGCATGGCCTCGTCGAGCTTGTCCAACGCGGCGCCCTGCGCATCGGTCGGCTGCACCGTGTCCTCGATGCGGTTGATCGCAAGGTTGGAGATGCCGGCCTTCTCGCTGCTGCAATTGGCCTCCGCACCCTTCGCCTCGCTGGACGCGGTGCGCTGCTGACGCGACTTGCCGAGCTGCGGGCCGATCTCGTTGAAGCGCGCCTTCTGCTCGTCGTTCAGCGAATTGCTGAAGGCTTCGACCGCCGGCCGCACGGTCTTGATCGCCTCGTCGGTCGCCTGCAGCCGCTGGATCATCGCCTGCAAACGGCCGGGCGGCGTCATCGGCACGACGTCGGGGCAAGCCTCCTTGAAGCGCGCGGCGGCCTCGCCGGACGCCTTGCGCAGGTTCTCAAGCAAGCCCTTCTGGTCTTCGTTCGGCTGAACCGCGTCCGCGATCTGCTCGAGCGGCCAGGACGTGATGCCCTTGGCCTGGTCGGCGCAGAAGTCGCGGGTCGCTTGCGTCACGCGTCCCGGCGTGGCGGGCCGGCTCGGCGCGGAGCCGGTGGTCACGCGGGCGTTCGATCCGGCATACGGTCCTTCGGCTGCGTATTCGGCGTAAGGCGCGCCGTCGGGGAAGAACACGCCGTCGAACATGTCGTCGTAGGCGTAGGCCCAATAGCCCGGATCGTAAGCCTCGGGGAAGAACGTGTAATAGAACACGTCGTTGTAGGCGTAGGGGTAATAGACCGGGCCGCGCCACGGAACGTAGGGCGCGAGCAGGCCGAGTTGCCACGCGACACGGGACGCGAGCCGCGCCGCACGGCGTCCCGCGAAACGTCCGTCGCGGCCGTTTGCGTTGGCCCGCAGACCGGCGGCGAAGCGCCCCTGCTGGGCCTGTTGCTGCGAGACGGCGCGCGTGCGAGCCGCGCGCGGCCGCTGGTCCTGCACCGAGGCGCCCACGTTCTGCTGCTGTTGCTGCTGCCGTGCGTTCTGCCGCTCATCGCGCCGGAGCTGACGAAGCTCACGCCGCTCAGCGCGGTTCAGGTTGTTCTTCGATTGCAGTTGCTGCAGGCGGTTCTGCTGGGCCGCCGTATTGGCAGCGCCCTGCTGCCGCGGATTGTTGTTCTGCTGCACGTTCTGCCGTTCGTTGCGCTGGAGCTGGCGCAACTCGCGCCGCTCGGTGCGGCTCAGCCGATTGCCTTTCGATTGCAAATTCTGGACCCGCTGGCTCTGGCCTGCGCGGGCTGCGTCGTTGGGGGCTGCAACGTTCGAGCGTGCGTTTCTCGACTGCACGGCGTTCCTGGACTGCACGTTCTGCTGCCGCTGCTGGATGCGCTGTTCGCGCCGCTCCAGGCGGTTGGCGTTGCGCGCCGAAGGCGTCGCGCGCTGGACCGAGGCGGGCGCCCGGCGCGCGCTGGGAGCCGCGATCCGCGGCGCCTGACGCTGCGGCGCGACCATGCGTGGGCGCTGGGGAGCGGCCTGCCGCATGGCTGGGCGCGACATCGCGGGGGCGCGCGCCGCCGGCGCCGAACGCATGACCGGGGCCGCACGGGCCGCAGGTGCAGCACGGGCCGCAGGCGCGGCTCGCGCCGCCGCGATGTCGCGC
>JAKFYI010000048.1 GCA_021730985.1 Hyphomicrobiales bacterium | reverse complement strand
GCCGGCACCTGGCGTTCGACGCCGGCCAGCAGCACGAAAGCGCACATCGATTCGCAATAGGCGTTGGTCGCGATCTGCTAACGCTTCTCGCCGTTCACGGCGGGCGGCAGATCGAGCGACTTGCCGACCGTGGTCGACATGCCGAGACGGCGCACCACGCGGCCGAGCGCCAGCGCGCCCAGCACGGAGCCGCCGTCGGAATCGAGCATCAGCGTGGCGCCGCGCAGGTTGCGGCTCTTGGCGAAGGCCTCGAAGTCGCGCGGCGTTTCGGCGGTGATGGCGCCGGTCGCGGACACCCAGGTGCGGCACCGCGGCCGGCAGGTCTCGTGAGGACCCTCCAGCCGCATTTCGAATTGCATGGGCAGCGCGCGCAGGTCCGAAGCCACCGACGGAGTCGTGCCGGTGCTGGGAAGCGTACAAAGCGCAACCGCACACGCACCGCCGACGAATCGATTCATTCGGTTAGTCCCCCTGTATCGGAGAGCCTTCACCCGTGAGAGTGTCCTCACGTTATGCAAAAGGCGGACCGACTCACCCTGCTTCGACTCTACTATCGGCGCCGCAGATTCGGGTCTAGTGCAAATGGGCCACGCCAAGGCGGCTCGAAACGAGACAAAGTTCCATCCCGCCGCAACGTCGCAATTGACCGCGCGCCGTGCCTCCAATCGAACGGTGATTCGAAATGGAACTGGGATTTTAATCGGATGACCCGCAACTGCGTTGGCGAGAGGAAGTCTGTCGCGCGATGGCCGCGGCTTGCCGGGCGCGCGTTGGTGCAGGCGTACCGTTACACCCTGTCGCCACTGATCGGGTTCCATTGCCGCTATCTGCCGACCTGCTCCGACTACGCCGATCAATCGCTGGAGCGGCACGGACTTTGGGCCGGCGGATGGATGACCGCGGCGCGGCTGTGCCGGTGTCATCCGTGGGGCAATTCGGGACTGGACTTTGTGTGCGACAGCGCGCCGCCGGACGCGCGCTGGTATCTGCCGTGGCGCTACGGCCGCTGGCGGGGAACGAACGAAGCGCCCAAGGGCGTCAGTCAAACTTGAGATTGCGATCGCGAATCACCGCAGTGAAAAGCCGCATGTCCGCCTCGATCCGCGCCTTCATCGGACCGGGCGTGCCTGCGCCGGGCTCGAAGCCCATGCCGTTGAAGCCTTTGACCGCGCCGTCGGTCTTCAGCGCGCCCTGCGCCGCCTCGCTCAGCCTGCCGACAACCGCGGGCGGCGTGCCCTTCGGCGCCATCAGCCCGTTCCAGCCGGGCACCACGAACTCCTTGAGTCCGAGTTCGGTGAGCGGCCTCACGTTGGGCAATTGAAACCAGCGTCCGCCGCCGGTGTGTCCGAGGCCCACCACGCGGCCATCGTCGATCAGCGGTTTGGCGGTGGTGAGAAACATCAGGTCGATGCGTCCGGCCATCAGATCGGGAATGGCCGGCGCCTCGCCGCGATAGGGCACATGCGTCAGTTCGATGCCCGCCGCCGACTTCAGCATCTCCGCGATCAGATGATGCGACGAGCCGAGGCCGACGCTGCCGACCTTCATCTCACCGGGCTTCGCCTTGGCGCGCGCGACCATCTCGTCGAAGGCTTTGATGCCGGACGCGTTGCTGATGCACAGCGTGTAGATGCTGTTGCCGGTGAGCCCGATCGGCTCGAAGTCACGCAGCAGATCGACGTTGGCGTCGGGCTTCACTGCGGCGTTGGTGGTGTGCGGGCTCGCCGCCTGCAGCAGCGTGTAACCGTCCGGATCGGCCTGCTTGACGCGCTGCGCGCCGAGACCGCCGGCGGCGCCCGCCACGTTCTCGACGATCAGCGACTGGCCGAGCGCTTTCTCCAAGCCGGGTTGCACGAGACGGATCGCGGTGTCGGCGGGCCCCCCGGCCGGAAACGGCACGACGATGCGGATGGCTTTGGTCGGGAAGGCCTGGGCCGAGGCTGAACGCGGCACGATGGCGGCCGCAGCTAAAGCGGCAGTGTTCGCGAGCAGCGCGCGGCGGGTCGTCATGGATCGGCCTCCCCCGATTGTTGCCGCAAGCGTGACACTCCGGACGCACCGTTTCAACGCGAAATCGTTGCCTCCCGGCGCGCCCTGATTTATGGATGGCCACGCTTACCCGCGCCCGTTCGCGGGAGTGAGCAAACGGAGAACATCATGGTCGCAGTGACCTTTCCCGACGGCGCACGCCGGGAGTACCCCGCCAACACCACCGGGCTCGACATCGCCAAGGGCATCTCGCCCTCGCTTGCCAAGCGCACCGTCGCGATGGCGCTGGACGGCGTGTCCATGGACCTCGCCGATCCGATCGAGCAGGACGCCAAGATCGAGTTCCTGACGCGCGACGATCCGCGCGCCCTCGAACTCATCCGCCACGACGCGGCGCATGTGATGGCCGAGGCCGTGCAGGCGCTGTGGCCCGGCACGCAGGTCACCATCGGCCCGGTGATCGACAACGGCTTCTTCTACGACTTCCATCGCAACGCGCCGTTCACGCCCGAGGACCTGCCGGTCATCGAGAAGAAGATGCGCGAGATCATCGCCAAGGACGCCCCCTTCACCAAGGAGGTCTGGCCGCGCGAGGAAGCCAAGCGCGTGTTCAAGGACAAGGGCGAGACCTTCAAGGTCGAACTGGTGGACGCCATTCCGCCAGGCCAGGACCTGAAAATCTACCGCCAGGGCGAGTGGTTCGATCTCTGCCGCGGCCCGCACATGACCTCGACCGGAAAAATCGGCAACGCCTTCAAGCTGCAGAAGGTCGCGGGCGCCTATTGGCGCGGCGACAGCAACAATCCGATGCTGACGCGCATCTACGGCACGGCGTTCGCCAAGCAGGAGGAACTCGACCTTCATCTCAAGCAGATCGAGGAAGCCGAGAAGCGCGACCACCGCAAGCTCGGCCGCGAGATGGACCTGTTTCACTTCCAGGAGGAAGGCCCGGGCTCGGTGTTCTGGCATCCCAACGGCTGGACCATCTTCCAGGAGATCGTCGCCTACATGCGCCGCCGCCTCAAAGGCGACTACCGCGAGGTGAACGCGCCGCAACTGCTCGACAAGTCGCTGTGGGAGACGTCGGGCCACTGGGGCTGGTTCCGCGAGAACATGTTCATGGCGCAGTCGGCCGGCGACCACACCGAGGACGAGCGCGTCTTCGCGATCAAGCCGATGAACTGCCCGGGCCACGTCCAGATTTTCAAGCATGGATTGCGTTCATACAGAGAACTTCCGCTGCGCATGGCGGAGTTCGGCGTGGTGCACCGTTACGAGCCGTCCGGCGCGTTGCACGGCCTGATGCGGGTGCGCGCCTTCACCCAGGACGACGCCCACGTCTTCTGCACCGAGGAGCAGATGGCGGACGAGTGCCTCAAAATCAACGACCTGATCCTGTCCACCTACACCGACTTCGGCTTCGAGGGCGATCTCACCGTGAAGCTGTCGACGCGGCCGGAAAAGCGGGTCGGATCGGACGAGGCGTGGGACCACGCCGAAGGCATCATGCAGGAGGTGCTGCAGCGGATTGCCAAGAGCAACAATCGCATCAAGACCGCGATCAATCCGGGCGAAGGCGCGTTCTACGGGCCCAAGTTCGAATACGTGCTGCGCGATGCGATCGGCCGCGACTGGCAATGCGGCACCACGCAGGTGGACTTCAACCTGCCGGAGCGTTTCGAGGCATTCTACATCGCGGCCGACGGCTCGAAGAAGGCGCCGGTGATGATCCACCGCGCGATCTGCGGCTCGATGGAGCGCTTCCTCGGCATCCTGCTGGAGAACTACGCCGGCCATCTGCCGCTGTGGCTCGCGCCGGTGCAGGCAGTGGTGACGACGATCACCTCCGACGCCGACGACTACGCCCGCGAAATCCACGCCGCCTGCATCCGGGCCGGACTTCGCGCCGAACTCGATGTCCGCAATGAGAAGATCAACTACAAGGTCCGCGAGCACTCGCTCGCCAAGGTCCCGGCCTTGCTGGTGGCCGGCAAAAAGGAAGCGGCGGAGCGCACGGTCTCGATCCGGAGGCTCGGCAGCGACGGCCAGCAGGTGATGCCGCTCGATGCGGCGCTCGCCGCACTGGCGAACGAAGCGGTGGCGCCCGACCTGCGCCGTGTGCAGAATGCGGCGTAAAGGAAGTCCGGTCATGGCATTCGACGGATTGAAACGTCTCGGCACCGCTGCGGCAATTTCCCTGCTCGCGGCCGCGGCGATCGCACAACCGGCGCCGCCCGCTCCGCCTCCGGCTGCCCCCGCGGCCGCCCCGACGCCGCAGCGCACCACCGCGACCTTCGAGGATTGGACGCTGCGCTGCGAGACCCAGGGCACGCCGCCGGTCAAGAACTGCGAACTGGTGCAGGCCGTGACGGCCCAGGGTCAGTCCCAGCCGGTCACCCAGGTGGCGATCGGCCGCGCCACGCCGAAGGATCCGCTCAAGGTGGTGTTCCAGTTGCCGGTCAACGTCTGGATTCCGGCGGGCCTGAAGCTCGCCTACGACGCCAAGATCGCGCCGCTCAACGCCGCGCTGCGCTGGTGCACGCCGGCCGGCTGCTTCGCCGATCTCGACCTGACCAACGACCAGGTCAAGCAGTTGCGCGCCGTCACCGCACAGGGCCGCTTCACGTTCAAGGACGCAGCCCAGCGCGACGTCAACATTCCGGTATCGTTCAAGGGCTTCGCGCCCGCGCTCGACGCGCTGGCCAAGCAATAGCCGTCAGCAGCGATTGGAGCCGCGGCACTTGCGCCAACGCTTTGACGGACGCTTTCCCGGCTTCACCTCGAACACCGGCTTCGGCCGGCCGTCCTGCAGTTCGATCTGCGGCACGCCAGGCTGCGGACCCGGCTTGCCGAGAATCTGCTCGCGCTCGCGTCCGGGCAGCGCGCTGTTTGGGATTTGAGCCGCGGCGAGCGCAGCCTGCGACACCACACAGTTCAGCAGAACAGCGGCGGCACAATGCCAGGCGAACATCCGACAGCCATCCTATTTGGACCTAAGAATTCTTCGCGGACGCGGCATTCGCCGGGCTGGGTTGCACTGAGGCCAGACCATGCCAAACCTGCCGATGGTCCACGGCAAGGCACATGGCGACCGGCAGCCAGAACAGCAACCACTCCCAGCCCAACGAGGTGGCGATAATCTCATGGTCGACCATGGTCATAACAGTCACAGCGGTCATGAGCGCAAACGGCATGATGAGCCCGCCGCGGCGCCAAGCCTCGAACGACCGCTGGAAACAAAACAAGAGAATGCCGACAAGAAGAGCGGCCGCCAAAACTCCTCCGCGGACCAGAGCAGACAAGATAATATTGTGAGCGGTCAGTATATTGTCGATGCTCACATCGAACGTGAGGCCTACGCCGAGCCAAGGATTATCCCACGCCATTTGCAGGAAGTGCCGCCACAAGCCCGGCCGCAGGCCCGCCCCGCGATCAAGCATACTGGCCAGTTGCGGTGTTGCGAAATAAATGAGGACGAGCGCTCCGGCCGCGCTCGCGGCAAGCGCAATCCGCTGCTGACGTGTGCCGTTCGCCAGCGCCTTTACGGCGAGGCCCGCGATCACGCCAAGAGTTGCCCCACGGCTCTGCGTCAACACGACGGCGACCAACAGTATCAGGACAAGCAACATGATCGCGCCGTTCTGCCCGCGGCTTAGCCCATGCGCCCCGATCAGCCCGAACGCAGCGACGCAGGGGATGGCAAAAATCGCACCCACCACATTGGAATTGTAGTACGGCGAGATACCGGGAATGCCTTCCAGCCGGACTGCGAAACTCCGGAGCCCCCCAGAGTATGGGCCGTAGTAGGCGACGATGTTCACAACCGCCGCGACCGCCGCGGCCGCCGCCATACACAAGACCAGCGTTTTGAGGAACGCATCGTCTTTTTCAATAAGCTCCGCGGTAATCAGCACAAACAGGAGCACCCGGACTGTGTTCAGTAGATGATAGCCAACGACCTTGAAGCTGACGTCGGGCGCCGCCAGCGACGTCAGCGTCAGCAGCAGCAGGAATGCGCCTGACAGAATGAATACCGGTCTGCTGACGATCGAACGCGCCAGCGGCAAACTCAAATTGATCAGCGCGAGGGGAAGCACGAAGTAGTAAAATAGCGTACGCGCCGCCCAAATGTTTGGCATCAGATAGATCAGGCAGAACGAAGCAAGGTAAAGTCTCTGCACGACGGCGTGACGTTGCGTCACCACCCTGATCTTCGAAATCAAAGGCGAGTCCTGAAACGACATGGTACTCTCGGAATCTGATGGCGCATCATTGTCCGATAAGTCAAACGGGGTCCAGCATTTGCTGTGAATGCTGTCGGTTCAACCGCGCCGGCTGCGTCCATCCCTCAAAGTTTGGGACAGCTTTCAAGTCTCCCGGGCCACCGCGACGATTTTGGCCAACGCCTCAGACCATGTTGGCCAGGAGAATTCCGCGCCAATTCGCCGGGCTTGCTCGGCAACTTGCGCGGGATTGTTGAGCCAGCGGCCCACGCTCACCACCCAAGCGTCCTCGTCGTTTGGATCGAGGCACTCGGCAAGCCCGCCTGCAGCCTCAGGCAACGCACCGCCGGACGAGGCAATCACCGGCTTGCCATACGCGAAAGATTCAACAACAGGCAGTCCGAAGCCTTCGTACAGCGACGGATAAACGCAGAAAGCCGCCCCGGCATACAACGATTTCAAAGTCCGATCGGACGCATCGGCGACGTGCACCACCTCGCGCACCAACACAGGATCCTGCGTCATCGCGGTCAAAACATCCTGCGTCATCCAGCCCCGGCGCCCGACGAGGACCAGCTTGAAGCCGCCTGTACCGCCCTGCTCGCCTGCGGCCAACCGTTTCCAGACCCGCAGCAGCAACGCGTGATTTTTTCGCGGCTCGATCGTCGAAACGAAAAGCACATAGCGCCCCGCCGACAGACCGGCCGGCAATGTCATTTCGGGGGTTCCGATCCGCCCCGTCACGTCGCTGCCGAGCTTTTCAGTGCGGATGTCGAGGCCCGATTGCCCTTGCGCACGCGCGAATTCGATCAGGTCCCTCGTGGTGCATTTGGAAATCGAAATGAACCGGTCGACGCAGAGGATCGCGCCACGGTAAAATCGGGTGAAGACCTCGATGTCGCGCGCCGCGTAAAACCTTGGAAACACCACCGGCATCATGTCGTAGCACATCATCGCCAGCCGGAACGGCGTTCTTGCCTTCAAGGCAATGATTGCGTCGATGTTCCTGGTGTTCCAATCCAAGCCGGCGGCAAGCATGGTGTCGCGCGGCCTCAAATCAAGCGGCGGTCCCAATGCAGAACTGAGGCGGTACAAGTCTCGCCGCAAGCCGTCCCTAACGAGCGCACGCGAGCGCAGCCGCCTATCAAGCAGCAGGCCCACCATGCGATCGAGGCCGCCTTGCAAAACGGGGCTGTTGCTACTGCGGCGCCATTCATCGACGGCGCAAGCCAGGGTGCGCCTCAGTTTCAGCGCCGGCTGCAACATCGAGCCCAATTTTCGCAGCAGCAGGCCGAACGTGGTGTGCGCGATCGGACGCGGATCGGGCAGAAGGCTGGTTTCGACAATCGCAGTCCCCGCGACCAGCACTCGCGCAACCGCCGGATCAAGCGGCCGGAACAGATTGGAGCGCGTGTCGAACACCGCAATGACGGCCGCCGGCTCGTGATCCAGCACCCAGCGAATGAATTCGGACTCGACGCGCACGATGCCGACCGGCGGCCCGCTCCACCGGATCAGGGTGGATGCATCCACGATCAGTCTGGCTGACCCGTCATCCGGTGCGGCGGATTGCGCGTTCAATTCGTCGGTCCCAGAAATCAGCTAAGAACAGAGATAAGACGCGGCGCCTCGAGACGCGCACGGTCAGCGTGCCAAAACCTCGATCTCGCCATCGACCCCGGTGATAACCTTGAGGTCGTGCTGGTAGACCTTGTCGTCGTTGCGCGCGATCACCTTGTACTCGCCTTCGGCGAGGATGACGCGCGGGAACGCGCCCTTGGACTCGGTGATGGTATCGCCCGCCGGCGACAGCACCGCCCAGTCGGTGTTGGCGAGCGCCTCGCCACCGCGACGGCTGACCAGCTTGAACATGATCGCCGCGGCGCGATGCGTCACCGTCACATCGGTCAGCTTGCCGGTCTGCACGCGGATGTCGGAGCGCACCACCGAGTTGTTGTCGCCGTATTTCGACAGAATGTAATAGGTCCCCTCCGGCAGCAGCGCGACCTCGCCAGTGGACATGTTCGAAGCGATGGGCCGCCGCTCGCCCGGATCGAACTGGCTGCCCTGGTAGATGTCGAACGAAATCTGCCCGGTCGGAATCCGCACGTCGCCGACCTGGCCCTTGAGCGAGAGCCCGCCGGCCGCGATCTCGAACACCTCGCGGGTGTCGCCGCGCAACTGCACGGCCTTGGCGGTGCTGGCGAGGCCGAAGCTGACGTGCACCACGTAGCTGCCGCGCGGCAGCGCGAAGGTCGGCTGCGCCGAACGGTCTTCCTTGATGATGCGGAAGGCGCCGCCCTGGTCCGGCCGGTCCGGATAGATGCGCCAGTGCAGGCCGGAGGTGATCTGAGGCGCGTCGCGGCCGAACCGGGCCACGGCTGCGAGCGCGATTTCGCCCGGCCGCAACGTCGGCCCGGCCTGTGGCGGCGGGCTGGGCGGCAGCGCCAGCGGGGCCTGGTTT
>JAKFYI010000055.1 GCA_021730985.1 Hyphomicrobiales bacterium | reverse complement strand
GGGTTCATTCTACGGGGCGCTTTTGACATAAAAACCCTCGGGGGGAGCTCTCAATGAAGCGTCGTGAATTCCTGAAAGCCGCCGGCATTGGTCTTGCCGGTTCGGCCGTCGCGGCACCGGCGATTGCACAGTCGATGCCCGAGCTGAAATGGCGTTGCACCACAAGCTGGCCGAAGTCGCTTGACACGATCTATGGCGGCGCCGAGACCTTCGCCAAGGCTGTGGCCGAAGCGACCGACAACAAATTCCAGATTCAGGTTTTCGCGGCCGGTGAAATCGTGCCGGGCCTGCAAGCTGCCGACGCGGTCACCGCCGGCACCGTCGAGATGTGCCACACGGCGTCCTATTACTATTTCGGCAAGGACCCGACGTTCACCTTCGGCACGTCGCTGCCGTTCGGGATGAACAAGCGCATGATGGACGCCTGGATGTTCTCCGGCGGCGGCGCCGATCTGCTCAACGACTTCTACAAGAAGTACAACATCTACGCGATCCCGGCGGGCAACACCGGCGCGCAGATGGGCGGCTGGTTCCGCAAGGAGATCAAGGAAGTTTCCGACATGAACGGCCTCAAGATGCGCATCGGCGGTTTCGCCGGCCGCATCATGGCCAAGCTTGGTCTGGTGGCGCAGCAGATCGCCGGCGGCGATATCTATCCGGCACTGGAGAAGGGCACGATCGACGCTGCCGAGTGGGTCGGCCCCTACGACGACGAGAAGCTCGGTTTCCAGAAGGTCGCGCAGTACTACTATTATCCCGGCTGGTGGGAAGGCGGCGCGATGCTGCACAACTTCATCAACATCGCGAAATGGAATTCGCTGCCGAAGCACTACCAGGCGATCGTGCATCAGGCCTCGCATGTGGCCAACACGACGATGACGGCCAAGTACGACGCCGGCAATCCGGGAGCGCTCAAGCGTCTGATCGCTGGCGGCGCGCAGCTTCGCGCGTTCCCGCCGTCGGTGATGGATGCTTCGTTCAAGGCGGCGAACGAGATCTACGCCGAGATCGCCGCGACCAACCCGGACTTCAAGAAGGTGTACGACGCGGTCGTGCCGTTCCGTGGCGACCAGTATCTGTGGTGGCAGGTCGCGGAATATGGCTTCGACAGCTTCATGATCCGCGCGCGCACGCGGAGCTGAGCCTTAAGCCCAATCCGATCGTGGGCAGGAAAGGAACCCGGGGGCCTCGCCCCCGGGTTTTCCATTTGTCGAGCGTCGATATTGACCTAAAGTGCACCGATAGATCGCTTGCGAGGGGGCGGTGCGCAGCACCGAGCGGCAGGCGATCACGCAACAACAGGGGAAGGTCATGAAACGTCGTGAGTTCCTGAAATCCGCGGGCCTTGGTCTCGCCGCGTCCACGGCCGTCGCAGCGCCGGCCATCGCGCAGTCGATGCCGGAGGTCAAATGGCGTCTGACGTCGAGCTTCCCGAAATCGCTCGATACGCTGTATGGCGCCGCCGAGACCATTTCGAAATACGTCAACGAAGCGACGGACGGAAAATTTCAGATTCAGGTGTTTGCGGCGGGCGAGATCGTCCCAGGCTTGCAGGCCGCCGACGCGGTCACTGCCGGGACCGTCGAGTGCTGCCACACCGCAGCCTATTACTGGTTCGGCAAGGATCCGACCTGGGCCTTGTTCTGCGCGGTGCCATTCGGGCTCAACGCACGCCAACAGAACGCGTGGTTCTATGACGGCGACGGCATGAAGCTGATGAACGAGTTCATGAAGAAGTCGAACATCATCGCGTTCCCGGCGGGCAACACCGGCGCGCAAATGGGCGGTTGGTTCCGCAAGGAGATCAAGGAAATCAGCGATTTCAACGGTCTGAAATTCCGCATTGGCGGGTTCGGCGGCCGGGTGCTGCAGAAGCTCGGAGTGGTCCCGCAGCAACTCGCCGGCGGCGACATCTATCCGGCGCTGGAGAAGGGCACGCTCGACGCCTGCGAGTGGGTCGGACCCTACGACGACGAGAAGCTCGGGTTCCACAAGGTCGCGAGGTACTACTACTATCCGGGATGGTGGGAAGGCGGCACCGCGCAGCATCTCATGGTCAACACGGCAACTTGGGAAAAGCTGCCGAAGAACTATCAGGCTGTTGTGCAGGCGGCTGCGGGTTTTGCCAACGTCGAGGAATTGGGCCGCTACGACGCGCGCAATCCGGGCGCTCTCAAGCGGCTGATCGCCGCCGGCGCGCAGTTGCGCCCGTTCACGCAGCCGGTGCTCGAAGCCTGCCTCAAGGCGGCCAACGAGGTGTTCGCTGAAACCTCGGCCGTCAACCCTGACTTCAAGAAGGTGTTGGAGAACATGGTCGCCTTCCGCAACGAGGAATATCTCTGGTGGCAGGTTGCTGAATACACCAACGACACCTTCATGATCCGGACCCGGCCGCGCGGCTGACGCGACCGCGCGTTGCTCTGCTGCACTGCAAGACCCCGGCGGAACTCCATTCCGGCGGGGTCTTTTATTGCGTAAACTTGTCGTCGCTGTCGGCGTGAGTGGGAATACGTCGCGGTTCGTTGGCAATCCTTCTCGCGCCGACACAACAACGCGAGAGGGGAAACGTCATGAAGCGTCGTGCATTCCTGAAGGCGGCGGGTGTTGGGCTCGCGGCATCGGCAGTGGCCGCGCCCGCGGTTGCCCAATCCATGCCGGAGGTCAAATGGCGATTGACGGCCAGTTGGCCGAAGTCGCTCGACACGCTCTACGGCGGCTGCGAATATTTTTCCAAGCGGATCGCCGAGATCACCGACAACAGGTTTCAGGTGCAGGTGTTCGCCGCCGGCGAAATCGTGCCCGGTCTGCAGGTGCTGGACGCCGTGCAGAGCGGCACGGTGGAGATGGGCAACACCGCGCTCTACTATTATTGGGGCAAGGACGCGGCATTCACCTTCGGCACGGCGTTGCCGTTCGGACTCAATGCCCGCCAGAAAAACTCCTGGCTCCGTTTCGGCGGCGGCGAACAACTCCTCAATGAGCTGTTGAAAAACTATAACTGCATCGGTGTGCAGGCGGGCAATACCGGCGCGCAGATGGGCGGCTGGTTCCGCAAGGAGATCAACAGCCTCGGCGATCTGTCGGGCCTTAAGTTCAGGATCGGCGGCTTCGGCGGCAGCATCATCTCCAAGCTCGGCGTGGTGCCGCAGCAACTGGCCGCGCCCGATATTTATCCGGCGCTCGAAAAGGGCACGCTCGACGCGGCCGAATGGGTCGGCCCCTACGACGATGAGAAACTCGGCTTCTACAAGGTCGCCCGCTACTACTACTACCCGGGCTGGTGGGAGGGCTGTGGCAACGCCCACAACATCATGAACCTCGCCAAATGGAATGAACTGCCCAAGCATTACCAGAACGCGGTGCTGACCGCGTCCTATGACGCGTGGGCATGGGTGCTGGGGCGTTACGACAGCGGCAACCCGGCGGCGCTCAAGCGCCTGCTGTCCGGCGGCGCGCAGTTGCGTGCATTTCCGCAGGACGTGATGGAGGCTTGCTACAAGGCCGCCAACGAAACCTATGCCGACTTGAACAAGAGCAATCCCATGTTCAAAAAGCTGCACGACAGCCTCGCGCCGTTCCGCAGCGACTCTTACCTCTGGCAGCAGGTCGCGGAAGGCGGCTTCGATAACTTCATGATACGCATGCGCGCGCGGTCGTAGGCGCCGTCATCGGTGACCAAAGCGAAGGCCCCGGAGATGCTCCGGGGCCTTTCTGGTTCGTCACCGCAGCGGACCGAACTCGATCGGCGGCGGCGCTTCGAGGCCGGGCAGGTTGCGCAACTGCTGCTCGATCATGGCCGGATCGACCTTGGCCGGCTTGGCCAGCAGGAAGGTGACGGTCTGCGGCCACGCGATCAGGATTGCGACCAGGATCAACTGCAGCACGACCCATGGGATTGCACCCATGTAGATATCGGAGCTTTTCACAGAGGGCGGAGCGATACCCCGTATGTAGAACAGCGCGAAGCCGAACGGCGGATGCATGAAGCTCGTCTGCACGTTGGCGCCGATCAGCACGCCGAACCAGATCAGGTCGATGCCGAGCTTCTCGGCGGCCGGCGCGAGCAACGGGATGATGATGAAGGCGATCTCGAAGAAGTCGAGGAAGAAGGCGATCACGAAGATGAAGATGTTGACGAACACCAGGAAGCCGACGGGGCCGCCGGGCAGCGAGGTGAGCAGCTGCTCGATCCATTCCTTGCCGCCGACGCCCTGGAACACCAGGCTGAAGACGCGTGCGCCGATCAGGATGAAGACCACCATGGCGGTGATCCGCATGGTCGAGCTCATGGCCTGATAGACCAGATCCCACGTCAGGCGGCGGTTGAGCCAGGCCAGCACGAAACCGCCGACCACGCCCATGGCGCCGGCTTCGGTCGGCGTCGCGAGCCCCATGAAAATGGTGCCCAGCACGAGGAAAATCAGGACGATCGAAGGCACCATGCCGCGGATGCAGCGTTGGATCAGCGGCCAGCCATGCAGCGTGCGCGCCTCGGGCGGCAGCGCGGGCACGTCCTGCGGCCGAATGAAGCTGAGCGCCAGCACGTAGATCGCGAACAGCGCGACCTGGATGCAGCTCGGGCCGATCGCGCCGAGATACATGTCGCCGACCGACTTGCCGAGCTGGTCGGCGAGCACGACCAGGACAAGCGACGGCGGGATCAATTGGGTGATCGTGCCCGACGCCGCGATGACGCCGGTGGTGTGCCGCACGGAATAGCCGTAGCGCATCATCACCGGCAGCGAGATGATGCCCATGGCGATGACCGAGGCCGCGACCGTCCCGGTGATGGCGCCGAGGATCGCGCCGACGAAGATGACCGCGTAGGACAGTCCGCCGCGCACCGGCCCGAACAACTGGCCGAAGCCCTCGAGCAGATCCTCTGCGAGTCCGCATCGTTCGAGGATCGTTCCCATCAAGGTGAAGAACGGAATCGCCAGCAGAAGGTCGTTGGACACAATGGCGAACAACTGGAACGTCAGGTTGCCGAGGAAGTCGGTTCGTATCAAGCCGAGCTCGATGCCGATGAAACCGAAGAACAGCCCGGTTGCGGCGAGCGAGAACGCCGCCGGATAGCCGATCAGCATGAACAGGATCAGGCCCGCGAACATCAGCGGCGCCATGTTGTGGGTGACGAAATCGATCATTGAAGCGGCTTCTCGTAGGCGTGTTCACGCCGGTAGCCGATCGTCATCGCCGCGATGCACTTGATGATCTCGGACACGCCCTGCAGCCCGACCAGCACGAAGCCCACCGGCAGGATGAGCTTGACAGGCCAGCGCGGCAGACCGCCCGCATTGGTGGAGACCTCGCCGGAGTACCATGCGTCGACAAACCAGGGCCAGGTGACATAGGCCAGGACCACGCACATCGGCATCAGGAAGAACAGCGCGCCGAGCAGATCGATCCAGACGCGCGTGCGATCGCTCACCCAGCCGTAGAACAGATCGACGCGGACATGCTCGTTGACCTTCAGCGTCCACGCCGCGCCGAGCAGCACCATGCCGGCAAACATGTACCACTGGCCTTCCAGGAACGCGTTGGAGTTGTTGCCGTACCAGCTCACGAGAGCCTGAATACCGCCGAGAAAATGGTATTCGCGGCTGAGCTGGATGAGCCCGTTGATCGCGTAGCGGAAACCCGCGTTCGCGGCGCTCAACAGCGCGGCAAACAGCACCAGATAATTCGCGATGACGCCCATTCTGTAGTTGAATGCGTCAATCCCGCGGCTGAGCTTGAGAAGCGTATGGATGGCCTTGCCGTCCAAGTCCGGTTCCCCTCCGGGCGGCCAGCCGGGGCAGGCCGCAAATGTCGCATCCCCCGCTCGGCTGCGTAAGGTCCGACGAGCCGGTCCAGCTAATCCGAAGGGTCCGGCACCCGTCAATTGAAACTTGGTTGAATGGGTTCGGCCGCGGGCGCTTTTTGAGCGCTCAGGCGGCAGGAACCGCCTTGGCCGTCAACTCGCGCTTGCGCACCGATTCGCGATGCAGCGTGTAAATGCCGCTGCCGACGATCAGGATCGCGCCGGCCACGATCCAGATGTCGGGCACTTCCCGGAACATCAGGAAGCCGCCCAGCGCGGAGGTGAGCAGGTAGGTGTAGCGGAACGGGGCGACCACCGAGAGGTCGACGTCGCGGAAGCCGAGCGCGAGCAGGTAGATGGCGATGCCAACGAAGACCGCAGCGACGAATAACTGGAGCAGGTCGCCGCCGGCAAACATCCGCCAATCTTCGGTCAGAGCGAACGGCAGGCCGCACAGCGTGATCGCCGCCGCACCCCAGAAGGCGACGACAAGCACAGGGACGGCCCGTCCGATCTGCCGGGTCTGGATTTCGCGCACTGCGGCCGCAAGCGCGGATGCAGCGCCAACCAGCGCCCAGATGTTGAATTCGGATGGAATAGGCTTGATGACGAGCAGCGCACCGAAGAACCCGACGCTGATCGCAACCCAGCGGCGCCAGCCGACCACCTCGCGATAGATCATGACCGACAACGCAGTGATCAGCAGCGGAGCGATCTGCAGCACCGCGGCGATATTGGCGAGCTGCATGTGCGCGAGCGCGGCGATGAAGCCCGCGGTGGAGAGGCCGTCGCAAAGGGACCGCCAGGCCAAAACCCGGCTCATCGCTGTGCGCAACTGCTGCGCATGGCCGAACGCCAGCGCGGTCGCGCCGATCAGCAGCGCGCACATGACGCCGCGCACGAAGATCACTTCGCCGATCGGGTAGGTGAAAAGAATCTGCTTCACCAGAACGTCGTTGACCGTATACGACGCCATGCAGCCGCAGATGGCCAGAATGCCGCGCTGGTTGTTGCTCAGGGACGACAGCAAGAGAGCACCTCGGCGGCTCGCCGCGGGACCGGCCGATCAGCCGCCGGTCACGCTCATGTGGCGGGAAAGCGCCGGGCGCTTGTGGCGCCGGTCGATAACGAAGTCATGGCCCTTGGGCTTGCGGGTGATGGCATCGTCGATCGCCGCGTAAAGCGGGTCGTTTCCTTCCGATGCGCGCAACGGCGAGCGCAGGTCGGCGGCGTCCTCCTGGCCGAGGCACATATAGAGCGTGCCGGTGCAGGTGATGCGGACACGATTGCAGGTCTCGCAGAAATTGTGCGTCATCGGCGTGATGAAGCCGAGCCGGCCGCCGGTTTCCTTGACGCGCACGTAGCGGGCGGGCCCGCCGGTCTTGTAGTCGAGTTCCTCGAACGAAAAGCGCTCGGCCAGCCGCGCGCGCACGATCGACAGCGGCAGATATTGCCCGAGCCGGTCGTCGCCGATGTCGCCGAGCGGCATCACTTCGATGATGGTGATGTCCATGCCGCGGCCGTGTGCCCATGCGACGAGATCGGCAAGCTCGTCCTCGTTGACGCCCTTGAGCGCCACCGCGTTGATCTTGACCTTGAGGCCCGCGGCCTGCGCCGCGTCGATGCCGGCGATGACCTTGTCGAGATCGCCCCAACGGGTGATGGCGCGGAACTTGTCGGGATCGAGCGTGTCGAGCGAGACGTTGACGCGCTCGACGCCATAGCTCTTGAGCTCGGCTGCGTATTTCGCAAGCTGCGAACCGTTGGTCGTGAGCGTCAGCTCATCAAGCGCGCCGGTCTTGAGGTGGCGCGACAGCGACGAGAACAGCGTCATGATCCCGCGCCGCACCAGCGGTTCACCGCCGGTCAGCCGGAGCTTGCGGACGCCCTTGGCGACGAACGCCGAACACAGCCGGTCGAGTTCTTCCAGCGTCAGCAGGTCGGCCTTGGGCAGGAACGACATGTTTTCGGACATGCAATAGACGCAGCGGAAGTCGCAGCGATCCGTTACCGACACGCGCAAATAGGTGATCGCCCGGGCAAACGGGTCGATCAGCGGCGCCGGGTGGCCGGCGGCTTGGTCGAGCTTGATGAGGGGTCCGGCAACGTTCATATCGATCCCTGGCAGACTAGCCTGAATTGAACGGCTTCGCGAGCCAGTCCCGCTTCTACTTACTGCTATATATAGGGACGGATTAATCTTTTTGGGAGATCAAATGGCCGCAGCCCCAGATACCCGGCCCTGGCCGACCGAACTGCGGCTTGCCAAGGACCGCAAGGCGTTGACGGTCACCTTCGACACCGGCGAGAGCTTCGCGCTCGAAGCGGAGTATCTGCGGGTGATGAGTCCCAGCGCCGAGGTTCAAGGCCACTCGCCCGACGAGCGCAAGACCCAGCCCGGCAAGCGGCAGGTGGCGATCCTGGAGGTGCATCCGATCGGCAACTACGCCGTGCGGCTGGTGTTCGACGACATGCACTCCACCGGCATCTTCAGCTGGGACTATTTCTCGGAGCTCGGCCGCAACCGCGAGCGCAAGTGGCAGGAGTATCTCGACGAACTGGCGAGCAAGGGGCTCAGCCGCGACCCGCCGCAGCGGCGCTGACGTCCGATTGCGGCGTCGCTGTTGCGGGCGCGCTATTGCACGATCACCGTGGTGCCGATCGAGACGCGCTCGTAGAGGTCCTTCACGTCGTCGTTGGTCATGCGGAAGCAGCCTGACGATACCGCCTGGCCGATCGTCTCCGGCTCGTTCGAGCCGTGGATGCGATAGAGCGTTCCGCCGAGATACATCGCCCGCGCGCCGAGCGGGTTGTCCTCGCCGCCAACCATGTGGCGCGGCAGATCGGGCCGCCGCTTGAGCATCTGCGGTGGCGGCGTCCACGACGGCCACTCCTTTTTCTCGGTGACCTTGCGCACGCCCTTCCAGGTGAAGCCGACGCGGCCGACGCCGATGCCGTAACGCAGCGCAGTGCCGCCGTCCTGCACCAGGTAGAGCTTGCGCTCCGCCGTGTTGATGACGATCGTGCCGGGCTTGTGGTTGCTGCTGAAGTTCACCGAAGTGCGGGTGACGTCGCCGCCGCCATTGAAGCCGAAGAAGTTGAAGTTCCGCTTTTTGGCCGCGCCGCCGGTCAGCATCTGCTGGCGCTCGTCCAACTCGAATTGGGCGCGGGCGATCCCGACGCTGCCGACGAGCATGGCGATGGCGATCAACGCGGCGAGATAGCGCGACGGCATGAAGCGTCCCCCTGAGTTCAGGTCACAGAATCCACACTTCCGCCATTGCGGCAACAGTCGCCAGCGCGGCTGTGGGTCGCGGCCAGGTTTGTGGAGAAACACGGATCGATGGGGAGCCCCTGAATCCTCGTTCCAACGACGACAAACAAAAAAAGACCCCGCTGGGCATAGCGGGGTCTTTTTTACACAAAACAGGCGGGAGGGGGTGTTGGGGTGCCTGCTTCGAATAGGTAATTCGCGTCATTAAAAATCGTTCCAATGAAAAGCCCCGCCGAAGCGGGGCAGGCGCGAGAGGTGCTTCACTTCGGCCTGAGCGTCTATAGGCCGTGAATCGTGACAGGAGTGAGTCAACGGGGCCTCCATCGCTCCACGTCGTCCGGAGTGGCAGGGCGGGCTGAGAGATGGGTGGCGTCGGGTGT
>JAKFYI010000056.1 GCA_021730985.1 Hyphomicrobiales bacterium | reverse complement strand
GCCCGCTGACGACGCGCCGCACCTGCTGGTGGTGGACGACGACCGCCGCATTCGCGATCTGCTGTCGCGCTACCTGACCGGCGAGGGCTACCGCATCTCCACCGCGGAAACGGCGGCCGCCGCGCGCGCCAAGCTCAACGGCATGAGCTTCGACCTGCTCATTCTCGACGTGATGATGCCGGGTGAGAGCGGCTTCGACTTTGCCCGCTCGATCCGCAAGACGTCCACCGTGCCGATCCTGATGCTGACCGCGCGCGACGCCGCCGAGAGCCGCATCGCCGGGCTGGAGATCGGCGCCGACGACTACGTCGCCAAGCCGTTCGAGCCGCGCGAGCTTTCGCTGCGCATCGCCAGCATTCTCAAGCGGGTGCGGCCCGTCATCGCGCCGCCGCCGGAGTCGGTGCGGTTCGGCGAATTCGTGTTTCACGTCGGCCGCACCGAGCTTCGCAAGGGCGACGAAGTCGTGCGCCTCACCGACCGCGAGCGCGAAATGCTCGCCATCCTGGCCGCAACGCCGGGCGAGACGGTGCCGCGCCTGGCGCTGGCCGGAAGCGGTGGAGCCGCCAACGAGCGCGCGGTGGACGTGCAGGTCAACCGGCTGCGGCGCAAGATCGAGCGCGATCCCGCCAATCCACTGATCGTGCAGACGGTGCGCGGCATCGGCTACCGTCTGGTGGTGTCGCCATGACCACGCTCGACGTCGGCATGGCGCGGCTGCGGGTGGCGGCCAACCGGGTCACGACCGGCTGGATCCGCTTCAACCGCATGTTCAAGGGCATCATGCCCAAGGGCCTGTACGCCCGCTCGCTGCTCATCATCATCGCGCCGATGGTGATCCTGCAGTCGGTGGTGGCGTTCGTGTTCATGGAGCGGCACTGGAACCATGTGACGCAGAACCTCTCGGCCGCGGTGGTGCGCGACATCGCAGCCTTGATCGAGATCGCCAAGATCCAGCCGCAGGACACCGAGCAGGCGCTGGTGAAGCGCATCGGCCAGGAGAAGCTCGGCCTGGTGGTGGACTTCCTGCCGCTGTCGGACATGCCGCCGCCGGGGCCGAAGCCGTTTTTCTCGCTGCTCGATCAGGCGCTGTCGGTGGAGCTTCGCAAGCAGATCGGCCGGCCGTTCTGGACCGACACGGTGGGCCGCTCGGCGCTGGTGGAGATCCGCATCCGGCTCGACAACGCGGTGATGCGCGTGCTGGCGCGGCGCAGCTCGGCCTATGCCTCGAACTCCGAAATCTTCCTGCTCTGGATGGTCGGCACCTCGCTGGTGCTGCTCACCGTCGCCATCCTGTTCCTGCGCAACCAGATCAGGCCGATCCTGCGGCTGGCCGACGCCGCCGAGAGCTTCGGGAAGGGCCGCGACGCGCCGAACTTCCGGCCGCGCGGCGCGCGCGAGGTGCGCCGTGCCGCGCAGGCGTTCCTGGAGATGAAGGAGCGCATCGAGCGCGCGATCGAGCAGCGCACCGCGATGCTGGCCGGCGTGTCGCACGATCTGCGCACGGTGCTGACCCGTTTCAAGCTTGAACTCGCGTTGCTCGGCGCCAGTCCCGAGGCGGAACTGCTCAAGCGCGACGTCGACGAGATGCAGCGCATGCTCGAGGCCTATCTCGCCTTCGCGCGCGGCGATGCCGGCGAGCCGTCGGCACCGACCGACATGGCGGCGTTCCTCGACGAACTGAAGGCGGACGCCGAGCGCGACGGCCACCAGACCAGCATCGCGTTCCACGGCCATCCGATCGTCACGGTGAAGCCCGCGGCGTTCAAGCGCTGCATCGGCAATCTGGTGTCGAACGCGGCGAGCTTTGCCGGCTCGATCTCGATCACCGGCCGCCGCGACCACCGCTGGCTGACGGTGACGGTGGACGACGACGGGCCCGGCATTCCGGCAGCGATGCGCGAGGAGGTGTTCAAGCCGTTCCTGCGGCTTGACGACGCCCGCAACCAGGATCGCGGCGGCACCGGCCTCGGACTTGCGATCGCGCGCGACATCGCGCGTTCGCACGGCGGCGAGATCACATTGAGCGACAGTCCGCTGGGCGGCCTGCGGGCGGCGGTGCGGGTGCCGGTGTAGCAATCCCCGTTCGTCCCCGCGAAAGCGGGGACCCAGGGGCTATATTGTGCGGTCTATCGTGCGGCCCTGGATTCCCGCCACAAGGCGAGCGAAGCGACGCCGTCTTCGACGGCTATGCGCGGGAATGAGCGGTGGGTAGAGCCGTCGAACGAACAATGGCTATGCCGCTTGACGCGCCTGGCGCCCCCGCCGTGGACCGCGGGCGCGGCTGCCGAACGCGCGGGCGCGCTCCGGGATCTTGCACAATTCGTCGAGGATGCCTGCGAACCGCTGGCCGCGCGCCAATTCGCGGTCGAGCGCCGCGAGCGTGCGGGCATGACCTTCGTCGTCGTCATCGACCCAGGTCCGCAGCACGTTGGCGAACAGCAGCGCGAGCCCTTGCGCCCGCAGCATGCCCTTCGGACCGGACGCGCCGATGCCGGCGGCGGTCAGCATCCATTGCTGCGAGCACACCGCGAGACCGTTGAGCGCCAGCGCGAGGCCCGGATTGCACGACGCCGAGCGCAGCAGCGAGCGGACGGCTTCCTTGTGGGGCGCGAGAATGTCGAGCCGCCGCATCAGCACGTCGAACAGCCGCTCGCGCTGCGGCTCATCGGCCATGTCGGCGTCCTGCCCGGCCAGCACCTCGCGGTCGACGTCCTTGATGTGGGCCGCCAGCATGGCGAGCGTCGAACTGAACTCGGCGCGCAGGTCGGCAAGTGAGAGGCCCGCGCCTTCGGCGATGTCGGCGAGGCCGATCTTCTCGAACGGCCGCTCGGCGAGCAGCGCCAGCAAGGTGGCGATGGCCTTGTCGCGGTTCGATCCGGTGGGCCGCACCACGGCGGCGCGCGGGCTGCGGGTGCGTTTGGATTTGCGGGCCATGACGGATACCACGAGTACCTATCTCATGTATTGCTTTAGAGACCTACCAACTAACCAACTAGGCTGGAAAGCCTAGTACGTCTATTCGCCTAATTCGTTCGCACGTTTAGTAGCTGCCGCAACAGCTCGATTCATCAACGATTCGAGTCCATTGGCAGCCTCCAATACCTTAAGCGCAGCCTCAGTAGTGCCACCGCGTGAGGTCACCTCAGCTCGCAACGTTGCCGCATCCTTGGGCGATCGATGCAATAGTTCGCCCGATCCTGCAACGGTTTCATGGGCCAACTCTGCTGCGAGCTTTGACGGCAAACCAACGCGCTCGCCGGCGCGTGCCAGACACTCAGTAAGGTAAAAAGTATATGCTGGCCCAGAGCCAGATACGGCAGTAATTGCATCCATCAAGGACTCCTGCACCCAAACTACTTTGCCGGTGCCCAAGAGCAATAATTCTGCAAGCTCAAATTGGTCCAGCGTTACAGCATGATTTCTAACTGCAGCGGTTATTCCTCGCCCTATAGTCCCAGGCAAGTTTGGCATTGCGCGGACAATACCAGGGTTCTTATGGTCTATTGCGCGCGAGATGAACTGGATGCTTTTGCCCGCCATTATCGAAACTACCAGACTATGATTCCCAATTAGTCGCTTTAGGCGCGGAACTACATCATTTGCTTCTTGCGGCTTAATTGCCAAAAATATTGCTGATGCGGCCCTTAGTTGATCGATATCAGTTAGGCACGGTATCCCTTCGCGCTTCGCTGCTCTATTGAGGTGACGCGACTCTTTGGGGTCGACAATGACAAAGGACGACGGTGGAAGGCCAATCTTTAGCCACTCCATAAGCAGACCGAATCCCATCGTTCCCCCGCCACCTACCAAGGCGATCGGATTATCGATCCGTGCATTTACAAAATTTCTAAAAAAATCTTTGCGGTCGCCACTACTCATTCGACGCTTTGAGCGTTCGCCCAATGCGTGCTTCATAAAGTCATTCAGTTTTTTTACGAACACGTCACTGGCGTTTTCGGCGCCGACGTGGTTCGTCCGTTCAACAAGAGCCATCAAGAAGTCGCTTTCTAACATTCTGGAACATGAGAGATAACCGCGGCCGAACAGGTGGGTTCCTGCGGCGGTGCCTCCAGACAGGTATAAAACCATCCTTTCACAGGATGAGTTTAGCGAAGGTGTCCAGCTAAAAAAAGCTATCAAAACACTAAGTTAGGCTAGGCTTTTGAATCCAAAACGTGGCCCGATTGTGACTCGGCGAGCGACTTACGCCTCGCCGGAGGTCTCGAACATCGCGGCGTCGAGCGCGGTGCGGGCGGGCTTGCCGGCCCAGACCACGAACTGGAAGGCCGGGAAGTAGCCCTCGCAGGCTTCCAGCGCGCTGGACAGCAGCGACTGGCATTGCGCGCTGGTCGGCTCCAGGCCGCCCGCCAGCACCAGGGCGTGGCGGAACATCACCATGCCGTCCTTGATCCACAGATCGAAATGGCCGACCCAAAGCTGCTCGTTGATCAGGCAGATGAGCTGCTGCACCTCGTTGCGGCGGCGCTCCGGCACCTTGAGATCGAACGCGCAGGCCAGATGCAGCGCCTCGATGTCGTTCATCCAGGTGAACGAGAGCTGATAGTCGCTCCAGCGCCCGGCAATCAGGATTGTGATCTCGTCGTCACCGGCCCGCTCGAACGACCAATCGTTCACCGACGCGATGCGTTCGACCACATCGAGGGGATTGATTCGTGATTCTTCGGTGACACTGGTGAGAGTCATGCCGTCTCCACTTCGCATTTCGGAGGAGTGGTGCAAAACGGCACCAGCACGCGCTCGCCACGCCACGTTCCCAAGAGGGATCGACGCTCAAAACTCAGATTACCGATACGACGCTGGAAGGATCGGCACGGATTCGAATCACGCCCCGTTTCGAATCTTACGGCCCCGAGTCCGCCTGCAAAAGCCCCTTACTGATGGAAGTCTTTGAAGAATCGCAGTGATTCGGGCAACCGGCGCTGAAGCAGTATCCACAGCGATTAAGTCTGCGTCGTTGACTCCAAACGCCCGCGGAGTCCGTGAATCAGTCGAACAGGCTCGAAACCGATTCTTCTTTCGCCGTCCGCGCGATCGCTTCGCCGATCAGGGTGGCGATCGGCAGCACCCGGATGTTGCGCGCAGCCCGCACCGCTTCGGTCGGCTGGATCGAATCCGTGATCACCAGTTCCTTCAAACGGGACGCGGTGATGCGAGCCACCGCCTGGCCGGACAGCACGCCGTGGGTGATGTAGGCGTAAACTTCGGTGGCGCCTTCCTTCAGCAGTGCGTCGGCGGCGTTGACCAGCGTGCCGCCGGAATCGACGATGTCGTCCACCAGGATGCAGACGTGGCCGCCCACCTCGCCGATCACGTTCATCACCTCGGACTCGCCCGCGCGCTCGCGCCGCTTGTCGATGATGGCGAGCGGGGCGTTGATGCGCTTTGCCAGGCCGCGGGCGCGGACCACGCCGCCGACGTCGGGCGACACGACCGCCACCTTGCTCAGGTCGAAGCGCTCCTTGATGTCGCGCGTCATTTCAGGCGAGGCGAACAGGTTGTCGGTCGGAATGTCGAAGAAGCCTTGAATCTGGCCGGCGTGCAGGTCGAGCGTCAGCACGCGGTTGGCGCCGGCATGGGTGATCAGGTTGGCCACCAGCTTGGCCGAGATCGGCGTGCGCGGCCCGGGTTTGCGGTCCTGCCGGGCGTAGCCGAAGTAGGGGATGACCGCCGTGATCCGGCTTGCCGACGACCGCCGCAGCGCGTCGGTGATGATCAGCAATTCCATCAGGTGGTCGTTGGTCGGAAACGAGGTCGACTGGATGACGAAGGTGTCGGCGCCGCGGACGTTTTCCTGGATTTCGACGAAAATCTCCATGTCGGCAAAGCGCCGGACCTGGGCTTTCGTCAGGGGGGTCTTCAGGTAGTCGGCGATGCCTTGGGCAAGCTGCGGGTTCGAATTGCCGGCGACGAGCTTGATCGCTCCATTGTTCGCCGCCATAGCCGTCTCCCACGCGACGCGGCCGCTGGACTCAGCACGGCTCCCCGCCGCGGTCCTGATAACAAGCGGGCGCAGGCCCTGGCAATACAGGCATTTTCGTTGTCCCGAAGCTTTTGCCGCGGTTTTGCGGGCATTTAGCGGGGGCGCGGGAGCGCCCAGGGTGCCGCCCTGGCAATCCGCCTTTTTGTGATGCCGGTCACAGCGCCAAACCGGCCCGGCAGGCACATTGCACTCACGATTTACCTCCTCCTGTTCACCACTTCAGGCCCTGGCGTCCTCGCCGGGGCCTTTTTCTTTGAGGAGGTTGGCCCGGCAGCGCTGGCCTCTAGCGCGCGGCCTTGCCGATTTTCTCGACCGCCGCCGTGGCCCTGTTGATGATCTCGATCACCTGGGGGCTGTAGCAGCCGCGGACCCGGTCGACGTCCTTGGCGATCTCGCGGACCTCGGGCGTGTTGCGCAGATTGCCCTTGGGGCGCGCTGCTTTCTCGGCGTCGGCGAACTTCTTCTCCGCGGCGAGCGTGTTGTCGATCGCCGCAGGATTGCCCGAAAAGGCCAATCCCTTCGCTTCGCAGTTGCACTGCTGCTCGATCAGGGTCTTCTTGACCACGAGGCAGGAGATCTTTTCCCTGTGATCGGCGGTGTTCTTGTCGGTCGCGGGGAGCAACTGGGCGCCGCGGATCGTTTGCAGGCGGTGCGCGCATTCGCCGTGCTTGGTGGTGACGCCGCCCGGCGTCACCTTCGTCTGCTCGAGCCCCGCGATCTGCGTATTCAGCGCCTTCATCTCGTCCCTGTGGGCGGTCAGGCATGCGATCAGGGCGGGCGCCGCGTGCGCCGCGCCAGCGAACAGCAGTGCGCCGGCAAAGGCTAAAATCGGCACGGCGAGTTTTGCTGCAGTCACGAGGCCCCGCTCCCGAATTGGTGCGGGCACCATACGGTGTTCAGCCGTCGAGCGCGATGGCGTTGACGTGGCGGCCGTAGTCGGGCTCGCGCCGGTGCGTGGTGCGCCGGTAGGAGTAGAACCGGTCCGGATTGCCGTAGGTGCAGACGCCCAAGTTCTCGACGTTGGCGAGACCAAGGCGCTTGAGCCGCGCGGTCACAAAGCCTGGCAGATCGAACATCGCGTGACCGGGCTTGCCGGGCGAAAAGAAGCGCGCGTTGTCTTTGTCGGCCGCCACGAATTTTTCGACCAGCTCCGCGCCGACCTCGTAGTTCGGCTGGCTGATCATCGGCCCGGCCGCCGCCACGATCCGCGAGCGCGCCGCGCCGAGCTTCTCCATCGCCGCAACAGTTGCCTCCAGCACGCCGCCGATCGCGCCGCGCCAGCCGGCGTGGGCCGCGCCGATCACGCGCGCCTGCGGATCGGCGAACAGCACCGGGCCGCAGTCCGCGGTCGAAACGCCGATCGCAAGCTTGCGCTCGCGCGTCACGATGGCGTCGGCGTGCGGCCGCGCCTCGTGGGTCCACGGCTCGTGCGCTTCCACCACGTTGGGGGAGTGCACCTGGTAGCAGGTCAGCAACCGCTCGGGCTTAACCTGGAGCGCGGCCGCCATGCGGGCGCGATTTTCGGCGACATGCGCGGGCAAATCCTTCGAGCCGACGCCGCCGTTGAGGCTGGCATAGACGCCGTCCGAGACGCCGCCGTCGCGGGTGAAGAAGGCATGACGGATGCCGGTCAGCGCGGCGAGGGACGGAGCATGCAGCATGGTCAGCGGACAAATCCTGGAAGCGCGCCAAGCTTGGGATCGGCGAATGCGACCGCCTTGAACATTTTTCCCATGCCGGTGCGGCCTTCGCCTGTCAAGCGCGCCGCAGCGACATCGATGCCGATCGCCTGCTCGGCGCTGAGGTTGGCCTTCAACGCCGCGGCGCGCCGCTCGATGCCCATGCGGCGCAGGAACTCGGCCTGCTCCAGCGGCCCGTGGACGCGCACGCCCATGCTCTCGGCGGCGAGCGCCAGCGCCTGGAAGTCGACGTGCGCGGTGAGATCGACCTCGCCCGGCGTGCCGAGCGGATCGGCGAAGCCGTGCCGGCCGACCGCCTGCAACGTCTCGCCCGGCGCGCTCTCGGTGTGGCCGTAGTCGATCACCAGCGCTGCGCCGCCTTGGCGGGCCACCCGCCGTCCGATCTGGAGCGCGATGTTGTCCGGGCGCCATTCGAACAGCGCGCCGAGCGGCGCGTCGCGCACCTGCTGCGGCAGCAATTGATCGAACAGCGGGATCGGCTCGTCGGCGATGCTGAAGGCGAGGTTGTCGGCATGGTCGATGCCGACCGTGCGCTCGTACCAGCCGTTGATCTGCTTGACCGCCTGGTGAACCGGCAGCGCGTCGAAGAACTCGTTGGCGATTACGATCACCGGCCCGTCCGGAACCTCGTCGAACGAATTGTGCCACAGCATCGGCACATCGAGCGTCCGCAGCGTCTCCTGCTGGCGGCGGCGCAGCGCCGGGCTGATCTCGATCAGGTGCGCGACCAGCGCGGTGCGAAACGCCGGCATCACCTGCGCCGCGCGCAGCGCGTCCTGCATCAGCGTGCCGCGCCCGGGTCCGAGCTCGACCAGCCGCACGTTCTCCGGCCGGCCCATCGCGTGCCAGACCGCGGCGCACCACAGCCCGATCAGCTCGCCGAACATCTGGCTGATCTCGGGCGCGGTGATGAAGTCGCCGGCGCGGCCGAGCGGATCGCGGGTCATGTAGTAGCCGTGCTTGGGGTCGGCGAGGCACAGCGTCATGTACTGGCGCACCGGCATGGGCCCGGCCAGCGCGATGCGACGGCGGATCTCGGTTTCGAGCGGCGTCATCGTCATACCAGGCGGGCTCATTCCGGCGCGGCGCCGGCCTTTGAATCAAGCTTTGCTGCACTGCTTCATGGCCGCTTGACGATCCCATATCACACCAGGCGGCGCAGCCACCGATACCCTTCCGCGCCTGCCGCATGGAGAGCGAACCGCCCCGCGATGGGCTATGGTCGCGCCGATGATTCGGGCCTGGCCTATGACGGCCGCCGGGGTCCAATCGCCTGTTTGGTTGAACCGTTTTATTGGCACAGGGGGACTATCATGATCGTTCGTTTGGCTTCGATCGCGGCGCTCGGCGCCGTCCTGCTTTCCGCCTCGGCACCGGCCAACGCCGCCGTGCAGTCCGGCATCCTGACCTGCCGGGGCGGCGCCTCGGTCGGCTTGATCGTCGGCTCGGTGCGCCGCTTCACCTGCACGTACCGCCCGAGCGACAAGAACCAGCCGACGCAGACCTACACCGCGCAGGTCGGCCGCATCGGCCTCGATCTCGGCATCACGATGGCGTCGCGGCTGGCCTGGGGCGTGTTCGCGCCGACCAAGGCGATCGGCCCCGGCGACCTGGCGGGCACCTACGTCGGCGGCAGCGCCAGCATCGCGCTCGGCATGGGCGCCGGCGCCAACGCGCTGATCGGCGGCTCGGGCAATTCGGTGGCGCTGCAGCCGCTCAGCGTCGAGGGGCAGGTCGGCGTGAACATCGCGCTCGGCGCCGAAGGCTTCACGCTGCGCTACGGCGGCCGCTAAGCCACACGCACAACTTCCGGGCCGGCACGCAGCACGCGCGCCGGCCCGATCTATTTCGTGGCCGTGTCCGCCACGGCGATACAGTCCGCGAAGCGCGCTATGCTGCGTGAATGCGGATCGCGACCTTCAACATCAACAACGTCAACAAGCGGCTGCCGAACCTGCTCGCCTGGCTGCGCAAGGCCAAGCCCGACGTGGTCTGCCTTCAGGAGTTGAAGGCGCCGGATCGGCAGTTTCCGCAAGCGGCGATCGGGAAGGCGGGCTACGGCGCGGTGTGGCGCGGCCAGGCGTCGTGGAACGGCGTGGCGATCCTGGCGCGCGGCCGGGAGCCGTGGTGACGCGCACCGAGCTGCCGGGCGATCCGCTGGACACCCAGAGCCGCTACATCGAGGCTGCGGTGAACGGCGTGCTGATCGCGTCGCTGTACGCGCCGAACGGCAATCCGCAGCCCGGCCCGAAGTTCGCCTACAAGCTGAAGTGGATGAAGCGGCTCGCGGCCCACGCCGCCGATCTCTATGCCGCGCGCATTCCCGTCGTGCTGGCCGGCGACTTCAACGTGGTCCCCACTGACCAGGACATCTATCCGACCAAGTCCTACGCCAAGGATGCGCTGCTGCATCCCGACACCCGCGCGCTGTTTCAGAAAATTCTGGCGCAGGGCTGGACCGATGCGATCCGCACGCTGCATCCCGGCGCGCCGATGTACACGTTCTGGGACTACATGCGGAACCGCTGGCCGCGCGACGCTGGCTTGCGCCTCGATCACTTCCTGCTGAGCGAGGAGATCGCAGGAAGGCTCGCGGCCGCGGGCGTGGACCGCGACGTGCGCGGCCGCGACGGCGCCAGCGATCACGCGCCGGCCTGGATCGAACTCGCCGACAAGGGGCGCGTGCGGCGAAAGCTCGTCCCGCGCAAATCCGTGGCGGTGCCCGCGGTCAAGCGCGCCGCCCAACAAGCGGCCAGGAAACCCGCCACCAAACCCAAGGCCAATGCGCCGCTGCTCGTCATCGACGGCGATTCATTCGCGCACCGCTCGTACCACGCGCTGCCCAAGACCATCCTGCGCAGCAAGCAGCGTCCGGCCGGCGCCATCCTCGGCTTCGCCAACGTCCTGATCCGGCTCTACGAGGCCGAGCAGCCGCGCGCCGTGCTGGTGGCGTGGGACACGCTCGACGCGCCGACCTACCGGCACCGCCAGTTCCCGGCGTACCAGAGCGGACGCCAGTTCGACCGCGCGTTGTTGCAGCAGCTCGACGCGCTGCCCGAGTTCGTCGCGGCCTGCGGCTTCGCCAACGCCAAGGCCGCGGGCTACGAGGCCGACGATTTTCTCGCTGCAGCCGTTGCCGCCGAGGAGCGGCGCAAGGGCACGGCAATTGTCGCCAGCGGCGACCGCGATACGTTCCAGCTCGTGTCGGGGCGCACCATTGTGCTCTATCCGCTGCGCGCCGGCGAGATGGCGCGGATCGATCCGGCCGCGGTGCGCGAGCGCTACGGCGTCGAGCCGCATCAGGTGCCGGACTTCATCGCGCTGCGCGGCGACCCGTCCGACAAGCTGCCCGGCGCGCCGGGCGTCGGTGCCACGGGCGCCGCGAGCGTGCTGCGAAAGCACGGCAGCCTCGAAGCGGCGCTGAAGGACGGCCGGTTTCCGTCGCAGGCCGAGCGGCTGCGGCTGTTCCGTTCGATCGCCACGATGGACCGCAAGGCGCCGCTGCCTCGCCTCGCCTCGCAGATGCCGGCGTGGGCGAATGCCGCGGCGCTGGCGCGCGCGTGGGAGCTGTTCAAGCTTGCGGAGCGGTTGGAGAAGCTTGTGTAGGATGTAGCCCGTAGGATGGGTTGAGCTCTTGCGAAACCCATCGCTTTGCCGCGAGCAGATGGGTTTCGCTGCGCTCAACCCATCCTACGAACCGCGATCATTCAGCCTTCGGCTTCTTCTTGGCGGCGCGCTTCGCCGCGTTCAGCGCCGCGGCGGCAGCAACAAGCGCCTTCAACGCCTTCTCGTTGATCGTTTCGCCCTCGTGGATATCGATGGCGCGCCTCACGTTGCCTTCGAGGCTGGAGTTGAACAGGCTTGAGGGGTCCGCGAGCGCGGCGCCCTTGGCGAAGGTGAGTTTCACGACGGCCTTGTAAGTCTCGCCGGTGCAGACGATGCCGTCCTGCTCCCACACCGGAACGCCGCGCCACTTCCACTCTTCGGTCACGCCGGGGCAGGCCTGCTTGATGATCGCGCGGACGCGCGCGAGCG
>JAKFYI010000058.1 GCA_021730985.1 Hyphomicrobiales bacterium | reverse complement strand
TGGTCTTGCCGAGAATGATGGCGCCGGCTTCGCGGAGTGCGCGCACTGCCGCGGAATCGCGCCGCGTGAGGGTGCCCTCCCACATCGGCGAGCCCTGGCCGGTCGGCATGTCGGCGGTTTCGATCACGTCCTTGATCGCGACCGGCATGCCATCGACGGCAGAGAGTGGCTTGCCGTCGCGCCAGCGCGCGGTCGAGGCGTCCGCCGACTCGCGTGCGCCGTCGGCGTTGAGCGTCACGAAAGCGCCGATGCGCGGGTCATTCTTGGCGATACGGTCGAGACACTCATCGAGATAGGCGCGGGGCGTGAGCTTGCCGGAACGCAGATCGTGCGAAAGCGAAACGTAGGAGCGAAGCCCGGTCATGTGCGGTCCATTGGCTCAAAGGCGATGAAGGTCAGTCGATCTTGTTTTTCGGCTCTGCGTCGCGAACCGGTGTCTCGGGCGTGAGGCCGCCGCGCCGCCGCCCGAAGGTTTCCGCGCCGCTCTTTTCCCAGTCGCCGGCCACGGCACGTTTTGCGTAGGTTTCCCATTCGTCGGCCCAGTCGCCCAGCGTATAGCCGTGCCAGGGCGACTGCGGTGACAGCGCGGGCATTCCGAGCTCATCCCAGATCTTGCGGGCGTGCTCCATGTAATCCCGGGTCGGCAGGGCGAGCGGCGGAAACACCTTCTTGAGGGTGGCGTCGATCAGCAGCGAGGAATCGCTCGGCTGACGGCCGGACTTCGGCCCGTGCCCGCCGGAGCGGTTCGGCGCCATCTGCACGTCCTCGATCGGGTTGGCGCGATACGCCATCGACCAGAACACCGCGTTGGTGTTGGTCGGATCGATGTCCTCGCTCACCGCGATGACGATCTTGCCGCAGTCTGCGCGAAAATTGGACGCGCCATGCAGGCCGCGCCACACCTCGGTCCGGGCCGCGCCCGGGGCGAACTGGAGAAAGATCACCGGCCGCACGTTGCTCAGCGGCTCGTGCAGCGACACGCTCCGGATGCCCTTGATTGCGAGCTGGTCGCGCAAGTGCGACAGGAACATCGGCTCGTAGGCGACCTTCTTGATGACGCTGGATTCGCTCGGCGTGACCTGGCTGATGATCGAGACGAACACCGGCTTCTTCTTGTGGGTGATCGCCGTCACCTGCATCGACATGTTGAAGTCTTCGAGCGCCACATAGCCGTGGCTTTCGCCGAACGGCCCTTCCGGCTCGAGCAGTTCGGGATCGACCAGCCCTTCGATGACGATCTCGGCATCGGCCGGGACGTCGAGGTCGATGGTGACGCACTTCACAGTGCGGATCGGTTCGCCGGCCAGTGCGCCCGCAACGCCCATCTCGTCCTGGTCGATCGGCAGCTTCTGCGGCCCCGTGAATACCACGACGGGGGCGCAGCCGATCACGAAGGCGCAGGGCATCGGCTTCTTGAGTTTGCGGTATTTAAGCCAGTGCGCGTAGCCGCCGGCGCCGCCGATCCGCGATGCCATGCGGACGCCGAGCCGGTCCGTGGCCTTCAATTGGCCGCGGTAGGTGCCCATGTTCTGCACGCCGCTCTCCGGATCCTTGGTGACGCAGAGCGTGGCGGTGAGATACGGCGCGGCATCGAAGCCGGGGGTGGAGATAGGCACCGGCAGCAGCTTCAGTCCGCCATCCGGCGTCTTCAGGTCGGCGCCCTTGATGACGACCTGCTGGCACGGCGCGTTGGTGACACGCACCGGCGCGATCGGGTGGCCGATCGCATGCAGCCAGGCTGTGCCGATCTCTTCGAGCGGCTTGCCCATGCCGATGCCATAGATGCGCGGCGACGCCGACAGCGCACCGACCACGACCGGCATGTCGTACTTCCGGCCGCTGCCATCGACCACATTGGTGAAAAGGAACGCGCGCCGCGCATCCTCCGGCAGGTTGCCCTGGAACTGCCAGCGCACCAGCGGATGCAGCTCGGTGTCCTTGTCGATCGGCCGGTCGATCCGCACCACCAGGCCCTGCGCCTCAAGTGCCGCAAGGTGCTCCTGGAAGTCGAGCGCAGGCCCCGCTTTGGGGGCCTTGGCATCGCGCGGGTCGGACCGGTCGAGCATCACTTCTTATTCTTCTGATAAGCCTCGATCACCGGACGGGCGTGGCGGAAGCAATCGACGCCGGCCGGAATGCCGCAATAGACCGCGATCTGGATCAACACCGCGCGGATTTCGTCCGGCGTCATGCCGTTGTTGAGCGCGCCGCGCACATGGGTCTGAAACTCCTCCATGCGGCCGAGACAGGCGATCATGCCGAGGTTGAGGATGGAGCGCTCGCGCGGCTTGAGCGTGTCGTCGCCCCAGGCCTCGCCCCAGCAGTACTGCGTGACGATGCGCTGGAAGTCGCGGTTGAAGTCGTCGACGTTGGCCATCGCCTTGTCGACGTATTCGTCGCCGGCCACCTGGCGGCGCATCTTCATGCCGACGTCGTAGGTTTTCTGGTCCATGATCGATCCTCCCGATGGGTGTCAGTCTTCTTGCGGTCCGCCTTGCCAGCGTTTGACCATCTTGGTCTCGATGCCGAACAGATCGAGCAACCGCCCGACCGTGTGATTGATGATGTCGTCCACTGACTTGGGCTTGTTGTAGAAGGCCGGCACGATCGGCGCGATCACGGCACCGATATCGGAGAGTGTGGTCATGGTTCGCAGGTGGCCGCCGTGCAGCGGAGTCTCGCGGATGGCGAGCACCAGCCTGCGCTTCTCTTTGAGCACGACGTCGGCGGCGCGCGAAACCAGCGAACTCGTGACGCCGGTCGATATCTCGCTCATGGTCTTGATCGAGCAGGGCGCTACGATCATACCCATGGTCTGGAACGAGCCAGACGAGATCGAGGCGCCGATGTCCGCCGCCGGGTGATTGACCGAGGCGAGCGCGCGCACGTCTTTCGGCTTGTACTTGGTCTCATAGACCAGCGTCATTTCCGCCGACTTGCTCATGACCAAGTGGGTCTCGATGTCGGTCTTCTGAAGCAGTTCCAGGATGCGGACGCCGTAGATGGCGCCGGAGGCACCTGAAATTCCGACGACGAGGCGCCGCGGAGTCTTGCTGGTCATGGGTACGCTCTTGATCACAGACCCTTATCCCTAAACGGGGGGCTGAAACTTTGCAAAGGCGGCCAGCAGGGTGTCGAGCGGCCCGGCCGGAAACGGGCGCAAAAGGGCTTGATAGGCCGCCACACTGTCACGCGCCGCCGCGACCTTGGACGGAGTTTCCCGGCCCAGCGGGCCGGACAGCGCGAGGGCATACATGGCCTCCTGCTGCAGCCGTTCGGCTTCGAGTTCGGCCGCCTTGATCCGGGTGCGGAAACCCTCTGCCACATCGGGCGCCATCACCGGCGGCGGGACTTTCAAGGCGCGGCGGATGTTTCGCAACGGGATCACCGCCATGTCCCGCCACGCGCCGATGCTGCGCTCCAGATCGGCCACCTCGGCGTCGCCGAGCGCGCGGTTCTGCGTGGCGTTCCAGAGCAGGAAGAACAGAATGTTCACGTCCACGCCGGCCTGGTCCTGGAGGTCGATGCAGGCCTGCGCCACACCCGGCTCGGCGTAGAATTTCACCGAGAACCGCCAGAACGGCGATTTGCCAGGCGGCGCGGCCTCGGTTGCGCTCATGCAGCGGACAGTTTTTGGTAGGCGCCCGCCTCGTCCAGCGCGTTAACGATGCGCTCCGGCGAGAGCGGCATCTCGGCAAAGTGCACGCCGAACGGCGACAGCGCGTTTTCGATCGCCGCCACGATCGCGGCCGGCGCCGGAATGGTGCCGCCTTCGCCCGCGCCCTTCACGCCGATCGGATTGAGCGGGTTCGGCGTCTCGACGTGGATGATATCGCACCCGGGCACGTCCGGCGCGGACGGCATCAGATAGTCTTGGAACGTCGTCGTCAGCGGGTTGGCGTCGGTGTCGTATCGCATGTGCTCGAACAACGCGTTACCGATGCCGTGAGCGACGCCGCCCTGCACCTGCCCATCGACGATCATCGGATTGATGACCGTGCCGCTGTCGTGCGCCACCGTGTAGTCCAGGATCGTGGTGCCGCCGGTCATCGGATCGACCTCGACCTCGACCACATGGGTGCCGTTGCAATACGACGCCTGCGGCGGCGCGAAGAAGGCGGTGTGTTCGAGACCCGCGGTCTGGCCCTCGGGAAATGCCGAACCCGGGACGCCCTGTGCCATTCGCGCCAGCTCGGCGAACGTCAGCTTGGGCTTGTTGCCGCTGCGCGCGACGGCTTCGCTGTCCTCCAGGTCGATCTCGCTCTCCGGGATGCCGAGTGCGCGGGCGGCGAGGCCGACGATCTGCTTGCGCACCGCGATGCCCGCAATCTGCGCGGATGAACCGGCGTTGATGGCCTGCCGGCTGGCGAAACCGCCGACACCTTGCGAGATCGCGCCGGTGTCGCCGATGGTCATAATGATGTCTTCGATCCGGCAGCCGATCTGATCTGCGACGATCTGCGACAGCGTCGTGCGCGTGCCCTGGCCCTGGTTGGTGGCGCCGGTCGCCACCGCGACCTTGCCGTTGGTCAGGATGCGGACGGTGACGCCCTCGAACGGGCCGAGGCCGGTGCCTTCGACATAGTTGGCGATGCCGATGCCGATGTAGCGCCCCTGCGCCAGCGCCGCCGACTGGCGCTCGCGGAACGTCTCGTAGCGCGATACTTCGACCGCCTTGTCCTGGCTCTTCGGGAAATCGCCGCCGTGATAGACGATCGGCTTGCCGTCACGGAAGATCAGCGGGATCTCATACGGCATCTGCTCGGGCTTGATCATGTTGCGGCGGCGCACTTCGACGCGATCGAGCTTCAATTCGCGCGCGATGCGGTCCATCAGCCGCTCCATGACGAACACCGCCTGTGGCCGCCCTGCGCCACGCACCGGCGCGGTCGGCACCTTGTTGGTGAGCACCACCGTCACGTCGAGCTTGTAGGCCGGCATCACATACGGACCGGGCACCGTCACCGCGGCGATGTAGGGCATCACGATGCCCCACGGCGTGAAAGCGCCGGTGTCGTGCAGCATGCTGCCGCGGAACGCGAGCAGCTTGCCGTCCGCATCGACCGCGACAGCCACCTTCCAGTACTGGTCGCGCTCCTGGATCGCGCAGAGGAAATGCTCGCGGCGATCCTCCTGCCACTTCACCGGCCGGCCGAGCTTCATCGCTGCCGCCGGGATCACCGCCTCCTCGGCATAGAACGGCGCCTTCGGGCCGAATCCGCCGCCGACGTCGGGTGCGATCATGCGGATCGATTCGAGGTCGCGGGTGAGCAGATCGGCCAGAGTTCGCCGCCCGAGATGCGGCGTTTGCGTCGAAGACCAAACGGTCAGCATGTCGGTGGCAGGCTCGTGGATCGCCAGCACCGCGCGCGGCTCCATCGCCATTCCGCCGCCGCGATGCGCCCAGATTTCCTCCTCGAACACATGCGCGGCGCGGCCGAAAGCGGCATCGACGTCGCCGTAGGCGGTCGGGACCACCAGCGCGATGTTGGTCGGAATGTCCGAGTGAGCCTGGGGCGCGCCGGGCGCTGCCGCCTCGCGCACGTCGCTGGCCGCCGGCAGTACGTCGAAGTCGACCGCCACCATGGCGGCGGCATCTTCGGCGACGTGGCGGTTGTCCGCGATCACCACGGCCACCGCCTGTCCCGCGTAGTTCACCTCGTCGATCGCCAGGCAATGTTGCGTGCGCATGGTCCGGCTGTCCGCCACCGGCAGGATCATCGGAATGCGCTGGCTCCGCATCGGCTCCGGGAGGTCGGCGGCGGTCAGCACGGCGTGGACGCCCAGCATTGCCAGCGCCGCGCTGGTGTCGATCGAGCGCACCTTGGCGTGGCCGTAGGGGCTGCGCACGAAGCACGCGTTGAGCGCGCCCGGCAGCGCGATGTCATCGACGAACCGGCCCCGCCCGGAGAGCAGGGCCGGGTCTTCCAAGCGCGTCACGCGCGCGCCGAAATGCTTGGCACCCATGACACCAGTATCCGCCGGGAGCGCAGGCAAGGGAAGACCGTGCGCTCGGCTGCCGTCAGGTATGCGCCGTCTGCAATGAGATTAGGACGAGCGGCCAGCCAGTGCGGCGGCAGGACGCTGCGGCGAGCGGGCCGCCAGCCGGCCTCGGGTCTGGCGGATCGAGCCGCGGGCCAACTGGCCGCCGAACTTGATCCAACGCCGCGCTACCCAGGGCAGACCGGCATCGACCGTCAGCGAGCGCAGTTCGTAAGCCTTGGCCAGGGATGATTCGTCGCAGGCTTGCTTAACCGGGTCGTCATAGAAGGCGGAAATCTTGTCGACGCCCATGCCCGGCGTCGCCAGCCAGTGCGGGATGTGGATGTTGCCAAGCCGCTCCGCGTCGTTGAGCGCCTTGCGGGCGCCGGTTCCGGCGGCGGGACACGACGTGGCGAACGCATCGCCCAGCAGCACAACGCCCGGTTGGAGATGGCCCTTGGTGGCATACAGATCGACCGGCCTGAACTGGACGCGGTCGGTGACTTCGAAGTCGCCCATGATGCCGCGCAAGCCCGGCATCGCCGCGAACAGGGTCTGCTGCGGCGCCTGGCGAAGCTCGCGCAGCCACGGATCGTTCATGTCGCGATAGCCGAACAGGTTGGCGCGCATCGCTCCACCGATCGGGAACAGTGTGAGGTACGCCATGCGTGCGGCAGCTGACTCGGAATAGTGGGTGAGAGCAGGGAACGCGAACTTCGGCCGGCCCACAGGCGTGGCGTCGAAGCCGATTGAGATCGAATGGGATGCGCTCAGCACCTCGCGAGTCATTCCGAGCTTGTGGCCGAGACCGACGTTCAACCCGTTCGCGATCACCACCAGGCGGGCACAAACCTGCCAGCCGTTGGAAAGCGTCACAAGCTGGTGGTCTGCACTGGTCGAGATCGCCTGCGCCTTGGCGTGGATGAACGTCACGCCGCCCGGGATTTCGCCGCGGATGGTATTGACCAGCGTTTCGTAGCGGATGCCATGCTGATCGCCGCGTCGCTTTTCAACCACGCGGCCGAACCGAGACACCCAGGACTCCCGGTCGTGCGTGGCGGCGCGCAGCACAGCGTCAGCCAGTCCGGTCTTCTGCAGGATTTCGACTTGCATGCCGTCGAGCTTTTCGCATCGGAAGTCCGGCGGGTAGATCGTATGAGGATCGATCAGAACGACATCGACGCCGGAGCGCCCCAACATCGCTGCAACGATCGAACCGGCGAGTCCTCCGCCGACGATTGCAACGTCCGTGTGCCGCATCGGACCGCTCCGTCTCAAGCTGTTGTCAGGCGAAGAAACCTACATGGTTCCTGCGCGGCGATGGATGGATTCGCCGTTAATCCTAAAACCGTTAACGCCGACGCCGAAGGCGGTGGGGCGCTTACCGTTTGCGCCAGCTTTGCAGCATCAGATAGACATTCTTGGTCAGCGCGCGCAGGTCGCGGTAGCGTTTCTGCACGCTGCTGAGAATGCGAAAGGCAAACGAGCCGCCGCGCCGCGCGTCGATCCAGATGTCGGCCACTGCCTGCCGCTCGCTCCACGCCGACATGAAGCCATTGTCATCGTGCGAGCAGGAATCGACATAGGCGATCGACTTGTCGGCCAGGAACGTCGTGGTGTAATCCTCGAGCAGAAGCATCCCGGGCGAATAATCGCGAAATTCTTCGTCGTAGGCGGTCTTCCAGGTAAAGGCGGCGGCGCCTGCGCGCACCACGATCTGCATGCTCACGGGCCGCTGATCGAGATAAAGCGCGTGGATCGAAGCGCAGCCGAGCTCGGCCATGTTGACGATCGATTTCCGCATGAAGGCCGCGCTGTCGGCGTTGCTGAGCAGGGCGGTGCCCTGACGGCCCTTCCAGCCGGAGGCTTCCATCTGTATGAATTCTTCGAGCATGCGGCGCACGTCGTCCGGTGCGCTCGCGACGACGCTGCTCAGCGCGCCCTTTTCCGAGAGCCTGCGCCGGTGCTGGCGAAGCTTCTTGCGGCTGGAGCTCGACAGCGCCTTTTCCAGGTAGCTTTTGCCGTCGAGATTCGAAGCAAGCTTGGGACGGCGGAATTGCTCAAGCCAGCAGGGCGAACTGCCGCGCGCCGCAAGCACGCGGGCCAGCGCCTCCATGGTCGGGCTGTCCGCGCTCATCGCGTCGAGCGCCGCGATCTTCGGCAAGTTCGGATCGTCGGCGAGCGCGTCCAGCATCGCGTCCAGCGTTTCGTCCAGGCACGCGCGATCGATCACCGGCGTCGCGAGGTAGCGGTGCGGGCCCGGCGGAATTGTCAGCATTCGCACCGGGAACGCCGACTGGTACGGCCGGCCGACCGAGAATGCCCAGACGCCGGCGAGCTGGCACTCGCCGTTGACCGGCGGTTTCCAGGCCAGCAGCGCCTGACTTTGCGATTGCGGAAACACCTCGGCCGCGGCTTGTACCATGGCCGGATCCATCAGCACGTTCGGCACGTCGGCGCGGGTGAGGAGATCGGTCCAGCTCGGCCGTAGTTCGGCGAGCCGTCCGACGTCCGCGATTTCCACGGTCATGCGCGATGCCACGCGCTGCGCCGCGGTGCTGGCCGCGGGAGCGGCTGCGATGTCCATGTCGCGGGCGGTGAGGATTTGGGTATCGCTCATGCGATGCCTTGACGTTGACTGGTGACGCTGCGGCAATTCGTAGCGAACGTGATAGACCACAGGGTTTCACAACCCGTTACGGACTTTCCGTAAAGTCGGAGCCAGTAAGGTTAACCAATCCGCACTTGCGTCGACTGGATGCCGACTGTTCCGGATGCACGCGCGCCGCGCGCCGCAGTTAACGGTTTGTCGACGCAACTCTCACGATTTTCCAAAACGCTGCTGCGATTCACGCTTCGGTCGCGATGCGCCGATATGGTCAGGCGCGAGTCCACGCGCAGCATTGAAATTCGAAGCGGCAGGCAATCATGACACCGGCAACAAACGCTGCATTCGACGCGCAAAGCGAAGTCGAACTTCACGCCATTCCGGAGCGTGCAAGTACGCAGCTTCAGTTGGGGACGCCGGACATCCGCCTGTCCATTGAGGCCGATCTCGCCGCTATCGAGGGCGAATGGCGCGCGTTCGAGCGCCATTCCGACTGCACCGTCTTTCAGACCTTCGACTGGGTGTCGGTCTGGCAGCGCCATATTGGCGCGCGCAAGGGTGCGGTGCCGGTCGTGGTGGCCGGCCGCGACAGCGCCGGCACACTTTTGTTCCTGCTCCCCTTGGCAATCGAAAAATTTGGTCCGGCGCGCCGGCTCGCTTGGCTGGCCTCCGAGCTGTGCGACTACAACGCGCCGCTGCTGGCCCCGGACTTCTCGTGCCGCATCGAGCCCGAGTACTTCCTCCGGCTGTGGAGCGAGATCGCGGGCCGTCTGCAGAGCCATCCGGACTTCCGCTACGACTTCGTTCATTTCGAAAAGATGCCGGAGAATGTTGGCGCCCAGGCCAACCCGATGCTCGGCCTTCCGGTGATGCGCAATGCAAGCAACGCCTATATGACGCAGCTCAACGGCGACTGGGAAGCCTTCTATGCGGCCAAGCGCTCGTCCTCGACGCGACGCCGCGACCGGACCAAGCGCAAGAAGCTGGGTGAATACGGTGAGGTCAGGTTTGTCGAGCCCGCCGGGGTTGAAGACGTATCAGGCTCGTTCGACATCCTCATGAGCCAGAAGTCGCAGCAGTTTGCCAACATGGGTGTGCCCGATATCTTCGCGCGGCCGGGCTACCCGGAGTTCTTCCGCGAGATGGCCACCACCAAGCGCGAGCTGGTGCATGTGAGCCGCCTCGATGTCGGCGCTGTGCCCGCCGCGCTCAATCTCGGTCTGATGTTTCGCGGCTGCTATTACCATGTGCTTGCGAGCTACACCGACGCCGAGTTGTCCAAGTATGGTCCCGGCGCGGCGCATCTGCAGGAATTGATCGGCTACGCCATCAAGCGGGGCTGCGGCGCGTTCGATTTCACCATCGGCGACGAACGCTACAAGCGCGACTGGTGCGACAGCGAACTCAAGCTGTTCGATCACGTCTCGTTTGCAACGATCCGCGGTGCCGCGGTGGCGGGACCCATGCAGGCGGCACGCATTGCCAAACGCTGGATCAAGCAGACGCCCGCGGTGTGGAATGCCGTCACCAAGCTGCGCGCTCTGGCGGGTTCGCTGCGCGGCAAGCCTGCCGCCGAAAAGGCCGCGGACTAGGCGCGGCCCGGGCGCCAGACGAACAGGTGCAGGTTGAGCCTGCGCCGGGCGATCAGATAGAGCAGCACGGATTCGACCACGAAGGCGGCGGATGTCGCCATCGCGACGCCCATGCCGCCGTAGGGGCCGGCCAGCGCCACGCAGCCCGCGAGATTGACTGCAAAGGCCACAGCATAAGCCAGCGCGCAGATGCGCTGCTGGCCGGACATGGTGACGAGCCGTTCCGCCGGTCCGATTGAGGCGCGCGCCATCAGGCCGATCGCCAGCACGAACATCACCGGGTAGGCGTCGGTGAATTCCGGCCCGAACAGCCACAGCATCGGCTTGCCGAATGCGAGGATCAAAAGCGTCGCGGCGAGCGAGGGCCAGAAGATCCAGCGCACCGAACTCGACACCAGCGCCGCGAGCTTTTCGCTGTCGCCGGCCACATGATAGGCGGCGAAGCGGTGCGCCGCAGAGGCGGCGACGGCGAAATAGACGAACGTGACCAGCGTCAGCGTTTTCGACGCAGCGTAGTAGTGGGCGACCTCGTCGGCGGGGCGGAATTGCTGTAGCACCAGCACGTCGGTGGTGGTGAGCAGGGTGTAGCATCCCCACACCATGATCAGCGGCAACGCCGTGGCGATCCACGCCTTCACGTCGTACGACTTCGGACCCGGCGCGACGGTCGCCGCGAGCTTTCTGTTCAGGACCAGAAGCTGCCCCAGCGTGGTCGACCACACCGCGGCAACGAGCGCCAGCATGGTGGTGACGGCATTGATCGGATAGCCCGCCGCGTAGATCCCTGCGATCAAGGCGAGCAGCACGATCGGCCGCAACAGCGAGTGCGGCATCAGCCCGAGGGTGATCCAGTTGTAGGACCGCGCAATGCCATCCAGCATGAACGACATCGCATAGAACGGCATCGCCACGCAGGCGAGGTAGAGCGGCAGCACCACGTTCTTGTCGAGCGAAGGCTCGATCGCGTGAATGAGCAGCGCGCCTGCCGCGGCCACCGAGCTGGCGAGACCGAACGTGATCCAGCGGCAGCCAATCAGATAGCCGCGCAAGCCGTCGAGCGATGGCCGCTGCGCATAATCCGGGATGAAGCGCTGCGCGGTCTGCGCCATGCCGAGGTGGGCGATGTCGCCGACCAGCAGAAGCCACGTATAGACATAGACGAAGGTGCCGTATTCGAAGCTGCCCATCCAACGCGCGAGCAGAATCTGCGACAGGAACACCACCGCGGCGCTGGCCACGCGAATGATGAAGGCGGTGCCGGCGAACCGCTGCGCCTTGCCGTGATCGCTGGCGAGCCAGGCTTTGACGCGCTCGGGAACGCGGATCAACGGCCGCCGGGCTGGCGGCAATTCGATGTCGGTCAGGGCCATGGTCCTGACCTACTAGCAATTGGTTAACTTTAGCCTGCGGCATCCCGTGGAATCGGCGGTTTTGTGCGCCAATCCCGGCGAGCAGGCTACCCCGCAACCGCGATCTCCAGCGGGAAGGCGTCCACCACCTCATGGCCCTTGTCGGTGATGATGAACGTGTGGCCGAGGAAGATGCCGAACATGCCGTCGGCGGTGATTGGATTGGGCTCCGCCATGATGATCATGCCGGGCTTGAGGACCATGTCGCTTTCGATGCCGCCGATGTGGTCCGAGGTGATGTGCGGATTGTCGGTGACGATATCGATACCGTGGCACTGGGTGGGGCGCGACTGGCAGCCCATCTCGCGGAAGAACTCGCTGGCCTTGCGCATCTCCTCGACGTTCTTGCCGGGCAGCATCTGCGCCACGATCTTGTTGTAGCCGGGCAGCGTGATCTCTTCCCAGAATTTGCGCACCATGTCGGTCGGCTGACCGAGCGTGATCGGCGAGCCGATCTGCGCGGTGTAGCCGCGATAGCCGGCGGCGATCTCCATGTTGATCATGTCGCCTTTCTTCAACACGCGGCCGGAGGGGCGCGGGTTGCCGAAGATCAGCGCGGGATTGTCCATCGGCGTCGAGCCGATGATGAGGAAGTCGATGTCGCCGCCGCCGTCCATGATGGCGGAGGCCGCAGCGGCCTTGATCTCGTATTCCTTCACGCCCGGCTTGGCGCGCGCCACCATCGCCTCCATGGCGCGCTCGCACAGCACGCCCGCCTTGCGCACGCAGTCGAGCTCTTCCTTGGAGTGGATGACGACGAGGTCGTGTAGAAACTGCTTGGTGAAGACGATCTCGGCGTCCGGCAATTCCTTGCGCAGCGTGTTGTACTGGTTGACCGGCATGTAGTCGCCGTGACGCGGGTCGATCTCCATCAATCCGATGCGGCCGCGCTCGAGCTTCAGCTCGCGCAGCCGCTCCACCATCACCATCGCGTACTGGCCGTTGCGCGAATGGCGCACGTCCTGGATTGCGACCGACACATGCCGCCGCACCGCCTCGGCGTGGGTGCCGCCCATCGAATAGATCATGGTGGCTTCGCCATCGAGCGGCACCAGCACGTAGCAGCACAGCGCGTGCCACTCCCAATGGCCGGTGAGCCAGGTCATGCCGGCGCCGAAGCTCCAGTGGCTCGGGCCGCCGGGCACCACCACGGCGTCGAGCTTGTGCTCCTTCATCTTGGCGCGCAGCGAGGCGTAGCGGCGCTTGTATTCGGCGTCGGAGAATTGCTCCCACACGCAATCGCGGTAGTACGGCGTGTCGCGCATGTTGGCGAACGGCAGCGACTGGTCGAGCTTGTTGCGGACCACGTCCCAAGGCTGCGGGCCAAGCGGCCGGCGGGGCTGTTCGTTCATGTGGTCTCCTCCCATTCTTTATTGTCCGCCCTCATCCTGAGGAGCGGCCGCTTGGCCGCGTCTCGAAGGATGGGGCGGCCTCGCCCTTCGAGACGGCGGCTGCGCCGCCTCCTCAGGGTGAGGCCGATCTGAAGCCGTCACTTTATCTTCCATTTTCGTTCCCGCATTAGCCAACGCTCCGCTTCCCGGGGGTTTGTTTTCGGGCGCGCGGGTGAGCCCGCATCCCTGTTTTCCTTTCCCCTCCGAAGAGGGATGGAGCGCCGGGAGGCGCCAGAGCGGTGTGCGTTATCCACCGCCCTTTACGGACCGCTATCGGGGGTCCGTTACGCGCTCACGGCGATATCCCCGTTACCGGGGGTCGCCGCTTACGGGA
>JAKFYI010000059.1 GCA_021730985.1 Hyphomicrobiales bacterium | reverse complement strand
CGGGGCGGGTAGCTTTTCATTCGCGCGTCTTCGTGCGCGAATGCCTGCGTCGGTCGCGTCCAACAGTCGAGTCCGTAACAGTCCGAGTCCGTATGCGTCGTTCAGAGTCGCAGCGTCCTGCGTTGCCGAGGCGCGTTCCGCGCTCCGCCATGACGCTGATGCTTTGCCTGGGGCTGGCGCCTGCGCTCGGCGGCTGCCTGTTTCTCGGCACTGAAAAACCCGACGCGGCGCTGGATGTCCCGGCACGCTATCAATTGGCGCAGCGCAACCAGGATGCGGCCTTGCCGTCGGTGATCTGGTGGCGCGGGTTCCGCTCCCAGCAACTGACAGGCCTGATCGAGGAGGCGCTGACCTCCAACCTGGATATCGCCGCCGCGGTCGCGCGCATCGTGCAGGCCGATGCATTGTCCCGCATCGCGGGCGCGCCGCTGATCCCGGCGATCGAACTTGACGCGGGCGCGCTGCGCTCGCGCTCGTCGGGCACCACCGGCACCAGCGGCGTCGTTGGCACGCCCAGTTACAGGTCCAGCCACAGCGTCTTGCTGAGCGCGAGCTACGAGCTCGACTTCTGGGGCAAGAACCGCGCGAAGTTTCGCGCCGCCGAGGACATCGCGGTCGCGACGCGCTTCGAGCGCGAGGTGGTCGGCCTTGCCACCGTGGTCGGCGTCGCCAACGCCTACTTTCTGGTGCAGTCCGCGTACGACCGGCTGAACACCGCGCGCAACAACCTTGCCGCCGCGGTGCGCGTCTACAACCTGGTCGATGAGCGGTTCAAGGTCGGCACCGCGTCCGCGCTCGACACCGCGCAGCAGGAAAGCCTGGTGAACGCGCTGCGTGCGGCGTTGCCCCTGCTGGAGCAGCAGTTGCGCGAGAACATCGCCTCGCTCGCGGTGCTGATAGGCCGCGCGCCCGGCAACTTCAAGGTTGCCACCACCGGCATGGGACCGATCGCCATTCCTCCTGTCACCCCAGGTCTGCCGTCCGATCTGCTGACGCAGCGGCCGGACATCCGGCAGGCCGAAGCCGAGCTTGCCGCGGCCAACGCCGATGTCGAGGCGGCCCGCGCGGCGATGCTGCCGACCATCACGCTGACGGGCGAGGGCGGCTACACCAGCGCCGCGCTTCGCACTTTGCTGCGGCCGGAATCGGCGCTCTTCACCGTGGCGGGCGGCCTGGTCCAGCCGCTGCTGGACGGCGGCCGGCTGCAAGGCCAGCTCGATCTGACGCGCGGCCGCCAGGACGAACTGCTGCAGCTCTATCGCAAGTCGGTGGTCAGCGCGTTCGGCGACGTCGAGCGGGCCCTGGTGGCGACGCAACAATCCGCCCGCCGCGAGCAGTTGCAGCGCGAGGTGGTCCGCAGTTCGCGGCTCGCCTTCGAGATCTCCGAAACCCGTCTGCGGGAGGGCGCGGTTGACCTGGTGACGGTGCTCAACACCCAGCAGGCCCTGTTTCAGGCCGACGACAACCTGGCCCAGGCGCGGCTGGCCCGCCTCCAGGCGGTGGTCAGCCTGTTCCAGGCGCTGGGCGGCGGCTGGCCTTTGCCGCCAAAACGAGCTGCTGCGGCGCAATAAGCCGCGACGCGGCGCATGAAATTCCCGTAATGCACTGTGAATCAGTCGCTTAGCCCGTTATTTTAGTTGCGGTTGATTCTGGCTGGAGCGGATGAGCAAACGCCGATTCATGACGATTGCGATCATCGCCATCACCCTGGTGGGCGGTGCCGCGGCGGTGTGGTCGCAGATTCAGCGTCCCCAACAGGTCAGGACCGGCCGCGGCGGCTTTGCCGGCGATGGGCCGGTGCCGGTGATCGCCGCGGCGTCGAGCCGCGCCGATGTGCCGGTCTATCTGGACGGTGTCGGCACGGTGCGGGCGTTGAACACCGTTACGGTGCGCGCGCAGGTCGAAGGCAAGCTGCTCGAGGTCGCCTTCAAGGAAGGGCAGGACGTCAAGCGCGGCCAGGTGCTGGCCCGGATCGATCCCACCACCTATCAGGCGCAGCTCGATCAGGCGATCGCCAAGAAGGCGCAGGACGAGGCGACGCTGTCCAACGCGCGGATCGATCTCGATCGCTACACCCGGCTGGTGGCGTCGAATTCCGTCGCCCGCCAGCAGCTCGACACCCAGCAGGCGACCGTCTCGCAGCTCGAAGCGCTGGTGAAGCTCGATCAGGCCGCGATCGACAACGTCCGGGCCATTCTGCAGTACACCACCATTGCCGCTCCGATCGACGGACGCACCGGCATCCGTCAGGTGGACGAGGGCAACATCGTCCGCGGCTCGGATGCGACCGGCATCGTCGTCATCACGCAGCTCCAGCCGATCTCGATCCTGTTCACGCTGCCGCAGCAGCAACTGTCCGACGTGACCCGCGCGATGGCGAAGGGCCTTCCGGGCGTCGAGGCGTTCGGCGCCGACAACAAGACGGTGATCGACAGGGGCACGCTCCAGGTGGTCGACAACCAGGTCGATCAGACCACCGGCACCATCAAGCTCAAGGCGGAGTTCCCGAACCAGAGCCTGCAACTGTGGCCGGGCCAGTTCGTCAACGTGCGGCTTCTGATCGACACGTTGCAGCAGGTGGTGGTGGCGCCGACCGCCGCGGTGCAGCGCGGCCCAAGCGGCGTCTTCGTGTTCGTGGTGCAGCCCGACAGCACGGTCGTGGTGCGGCCGGTCACGGTGCAGCAGCAGAATGAAACCCAGGCCGTGATCGCGACCGGCCTGCAGGCGGGCGAGCGCGTGGTCACCACCGGCTTTGCGCGGCTCACCGCCGGCACCGACGTGACCGTCACGAATGCCGAACAGGTGCCGGCACCCGGCAGCGAACCGGTGGCGACACCGCGCCGCGAGCAGCAGCGGCGGCCACCTGGAAATCGCGAGCGCCGTTCGGAGGGCCCGTCGAGCACGCTGCTATGAGCGTCTCGACCCCGTTCATCCGCCGCCCGATCGCGACCTCGCTGCTCGGGATCGCGACTCTGCTCGGCGGCTGGCTCGGCTACTGGAATCTCCCGGTCGCGTCGCTGCCCCAGGTGGACTTCCCGACCATCCAGGTCACCACTCAGCTTCCCGGCGCCAGCCCCGATACCATCGCCGCGCTGGTGACGGCTCCGCTGGAGCGTCAGTTCGGCCAGATCCCTTCGTTGTCGGTGATGACCTCGTCGAGTTCGTTCGGCATCAGCCAGGTCACGCTGCAGTTCGAGCTCAACCGCGAGATCGACGGCGCAGCCCAAGACGTGCAGCAGGCGATCAACGCGGCCGGCTCCACGCTGCCGCGCAACCTTCCGTATCCGCCGACCTACGCCAAGGTGAACCCGGCGGACGCGCCGATCATCACGCTGGCGCTGACCTCTGAGACCATCGCGCTGCGCGAACTCAGCGACATGGCCGATACGCTGATGGCGCAACGGCTCAGCGAGATCGGTGGCGTCGGCCGCGTCTCGATCCAGGGCGGCATCCGGCCCGCCGTGCGGGTCCAGGCCGATCTGTCGCGGCTTGCCGCCTACGGCATCGGCCTGGAAGAACTGCGCACGGCCATCGTCGGCGCCAACGTGTCCGGCCCGAAGGGCTCGCTCGACGGCGCCCACCAGTCCTACACCATCGCCACCAACGACCAGCTCGGCAGCGCCGAGGCCTATCGCGCGTTGGTGGTCGCGTACCGCAACAACGCGCCGGTGCTGCTGGGCGAGGTGGCCCGCATCGTGGACGGGCTGGAGAATGCCAAGGTCGGCGGCTGGTTCCAGGGCCGGCCCGCCGTCGTTATCGACATCCAGCGCCAGCCCGGCGCCAACGTGATCGAGACCGTGGCGCGCATCCAGCGCGAATTGCCGCGGCTGCAGCGCGCCATGCCGGTTGGCGTCGAACTCACCACGGTGCATGACCGCACCACCACCATCCGCGCCTCGATCCGCGACGTGCAGTTCACGCTGGTGCTGAGCGTGGTGCTGGTCGTGCTGGTGGTGTTCATGTTCCTGCGCACCGTGCGCGCCACCATCGTCGCCGCGGTGGCGCTGCCGCTGTCGCTGATTGCCACCTTCGGGGTGATGTGGTTCGCCGGCTTCTCGCTCGACAACCTGTCGCTGATGGCGCTCACCATCGGCACCGGCTTCGTGGTGGACGACGCCATCGTCATGATCGAAAACATCGTCCGCCATATCGAAAAGGGCGAATCGCCGCTCGACGCCGCGCTGCGCGGCGCGCGCGAGATCGGCTTCACCGTCATCTCGCTGACGCTGTCGCTGATCGCGGTGTTCATTCCGCTGCTGTTCATGACCGGCCTGGTCGGCCGCATGTTCCGCGAGTTCGCGCTGACGCTGACCATCGCGGTCGTGGTCTCGGCCATCGTGTCGCTGACGCTGACGCCGATGATGTGCAGCAAGATCCTGCGCCATCAGACCGAAACCGCCGGCAGCGCCATCTCGCGTTTCTTCAACGGCGCTGTGGATTGGACGGTCGAGAAATACCGCATCAGCCTGGAATGGGTGTTGCGCCGCCAGACACTCACGCTGTTCAGCACGCTGGTCACGCTGATTGCCACGGTGTGGCTCTACATCGTCATTCCCAAGGGCTTCCTGCCGCCGCAGGACACCGGGCTGATTTTCGCGGTGTCGGAGGCCGGCACCGAAGTCTCGTTCGCGCAGATGCAGCGTCTGCAGGCGCAGGTCGAGGCGGCGATCCGGCCGGACCCCGACGTCGCCGGCGTCGTTTCGATCCTTGGCGTCAGCCGGATGAATCCGACCCCCAACGCGGGCCGGCTCGCCATCACGCTGCGTCCGCGCGAGCAACGCCGCGCCAGCGCCGATCAGATCGCCGAGCGGCTCAAGGCCGCGGTCGCGCCGATCCCCGGCATCACCCTGTACTTCCAGCCGGTGCAGGACATCCAGATCAGCACCCGCGCCAGCCGCGCGCAGTACCAGTACACGCTGGTCGGCACCAGTTCGAAGGACGTGGTGATGTGGTCGGAACGGCTCGCCGACCGGCTGCACAACGATCCCGCGCTGCGTGACGTCGCCTCCGAAGCGCAGGAGGGCGGCCTGCGCATGATGGTTCACATCGACCGCGAGACCGCCGGCCGTCTCGGCGTCTCCATGCAGGCGGTGAACGACACGCTCAACAGCGCGTTCGGCCAGCGCCAGATATCGACCATCTACAGCCAGGCCAACCAGTATCGCGTGATCCTGGAGGCTTTGCCGGAGTACCAGCAGGATCCTGCGTCGCTGTCCAAGCTTTACGTGCCGGGCACCGGCGGCGTGCAGGTTCCGCTCGGCTCGATCGCGCGCTTCGAGCATGTCTCGGCACCGCTGTCGATCGCGCACCAGGAGCAATTTCCCTCGGTCACCATCAGCTTCAACCTCGCGCCGGGCGCGGCGCTGAGCGACGCGGTGCGCGCGGTCGGCAACGCTGAGCGCTACATCGAAATGCCATCCTCCGTCACCGGCACGTTCTCCGGCGATGCCGCCGAGTTCGCCAAGTCGCTGGCCGGCCAGCCATGGCTGCTGCTCGCCGCCGCGGTGACGATCTACATCGTGCTGGGCGTGTTGTACGAGAGCTTCATTCACCCGTTCACGATTCTCAGCACGCTGCCGTCGGCCGGCGTCGGCGCGCTGCTGGCGCTGATCCTGTTCGGCTACGACCTCTCGGTGATCGCGCTGATCGGCATCATCCTGCTGATGGGCATTGTGAAGAAGAACGCGATCATGATGATCGACTTCGCACTCGATGCCGAGCGCACGCAGGGCATGTCGCCGCGCGATTCGATCGTGCAGGCGGCGCTGCTGCGCTTCCGCCCCATCATGATGACGACGCTTGCTGCGCTGTTCGGCGCGATCCCGCTCGCGGTGGAGGGCGGCACCGGCTCGGAGTTGCGCAATCCGCTCGGCGTCACCATCATCGGCGGGCTGCTGCTCAGCCAGTTGCTGACGCTCTACACCACGCCCGTGATCTATCTCTGGATGGAGCGTCTCAAGCAGCGCTGGACTGGGCCGCGCGGTTTCGTGCCGCCGGTGCGGCGCGCCGATCCTGCGCCTGGCCCGGCGGAGTGAGGCGGTGAATTTCTCCTACCCCTTCATCCGGCGTCCGATCGGCACCTCGCTGCTGGCGCTGGGGCTGCTGCTGATCGGGATCGTCGCCTACCGCTTCCTGCCGGTCGCGAGTATGCCGACCATCGAGTTTCCGACCATCCGCGTTTCGGCGAGCCGGCCCGGCGCCGATCCGGCGATCATGGCGGCGACCGTCGCGGCCCCGCTGGAGCGGCGGCTCGGCGAGATCGCGGGCGTCACCGAGATCACCTCGAGCAGCTCGCTTGGGTCGGCCAACATCACCATCCAGTTCGACCTCAAGCGCAACATCGACGGCGCGGCGCGTGACGTGCAGGCGGCGCTCAACGCGGCCCTGACCGACCTGCCGGGCGACCTGCCGACGCTGCCGACCTTCCGCAAGGTCAACCCGTCGTCCTCGCCGGTGATGATCCTGGCGCTGACCTCGAAGATCACGTTGCCGAGCTATCTCTACGACGTCGCCGACAGCATCGTGGCGCAACGCATCGCGCAGGTCGATGGCGTGGCCGAGGTCACCGTCAACGGCGCCGAGCAGCCGGCGATCCGGGTCAGGGTCAATCCCGTCGCCATCGCGTCGATGGGCATCAGCCTGGAGGACGTTCGCACCGCCATCGCCAACGCCAACGCCTACAGCCCGCTTGGCACGTTCGATGGCCCGGACTTCGCGCGCACCATCGCCACCAACGATCAGCTCCGCTCGCCGAGCGAATACCGCGCGATCGTCGTCAAGACCATCAACGGCACCGTGGTCCGGCTCGGCGCCATCGCCTCGGTCGAGGCCAGCGTTCGCAACAGCCGCTCCGCGGCCTGGTTCAACATGCAGCCGTCGGTTCTGCTGGTTATCACCAAGCAGGCCGACGCCAACGTGATCGACACGGTCGATCGCATCAAGGAACTGCTGCCGGAGCTCAAGCGCTGGATCCCTGCGGACACCGAAATCTCGGTGCTGTCCGACCGCACCACCACGATCCGCGCCAGCGTGCTCGACATGCAGCTCACGCTGGTCGCCACCGTGGCGCTGGTGATGATGGTGGTGTTCCTGTTCCTGCGGCGGCTCGCGGCGACGGTTGCGGCCGGCATCACCGTGCCGCTCTCGCTGTGCGGGACGTTCGCGCTGATGTGGGTGGTGGGCTTCTCGATCGACAACATCTCGCTGATGGCGCTCGCGGTCGCGGTCGGCTTCGTGGTGGACGACGCGATCGTCATGATCGAGAACGTGTTCCGAAACCTGGAGCAGGGCATGACGCCGTTGCGCGCCACCATCGAGGGTGCGCGCCAGATCGGCTTCACCGTGATCTCCATCAGCGCCTCGCTGATCGCCGCGTTCATTCCGCTGTTCTTCATGGGCGGCGTGGTCGGTCGCCTGTTCATCGAATTCGCCATGACGCTGGCATTTGCCATCGTGGTCTCAACGGTGGTGTCGCTGTCGGTCACGCCGATGATCTGCGCGCATTTCGTGCGGGCAGCGCCGAGTCCGGACGCCAATTGGCTGGACCGGGCGGTGGAGGGCGTGCTGCGCGGCAGCGTGTCGGCCTACATGCGGACCCTCGATGTTGCGCTGCGGTTCCGCTGGCTCACGCTGGTGGTGTTCTTCGTCACCATCGGGCTCACCGTCGCGCTCTACGTCAAGGCGCCGAAGGGCTACTTCCCGCAGGACGACACCGGCCTGATTTTCGGCGGCACGCGGGCCGCGCCGGACATCTCGTTCGAGGCGATGAAGGAGCTCCAGCAGCGCGCCACCCAGATCGTGCTGTCCGATCCGGCGGTGGCCTATGTGGGCTCGTCGGTGGGCGGCGGTGGCATGGGAGGCGGCGGCTCGGTCAACAACGGCCGGATGTTCATCAGCCTCAAATCGCCGTCGGAGCGGCCCGGCGTCACCTCGCAGACGGTGATCAACCGCCTGCGGCCCAAGCTGCTCGATGTCGGCGGCATGCGCGTCTTCATGTTCCCGGCCCAGGACGTGCGCAGCGGCGGGCGGCAGTCGAGCTCGTCGTATCAGTACACGCTGTGGAGCCCCAACCTCGACGAACTGCTGACCAACGTGCCGCGCGTCGTCGCCAAGGTGCAGACGCTGCCCGAACTGGTGGACGTGACCACCGACCGCGAGCAGAACGGCCTGCAGGCCAACATGGTGATCGACCGGCCGGCGGCGTCGCGCTATGGCGTGAAGCTGCAGGACATCGACAACACGCTCAACAACGCTTTCGCGCAGCGGCAGATTTCGACCATCTACAGCGAGCGCAACCAATATCGCGTCATCCTCGAAGTCGACCCGCTGTTTTCGCGCGACCCGTCCGACCTGACCCGGCTGTATGTCGCAGGCACCGGCGGCGTCCAAGTGCCGATGTCGAGCGTGGCGCGGGTCGAGCGCGGGCTGGCGCCGCTGGTCATCAATCACCAGGGGTCGTTTCCGTCGGTCACCGTTACCTACAATCTCGCGCCGGATATCACGCTGTCGCAGGCGCAGGCCGCGATCGACCGCGCGGTGGCGGAGCTGCATCTGCCGGACACGATCCGCGCCGAGCCCGCGGGCGACGCGCGGCTGGCGCGAATGAGCGCGGGCTCACAGCCGCTGATGATCCTGCTCGCGATCCTCGCCGTCTACATCATCCTCGGCGTGCTGTATGAAAGCCTAGCGCATCCGCTGACGATCATCTCCACGCTGCCCTCGGCGGGGCTTGGCGCGCTGCTGGCGCTGCTGGTGTTCAACACCGAGCTCACGGTGATCGCCTTCATCGGCATCATCCTGCTGATCGGCATCGTCAAGAAGAACGGCATCATGATGGTGGACTTCGCGCTTGCCGCCGAGCGGCAGCGCGGCATTCCGCCCGGTCAGGCGATCCGCGAGGCGTGCCGCGAGCGCTTCCGCCCGATCATGATGACGACGCTCGCCGCGATGCTGGGCGCGCTGCCGCTTGTGATCGCCACCGGGCCCGGCTCGGAATTGCGGCGTCCGCTCGGCATCACCATCATCGGCGGCCTGCTGGTGTCGCAGGTTCTCACGCTCTACACGACGCCTGCGATCTATCTGCTGCTCGACCGGCTGCACCGCAAGTTGTGGGGCAAGCAGGACGAAGCGTCCGGTTCCGGCATCGAGCCGAAGCCCGCGACGCCGTAACGGTCGCCGGCTAGTAGCAGTCCATCCGGTTGGTGCCGCGGATGCGGTGGCACACCGTCGGCGGACGGCTGCGATCGGTCCAGCACCGAACCTTCCCGGTAAACATGTTGCGGGTGCAGACGCGGCGGACCTGCTCGATCATGTCCATCTTCGACAGGCTCTGCTGGATGCTGTGAGCCGTGCCCACCGTGATGGCGTGAGCGGGAGCAGACGGGGCGGCGAAGGAAATCGCCGTGACGGCTGCCAGCGCGGCAAGATATGTTCGCATGGCGCAACCTCCGGGTTGTCGGTTGCGCCAATCTGATCGGCCGGTCCGGTCCGGACAACGAATTGCGAAAAGCAACCTTAACGGCCGAGGTTAACGCCGCCGCCAAAGCGGCGAAGCCCGGCGTTTCGGCCGGGCTTCGGTGGTCTGCAGAAAAGTCCGGTTGAAATTACGGCTTGTAGGTCCGGTACACCGGCTCCGGCTGCGTGAAGAACGCGTGCATGATGTGTAGCGCGATCATGTGGTTCTTCTGCTGGATCGAGGCGTGCGCGATGCCCGGCATGATGGCGAACTGCTTGTCCGGGTTCGGCAGCAGCTCGAAGAACTTGATCAGGTCCGGCAGGGCGGCGATGCCGTCGTACTCACCGCGCATGATGATGGTCGGCACCACGATCTTGGCCGGATCGACCACCGGCAGGTTGTTGCACATGTCGATGTAGGTGCCGTTCGGGATCGAGTCGTCAAGCTCCAGGATGTAGTCGGCGAACGCCTCGATGGCTTTGTCGTCGGCGGTGCCTGGATGGTCGCGCTCGAAGATCGAGCGCACGAACGCCCTGTCGATCGGACGCCGCTTGGTCTTGAGATACTCGGGCAGCTTTTTCTTGCGCTGCGCCAGCGTCGGCGAGCCTTCCCCGGTCCAGACGTGGGCGTCGAGCGCGAGCCGCTTCACGCGCTCCGGGTGGCGCTGCGCGAACGCGGCGGCGCGCAGGGCGCCGGACGAGATGCCGTACACCATCAGCGGGCCGCTGTTGCGGGTCTTCATGATGTAGTCGGAGCCGGCGGCGAGGTCATCGGCGCCCTCGTGGATGAAGGCTTCGGTGCCGCGGTCCTTGGTCGAGCGGCCGTAGCCTTCGACGTCGATGCACCAGGTGTCGAAGCCGCGCTCGCAAAAATACTCCATGGCGGACGAATTCGGCATGCCCTCGACGTGCAGGTCAAACACCGGCTGCGAGGCCATCGACGAGCCATGCACGAACAGCACGGTGCCGTTCTTGGCGCCGCCCGGCGCCCGCTTTTCCCACATGAACAGGTTTACGTCGCTGCCCTTTTTGGTCCAGTGCTCCTGGCCCTTGATCTTGTTCGCGGCGTAAGGACGGCTACTCATCTGATGATGCTCCTGGATGCGTGTCGAATATGGGCGAGTTATTGCGGCGTCGGCGGTGCGCTCCCTCTCCCCGCTTGCGGGGAGAGGGTTGGGGTGAGGGGGTACAGTTCTTTCGAGAGCTGTACCCCCTCACCCGGCTCGCTTTGCTCGCCGACCTCTCCCCGCAGGCGGGGAGAGGTGAACTGAGCTCGCGGCGCCAATTCGGCCTGTGACGACATGGCGGTAATCTGTAAAGTGAAAATCCGGGATTGACCAGTAGGAGTACCGCGTGCCCAGCGAACGAAAATTGGACCTCACCGCCATCAAGAATCTGGTGGTGGCCGGCTGGACCGGCCGCAACACGGCGGCACTGGAGGCCCACATCAAGGAGCTCGAGGCGCTGGGGGTGAAGCGGCCGAAGAGTGTGCCGATCTTCTACCGGAACGCGATGTCGCTGCTGACCACGGCTCCCGAGATTCAGGTGATGGGCGACAAGTCGAGCGGTGAGGTCGAGTTCGTGCTGTATTCGCTGGACGACGGGATGTGGCTCGGCGTCGGCTCCGACCATACCGACCGCCAGGCCGAAACCATCAACGTCACGTTGTCGAAGCAGATGTGCGCCAAGCCGGTCGGCCCGGTGTTGTGGCGCTATGACGAGGTGAAGCCGCACTGGGACAAGCTGACATTGCGCTCGTTCGTGCCGGGCGATGGCAAGCGGCGGTTGTATCAGGAGGGCCCGGTGACCAACATGCGCGCGCCCGAGGAGCTGATCAAGCTCTACACCGGCGGCGACAGGCTCGCGCCGGGCATGGCGATGTTCTGCGGCACATTCGCGGTGCACGGCGGAATCTCATCGGCAGGCACCTTCGACATGGAGCTGGAAGACCCGGTGCTTGGGCGGAAGCTGACGCACGGCTATTCGATCGTGTCGCTGCCGGATGAGGGATGACTCCGGCTGTCATGCCCGCGAAAGCGGGCATCCAGTACGCCGCAGTCTGGCGAAAATAGCTTGGCCGGTGTTTACTGGATCATCCGCTTTCGCGGATGATGACATCCGCGCAAGACTAAGGACCGCTCAATGAAAGTCGTGATCCCCGATCTGGTCTCCAACTCCTATTTCCCCGCCATCGCCGCGGTGGAGATGGGCTTCTTCAAGGAGGAAGGCCTCGACGCCGAGTTGGAGCTGATCTACCCGGTCGGCAAGTGCTACGAGGCATTGCGTGACGGCAAGGCCGACTTTGTCGGCGGCTCGTCGCATTCGGCGCCCACCGCGTTTCCGGAGTGGCAGGGCGTGAAGTTTCTCGCCGCTCTCGCGCAGCACACCTACTGGTTCCTGATCATGCGCAAGGACCTCAACGTCAAGCGCGGCGACATCTCGGCCGTCAAAGGCAAGAGGATCGGCGCGGCGCCCTTGATCGACATCGGCCTTATCGAACTGCTCAAGGAGAGCGGCATCGATCCCAAGCGCGACAACGTGCAGATCGCGCCACCGCCGATGCCGGCCAACCCGGGCGGCGTGTCGTTCGGCGTGAACGCGGCCAAGGCGATGGAGGAAGGCAAGATCGACGGCTTCTGGGCCAACGGCATGGGCGCCGAGGTGGCGGTGCAGCGCGGGCTCGGCACGCTGGTGCTCGATGCGCGGCGCGGCGACGGGCCTGCCAGCCTTCTCGGCTACACCTTCGGCGTGCTGGCGACGCGGACCGATCTGGTCGAGAAGACGCCGGACAAGGCCGCGGCCGCGGTGCGCGCGCTGATCAAGACACAGAAGGCGCTGAAGGCCGATCCCAAGCGCGCCACCAAAGTCGCCGAGAAGTGGTTTCCGGCGTTCGAGGCGAGCCTGACCGCCACGCTGATCGAGCGCGACCTGCCGTACTACGATCCTTCGATCTCCAAGGGCACGTTCGACAGCATGTGCAAGTTCGTGCAGACCGTCGGCCTGACCAAGGGCGTCGGCACTTACGAGGACGTGGTGACGACGCAGTACGCGAATTTGTGGAAGAGCTGACGCGGGCCCGGCGTTTACCTCCGGCTGTCATCCCCGCGAAAGCGGGGATCCAGTACCCGAGATCCTCTCGATAGAACGGTGGTTACTGGGTCCCCGCGTTCGCGGGGACGACACCGAGCATCTATCCCCGCCCATTTCCATTTCCGCCCTTTGAAATCATTGCCAAATAAAAAATCTATCCCCGGGTGCTCCGGCGCTCTTATTTTCGCTGCGTCCCGTTCAATCGAGGGCGTCGTCTTAAGCGGCGTTTGATGACGGAGCGGGGCCGGTCTCCCTCATATCGGAGATCGAATGGAGCGCCGGGAGGCGCAGCGGCCTACGTCATTGGCCGCGCGCATCCCGCAAGCGGCGATCTTCGGTAACGGAGATATCGCCGTGGATGCGCTTGGCGGGCCGCAAGGCTCGCCCGGCAGGCCTCGTCAGCCTGCTGACCAAGGGCGGCGATCCGCCCTGGCGCCTCCCGGCGCTCCATCCCCTCAGGGGAAACGGAAAAAGGGGAAAGACGGCGCCGGTCCGTCTCGAAACAACCGGCGGCGGAGCGTTGGCTAAATGGCATTATGATCGCGACGACGCACACACACGCGCAACACACTCAACTGTCATGCCCGCGAAAGCGGGCATCCAGTAACCACAGCAAGTTCTGTGAGTACTGGGTTCCCGCTTTCGCGGGAACGACAGCGAGGTCTTGGCAGCGGAGCGGCAGACCGAACTTACTCGTAATCGTCCGGCAATTTCGGCGGGCGGTTGTCTCCCGGCTGCGGAACCGGATCGTTCATCGCGACATCGTCGCGCCGGCGCAATGCCGCTTCCTCGCCGGTCTTGAAATAATCGCCGCGCACCGCGCGCTGCGCCTGCTCCTCCAGCGACGCCGGCCAATGGCCGAGATCGTAGCCGTGCCACGGCGGCTGCGGCTTGAGCGGCGGCAGGCCGAGCCTGTCCCACAGCTTGCGCGCGTTCTCCATGAATTCGCGCTTGGGCAACGCGACCGGCGAGTAGGTGCCCTTCAGCGTGGCGTTGATCAGCACCGATGCCGTCTCGCCGCCATCGCGCGGGCCGCGCGGCCCGTGACCGGGGTCCTTGCGCTCGACCACCTGAAGATCGAACTGCGGCTGGCAGCGGTACGACATCGCCCAGAACAGCGAGTCGGCGTTCTCCGGGTCGATATCCTCGTCCACCGCGACGATCCACTTGCCGGCGAAACGGTGCAGCGCGGCGGCTCCGTTCAGCGCGCGCCAGATTTCCGTCACCGGCGCGCCGCGCTCGAATTGGATCGCGATCACGGCGTAGAGGCTGGTCAGCGGCTCGTGCATCGCCACACGCTTGATGCCGCGGATCGACAGCACCGACTTCAGGTGATTGAGGAACACCGGCTCCATCGCCACCTTGCGGATCACGCTGGATTCGCTCGGCGTCACCTGGCTGATGAACGAGGTGAGGATCGGATTGCGCCGCCGCGTGATGGCGGTGACCTCCATGAAGGCGTTGTATTCCTGCAGATTGACGTAGCCGTGCGACTCGCCGAACGGCGCCTCGGGCTCCAGCCATTGCGTGTCGATCAGGCCCTCGATCACGATCTCGGCCTCGGCCGGCACCATCAAATCGACCGTGCGTGCGCGCACCACGTTGATCGGTCCGCCCGCCAAGGCGCCCGCGACTGACACCTCGTCCAGGTTTTCCGGCATTTTCTGCACGGCGGCGTAGGAAATCACCGGCGGGCAGCCGAGCACCACCGCGCAAGGCAGCGGCTGCTTGCGGGCGCGGCATTTCTCCCAGTGCGCGTAGATGCCGGCGCGCAATTCGACCGACGGGTTCATGCCGAGCCGCCGCGTCGTCTTGATCTGGCCGCGGTAGTTGCCGACGTTCTGCATGCCGGTGTCGGGATCCTTGGTGATGTAGTGCGCCGAGGCGAGATAGGGCGCGTTGTCCCAGCCCGGCGTCGAGATCGGCACGGGCAAGCCGTCAAGCCCGAGGCCCGGCTCGTCGAGCGCGTCGCCGAGCACCACGACCTCCTGACACGGCGCTTCGTGTTGCTCGACAACGCGCGGCTCAAGCGGCGCGGCGAGCGCCTTGACCCAGGTCTCGCCGACCTGGTCGAGCGGCTTGCCGAAGCCGATGCGGTAGATGTCGCGGCTGCCGGCGAGGCCCGCGATCAGAACGGGGTGTTCGTATGTGCAGCCCTTGGAGTCCGTTGCGTTGGTGAACAGGAAGGCCTTGCGATCGGCCTCCTCGATGCCGCCGCGGTACTGCCAGCGCACCAGCGGATGCATCTCGGTGTCTTTGTTCACCGGTTCGTCGATGACGATAAGCTTGCCGGCCTCGGCAAGCGCCAGCACATGGTCGTGCAGATCGGGATAGTTGCGCGCCAGACGCTCCGCGTCGCGATAGCGGTCGAGCAGGGCGCTCTTTCGTTTGGCGTCCATGCTCAGGTGTCGAGCGTGCCGATCAGATCGCTCCGGCCGGACGAGGCCAGCACCCAGGCGGCGACATCGAACAGCGCGGCATCGCGATCGACGCCGCCCATCAGTTGCAGGCCGAGCGGCAGCCCTTCGTCGGACAGCAGCGGCAGCGTGATCGCCGGACAGCCAAGCAGGGACGCCGCGACGTTCATGATGGTGTTGCCGGTCGAGCCCAGGCCCTTCGGTGCCGCGCCGCAGGCGCCAAGCGTGACGAATGCGTCGTAGCGGGCGGCGGCCTTGTCATAGGCCGCGCGGGATGCGTCGCGGCGCTTGAGCAGCGCGGCATATTCGCTTTGCGTCATCGCGTTGGCGGTCTTCAGCCGTTCGAGCGCAGGCGCGCTCAGCTTGCTCTGGTCGAGCGCCGCATAGGTGTTGAGCGGCCAGCGGCCCTCGAAGGCGTTGATGCTCTGGGTCAGCGCCAGCGCGTCGGTGAGGTGCTGCTCCGCAGCCTCGAGGTCGGGATCGTCGGCACGGGATTTCAAGTCGACGCCGGCGGCCTTCAACTTTTCTTTCGCTCCATCGAACGCCTTGCGTGCGCCCTCGGTGGCCGCGCTCCAGCCGCCTGTCTCCAGGATCGCCAGCCGCTTCGGCTTCGCGGTGCCGGCAAAATTGACTTGGCCGGAGACGCCAACCATGCCCGGGTCGCCGCCGGCGCGCGAGGTGATGGTCGTGATCAGCCCCCAGACGTCGGCGATGGTGGCGCCGATGCCGCCCTGACAACTCTGGCTGAAGTGGTCGTAGGAGCCGCTGCGGTTCACGCCGCCAACGCTCGGCTTGTAGCCGACGGCTCCGCAGAAGCTTGCAGGCCGCAGGATCGATCCTACCACCTGGGTTCCCAGCGCCGCGGGCACCATGCCGGAGCCAACCGCGGCGGCCGAACCGCTCGACGAGCCGCCCGGCGTGCGCGTCGCGTCATGCGGGTTGGTGGTCTTGTGCCAGGGATGGCTGGCGGCGAATTCGGTGGTGGTGGTCTTGCCGAGAATGATGGCGCCGGCTTCGCGGAGTGCGCGCACTGCCGCGGAATCGCGCCGCGTGAGGGTGCCCTCCCACATCGGCGAGCCCTGGCCGGTCGGCATGTCGGCGGTTTCGATCAGGTCCTTGATCGCGACCGGCATGCCA
>JAKFYI010000051.1 GCA_021730985.1 Hyphomicrobiales bacterium | reverse complement strand
CCGCCGGGCTGCGGCCAGCGGTCCTGCACCTGATTGCCGGCGGGGGCGGGAGGCGGCGGGAATTGCGCCGCGGCCGGCCAGGACAAAGCCGCCAGCACGGTGAGCATCGAAACCTTCGGCAACCAGCGCTTCATCGTCTCCTCCGGACGTCCCAGCGTGGCCCCGGACGGCCGACGCGCAACATACACATCTTCTCTTCCGTTCACACCTCAAGAGCCGCCGCGCCAGCGGTGCGAACGGCCAAGAACTCCACCCCTTTGGGGGCCGAAATGTGGTGACCGGCGGCGCGATTGCCGCAGGCGCCAACCCCATTGCGCGCCTTGGTCCGACTGCGCTAGCGACAAGGGGGAGGACTTTTTCATGCGCATCGTGCCGATCGCCGTGGCCGCCATGCTGGCCATCCCCACCACCGCCTGGGCCCAGAACACACCGCAGAGAGGCAGCACCGTGAGCCAACCCTCGCCCGATATCGTCAAGTCCTTCGCCCCGACCGGGCGGCTGCGCGCCGCGATCAACCAGGGCAACAGCGTCCTGGTGCAGAAGCAGGCCGACGGCAGCGAGCCGAAGGGCGTCACCATCATGCTGGCCAAGGAGCTCGGCAAGCGGCTCGGCGTGCCGGTCGATCTGGTGCTGTTCAACGCGGCCGGCGAAGTGTTCGCAGCCCTCAAGGAGGGCAAGTGGGACATCGCCTTCCTCGCCGTCGAGCCGGTGCGCGCCGCCGAGATCGACTTCACCGCGCCTTACGTCATCATCGAGGGCGCCTACATGGTGCCGAAGGATTCGGCCCTGAAGACACCCGCCGACGTGGACCGGAAGGGCATCCGCATCGCGGTCGGCAAGGGCTCGGCCTACGATCTCTACCTGACCCGCACCATCAAGAACGCCGAGGTCGTCCGCGCCTCGACCGGCGGCGGGCAGGCGTCGATCGACCTGTTCCTCAAGGAGAAGTTCGAGGTCGCAGCCGGCGTGCGCCAGCCGATCGCGGAATACGCCAAGACCAATCCGAACGTCCGCGTGATGGAGCAGCGCTTCATGGCGATCGAGCAGGCCATGGGCACGCCCAAGGGCCGCGACGCTGCCGCCACGTATCTCAAGGGCTTCGTCGAGGAGATGAAGAAGTCCGGCTTCGTCGCCGACGGGCTGAAGCAGACCAACCAGCCCGACGCGCAGGTCGCGCCGGCGGCGAACTAGCCGCCGGAATTACGGGCGAGGCTTGACGCGGCGGGGGACGCCGGCCGGCGCGCTCGCGCCGGATGGATTCTGAATGCAGAATCCGCCGACGCCCGACACCGTGGCCCTGCACTGTTCCGGGGTGCTGAACGCGCACGATGTGACGCCGCCGAGGTCGCCGCTCAAGATGGCACACCAGGGATAATTCTGGGCCTGGGCTTCGCCCGCGGCCGACACGGCGATCAGTGCGAGCAACGCGGCGAATGCGATGCGCATGACCGTGCGCCTTAACTGCGCACGCGCTTGGCGCGGCGCGGCTGCTGTCCGTCGATCGGCAGGCCGTCGTAGAACGCGTTGGGCTTGCAGTAGCCGCCGGCGCCGGACACCGTGGCGCGGCATTGCTCCAGCGTGATGAAGCCGCAGTTGGTGGCGCCGCCGAGCGAGCCGCCCATGTATTGCGCGCACCACTTGTAGGGATCGGCCTTCGCGGCATCGAAGCCCGCGGACGCGGCCATCAGGCCGAGCGCGGCGAAAGCTGCAAGAAGGGACTGCTGCACCGGACGGATCATTGGGGCGTCTCCTTGGTTGACCGGCTTGCTGGTTGACCAGCTTGGGCCCGGTTCGCCTTGCCCTCCCAGGCCACAGATAGGTTGCCGCGGCCTGCAAGGAAAGAGGTCCGCGCCGGGCCTTTTATTCCACCGGCCCGCCGTTTCGCGCCATCGCGCTTCGGCCATGCGAAATCCTTGGCGGCTTTGACGCCGCGCAGACCGTTCCTTCCTTGCTCCCCCGAAGTCCGAGGGAGCGGAGCGCCAGACGGCGCTTTTATCTCGTCACGCCCTTTCGGCGTGCACGCTCTTTGCGAAGAGCGTGTCGCCATCTGGCGCTCCACCGCGGCGTTTTTTGGCGCTCGGGACCGTAACTTTCAGGACCGTCTGGGTGGACACTCCACCTCGGGATCGGCGGGCTTTCGCCTGCCTTCCTCCGGTCCCCACCAGCCCATTGAAGGGCAGCCCCTCGTATTGGGGACGGACGGTGACCCGGGCCTCCCGGACTTCCGCTTGCGAGGCGAAAGCGCAGGCGCCGCACCCCGCTCCGCCAACCGAACGCCTCCGGAAGGCGCCCTCGGTGAGCGGGGTATGGAGAATATAGTCCTATATATCCCAGATCGTCAAGAGAGAATTTTGTCATGCGCCAGCCACGCTTCGGCCGCTTCACGAGTGGGAAAAGACTCAAGTTCGCAATACTCGGGGGAGTCTTCCGCCGTCTCGGGGGACCACAGGACGATAAATCGTTCTCCATCCTGCTCAACTACGTGCGTGAGATCATCGCTCTTGAATGGCGAATAGTGGCGCGATCCGCACCGCGGACAGTCGTCATCGCAGGTGCAGGACCACTCGTCGGTCCAGGGCGTGTCGCATCGTTCGCAGATGTAATAGTTGCAAAACCAGGCCATACGGCAGCGCTCAAATCGTCGGGGCGGTTGCTAACACACACGATAGAAACCGCGTGAAACAAAATCGAGATAGTTTCGATCACGTAAGAACTGAAGTTGCTGGCGAATTTTCTGCTTCACATGTCGGTTGTTTGGATAGAGCTGGCTAAGTCTGGATTCGAATCCGTAGGCTTCATCGATATGAAATTCTTTTTTGCCGAGCAGTTCAATGCATTTCATCGTTTCAATCAGCCATCCGCGCGCCTCCGCATTTGTATCTCGCAAGAAGACCGTACTTTTCCATTGATCGAGCACGGACTTCTTTGCTTGCAGCTTGCCTTGGCGGACAAAGAATATTTTTCCGGCCTCTGGAATTTGGTGCAAAAGGATGTTGCAGCCAATCCAGCCTGCGCGGCGCGCAGTCGCGGCAAGGGGCTTTCTCACTTCGATGATTTCTTGAACAAAGAAATGCTTAGGAACGACAAACAGATTCACGACTTCAAGATTTTTCAAGTCGTAGTTCAATAGAAGCAGGTTCGGATTGTTGGCTGCTGCCAGGCGCTCGCACATCGTGCGGAATGCGCCATCGACCACCTTCGGGCCGAACTTAGTTTTTTGACTTTTTAGCTCGTACTCTTCCCGGCAGCCCGAACAGAAAAAGTCCGCAACCGGGCTGTTCGCCGGGAAGGGACTGATTTTCGAGGCACCGCAGTTCGGGCAATAGACCCAATCGCCAACCCAACGCTCCGTCCAAGATCGGGCGCTTTGAGAGCCGCTCAAATAGGGAGTCTGTGCTTCTTCAAAGCCCAGCTTCATGGGGCTTTGATAGCCAACTCAATTTAAGTTGCTGTTAAACCCGGAAATGCAGCAACAGGAATGCCCCGGAACGGCACCGGGGCATTCCGTGTGGTGATGTCGCCGCTTGTTTACCGCCTCATATCTTGCGGGTTCTGCGCGCCGGGCGGCGTCATGTCCTGCGGATTGCCACGCCTCGTCTGGTCCTGCGGGTTGCCCGGGTTGAGACCGGGCTGCTGGCCGAGCGTCGAGCCGGAGCCGGTGGTCGAGCCGGACGGTGACGGCGTGACGCCGGGCGGCGTGGCCGTGCCGGGGCTCGGTGAGATCGGGCTGGTGGCCGATGTGCCGGGCGAGGCCGAGGTTCCGCCCGCGCCGGTCGATCCGCCGGAACTCTGGGCAAGCGCGAAGCTGCCGGACAGAACGAGAATTGCCGCGATGGCGCCGAAACGTTTCATGCCGTTGTCCTCCATGTGTGAGGACAAGTGTTCGCGGTTGGACGATGTTCCAGGGAAAGTGCGTATCGCTGCGATGGCATGTGCCGTCGCGCCCCCACCCCAACCCTCCTCCGCAAGCGGGGGAGGGAGCACGCTGCCGTTGCGGAAAAAATCACAAATGGACTGCGGCCAAGCTCAATCGCGGACGAGTGGCGCATGACACCAAACGCAAACGCCTAGCGCATGTGCTCGCGGCGCCAGTCGCCCGGCTCCTCGAAGCTGCCGGCCCACAGTCCGCGCTTGCCGTCGCGCGCCTCGCGCTGCGCCGCGGCGTAGCGGCCCTTGCTGTGCTGGCGCAGTTCGATCGCAAGGCCCATCCGCACCATCGCCTCGCTGAGGTCGCGGCCCTGTGCGGTGCAGACCGCGACGTTGCGGTCGTGGCTGCGCCCCACCGGCGTGCATGAGACGTCGCGGCCGCCGATCAGATCGGCGAGCGCGCGCCGCGCCGCCGTGCCGCACGAATAGGCCTTGCTCTGCGCGTCGCGGCAATCCTGCCGGCCCTCTGGCGCGTCGATGCCGAACAGGCGGATGCGCGATGCGCCGATCTCCAGCGAGTCGCCGTCCACCACGCGGGCGCGGCCTTCGATCGCGCTGCCGACAGGCTTCGGCGGCTGGTCCGGCGCCGGCCGCCAGTCGTGGAAGATCTGTGTGAGCGCAGCGCCGATGGCGATGAGCACGAGCCAGACGATGAGGTGTTTCGGCGAGCGCACGCGGCGACTATACCACTGTCATTCCGGGGCGCGCCGAAGGCGCGAACCCGGAATCCAGATGGGGATTCCGAATGAGCAACTGGATTCCGGGCCCGGCGCTATCGCGCCGTCCCGGAATGACGGCGACGGCGATGGCGCCGGACTACCCGCCGTTCATCGTCTTCAGCGCGCGCACCCAGGCGTTCGGCACCAGCACGGCGGGCGGCGCGGCGAGCCCCAGCTCGCGGGCGATGGCGATGCCGAAGTCGTTGCAGTTGAACATCAGCAGGTGCCAGGCGCGCTCGTTGCCGCGCATCTGCGCCACCTTCGCCTTCAGCCTTGCGTAGCCGGCGGCGCTCAGGCTGCGCCGGTAGATCGCGCTCGGCGCTTCGGAGAAATCGTCGGGCACCGCCTGCACCGTGGCGCGCACCGGCACGAACGTGCCGAGGATCAGCCCGGCCTGGCCGTCGTCGGGATAGAGCCCGGCGCGGTTCACCTCGATCGCGCGCCCGTTGGCGTCGATGCGGCCATAGACGATGAAGGTGTGGCCCCACAGCGCGCCGGGCCTGGCGCGGAAATCGACGAAATGGCCCGTGCGTGCCTCCTGCGCGCGCGCGGACGGCACGACTGCGGCGAGGCAGCACAACGCAACGAACAGCGGCGCGAACCGCATTTCCAACGTCCCACTCGCCGCATCGCGCGCATTGTCACGCACAACGTGCGGCGTGCAATTGGGCGCTGGCGGTAATCTTAACGGCGGCGGCTGTTATTGGCCGGCGGGCTGGGCGGCAAGCTGCTTGCGCTTGTCCGCGATGCACTTTTCGACCCAGGTCACGCGCGCGTCGAGGTTGCCGCGCAACTGGCGTTGCTTGTCGGCGTCGTTCCAGCAGATCTGCCGGATCAGCAGGATGCGCTGTTCGGAGCTCAGTCCTGGCTCGGCTTCCGGAGCGGGCTTCGGGGGCGGGGACGATCCGCGCAACGCCTGATTGGCGCGCGGCTGCGCTGCGGGCGCGGCGTCGGACGCAACGGGCGGCGCGGCCGGCTGCTCGCTGCTGGGCGCAGGATCGGGCGACGTCAGGCAGCCCGCGAGTGCGAGGCACAGCGGCAGGATCAGAAGTCGCATCAACGCCCTCTCGGTTTGAAGCCGCCGCGCATGCCGGGCTTGCCCATGGTGGAGCGCGGACCGGTTCGCTTCGCCGGAATGGCTTCGACGCCGGGGCCCATCTCGTCGAGATCGGGTTTGCGCGGCCGCGCGCGGTCGTTGCCCTTGGCGGGCAGCTTCACCACCTTGGCGGTCGGATCGTCCACCACGGCGAGCTCGGTCTGGCGCAGCCGCTTGACCTCGTCGCGCAGACGCGCGGCTTCCTCGAAGTCGAGATCGGCGGCGGCGGCGCGCATGCGCTTCTCGAGGTCGCCGAGCACCGCCTCGAAGTTGTGCCCGATGGTGATGGCCTCGCCGGTCGCGCTGTCGCTGCCGGTCTCGATCAGGACGTGATCGCGCTCGTACACGCTGGAGAGAATGTCGCCGATCGATTTCTTGATGCTTTCCGGCGTGATGCCGTTGGCGGTGTTGTACTCGACCTGCTTCTCGCGGCGGCGCCCGGTCTCTTCCATCGCGCGCTGCATCGAGCCGGTGACCTGGTCGGCGTAGAGAATGACCTTGCCATCGACGTTGCGCGCGGCGCGGCCGATGGTCTGGATCAGCGAGGTCTCGCTGCGCAGGAAGCCTTCCTTGTCGGCGTCGAGGATCGCCACCAGCGCGCATTCCGGGATGTCGAGGCCCTCGCGCAGCAGGTTGATGCCGATCAAGGCGTCGAACGCGCCCAGCCGCAGGTCGCGGATGATTTCGATGCGTTCCAAAGTGTCGATGTCGGAGTGCATGTACCGCACCCGAATGCCCTGCTCGTGCAAATATTCGGTTAAGTCCTCGGCCATGCGCTTGGTCAGCACGGTCACCAGGGTGCGGTAGCCCTTGCGGGCGGTCTCGCGGACCTCGCCGACCAGATCGTCCACCTGGGTGCGCGCGGGCCTGATTTCCACGGGAGGATCAATAAGCCCGGTCGGGCGGATCACCTGCTCGGTGAACACCCCGCCGGCCTCGTTCATTTCCCACGCGCTCGGCGTCGCCGACACCGCCACGGTCTGCGGCCGCATCGCGTCCCATTCCTCGAACCGCAGCGGCCGGTTGTCCATGCAGGACGGCAGCCGGAAGCCGTATTCGGCCAGAGTCGCCTTGCGGCGGAAGTCGCCGCGGAACATGCCGCCAAGCTGCGGCACGGTGACGTGGCTTTCGTCCGCGAAGATGATGGCGTTGTCGGGCACGTACTCGAACAGCGTCGGCGGCGGCTCGCCGGGCTTGCGGCCGGTCAGGTAGCGCGAATAGTTCTCGATGCCGGCGCAGCTTCCGGTCGCCTCCATCATTTCCAGATCGAAGATGGTGCGCTGCTCCAGGCGCTGTGCTTCCAGAAGGCGGCCTGAGGCGTGCAATTCGTCGAGCCGCTGCTTCAGCTCGGACTTGATGCCGGAGATCGCCTGCAGCAGCGTCGGCCGTGGCGTGACGTAGTGCGAATTCGCGTACACCTTCACGAATTCCAGATCGTCGGTGCGGTGGCCGGTGAGCGGATCGAACTCCTCGATCTTGTCGATCTCGTCGCCGAACAGGTGGACGCGCCAGGCGCGGTCTTCGTAGTGCGCCGGGAAAATGTCGATGGTGTCGCCGCGCACCCGGAACGAGCCGCGCGCGAAATCGCTGGTGCGCTTGTACTGCAGCGCCACCAGGTCGGAGAGCAATTCCCGCTGGTTGATGCGGTCGCGCTGCTTCAGCGTGAAGGTCATCGCCGAATAGGTCTCGACTGAGCCGATGCCGTAGATGCACGACACCGAGGCTACGATCACCACGTCGTCGCGCTCCATGAGGGCACGCGTCGCGGAATGCCGCATGCGGTCGATCTGTTCGTTGATCGAAGAATCCTTCTCGATGTAGGTGTCGGTGCGTGGGACGTAGGCTTCCGGCTGGTAGTAGTCGTAGTACGAGACGAAATACTCCACCGCGTTGTCGGGGAAGAAGCTCTTGAATTCGCCGTAGAGCTGCGCGGCCAGCGTCTTGTTCGGCGCGAGGATCAGCGCCGGGCGCTGCGTCGCCTCGATCACCTTCGCCATCGTGAAGGTCTTGCCGGAGCCGGTCACGCCAAGCAGCACCTGGGTGCGGTCGTGCCGCTTCACGCCCTCGACCAGATCCTTGATCGCGGTCGGCTGGTCGCCCTTCGGCTCGAAGTCGGATTTGATCACAAGCGGCCTGCCGCCCTCGGACTTCTCCGGCCGCGGCGGCCGGTGCGGCGTCCACACTTGCGCGGCGTTGAACTCGGCGCGGCCCTCGCGCAGCAGCCGTTCCAGCGACTCCATGCTGGCGGTGACGCCGAGCGTGACCGGCTGCGGCGTCGGGCGGTGCATGACGCGCTTCTCGCGCCGCGGCTCGGAGATGTGGGATATCTCGTCGAATGGATTGGGCGCCGCCTGCTCCTCGGCCGGATCGCCGCCGGTCAGCGGCCTTGTGGCATCGCCGTCGAAGCCGAGCGCCTTGCGAAGTTCCGCGTTGATGTCCACCGACGGCGACAGTTCGCGCTCGCGCGCCGCGTAGCCCGATTGCGGCCGCTCGGCGAAGCCCTGTTCGCGCGCGGCCTGGGTCGATTTGCGGCCCTGATGCTCGCTGCGTATGCCGGAGCGGCGCTCGAACGAATTGTCCGGCGGCGGCTGCAGCCCGGTGCCGGACCCCATGCCCGCGGTGCCGCGTTCGATGCCGGGATTGAGCAGCCGGTCGAGCGCGGGGTCAGCCGGCGCGGATTCCGGCCGGTGCGCCTTGGCGCGCGTGGGGCGGGCGTAATCGCGCGGCTTTTTCGGGGGGGATTTGGCCATCGCGCCGAATATGGGGCCATGACTAGGTCGAGAAAAGGGCCGGCCTGTCTTTCGCACAGAACGTCCGGCGCCCGAGAATCGCGCGCCTAAGGATGCTCTCGCCGGGCCTGGATATCGGCAAGGCCAGAATCTGACGACGTCCTGCCTCCGGCGCTGGTGGGTCGCGCGGACGAGGTGATCGAATGAAAACGGCCGGCATCGCTGCCGGCCGTTTTCGTGTCGTGCTTCTTACTGCTTCTTCTCGTTCACGAGCTGATATGTGGCGCGCTCGAACGCATCGTAGGCGGCGAGCGCCTTGGCGTCGGCGAACGGCAGGTACTGCATCATGATGGTGCCCGCGACGCCGCGCGCAGGATCGATCCAGAAATAGGTGTTGTTGATGCCGCCCCAGCTCAGGCTGCCGGGCGAGCGCTTGCCGGGCACCTGATCGACCGTGATCAGGAAGGCGGTGCTCCACTGGTCGCGGCCGTCGGCGATGAAGGAGAAGTCCCGGCTTCGCGCCAGCGCGGCCGGGATGGCGCGGGCCCGGACGGAGCCCATGGCGTTCTGGCTCATCAGCGCTATGGTTTCAGGCTTCACGACGCGCGCGCCGTCAAGCTCGCCGCCGTTGAGGACCATGCGCATGAAGCGGCCGTAGTCGCTCGCTGTCGAGGCCAGTCCGCCGCCGCCAGCCGGCGAGGGAATGGTGAGACCGAGCGGCGACTTCTGTAGCTCGACCGGTCCGTCCATCTTGTCGCCGGCGCGCTGCTGCTGCGCGACCATGCGCGTACCTTTCGCCTCCGGCACGGTGTACGAGGTGTCGATCATCTTGAGCGGAACGAAGATCTTCTCGCGAAAATAGTCTTCAAGCTTCTGGCCCGAGACGACCTCGACCAGCCGCCCCACCACGTCGGTGCTGGTGCTGTAGTGCCAGCGCTCGCCGGGATCGGACAGCAGCGGTCCGCCGAACGGAAATTTTTCGCCGCCGGTGGGTTTGAAATCGCGCCAGATCGCACTGGTAAAAGGAAAGGCGAGGCCGGACGTGTGGGTCAGGAAGTGCCGTACCGTCGCCGGCCGCGACGCTGGGCGCAGCTTGTAGGCGCCGGTCTTGGCGTCGAAGGACTCGATCACCTGAAGCTTCGCCAGTTCCGGCAGGAATTTCTCAGCCGGATCGTCGAGCGTGAGGCGGCCCTGCTCAACGAGCTGCATCAGCGCCAGCGAGGTGATCGGCTTGGTCATCGACGCGATGCGGAACATCGAGTCGTTGTTGAGCGGGCGGCCGGTCGAGACGTCCGCGACGCCGAATGCGCCCTGGTAGAGCACGCGCTGCTTGTCGGTGACCAGCGCGACCACGCCTGGCACGTCCTTGCGCTCAACCGCGCCACGCAGGCTGCCGTCGATTGCGGAGTTATTTTGTGCGTAGGTGGTTCCGGCAAACGCAGAGATCACGATACCCATACCGACGACGACACCAGGAAATGACCGACACATGGATGCCTCCCGTTGCGATTGATTTTTTGGCGTGCTGCTCAGCGCTGAGCGCTGCTGCATCGCTCTGTTGTGTCGTGATGCTAGCACTCGCGCCGATGCGTGTCCCGGTTCGAGGGAGTTGCTTCACGTCGCTGCCCATCGGCATTCGATGTTGGGCAGCGAGACCCGTCGCCGCCCATCGCGATTGCCCAACTTACGCAATTTTGTCTTGCCGTCGCGCCCACTCATTCGCTGGCGTGCGCGCAAAGAAAAACTCCCTCCTGCGAGGGAGGGAGTTGTTGTCTTGGCCGTGCTGAAGATGCTCAGGCCGCGTCGCGGTCAGCAGCCTGGCTGTTGTCCGTGGTCTGTTCCAGCTTCATCGCCTCGATCAGCGTCTCGACCTCCTGCCGCGCCGTGACATGCGACATGGTGGGCCGCTTGCCGAGCGTCGCCTCGTCGAAGCCGTCGAGCGCCGTCAGTCCGCGCAGGAAGAATTCGCGGAACACCACGCGCTCGGCCAGTCCTTCAACGCAGCGGAAGCCCAGCGCCTGCGAAAGCTCTTCAAGGCCGGTGGCGACCAGACGCTTGTTGCGCGTCGGCGTCATCGAGAGCCGGTTGCGCAGCACGATCCAATCAGTGGGCGCCTGGCCGGAGGCCCGGCGCTGGTGCCGCGCCTGCTCCACCGTTGCGGCGTAGTGGCTGGTGCCGGTGACGCCGAACGTGTCCGGATCGACGCTGCCCAGCACGTCGAGGTCGACGAAGCTGTCGTTGAGCGGCGTGATCAGCGTGTCGGCCATTGCGTGGGCGAGCCGCATCAGCGGTCCGTCATGGCCGGGCGTGTCGATAACGATAGCGTCATGGGCTTGCCCGAGCGCATCGACAGTGTCGGCCAGGGCCAGGGCGCCCTGGCTCGCATCGTCGGCGGTCAGGCAGACGTGCTCGGGGCAGTCGATGGCGCGTCCGCCGCGCGTGGCCCAGGCCCGCCGGTTCTCGATGTAGTGCGTGAACGTCTTCTGCCTGGTGTCGAGGTCGATGGTGGCGACGCGCAGTCCGCGCTTCAGCAGTGCGACCGCGATGTGCATGGCGACCGTGGATTTCCCCGATCCGCCCTTTTCGTTGGCTACAACAATCACACGGACAGGCCGCAAAGATGCCGCTGCGAGCATGCGCCCTCCAGATTTCCGATTCAGTTTTCTCGTGGTGGTGATTCTCATTCGCTGATTCGCCGCGGTCCATCAACTGCGGCAAGCGCGCAAGCGGGCTGCGCGACTCGTTTTCGAGTTGAGGCGTGACTTATGAGTCACGGACAAGGGGATCGGGCGATTGCGGCAGGTTGTTCTTTACGCATTTGCACAACGGATGAGCGCAATCCGCGAGCGTGCGCCGAATAAGGCGAAGCCGTGACAATTCTTTTCCGTCGAACACACTGCCGTGAGCAATGTGCGAGGCGGCGCGCACGGAATTGTGCGCCGCAGCACCATTTCAATTCCCGTGTTCCGGTCCAAATAACGATGCGAGCGGCAACGCTCGTTCGAATGTAACAAAGGAAAGAAGCAATGTTGAAGACCATCATGCTGGCCGCCGTGTCGGCCTCCGCAATCGCGCTCGGTGCAACCGCTGCTTTGGCGCAGGCCACGCCGGTCTACAATTCTCCGGCGCAGGCCCGGACCGATGACACCGCCCCGCAAGCGCAGGCCAACTGGGACCGCAGGGCGGTGAACCGGCATCGCCAGGTCGATGCCTACGCAGCCGAGAGCTTTGGCGGCTATCAGCAGCCTGGCGCCACCAATAAGCACACGGTCTATATCCAGGACTACTAGTCCCGGACCTTACGACGATCGATCCTACCGCCGGCCGGCCCTTTCAGGGCCGGCCGCGCGTTGCTACGGTCGCGGCAACGAAATGCATCGGGAGGATGATGTGGCGCCGAAATTCACGCTTCGCGTGTTGCTGGCCATTGCTGCGCTGAGCGGCACGGCTGCCGCGGTCCCCGCGCAGGATTATCCGAGCAAGCCGATCACCGTAATGGTGGGCCTCGCGGCCGGCGGCATCACCGATGTTACCGCGCGGCTCTACGCCGAAGCTGTTGCGAAGATTACCGGTCAGCGCGTCACGGTTGAGAACCGCACCGGCGCGGGTGGCGGCGTCGCCGCGGCGGCGGTGCAGAACGCCGCGCCTGACGGCCACACGCTGCTGGTGTTCTCGGGCTCGCAGCACGCCACGGTGCCTGCGGTCAGCACCGCGACCTATGAGCCGGTGAAGGGCTTCTCGCCGATCACGTACCTGTTCAACAGCGTGGTGGTGCTCACCGTGCCAGCCGACAGCCCGGCCAACACCATGAAGGAGTTGCACGATTGGGGCCGCAAGAAGCAGGGCGGGCTCACTTTCGGCACGCCGGGGCTGGGCTCGCCGTCGCACCTGCTCGGCGCCAAGATACTGCTCGCCGACAAGGTGCCGTATGAGAGCGTCCATTACCGTGGCGGTAACCCGATGATGGCCGATCTGGTCACTGGCCGGGTCGATTTCTCCTGGCCGACGCTGAACACGTCCCGCGCGCTGATCGCCGAGAAGAAGCTGCGCGCGCTGGCGCTCGACGCCGACAAGCGATGGGATCGCCTGCCGGATGTGCCGACGCTCGACGAACTCGGCTTCGGCAAGGAGAAGGTCGCGAGTTGGTTCGCACTGGCCGGGCCCGCAGGAATGCCGCCCGCTTTGGTCAACCGGATTCGCGATCTCTTCATCCAGGCATCGAAGGATCCCGAACTGCAAAAGCGGCTGGGTGAGAACGGCGTGCCGATCGTGTCGAGCACGCCGCAGGAGATGGGCAAGGCGATGGAGCAGGAGTGGGAGACGATGCAGCAGCTCGTGAAGACCCTGAACATCCGTCAGCAGTGACCCGCCCGCAATGACCCGTCCGCCGTTTCGCGCCGATGTGGTCGGCAGCTTCCTTCGTCCGGCACGGCTCAAGGCGGCGCGGGAAACCCTGCTCGGGCCGCAGACGCCCGACCGGCACCTCGGCCCGCACGACAACGCCGCGCTTCGCGCCATCGAAGACGATTGCGTCCGCGATGTGATCCGGATGCAGGAGCGCGTTGGCCTGCAGGCCGCGACCGACGGCGAATTCCGCCGCCGGAGCTGGTGGCTCGACCTGATCATGGGCTGGGATGGATTTTCGGCGGATCGCGCCGGCGCCACCGAGATGGTGTGGCGCAATCCCCAAGGCGAGACCAAGGCGTCGTCGCGGTTGTGGGTGACGGGGCCGATCCGCTGGCGCCAGAGCGCGACCGTGCGCGCATTCCAGTTTCTCAAGGCGAACTGCAAGGCCGTGCCCAAGGTGACGCTGCCGGCGCCGCTGATCCTTCATATGTTCGGTGGCGGCGACAAGGGCATCCTCGAAGGCGACTACAAGGACATCGGCGCGTTCTGGGCGGATGTCGTCGCGGCGTATCGCGCCGAGGTCGATGCGCTGATCGCGGCCGGCGCGTCCTACATCCAGTTCGACGACACCAGCATCGCGTTCCTGTGCGATCCGCTGCATCGCGACACGGTGCGGCGCTGGGGCTCGGAGCCCGATGTGCTGCTGCGCACCTATGCTGCGAAGATGAACGAGGTGCTGGCGCACATTCCCGCGCATGTGACGGTGACGTTCCACCAATGCCGCGGCAACCGCGAGGGCCACTGGATGGCGGAGGGCGGCTACGATCCGGTGGCGGATGTGCTGTTCAACGCGATCAACGTGCACGGCCATTTCCTCGAATACGACACTGCACGGGCCGGCACGTTCGCGCCGCTGCGGCTGCTGCCGAAGGGCAAGACCGTGGTGCTGGGCATCATGTCCAGCAAGTCGCCGGAGCTGGAAAGTGCCGCCAGCCTGAAGCAGCGCATCGACCAGGCATCGAAGTTCGCGCCGCTCGATCAACTGGCGATCAGCCCGCAGTGCGGCTTCTCAAGCTCGATTGTGGGAAACCCGCTGAGCGAGCAGGCTCAGGAGGCGAAGCTCACGCGGTTGGTCGAGGTCGCGCGCAGCGTGTGGGGCGCTCCGTAGTCGGCTTTCGAGCGCCGTTGTGGTAGGCTCTCCCCGTTGATTGCGGAGATGGGCAATGAACGAAATGCCTTGGTGGGCGATCTTGCTGATCCCCGTTGCGGTCTTCTTCTGCATGTGCATGTTCATGTACATGGGCATCGGAATGACGGCCGGCTTGTATGCGGCGAACGTGTCCCTGATTTCCGTGCTCGCGCTCGCCGCACCGATTTATGCTGGTCTGCGCTGGGCGCTCCCGCGTCAAAAAGCTGAGCCGTAGGCGGTCAGTCCGGCGTATCAGCCCGCGCAATCCGCCTTCGGCAATCCCTTCACGCCTGTTCTTTTCGGATTCGGAGCCGACCATGCCGGTGATTCTTCACGAGGACGTTCCGTTCGACCCGTTCAGGACAGGGGCCACCTACCAGACGCTGGTCGGCGATGAGCAGGGCTCGACGCCGTTTCGCATCGGCATTCAAACGTCGGCGCCGGGTTACCGGACGCAACTGCATTCGCACCCCTACATGGAAGCGCTCACCATTCTGGAAGGTGAGGGCGAAGTCTGGATGGAGGGCGCCGATCCGTTTCCGGTGTCGCCCGGCATGACGCTGGTGTTTCCGGCGAACACCCGCCACTGGTTTCGCGTCTCGGGAACGCGGCCGATGAAGACGTGCGGGGTTCATGCGTCGCCGCACCGGATCGTCATCGTGCATGACGACAGTCCGCCCGTTCAAAGCTGACACCGGTGGTCTGGACGGCCACGGGCCGCCATGACCTAATGGACAAAACGAATGTCGATGGGGAGGATGCGATGCGACTGTGGCGATCGATGGCCGCAGCGCTGGCTTTTTCGGCGCTGATGGCCGCACCTGCGGTCGCGCAGGATTATCCGAACAAGCCGGTCAAGATCGTGGTCGGTTTCGCTGCGGGTTCCGTGTCCGATCTCACCGCGCGGGTGATCGGCCAGAAGCTCGGCGAGGCGCTCAAGCAGCCCTTCATCGTCGAGGTGCGGCCCGGCGCCGGCGCGAATGTCGCCACGCAGTCCGTGGTTCGATCGCCGGCGGACGGCTACACGCTGCTGGTCGCCACCTCGTCGAGCACGATCCGCGGACCGCAATCCGCCAACTTCAATTTCGACTTCGGCGCCGATCTCGTGCCGATCGCGCTGATCGCCAACGTGCCGTTCGTGCTCACCGCCTATCCGGGGCTCGGCGCCAAGACGGTGAAGGAGTTCATCGCGCTGGCCAAGGCGCAGCCGGACAAGCTCACGTTCGGGGGCACGCAGGTCGGCACCACCGGCCATCTCGCGGCGCAGCTTTTCAACCTGCGCGCCGGCACCCAGCTTGTGATCGCGCCCTATCCCTCGAGCGCGCAGGCCACCACCGACCTGATGACCGGCCGCATCTCGGCTGTGTTCGCCACCGCGTCGAACGTCCTGCAGTTGATCGCCGACAACAAGCTGACCGCGCTCGCGGTCGCCCAGCCGCAGCGCTCGGGGCTGATCCCGGACGTGCCGTCGATGACGGAGGCCGGTTTGGCCGGCGTCGACGCCAGCATCTGGATCGGGATGCTGGCGCCGGCGGGAACGCCGCGCGAGATCATCGATCTGCTCTCCAAGACGGTGAACGAGGCGCTCAAGTCGGACGACATCGTGAAGCAGATGCGGCTCTCAGGCATGGAGCCGCTCGGCGGAACCCCGGACGAATTCGCGCGCCGCATCAAGGCCGATACCGCGCAATGGGACGCGGTGCTGCAGGCGTCCGGGCTGCAAAAATAGCCGTCATTCTCGCTATCACCGGTGCCCGGATCGCGGCGCTCAACTGGCGCGCGCGAGCGCGAAAAAGCCGCACCCGCCGGCGCGGGGCGCACGGTTTCGGCTGGACGGGCGGACATCGCTGACGTATCGAAATCGGTGCGGGCGGCGCGTGCCGCCCGAAGCGGGGCGTGAGCAATGCCGTTGAAGCTGAAGACCGACGCGCTGCTTGGATTCGTTCTGATTCATCTGATCGCCGCGCTGGCGTTTGTGCCCTGGTTCTTTAGCTGGACCGGCGTGGTTCTTCTGGTCGCAGGCATTTACGTGTTCGGCGTTCTGGGCATCAGCGTCGGATATCATCGGCTGTTGACGCATCGTGCTTTCGTATCGCCGCGCTGGCTCGAGCGCGTATTCGCCGTGATCGGCACGTGCTGCATGCAATTCTCGCCGGCGTTCTGGGTCGCAGTGCACCGGCGGCACCATCATTTCGCCGATGAGGAAAAAGACCCGCATTCGCCGATCAAGAGTTTCTTGTGGGCGCATTTCGGCTGGCTGCTGGTGCGGCCGCCCGACATGAAACCAGCCGTCATGACTGACCGGTACGCACGGGACATCTTGCGCGATCCGTTTTACGCCTGGCTGGAGCGGCACAAGAACTGGATCAAGGTCGCGATTGCGTGCTGGGTTGCATATTTTGCCGCCGGATTTCTCTCTGCTCTGGCGATGGGCGAAGACGTCGCGACGGCATTTCAGTTCGGCGCCAGCCTGTTCATCTGGGGCGGTGTGCTGCGAACCGTGGTGGTCTGGCACACGACGTGGTCGGTGAATTCGGTGACGCACATGTGGGGCTACCGGAACTATTCGACGCCGGATGACAGCCGCAACAACTGGATTGTTGGTCTGCTGACCGGAGGAGAGGGCTGGCACAACAACCATCATGCCGATCCGAGTTCCGCGCGGTTCGGCCACCGTTGGTGGGAATTCGATCCGGGCTGGCTGACGATCCGCGCGATGCAACGGCTCGGTCTGGCGAGCAAAGTGTCGCTGCCATCGGCGAGCCTGAAAGCGCGCTAGTCGTCAAAACTAACCTTTTTTGGCACCTTATTTCCGGCCACGATCCTGGGAATGCTAAACACATGGGCATGAACCGTCGTTCGATTCGGCAAGCTCTGGGTTTGGCACTCGCGGCCGCGCTGTTGTTCGCGGCGGCGCCAGCGTCCGTCGAAGATGCGTCAGCCGAACCGAAGACAGAAAAGACCAAGACTGCTGCGAAGACAGCGGCGAAGCCCGCCCCGAAGGCGAAGATCGACGAATATCTCGCCGCCAAGGCGGCTTACGAGAAATCGCTCGACGCCTATTGGGACGACATCGCAACGAAGCGCCGCGCGCGCATGACCAAGCGCCGCGACAAGCAGCAGATCGCGCTGGAAGATTATGTGCTGACCCAGCCGCCCGCCTATGACGGGCCACCGCGCCCGGCCGGGATGCCGGCGCCGCGCCGTGAGCCGAAGGACGTTAAGCTGCCGCCGATCCCGCGCGCCGGAGAATTCATCAGGGCCGCGGGCGAGCACTTCCAGTTCGTGCCGCATCGGCCGGCCAGCGAAATCGATTTCAAGCGCGCCTATGCGCGTGTTGCGCTCGCAGCCGGCCTCACCGAAGAGCAGGCCGTCCGCATCTACGCATTCGAGACCGGCGGCAACGGAAGCTATGACGTGCAGGCGGGCCTCACCCATCCCAAGAAGGGCTCGAAGCCGATTTCGCCCGCGGTCGGCTATAACCAGTTGCTTTCGACCAACAGCGTTGGACTTCTCGCCGCCAAGGGCGATGAATTCGTCAAGACGCTGCAGGAGCGCGCCGCCGCGTTGCAGGGTGACGAGCGCTCAGCGCTGGAGCGCAGGGCCGAGGCTCTCAAGCGCATGATCGCGCACAGCCGCAGCGTGCCGTATGCGTGGGCCGAGCACGACAAGATGGCGAAGTTCACGGCCAAGGGCTATGCGCTGCACGCCGCGATCTTCGACCGCGACATCGGTCCGCTGCTGCAGACCCAGAAGCTGCTCGACTCGGTGCTGTTCGCGCGCCGCAACGGGTGGGCCGCGCCGCTCACCGCCGCCGAGCTCGAACTGATGAACTTCACCGGCGACGGCAGCGGTTTCGACATGGTGACGATGCCGCACGAATTCCGCGACAAGGTACCGACCGCGAACTTCTTCCAGCCGCGCGGCTATTCGCGCAATCCGATCGCCAAGCGCACCGGCACGGTGGCGCGGCTGATCGCCTCGATCGAGACCAAAATGGACCGCGCCTCGCAGTTGCCGGGCGCGCAGGAAATGGTGGCGGCGTTCCGCGAAGCGGCGGCGTCGAAGCAAGCAAGCCAATGACCGATCTTCAAGCGCACTTCGCATTGCTCAAGGCACTGGAGGAGGAGAGCCAGCGGATCGAGACCGACATCGACGGTCTGATGGCCGAGATGGAGCTGGTGCCGCCCGAGAAGCGCTCCGCCGGTGAGTGGGGCCCCAATGGCACCCAGACGCGGCGCTTTATCGAACTGAGCGAGCGGCAGAACGAAATCGCCGCCGAGATCAAGCTGGTGACGGCGGCCATCGCGTCGGCGACCCCGCCGGCGGACAAGGCGAACTGATCGAACGTGTTCTTCGGCCGCATCTATCAGCGAGGCAAGCGCTTCAAGCCGTCGTGGCAATCGTACACGGCCTATGTGGCCGTGATCGCCGCCTGCCTGCTGGCGGTCGAATTCAACGTGCTCAACGTGTTTCCCGGAAATCCGATCGGCCAGTTGCTGCTGATCGTCCCCGCGTTCTACTTCATCGTCGCGCTGGCGTTCCTGGTCAACGATCTCGCATTCGCGGCTTGGGGGCTGATGAAACGAAAGCGCCGGCAAAAAGCCCGATAATTGCCACTAGCAACTGGGGGACGAGCGGCTTAAGTCAAAGCCTCCCGCCCTCAAC
>JAKFYI010000060.1 GCA_021730985.1 Hyphomicrobiales bacterium | reverse complement strand
TCCGCCCGCTGACGCGCGAGTTCTACCGGCGCTTCTATCATGTGACGCCGACCGACGCGCAGATCGACAGCGTGCTGGCGGGCAGGGGTTGAGTCTCTGACCGTGCCGCGCGTAACCTCTCCCCGCTTGCGGGGAGAGGTCGGCGCGCGAAGCGCGCCGGGTGAGGGGGACTTACCACATGCGCGGTGCAAGAGTGGTGCGAACCGACATCGCGCGAAAGCTGCGGCGAAATTCGACCGACGCCGAACTTTATCTTTGGAATAGGCTGAGAGCTCGCGCCATCGGTGGGTTCAAGTTCGTGCGTCAGGAGCCGATCGGGCCTTTTGTCGTCGACTTTGTTTGTCGGGACCGCTTTCTAGTGATTGAGGTCGATGGAGGGCAGCATGCAGAACGCGCATCGGACGCCCAACGCGACCGGTGGCTCAAGGAGCACGGCTATCGTGTGTTGCGCTTCTGGAATAATGATGTGCTGGGTAATGTCAGCGGCGTGCTGGAAGTGATCGCCGACGCCTTGCACACTGATAGTCCCCCTCACCCGGCGCGCTTCGCGCGCCGACCTCTCCCCGCAAGCGGGGAGAGGTAACCGTGCCACGCTCAGCGGCCCCGGGCTTGTTGATTGCGTTTCTGGTCCTGATTGCGGGCCTGCTGATCGCATTCACCGTGGGGCGCTATCCCGTCGGGCTCGCCGATCTATACGAACTGCTCTCCGCGAAACTCGCGGGCCGTGCGGCGAACATCCCTGCCGCGATGGAGAACGTCATCCTGCAGGTGCGCGGGCCGCGCGTGGTCGCGGCGGCATTGGTCGGCGCGGCGCTCGCGGTGGCTGGGACCGCGTTCCAGGGGCTGTTCCGCAATCCGCTGGTGTCGCCGGATATTCTCGGCGCATCCTCGGGCGCGGCGCTGGGCGCGGTGCTCGGGATATTCTTCTCGCTCGGCGTGTTCGCGATCCAGGCGCTCGCCTTTGCAGGGGGCTTGGTGGCGGTCGCCGCGGTCTATCTGATCGGCTCGGCGGTGCGCTCGCGCGATCCCATTCTGGTGCTGGTGCTGACCGGCGTGGTGATCGGCTCGCTGCTCGGCGCGGGCGTCGGCATGATCAAGTATCTTGCCGATCCCTACAACCAGCTTCCGGCGATGACGTTCTGGCTGCTCGGCAGCCTGGCGGCGACCGGGGTCGCCGATCTCGTGCCGCTGTTGGGACCGGTCGCGCTCGGCACTCTCGTGCTGGTGGCGCTGCGCTGGCGCATGAATGTGATGTCGCTGCCGGACGAGGAGGCGCGCGCGCTCGGCGTGCCGGCCGGTCCGTTGCGCATCGTGATCGTGGCCGCGGCGACCCTGGTGACGTCGGCGAGTGTCGCCACCGCTGGCATCATCGGCTGGGTGGGCCTCGTGGTGCCGCACATCGCGCGCTCGCTGGTCGGGCCGGATTTCGCGCGGCTGCTGCCCGCCGCGGCGCTGCTTGGCGGCGGCTTCCTGCTGGTGATCGACACGCTCGCCCGCACGATGGCGCCGATCGAGATTCCGCTCGGCATTCTCACCGCGCTGGTCGGCACGCCGTTCTTCATCTGGCTGCTCTCGAGCGTGTCGAAGACGTGGTCGTGATGCGCTCGCTGGCACACCACACTCCGCTGTCATCGTCCGCGAAAGCGGACGATCCAGCAACCACGGTGTTCATGAGTCGCGAGGCCGGTGTTTACTGGATGCCCGCTTTCGCGGGCATGACAACCGGGGCTTGGTGCGCGGGGAAATGCGCATGATCCTCGAAGGCCGCGCCCTCACCATCGGCTACAGCGACCGCACGGTCGGCGAAAACCTCGACGTACAGCTCGCGAAAGGCGAGGTGCTGGCGCTGCTCGGTCCGAACGGCGGCGGCAAGACCACGCTGCTCAAGACGCTGCTCGGCCTGCTGGCGCCGAAGTCCGGCGAGGTGCGGCTCGGCGGCAGGGCGCTGCTCGACTATACCGATCGCGAGCGCGCGCGGTTGGTGGCGTATGTGCCGCAGTCGCACAGCGCGACGTTCGCGTTCTCGGTCGAGACCATCGTGCTGATGGGGCGCACCGCGCACGGCAACCTGTTCAGCCGGCCGACCGCGCAGGATCGCGCGGTCGCGGCGCGTGCGCTGGAGCGGTTCGGCATCTCGCATCTGGCGGAGCGGCCCTACACCATGATCTCGGGCGGCGAGCGGCAGCTTGCGCTGCTGGCGCGTGCGCTGGCGCAGGAGCCGCACTTCATCGTGCTCGATGAGCCGACCGCGAGCCTCGACTTCGGCAACCAGGGAAAAGTGATGCGGGAAATCAGGGCGCTGGCGGCGTCCGGACACGGCGTGCTGTTCACCACGCACGATCCCAATCATGCGCTGCGCGCCGCCGACCGCGCGTTCCTGCTGCGCGAGGGCGTCCGGATCGCCGAGGGAACCGTGGCGGGGGTGCTCAATCGCGCGCAGCTTGAGGCGCTGTACGGCTCGCCGGTCGAGACCGTCGCCGATCCGGTCAGCGGTGCTGTCGCGTTTTTGCCGGGATGGACCGATAAGCCGGGGGAATAACGGGGCGTTACGGCGTGTTTCATGAGATGATGGCGGCTGCCACGGCGGCAGCCAGATCCGCAGCAGAAGGACGAATCTCCATGAAAACCTGGGTTTTCGTGACGGCTTTGGCCGCAAGCACAGTGCTGGCCGCAACGCCTGCCATTGCTGCGAAGAAGAAGCCGAAGGAGGCTGCCGCAGCGCAGCGCGCCACCACGGCCGGGCAGGATCCCTACATGGTTCACGACGGCAGCGAGGTGCTGGGCCGCGATCCCGATCCGTTCATCCGCCTGATGATCCGCAGGGAAGGCCGGATCAGAGATCAGACCGGCCGCTGATCTGCGCCGGGATGCGTTGGTGCGTGCCGATGCGCTAGAATGCCTGCGGGGCTGGCCGCTTCAATGAGGAGACGCCGATGAGAATTCCCGTTCTCGCGTCCGCCCTGATCGCCGCCGTGGCGTTCGCAGCGCCCGCCGAGGCCAAGAAGCGCAAGCAGGTTCGCCATCAAAAGCCCGCGGTGGTGCAGAACGATCCGTATGCGGTCGTCGATTTCGACGGCCGCATCGCCGGACGCGATCCCGATCCCAACATCCGGGCGATGATCCGCAAGGATCCGCGGCCCTGGGAAGGCATCGACTGACACGACACTGCGCTATAGTCCGGCGATGAAACTGACAGTCATGAGCGCCGGCGCCGTGGAAGGGCCGGTGCGGGCGCTGACGCCCGAATTCATCCGCGAAACCGGCCACGACGTCGAGCTCACGGTCAACACCGTCGGCGCGCTGCGCGACCGCTTCATCGCGGGCGATCCCGCCGGCGTGATCATCCTGTCGGTTCCGGCGATCGAGGCGCTCGACAAGGCGGGCAAGCTTGCGCCCGGCAGCCGCACCGATCTGGGGCGGGCGACCTGCGGCGTGGCGGTGCGCGACGGCATGATGATGCCGGACATTTCGACCGAGGCGGCATTCCGGCGCGCGCTCGTCAACGCGCAGAGCATCGGCGCCAACGACCCGGCGCACGGCGGCTCGTCCGGCATCTATCTTGCCGAATTGCTCGGCCGGCTCGGCATGACCGAGCAGCTCAAGAGCAAGATGGTGCTGGGCAAGACCGGCCGTGAGGTCGCGATCATGGTCGCGACCGGCCGCGCCGAGCTCGGCATCACCTTCACCAGCGAGTTCATTCCGGTGGAGGGCACGCGCGTGGTCGGGCCGCTGCCCAAGGGCATGGAATACATCAACGGCTATGCTGGCGCGGTGCCCACCGGCGGCGGCGACATAGGCCGAAGCTATCTGCGCTTCCTCGCCAGTCCTGCGTCCAAAGCGTGTTTCAAGAGCTTCGGCTTGGAGTAGCCGCGCTTGGAGTGAACGCACTTGGCGCGATATAAGGGCGCCATGCGCAAAGCCGTCACGCTCAAGCCCCGGCCCACCAAGCCGAGAAAACTTCTGATCAAGCCCGACCCGCACGACCCGCGGCTCAGCCAGCACGTCACCGGCATCGACCAGACCGGAGCGAAGATCGACACCGCGGTTGTGGTCGAACGCGCGCTCACGATCTTCCTCAATTCACAGGAGATCGTCACCGCGATGACGATCGGCGACTACCCGGAATATCTGGCGATCGGTTACCTGCTCAACCAGCACATGCTGCTGCCGGACGATGTCGTTACCAAGGTCGAATACGACGAGGATCTCCAGGTCGTCGTGGTTCGCACCAAACGCCGGACCAACTACGAGAAGAAGCTGAAGAAGAAGGTGCAGACCTCCGGCTGCGCGCAGGGCACCGTGTTCGGCGACCTGATGGAGGCGCTCGAGGACGTCAAGCTGCCGGACGCCGAGCTTCGCACCTCGTGGCTCTATGCACTGACCCACAAGATCAACACCACGCCGTCGCTCTATCTTGAGGCCGGCGCCATCCACGGCTGCGTGCTCGCGGTCGCGGATCAGCCGCTGGTCTACATGGAGGATGTCGGCCGCCACAACGCGGTGGACAAGATCGCGGGCTGGATGTTCAAGCACCGCGTGCGCCCGGACAACAAGATTTTCTACACCACCGGGCGGCTTACCTCGGAGATGGTGATCAAGACCGTCCGCATGGGCATTCCGATCCTGGTGTCGCGCTCCGGCTTTACCGCCTGGGGCGTCGAGCTGGCGCGCAAGGCCAACCTCACGCTGGTCGGCCGCGCGCGCGGCAAGCGTTTCGTGGCGCTGGCCGGCGATGAGCGCATCGTATTCGACCAGGATTTGCGTTTCGTCGCGGAGGAAAGCTCCAAGCACCGGCGCAAGGCGGCGGTGCATGATGAGTGAATGGGTGAGTCAGATCGTGCCAAGTGCTCGGTCTGCTCCCTCCCCCCTTGAGGGGGAGGGTTGGGGAGGGGGGTATTGTTCTCGCTCGCCAAGTTTTGCAGATACCCCCCTCCCGACCGCGCTTTGCGCGGTCGACCTCCCCCGCAAGGGGGGAGGTGAAGCGCGGCGCCACCGGTGATTCAAACCCTCGGCCTCGTGCTCGCCGGCGGCCTCGCGCGCCGCATGGGCGGCGGCGACAAGCCGCTGAAGACCATTGGCGGAGTCACAATTCTTGATCGCGTTTTGGCCCGGCTCCGCCCGCAATGCGGTTCGATGATCCTCAATGCCAACGGCGATCCGTCGCGGTTCGCTTCCGCGGGCCTGCCGGTGGTCGCCGACGACGTGCCGGACTTCGCCGGGCCGCTCGCCGGCATCCTGGCCGGTCTCGATTGGGCTGCGGCGCATTTGCCCGACGTTTCCTATATCGCCAGCGTTCCGGGCGATTGTCCGTTCCTGCCGCGCGACCTGGTGGCGCGGCTTCACGCGGCGCGGCAGACGGCGAATATCGCGCTGGCCTGTGCGCGCTCCGGCGAATGGCGGCATCCGGTGGTGGCGCTTTGGCCGGTGGCGCTGCGTGACGATCTGCGCCACGCGGTGACCGTGGAGGGGCTGCGCAAGATCGAAGTCTGGACGGCGCGGCACGGCGTCTCATTGGCGGACTGGCCGACCGAGCCGGTCGATCCGTTTTTCAACGTCAACACGCCCGAAGATGTCGCCGCCGCCGACCGCATTGCGGCGCAACATCCGGACGCGTGATCGCGGCAAACGCGCTATTTCCTTGATAAATGCGGGCCACAGTTCATAATGATTCCAATTCCATAGCTCGGGACTATGGACCGGAGGATTTGAACCATGCGCGTTTTTCTCACCGCCTGCGCCGCAGCACTTGTCATCGCCGTTTCCGGCGCCGTCGTGCTCAATTCGGTCAACAAGCCGGTCGAAGCGGCGTTCTCGACAAGTGGTGTGCGGATTTAGCAGCTTCTCGCGCCAACTATCCCATCAGCGTCGCATACGACAGGAAGCCCACCGTCGCGCCCTGCTTGATGGCGGTTGAATCCTCGTGGAGCTCGGCGAGGCCGTCGGTCTCCGTCAGCGATGTGATGACGCCCGCGCCCTCTTGCGGATGACGCACCGCCTCGATCGCGCCGTCGGCAGCGCGGCGCAGCGCAACGCGCACGTATTCGCGCCGTCCCGATTTCTTCCGGTAATCGAATGCCAGCCGCACCGGCAGCGCGGTGAGCGGCTCCGCCTGCGCGCCGCCAAGCCGCAGCAGCAGCGGCCGCACCACGCGCGCGAAGGTGACGAAGGCTGCGACCGGATTGCCCGGCAGGCCGACGAATGCCGCACCGCTGCCCGATCCGGGGATCACGCCCATCGCGACCGGCCGTCCGGGCTTGATGGCGACGCGCCAGAACCAGAGCTTGCCGATTGCCTCCACCGCATCGCGCACATGGTCGGCTTCGCCGGTCGAGACGCCGCCGGAGGTGAGCACCAAATCATGGCCTTGCGCCGCGGCGGCAATCGCCGCGGCAAGCGCCGCCGGATCGTCCTTGATGATGCCAAGGTCGGAGGTCTGCGCGCCGAGCCGCTCCAGCATGCCGCTCAAGAGATATCGGTTGGCGTCATACAGCGCCGCATCCGGGCGGGGCGTGCCGGGCTCGACGATCTCATCGCCGGTGGAGAACAGCGCGACGCGCACGCGGCGGCGCACGGTGAGCCGGGTGAGGCCCACCGCGGCGGCGAGCGCCACATCCTGCGCGGCGAGCCGCCGTCCCTCGGGCAGCACGGTTGCGTCCTTGCGGACGTCCTCGCCGGCGAGGCGGCGGTTGGCGCCGGGCTTGAGGCCCGTGGGCACGATCACCGCATCGCCTTCGACGCGGGTGTCCTCCTGCATGAACACGGTATCGGCGCCGGACGGCATCGGCGCGCCGGTGAAAATGCGGATCGCCTGGCCGGGCGCAATCGGCGCTGTGGGCGCGCTGCCGGCGGTGAGGCGGCCGGTGATTGCGAGTTTGGTCTCGGTTTCGGCGGCGAGGTCGGCGTGCCGGACGGCGTAGCCGTCCACCGCCGAATTGTCGAATGGCGGCAGGTCGAGCGGCGCGATCACGGCGCGGGCCAGCACGCGGCCGCGCGCTGCGGCGAGCGCAACCTCCTCGGTTTCGGCAACCGGCGTGACGCGCTCGGCGATCATCCGCTCCATGTCGGCGACCGGAAGCAGGGGGCCGGAGAATGCGAAGCAGTCGTCGGTGAGCTGCGCCATCACGCGCTCCGTGCGGCGGCCGTGGCGCTGCCGATCGGCACGGCATGCTTGAGCAGCAGATCGCAGATGCCTTCGATGTCGTTGAGATCGATCACCGGCACCTTGGCTTGCGGCAGCGCGACGTCGGAGGCGATGGCGGCGATGTGCGGGTCGTCCGGCTGCAGCAGCGGCTTGCCGTTCGCGGCGCGGTGGATTTCGAGCTTCGGGAAGGCATCGCGCTTGAAGCCCTCGACCAGCACCAGATCGACCGGCGAGAATTTCTTCAGTAGGGCGGGGAGGTCCCACTCCGGCTCGCCGCGCAGCTCGTGCAGGATCGCGAAGCGGTTCGCCGACGAGATGACCACCTCGGTCGCGCCGGCGGCGCGGTGCATGAACGAGTCCTTGCCGGGCTGGTCGAGGTCGAAACCGTGATGGGCGTGCTTCAGCGTGGAGACGCGCTGCCCGCGCGCGATCAGGCAGGGCACCGCCTTGGTGATCAGCGTGGTCTTGCCGGAGCCGCTCCAGCCCGCGAGGCCGATGATGCGCATGGCTACTTATAGCCCGGATCGCTGTTTCACGAGGTCCTGGGTGATGTCGCGTTTGCCATGCAGCACCCGAAGGATGGTGACTCCATCATCGGCATGCTCATAAATCACCACAAACGGCTGAATCGAAGCGATGCGCACCCGTTCGCCCAGAGCCGGGCGCGGCGATCCGCTTCCAGGAAAGTCCGACAAACGCCTGTACGCTGCCTTGAAGGCGGCGGCGTAGCGCTCTGCGGTCGCATAGCCGGCCTTTGATGCCAGGTAGTCCAAAATATCGAGAATATCCGAGTTCGCGGGAACGGAGACGATGACTCGCGCCATCAGCGTTTGAGCGCCTTCAGCCGTTCGTCAATTCGGGCTTCGTGTTGCTGTAGCGTCACGACGTCGCCGCGAGCGATGGCGGCATGTGCTTCGTCTACATAGGGCTTGGCCCAGGCGAGATCGTCCGCCGCCAAGGCCATGCGCTCCGCAATCATCTGCCGCACGGCATCGTCAGCCGACGCGAATTCGCCGCTGGCGACTTGCGCGTCCAGCCACTTCTGCTGTTCCGGGGGCAGAACGATGTTCATGCGTGTAATATAGTTCGGATGGGCGATTCCTGCCAACGCCCCCAAAAAGCAAAACGCCCGGCGTTTCCGCCGGGCGCCGCATTTTTGGAGGTGTGCCGGAGGCTATTCGGCGGGCGCGCCGCGGGGCGTGGCCCCGGCCGGCCCCTTGCTCTTCTCATCCTCGAGCCACAGCGCGTGATGCTGCCGGGCCCAGTTCTCGTCCACCGTGCCCTCGCCCATCGCCTCGAAGGCGCCTTCCATGCCGATCGTGCCGATGTAGATGTGGCCGAGCATGACCGCGATGAACAGCGCGGCGACGATGCCGTGGACGCTCTGCGCGGTCTGCATTCCCTCGATGCCCGTGGCGTAGAACGGGAACATCAGCAGATATCCCGTCACCGCGGACGCCAGGCCGCCGAGCACGACGACCCAGTAGATCAGCTTCTGGCCGGCGTTGAAGCGCTGGGCCGGGGGATGGTCGCTGCCGAGGATGCCGCCGCAGCGCTTCACCCACTCCACGTCCACCTTGTTCGGGATGTTGCCGGCCACCCACAACAGCAGGATCAGCACGACGCCGATGGTGAACGGGAAGCTGAGGTAGTTGTGCGCGTACTTCGCCCACTGAGACCAGGCAGCGAACGCGTCGAGCCCGATGACGGGCGCGAGCAGCGTCTTGCCGAAGGTGATGTTCAGCCCCGACAGCGCCAGGACGATGAAGCAGGTCGCCGTCATCCAGTGCACGAAGCGCTCCAGCGCGTTGAAGCGCACCACCACACGGCCCGAGCGTCCGCGCTCGATCTTCACCATGCCGCGGGTGAGGTAGAAGACGACCAGCGCGGCCAGCACGCCGAGGATGGCGATGCCCGCGATCCAGGGCAGCGTCTGCTGCTGGAACTGGCGCCAGTCGCGCCCGGGCTGCTCCAGATTGCGCGACTGCCGGTCGGGAATGGAAACCCGGCCGTCGATGATGCGCATTTGCTGCAGCAGTTGATCTTCCTTCACCGACGAAGCCATCGGGTTGGTCGAAAGCGGCTGCTGCTGCGCCGATGCCGGTGCAGCCATTGCAACAACGAAGATCAGCGCCAGCGCGCCGACGATGAAACGAGCCTGTGCGAGAAGTCCCGCCATGCACCGTCCTCCCTGAATTCCTGCCCCACTGAGATGAGACGGGCGGTGCAGCGCCTGGCGCCGCACCGCCCGCTTGGCGAACGTTAGGTCGCGATCGATTCCTTGTAGGCCGTCTTCCAGCCCCATGCGCCCGAGCCGTAGCCGCGCTTGACCACGCGCTCCTTGTAGATCTGAGCGATGATCTCGCCGTCGCCGGCCAGCAGCGACTTGGTCGAGCACATCTCGGCGCAGAGCGGCAGCTTGCCTTCGGCGAGACGGTTGGTGCCGTACTTGACGAACTCCGCCTGGGAGCTGTCGGCCTCCGGGCCGCCGGCGCAGAAGGTGCACTTGTCCATCTTGCCGCGCGAGCCGAAGTTGCCGACCTTCGGATACTGCGGCGCGCCGAACGGGCAGGCGTAGAAGCAGTAGCCGCAGCCGATGCAGAGATCCTTGGAGTGCAGCACCACGGCGTCGGCCGTGGTGTAGAAGCAGTTCACTGGGCACACCGAGGCGCACGGCGCATCGGTGCAGTGCATGCAGGCCATCGAGATCGACCGTTCGCCCGGCTTGCCGTCATTGATGGTGACGACGCGCCGGCGGTTGATGCCCCACGGCACCTCGTGCTCGTTCTTGCAGGCGGTGACGCAGGCGTTGCATTCGATGCAACGATCGGCGTCGCAGAGAAATTTCATTCTTGCCATGATCGTTGCTCCTTATGCCGCTCTGACCTGACAGAGCGTCGCTTTGGGTTCTTGCATGCCGGTCACCGGGTCGAAGCCGTAGGTGGTGAGAACGTTCACGCTCTCGCCCAGCACGACCGGATCGGTATTGGCCGGATAGTTGGCGCGCTGATCGACGCCCTGGAACCAGCCGGCGAAGTGGAACGGACACCAGGTCACGCCCTTGCCGACACGCTCCGTCACCAGAGCCTTCATGCGCGCCTTGGAGTCGAGCTCGGCGCCCGAGACCCAGACCCAGGCACCGTCCTTGATGCCTCGCTCGGCCGCGTCCGCCGGGTTGATCTCGATGAACATGTCCTGCTGAAGTTCCGCGAGCCATTTGTTGGATCGCGTTTCTTCGCCGCCGCCTTCGTATTCGACCAGCCGGCCGGAGCTGAGGATCAGCGGGAACTGCTTGGCGATCCCCTTGTCCACAGCGGCCTTCTGCACGTCGAAGCCGATGTTCGGCATGCGGAACTCACGCCGGTTCGGCAGCGTCGGATACTTCGCGACCAGATCGGGCCGCGGCGTGTAGATCGGCTCGCGATGCACCGGGATGGCGTCCGGCAGGCCGAACGCATTGGCGCGCGCCTTGCCGTTGCCGTACGGGGTGCAGCCGTGCTCGATCGCCACCCGCTGGATGCCGCCCGAGAGATCGATCGCCCAAGACACCGAACCCGGATTGGCTGGGTTGATCCGCTGGATCGTCGCCAGTTCCGCGGCGGTGAGGTCCTTGTCCCAGCCGAGCTTCTGCAGCACGGCGTAGGTGAACTCGGGGTAGCCGTCCTTGATCTCGGAGTCCTTCGAGAACGAGCCGTTGGCCAGCAGGCTGACCTTGCGGGTCGTGCCGTCCGCCAGCTTCTCCTCGCGCTCCAGGCCGAAGCGCGGACGGAACGTGCCGCCGCCTTCCTTGACCGACAGGTTGGTGTTGTAGAGCAGCGGTGTACCGGGGTGCTTGAACTCCGGCGTGCCCCAGCACGGCCACGGCAGGCCGTAGTAGTCACCCTTGTTCGGGCCGCTTGTGGCCTTCTGGGTGAGCATGTCGAAGTCTTTTTGGTTGGCCATGTGCGACTTCAGGCGCTCCGGCGACTGGCCGCAGTAGCCGGTGGAGAAGCCGCCGCGATTGATCTCGCGGAGCACGTCCTCCGGCACCGGCACGTTGTTCTCGACCTTGATGTTCTTGAACATCGCCTCGGCGAAGCCGAGACGCTTGGCGAGGAGATACATCACCTCGTTGTCGTCCTTGGACTCGAAGATCGGCTTGACGATCTGCTCGCCCCACTGGATCGCGCGGTTCGAAGAGGTGCGCGAGCCCGCGGTCTCGTAGCTGGTCGCGATCGGCAAGAGGTACGTGTTGTTCTTGCGCGCCGGCGCCAGCACGGCCCAGGTGGTGGGATGCGGATCGGCGACCACAAGCAGGTCGAGCTTCTCGATGCCCTTCTGCGCCTGCGGCATGCGCGTCACGGTGTTGCCGCCGTGACCGAACACCAGCATCGCCTTGATGTTGTCCTTCTGGGACACATCCTTCTTATCGGAGAGCGTCGCGTCGAACCAGCGGGTGGACGGGATGCCCGGCGTATTCATCGTGTTGACGGGCTTGCCGTCAGCGCCCGGGATCGTGTCGAAGCGGCCGACGAAGTACTGATAGTCGACGTCCCAGACGCGGCTCCAATGCCGCCAGGCGCCTTCGACCAGGCCGTAGTAGAGCGGCAGCGTCACGATATCGAGGCCGAGATCGGTCGCACCCTGCACGTTGGTGTGGCCGCGGAAGATGTTGGCGCCGGTGCCGGTCGCGCCGACGTTGCCAGTGGCGAGCAGCGCGATGCAGAACGCGCGCACGTTGGCGGTGCCGACCGTGTGTTGGGTGGCGCCCATGCACCAGATCAGCGTCGCCGGCTTCTCGGTTGCGAACGCCTTGGCGATCCGCTCCATCTGCGCGGGCGGCACGCCGGTGACGCGCTCGACCTCCTCAGGCGTCCACTTTTCGCACTCCTTGCGGATGTCGTCCATGCCGTAGACGCGCTGCTCGATGAACTGCTTGTCTTCCCAGCCGTTCTTGAAGATGTGATGCAGCATGCCCCAGATCACCGGAATGTCGGTGCCGGAGCGGATGCGGACATACTCCGTCGCGTGCGCCGCGGTGCGCGTCATGCGCGGATCGATCACGATCATCTTGGCGCGGTTGACTTCCTTGCCTTCCAGGATGTGCTGCAGCGACACCGGGTGAGCCTCGGCGGCGTTGGAGCCCATGAACACGATGGTCTTGGTGTTGCGGATGTCCGTGTAGCTGTTCGTCATCGCGCCGTAGCCCCACGTATTGGCGACGCCGGCGACGGTGGTGGAGTGACAGATACGGGCTTGGTGATCGACGTTGTTGGTTCCCATGAAGGCCGCGAACTTGCGGAACAGGTACGAGCCTTCGTTGGTGAACTTGGCCGAGCCGAGGTGATAGACGGAGTCGGCGCCGGAGTTCTTGCGGATCTCCGCGAGCTTATCGCCGATCTCGTTGATCGCGACGTCCCAGGAAATCCGTTTCCACTGGCCGTCCACCATCTTCATCGGATAGCGCAGGCGGCGGTCGCCGTGCACCAGTTCGCGGGTTGCGGCGCCCTTGGCGCAGTGCGAACCGCGGCTGATCGGGGAGTCCCAACCGGGCTCCTGGCCGACCCAGACGCCGTTCTGCACTTCGCCGATCACGGTGCAGCCGACCGAGCAGTGCGTGCAGATGTTCTTGCGGATCGTCATCGCGGCGTTGGGGTTCTGACCCGCAGCCGCGGCGTCCGCCTTGCGGACGCCGGCGAGCGGCAGCGCGCCGACCGCGACAAGGCCGCCGGCCGCGAGGCCGGAGCGGCGCAGGAAGGCGCGGCGATCCAGCGCTCCGCCCGCTTGACCGGCAAACGCGGCGGCGAGGGTGCCGCGGCGAGCCTGACGTTCTGTTCGCTTGATAAGCACGGGCGCCTCCTTATTTCGTCGGATACCGATTCACGGAATAGAACTTCTTCACATGATCGGTTTCTTTGTAGCGGGACTTCCGCTTCTCATCGTTGTTCTCGGTGTCGGCCTTGGCCGGCACGGCAAGCGGAGCCGCGGTGGCGGCTGCCACGCCCGCGCCCGCGCCGAGTGCGCGAAGGAAGTCACGGCGTCCTACGGTCGCCTTACCGTCTGGTTTCATGGGCATTCCCTCCTGTGTTTCTTAGGCGTCCGCTGCTTGTGATTACGACGGCAGCGAAAACGCCTCAGTCTCGATATCGATGAAGCAGCGTCCGAGCGCGCCGACGGCGCGATAGAATTTCGCAGCCTCGGCGCGTTCGAGATCGGTGAAGAAGCGCCCGATCCACGGCGCCAGATGGCCTTCGAAGATTTTCTGGTCGGCGCTCGGCAGCGTGCCGAACCGTCCCGCGGCCAGACCCGACATGATCTCGCAGAGGATCGCGGCATGATCCTCCGGCTCGACCTCGCCTTCGGCGCGTTCGATGCCGAGCGTGACGAGGTCGCCGCGCAGCCGCGCCAGCGGACGCTCGTGCAGGAAGCCCGTGAGATAGTAGGAGCCGTACGGCAGCAGCTCGCCGCGCGCGAGGCCGATGAACAGGTCGAAGTATTCGCGCTCGATCGTCGCGACATTCGCCTCGCTCGCGGCTTGCGCCAGCGCGACATGCGCCAAGCCCAGCGGCGTTGCGTCACCGCGCAATTCGGACAGCCGCTTGAGCAGGGCTGCGTCCGGCGCGCGGCCGAGCAGAGCGGCCAGCAGCGCGTATTCCTGCGCGCGCGCGGCATCGATCTCGTCGATGTCGCCGGAGGCATAGGCATAGGCGCCGAACAGGTCGGGCCGCAGGATCGCGCGGTTGATGCCGGTCGCGGACTCAACCGTCAGCACGCGTTCAGCCGGAATGCGATCCCAGTTCGAGACGGACGGTTGTGAAATTCCGATGCGGCGCGCCAGTTCGCTGACGCCGCCCACGGCGCGGATCGCTTCTTGAAGTCCGGAGTCGCGCATCGCTGGATTGCTCAAAAAGCGTGCAGCCAGTTTCTTTTAAGAACAGTTCGAAAGCGTAGGGCTGAGCAACCCGGACGGTCAATAGCTTGAGGCTATAACTATAGAATTATTGCGGTAATGCGCGGCCATGCGGCCTGCGAGCGGGCAAAGTGCCAGACTCGGAAACTGCATTACTTTGTTGCATTGCAACATCAACTGTATTGCGCTGCACAACGTCTTGCGGGGCGTCTGTTGAGACATCTTCGGCCAGGGTTTGGTCTGGTTGCGCATCCGAAACGTCTTGTGACGCCGGAGGCTGTTGATTGCTTGCGGCGGACTCCAATTGGCCCGTTTCTTCAGCCGGTTCGGGTGGGTTCGCCGTCGCGGCTTCGGTCTCGGCGGCGGGCTTCGGGACGTTGCCGAACACGTCGGCCACCATGCGGCGGATGTCTTCGGCGGAGGCGTCCAGCGGACCGAAGCCCGGCAGATCGGCGCCGGTGGCAAAGTCCCACTGGTTCTCCGCCATCTCGATGAAGTCGCGGATGCCGGGGTCGGCGACCCAAGCGCGTCGAAGCGCCGCACGGGTGAGGGCGGCCGGCACGCCCTTCTGCATGAAGACCCGGATGTCGGTTTGCGCGGTGATCGATTCGATCGATGGCAGCGTGGTTATGTCGAACGCCGGCTCTTTGCTCTCATCGACGGCCGCGCTCCGCTCATTCCCACGCAAGCGGGAATCCAGGGCTGCGGACTCATTGGTCTCGGTTGCCTCGTCAGGCGGCTGAGGATTAGCGCCTTGCTCCAAGTCGGCACCATCGCCGGGACGATCGGATGGGCTAGCCTCCGGCTCGCCTTCGAGCTTGCGCCGCGACCAGCGGCTGAGGAAGTTTTCCGGCTCCGTCATCAGTCGTCCTCGCGCATCCGGCCACGGCGGCCCAGCGCCTCGTTGTCGGCGCGGTCGCGCTTGCGCTTGTAGAACGTCTGCTCGACATGGTGCTCGGCCACGAATGCTTCAAGCGTGGCGCGGATCGAGTCCGGCATCGGCACCGCTTCGACGATGTCGTTGCCGGCTTCCGTGGCGCCTTCGCCCTCGGACGGGTCAGCCGTGACCCGCGCAATTTCATAGGCGGGATCGGCCTCGGTCGGCCGCAGCACGATCCAAAGCTGTGCCCCGGCCACCAGGTTGTCGCGGTAGTTCGATGTCTCGGTGCGATGCAGTTCGACCACCGCTGGACCGGCGTAGAACGAGGTGCGGTCGCCGTCATGGCGCAGCACCGTCCACGGCGCGACCTCCGGCCTGTCGGGCAGCACCGCGACCGGTTGCCAGACGAAATCCGCCCACTGGCTCATGGCCTTGCGGCGCTCCACCACGACGCCAACCGGGATGCTGACGAGCGCGCTCAACTGACCGCCTCCAGATGCTTGATCGGCAGGCCGGTCACCAGGTTCTGCGGCTTCAGGCGCAACACCTTGTCCTTGTCCATCGCCAGGATCAGGAACACCGGCTCGCCCTTCACTTTGTCGAGCGCCACGTCCGGATCGCGGAACGTCAGGCGATAGATGCCGACCACGCGGCTCTGCGCGGTCTCGTCGAGTTCCTCGCCGTTCCACAGCGCGTCGCCGATCCGCGTCGCCTCGGCGTCGAGGCCGACGTACCAGGTCAGTGCGACGTCCCGCACTTCAACGAGCGGCTCGACATCCACCTCGACCGACAGCAGATGCTTGATCCAGCGCGAGATCACCTCGCCCAGCGCGGCCAGTCCGCGCCGTCCGGCGGTAAGGTCGATCGCCATGTGGAACTGGTCGCTGTGCGCGAAATAATGGTCGGCGTTGTCGTCGTTGATGATGTCGATCTCGGCCTCGGGCGGAATGCCGAGCATGGAGACCAGCGGCGAGGCGGGAGTCTCGCTCTTGCCCGCGATCACCTCTTCGTCGGCCGCGATCAGCGAGCCCTCGTGCTGCGTCATGCGCTGCGGACGGAAGAATGTCTCGGCGGCGCGCAGCACGAACGGATCGGCGCAATCGTCGAGCGCGTTGCGCAGGATGACGTGCACCAGCTGGTTGATGAAGATGTGAGGCGTCTTGCCGCCGCGGCGCATCATGTCGAGATAGGCCGCCTCGATGGTGCGGTGCGCGACCAGACGGTCGCGGAACGCAACCATGACCTGCCAGTTCTCGCGGGCGTCGGCGTCCGCGATCGCCGCGATCTCGGCGCTCGATACCGGGCGGCGCGGATCGGCGAACAGCGCGGCATACAGCGCGCGCTCGGCGTCGCAGGCCTCCGGCGGAGGGCTCAGCTCCGGCCGCGCCAGATAGGCCTTGATGAAGTCGTCGGTCACCAGCAGTCCACCGCCATCGTCGCGGTCGAGCAGATGGTGCCCGCAGGAGAGCCAGAAGTCTTTCATGGGGTCAATATATCACGGGATCACCGCAACATGACGGGCTGTCATCGCCCGCGAAAGCGGGCGATCCAGTAACCACCGAGATTACTGGATGCCCCGTTTTCACGGGGCATGACACCGGAACTCATGTCTCGGTCTTGCCTTGTCCCAACGCCGTCAAATCGACCTTTTCCTCCGGCTCGTCCTCGCCCTCGACCTCCAGAAACGCGAAGGCGCGCAGCGGCTTCGGCCCGTCCTTCGGACGCAGCGTGCGGAACGCTTCGCGGATCTCGCCGTTCTCGAAGCTGCGATGCACCGCGATCAGCGTGTCGGCGGGCTGGCTGCACAACGACGCCGCGAACGCGACCTCCTCTTCGGCGGCGGCGCGCGCTTGATCGGCGTTCGGCGCGCCGAACTGCGCCATCAGTTGCTTCGCCAGCGCACCGACCAGGGCCGCGCGATCCTGCTCGCTGGCTTCGACGATCTGCACCAACGTCGACCAGCCGAGCGACTGTACGCCGAGAAAGCCACCGCGGAACGCCGAGCGGGCCTTGCCCTCAAGCTTGGCGGGATCGTCATCGGAAAACACGAACGCGCCGGATACCGCCCATTCGCCGGGCTCCGCGGGTTTGGCGAACACGAACGTGTCGGATGGATCGAGCCGGATGGTGCGCAGGAGTTTCATCGAATCCGCTCTCGTGTCCCGGACGAGCGAGCGCAGCAAGCGAAGATCCGGGACCCCGGTTTCTTTTCTTTTCGCAAACCGGGGTCCCGGGTCGCGTTTCGCGCAGGCTTCGTCTGCGCTTCACTTGCCCGGGACACGAGACTGTGTGTCACCGCGGGCCTCCGGTGGCGGGATCGAGCCACGCCGGCTGAGCCAGCAGCGTGGGGATCAGCTTATGGCGCTCGATGTCCGGCTTGCCGACGTGACGCACCAGCAGATCGCCGTTGTCGTCGATGCTGCGGCTCACGCCGTGCTCGGGGACGAGGCGCGTCAGATAATCCCGCGCCACCGCCTTGAAGCCGTGCTCGCGCCAGCCGTCCACCTGCACCATCAGATGCCGCGCGAAGCTTTCGACCAGCCGGCCGGCGCCGGTGTCGTCGAAGCCTTCATCCTCCAGCGCCGCCGACAGCGGCCGCAGTCCCGGATCGCCCTCGGCCATCGAGACGGTGCGAACCATGCCGCCGAACACCAGCCACGGCGGCGGCTCGTCCTCCTGCGTGGAGGGCCAGCCGAGCTGTGCGCCGCCGACCAGTCCGCCGTCGATCTGGACGCTGCCCGGCCAGGTGAATTGGATCGCCTTCTCCGGCGGCGCGTGCGCGGCCAGCGTATCGCCCATCGCGGCAAGGCCTGCGTAGAACGCGCGCCGCGCCGTGCGCAGCGGCTCGTCGGGCTCTAGCACCACGGCGAATTCGGCGAGGTCGAAGCGCCCGACATAGACCAGCGTGCCGGCGCCGAGTTCCACCGCATGCTGTTTGGCATGGGCGAATGCGTCGCCGACCTCGCGCAGCGTCACGAGGTTGAAGCCCGGCGGCAGGCTCAACGAATTCACGCGCGGTTCCGACGGCATGGGCGATTGGCACTTTCTGTTTGGGATCATTATAACCTAGCCATCGCGGCGGCCAGCGGGGGTGGGCCGGCCGCCTTTCAGACCGGGGACGTCATGGCGGAAAAGCGCACCATACTGGTGTGTTCCTGCGAAGACACGATGCCGCTCGACCAGGGCGCGATCGAGCGCGCCTGCCGTGGCGCGACGGTCGAAAGCGGGCGCTATCTGTGCCGCGCCGAGGTCGGACGGTTCAACGCGTTGGTCAAAGGCGGCGGCGAGATCGTGGTCGGCTGCACCCAGGAGGCGCCGCTGTTCACGGAGCTGGCGGGCGAGGGCGCCGCGCTCACCTTCGTCAACGTGCGCGAGACCGCGGGCTGGTCGAAGGATGCCAAGGACGCGGGCCCCAAGATGGCCGCGCTGATCGCGGCTGCCGCCGAGCCGATGCCGCCCGTGCCGTTCGTCAGCCTCAACAGCGAGGGCGTCGCGCTGGTGTACGGCCGCGACGAGCAGGCGATCGAAGCGGCCACGCTTCTCAAGGATCATCTCGACGTTACGGTGCTGATCTCCCGGCCGGGCAGTGTGGCGGCACCCCGCGTCACTGAGTTTCCCGTGGTGAAGGGCACCATCAAGTCGGCCAAGGGCCGTCTCGGCGCGTTCGAGGTGGTGGTGGACGATTACGCCTCGCCGTCGCCGTCCTCGCGCGGCACGCTGAGCTTCGGTGCGTCGCGCGACGGCGCGGTGTCGAAATGCGACATCGTGATCGATCTGTCCGGCGGCGCCGCGCTGTTTCCGGCACATGACCTGCGCGACGGCTATCTGCGCGCCGATCCCGGCGATCCGGCGGCGGTGCTGCGCGCGGTGCTGAAGGCGCGCGACCTGGTCGGCAGCTTCGACAAGCCGCGCTACATCACCTTCACCGAGGATCTCTGCGCGCATTCGCGCTCGCGGATCGTCGGCTGCCACCGCTGTCTCGATCTCTGTCCGACCGGCGCGATCGTGCCGGCCGGCAATCACGTCGCGATCGATCCGCAGATCTGCGCGGGCTGCGGCCAGTGCGCGGCGGCATGCCCGACCGGGGCTGCGTCCTATGCGCTGCCGCCGGCCGACGCGGTGATGCGGCGGCTGCGCGCGCTGCTCTCCACCTATCGCGAGGCCGGCGGGAAAAATCCCGTCGTGCTGCTGCACGACGAGGAGCACGGCGCGGAAATGATCGATGCGCTGGCGCGCCACGGCGACGGCTTGCCCGCCAACGTGCTGCCGGTTGCGGTGAATGAAGTGACGCAGGTCGGGCTGGAGGCGGTGGCCGCGGCGTTTGCCTATGGCGCAAGTGCAATGCGGCTGCTGCTGCGCGCGCGTCCGCGCCCCGATGTGGCGGGCCTCGCAAAAACTATCGCGCTGGCGCAGCCGATTCTTGCCGGCCTCGGTTTCGCCGGTTCGCGCGTCGCGACGATCGAGACCGACGATCCGGATGCGCTCGGCATCGCATTGCGCGAGATCGGCGGCCTTGAGCCGTCGCAGCAGCCCGCAAGCTTCTCGGCGGTCGGCGCCAAGCGCGACGTATTGCGTTTGGCGTTGCGCGAATTGCATCGCGCGGCGCCCGCTCCCGTCGATGTGGTCGCGCTGCCGTCCGATGCGCCGTTCGGCAAGGTCGATATCAATGTCGAGGGCTGTACGCTCTGTCTCGCCTGCGTGTCGGCCTGTCCGACCGGCGCACTGCTCGGCGATCCGGAGCGGCCGATGCTGCGCTTCGCCGAGGATGCCTGCGTACAATGCGGGCTGTGCAAGGCGACCTGCCCGGAGAAGGTCATCACGTTGACGCCGCAGATCGACTTCCGCGCCGCCACCGCGCAAGGCCGCGTGCTCAAGGAGGAAGAGCCGTTCCAGTGCATCCGCTGCAGCAAGCCGTTCGGCGTGAAAAGCACCATCGAGCGCGTCACCGCCAAGCTCGAAGGCAAGCACTGGATGTACAAGAATTCGGCGCAGCGGCTCGACGTCATCAAGATGTGCGAGGACTGCCGCGTCATCGCGATGTCGGAGACCGACTTCGATCCTTACGGCGCGCCGCGCCCCAACCCGCGCACCACCGAGGATTATCTCCGCGAGCGCGAAGAACTCAAACGGCAGCACGAGAGCAAGGGCGAGGGGTAACCTTTCTTGTCCCGGGCGCAGCGCAGCACGTAGTGGTGCGCTGCAGACCCGGGACCCCGGTTACCTTTGTGTTGCGGAAACAAACCGGGGTCCCGGCTCTCGCTTTCGCTCGGCCGGGACACGATGCCGGCAGTTTGGTCGAGCGCATTATTTCGTCGCCTTCGCCAGAAAATCCACCAGCGCCTTGCGGTCCTCCGCCGAGCCGATGATCTGCTCCGGCATCTTGGTGCCGGGCGTGTAGGCCATCGGGCCGATCTCGAACAGCCTGGCCACCGTCTCCGGCGTCCATACGATTTCCATTTTCTTCAGCGGCTCGGAGAAAACATATCCCGGCAGCGACGCGATCTTGCGCCCGAAGATGCCGTGCAGCGTCGGGCCGGCGCGGTTGCCTTCGTCGGGCGACAGCGTGTGGCAGGCGATGCAGGCGCGATAGACCTGCGCGCCCGGATCGCCCGCATAGGCGGCGAGCGGATCGTCAACGGCGCTGGTCGGCACCGAGCCGATGTGATCGCCGGTTGCGGCGTTCCAGCGCCGCACCATGCGGTCGGTGCCGCCGGTGATCAGCGTGCGGCTGTCGGGAAGGAACGCGGCGGACCACACCGGCAGGCCGGGCCCCACCAGCGTGCGCGCGGTCTGCCGCGTTGCGCGCTCGACGATCGCGACCGAGCCGCGGATGCCGGCGGCGGCAACCAGCGCGCCGTCGGGCGAGATGGCAATGGCGATGATCGGCGTTTCGCTTGCCTGAAGCTCGCCGCGCAAATCGCCCTTGGGCGACAGGAAGAACAAGCGGCCATCGGCGCTGCCCGCCACGATCTCGCCGTCGCGCGCCACCGCCACGGCGTTGAGCGGCGTGGGCAGCGTGACGATGGTTTCGGCGCCGCCCGCGAGCGGCCAGATGCGGAGCGTGAGGTCGTAGCCCGCGCTGGCCAGCGACTGGCCGTCGGGCGTGAAGGCTATACCGTTGACGTTCTGGTTGTGGCCTTCGAGCACGCGAACGCTGCCGCCGCCGCTGAGATTGATCAGCCGGATGGTGCGGTCCCACGACGCCGACGCGATGGTGTTTCCGTCCGGCGACACCGCAAGCGCGACGATCGGCGCGGTGTGGCCTTCGAGAATGCTCGCAGGCTTGTCCTGGTCCGGCAGCCAGATGGCAATTTTGCCGTCCTCGCCTCCGGTCGCGATGGTGCGGCCCTGCTGGACAAAGGCCACCGCATTCACGGCGCTTTCGTGGAAGCGCAACACCCGCTGCGCCGCGTTGCCGGTCAGCGACCACAGGATCGCCGAGGTGTCGAAGCTGCCGGAGAGTGCGGTTGTGCCGTCCGGCGAGACCGCAACCGCGCGCACCGGGCCGCCGTGGCCGCGCAGTTGCGCCGACGCGGGGTGAGAAACGAACAGCACAAGTACAGTTGTCAGCAGATGGAGAGCGCTGGCGCGCCAGCGTTCCCTCCCCCCATAGCCCGTCGAAGACGGGCGTGAACGCCCTTGTGCTGGGGGAGGGCTAGGGAGGGGGGTG
>JAKFYI010000006.1 GCA_021730985.1 Hyphomicrobiales bacterium | reverse complement strand
AGCATAGAAGCCGCCCAGCAGAATGCCGGCGATGATAGCGTTGATCAGCAACTCGATCGGAAAATCCATATCCCCCCGGCTCCGCAACTTTTCATGGCGTGGCCGCCATGAGCGCGATGCGCACAGTGTGCAGGAAGCGTAGCGGCTTGGCTAGTCCGCCGCGGTTTCTCGTCGCGCGGGTGGGATAGCGTCGGTGGGCATCAGGGCGCGCGACGCCGCACCCCGTCGGGAATGGGCAGCGGGGAGTTGGCGCTGTCGAGGAATTCGATGGTGTTGAAGATCATGTCCTCGCTGCTCAGGTTTTCCAGGTCATGAACCTTGAACTCGCCGGGGCCATAGGTTTCGTGCCGGGTCTCACCCGCCGAATACGTGTGCTCGACCGTGCTGCCGTCCATCAGGTGCTGGCGGGCCCGTCCGCCGTTCACCGAGGTCCAGAAATAGTCGAGGACGTGGCGGTGGAAACCGGTCCGCTCGCCGGGCTTGAGGCGGATGATCCAGACCCGCACCTTGTCGGTCTCGGACAGGAGCTCGGTTCCGACGCAGCCGTTGGGGCTGCGGGCCTCGCGCTCGAACTCCGCCTTGATGGCGGCCGGCCATTCGGTCTGCTCCGAACGGGCCGCGGTCTTGTCGAGCATGCTGACGGCCATGGCGTTCCTCCGGCGTTTGACGGCACACTATAACGAATGCCGAAGTAGAGAAAAACCGTACAGGAACAGCCGGAAGTGGCGCCGAAGAAGTCCAGTACAAGGCGGGTTCTGGTGATCGGCGGCTCGATGAGCGGCCTGTTCGCAGGCCTGATGCTGCGCCGGCGCGGCTTCGAGGTCGATATCTGCGAGCGCGTCGATAGCGAACTGGCCGGCCGCGGCGCCGGCATCGTGGCGCAACCGATGGTCTTGCGGACGCTGCGGGAACTCGGCTTGAGCAGCGAGAATCTCGGCGTCGAGGCGGTCACCCGCAGGGTGTTCGATGCCGAAGGGAATGTTGTCTGCGAGATTGATTGCCCGCAGACGCTCACCGCCTGGGAGCGGCTGTACCGCATCCTGCGCGACGCCTTCCCGGCGGAGCATTACCGGCGTGGCGTCGGCCTAAAGGGCTTTGAGCAGACGGGAAATGCCGTGACCGCGCATCTCAGCGACGGCAGCAGCGTGGAAGCCGACGTGCTGATCGGCGCCGATGGCATCCGCTCGACGGTCAGGGCGCAATTGCTGCCGCGGCTTGAACCCGCGTATGCGGGCTATGTGGCCTGGCGGGCGCTGCTGCCGGAAGCCTCGGTCGATCGGAATGTTTTCGAGGGCATGGCCTTTTGCCTGCCGCCGGGCGAGCAGTTTCTGGGATATCCGGTGGCAGGCGCCGACAACGATCTGCGGCCCGGCCATCGCCGCTACAACGTTGTCTGGTATCGCCCGGCCGACGAGAGCAGCGAGTTGCAGCGTCTGCTGACCGACGAGAGCGGCAAGGTGCACAGCATTTCAATTCCGCCACCGCTGATCCGCCGCCAGGCGATCGAGGCGATGCGGGCGGCGGCCGAGCGGCTGGTGGCGCCGCAGTTTCGCGCCATCGCGCGGCTGATGGACGAGCCTGTGCTGCAACCGATCTACGATCTGGAAACACCGCGTATGGCGTTCGGCCGGGTCGCCATCATCGGCGATGCGGCGTTCGTGGCGCGGCCTCACGTTGCGGCCGGTGTCTCCAAGGCGGTGGACGACGCCACGTCGCTCACCGAATCGCTTGTGGCTGGCGAGGCCGAGCCGGCGTTGCGGCAATTCGAAACCGGCCGCATGGCCGTGGGCCGCCGCATTATCGAGCGGGCGCGACATCTCGGAGCCTATCTGCAGGCGACTCGTACACAGGAGGAGCAGGCGAGTTCCGAGCGCCACAGCAACGCCGAGGCAGTCATCAGGGAAACGGCGTTGATCGATTTTCTGGACGAGCTATAGCCCCAGCAACCGCTTCGCGTTGCCGCCCGCGATCGCCGCCGCGGTGGAGGCGTCAAAGCTGCTGCCCATGACGTGCTCGACCGGATCGAAGTCCGCCATGTCGAACGGATAATCGGTGCCCATCACCACATGGTCGGCCCCAAAGGTCTTGACCAGCGCCTGCAACTGCTCCGGCGTGAAAACCACGGTGTCGAAGTAGATTTTCTTCAGATAATGCGTCGGCGGCTTGGGCAGCTCGCCTTGCGCGTCCGAGCGGGCACCCCAGGCGTGATCGATGCGCCCGTAGTAGCCGCCCAGGAATCCTCCGCCGTGCACCGCGAGGATTTTCAGGTTTGGATGGCGCTCCAGGATGCCGTCGAAGATCAGGTAGTGCAGCGCGATGGTGGTCTCGAGCGGATTGCCGATCACGTTGTTGAAGTAGAACCGCTTGAACCGGTCGGCGTGGGTGAAGCCGTTGGGATGGATCAGCACCAGCGCGCCGAGTTCCTCGGCCCTTTTCCAAAACGGCGCGTAGGCGGGATCGGACAATTCGTTGCCGGCGACGTTGGTCAGAATCTCAACGCCCTTGAACTTGAGCTGCGTCATGCAGCGTTCGAGCTCTTTGACCGCTTCGCTGGCGTCCTGCAGCGGCACGGCGCCGAGCGCCACCAGACGGTCGGTATGTTTGCCGATGTATTCGGCGATGCCATCGTTGATGACGCGCGTGGCCTGCGCCGCGATGTCGATCTTGACCGTATAGTAAAGTTGCGGCGGTCCCGGACAGATGAGCTGCATATCGACGCCCATCGCGTCCATCGCCTTGAAGCGCTCGCCGGTCGGCCGGATACCCTCGCTGATGTCGGCGGTCTGCTTGGCCATCAGATCCTTGGTGGCCTGGGTCGAGAAGTGATCCAGTGGAACGGTCGAGGGATCGAGGTGTCCCTTTACGATCTCGGCCGCCTGCGGCACCGCCACATGGGCGTGCATATCGACGGTGAGGCTCTTCGGACGCGCCTCGCGTCCCGGCTTGCCGCGCTTGCGGGCGGCTGTCGGCTCATACTTGTTCCACATGTCAGATTCCCAGGTAGCTGGATTTGATTTGTTCGTTCGCCCGCAGCTCTTCCGGCTTGGCGGAATAGACCACCTGGCCCTTGCTCATCACATGCACATAATCGACCAGCTTGAGCGCGAGGTTGGCGTTCTGCTCGACCAGCAGGATCGAGAGGCCTTCTTCCTTGAGCTTGCGGATCGCCTCCCAGACGCCCTGGATGATGACGGGCGCAAGCCCCTCGGACGGCTCATCCATGATCAGGCAATCCGGATTGGTCATCATGGCGCGGCCGATCGCCAGCATCTGCTGTTCGCCGCCGGACAGCGTCTTGGCGCGCTGGTTGCGCCGCTCTTTCAAGCGCGGAAACAGCGCGTAGACCCGCTCCAGGCTCCAGCCGTGGCGCTCAACGTGCCGCTCGGCGACCAGCAGGTTTTCCTCGACGCTGAGTGTCGGAAATACCCGCCGGCCCTGCGGCACCAAGCCCATGCCCTTGCGCACGGTTTCGAACGAGGACTCTTTCGTAATATCGGCGCCTTTGAAGATGATCTTGCCGCGTCGCGGCGGATTGAAGCCGACGATCGAGTTGACGAGCGTGCTCTTGCCAACGCCGTTGCGGCCGAGCAGCCCCAGGATCTGGCCTTCTTCGAGCTGCAGCGACAGGCCCTGGAGGACGTAGGCCTCGCCGTAATAGGTGTGGATGTCCTGGACTTCGACGATCGCCATGATCAATCGGTCCCCAAATAGATTTCTTGCACGCGCTTGCTGTCGTGAATCTGCTTCGGCGTACCGGTTTCCAGCACCTCGCCGAAATGCAGAACCGATATCTGCTGGGCCACATCGAACACCACGTCCATGTCGTGCTCGATCAGCAGGATTGCCAGGTTGGGATCGATTCTCTGCAGGAACTTCGTCATCTCGACAGACTCGCCGGAAGACAGGCCGGCGGCGGGCTCGTCCAGCAACAGTATCTTCGGATCGCTGGCGAGACCGAGGATGATCTCGAGTTGGCGTTTCTCGCCGTGCGAAAGGTAACGCACCTCGGTGTCCTTGCGGTCCATGAAGCTGGCCTGCTCAAGAAGCCCGTGCGCCTTGTCGTAAACTTCGCGGTAGGACGACAGGAAGCGCCACATCACGAACTTCGACGGCCGCAGCCCTTTGATGGCGAGCAGCACGTTGTCGAGCACGGTCAGCCGTGGAAACAGGCTGGTGATCTGGAAGGTCCGCGCCATCCCCATGGCGGTGCGCCTGTGGCTCGGCCACGTCGTGACATCGCGACCGAACAGCAGCACTTGGCCGGAGGTCGAGGGGAAAATTCCGGTGATGAGATTGAACAGCGTGGTCTTGCCCGCGCCGTTCGGGCCGATGATGGCCTTGCGGTCGCCGGGCATGATCTTGAGATCGACGCTGCGCACGGCGTGCAAGCCGCCGAAACTCTTCGACAGCCCCTTGAGTTCGAGGACGGGCTGTCTGCCGCTGGTTTGCGCGTCGCTCACGCTTTGCATCCTCAGAGAGTGAAGCCGCCGGGGCCCATGAGGCCCCGGCGGACTCTTGCGCCGCTAGCAGTGCTTGCAGGGCGGATAGTTGCGGTCGTAGACCGGCGTTGCCAGGAACTCATCCTTCTTGAACTGTCCGAACTGATTGACGTTCGGATAGGTCTTGATGACCGTGTTCCAGAGCTCGTCCTTCTCGTAGCCGAACATCTTCTTCTTCTCGACCTTCTTGATGTAGATGTTCTGCACCGGATTGCGCATCTCGTCGATCACGACGGGACCGCGGATCGTATCCACCTTCAGCGCATTGAGCTGCTTCACGAACGCCTCAGGCCCCGGGAACTTGCCCTTGTTGGCCTTCATGACCTCGTGGATCATCTGCGCGCTGGTGTAGTTGCTCTCCGAATAGTACGACGGAACCTTGCCGTACTTGGTGCGGTAGGCCTTCACGAACGCCGCGTTCTTTGGGGTGTCGAGCGCCGCGCTGTACTGGAGCGGGGAGACGTGGCCGATCACCTCGTCGCCCATCGCCGGAAGCACGAACTCGTCGTAGCTCGTGCCGCCGCCGAGCACTGGCTTCTTGTTGCCAGCCGCCGCCAGCTGCTTCGGGAACTGCAGCGCCATCGGGCCGACCATCAGCGAGAAGATCGCGTCTGCGTCAGCCTTGATGGTCGGGATGTAAGGCCCAAAGTCCTTGGTGCCGAGCGGGGGCCAGATCTTCTGGACAATCTGTCCGCCGCAAGCCTCAAAGCCGCGCTGGAAGCCGCCGACCACCTCGTAGCCGAATGCGTAGTCGGCGCCGATCGCGACGATCTTCTTATAGCCCTGCTCGCAGGCCCATTGTCCAAACGGATGGTGTGGTTGCGAACTCGTCCAACTGGTGCGGATCAAATACGGGTATTTCGGCAGGTCGCGCTGCGTCAGATCATCGGCAGCCGCGACCGAGACCACGTACACCGTCTTGTTGCTGGTGCTTTCGGGCGCCAGCGCATAGCCCGTCGAGGCGAGCAGGCCGCCGACGAACATGTGCACCTTGTCCTGCAGGATGAGCTTGCGGACCTTGGTCACCGCGGTGTCCGGCTTGCCTTGCTCGTCTTCGACAATGAGCCTGACCTTCACCCCGCCGAAATCGCCTTTCACCTCGTCGAGATACATCTGGAAGCCATCGACCATGTCCTTGCCGATCTGAGCAAAGATGCCGGTCGTCGGCGCCAGGAAGCCGATGCGCAATTCTTCCTGTTGCTGCGCGCTGGTGGCGGTGGCTCCGACTGCGAGAGCGCCGCCCAACAGCACGGTCTTCAGTCTGCGTAGCAGATTGCCTGTCATGATCGTCCTCCGTCGTTGTCGTGAAACTTCCGCGCCTACGACGCGGCCGCCAGTTTCTTGGAATCCGCGGCTTTGTTGCTCGAGGCGAGACGCCGCTGCCGGATTCGCTCGGGAATGCCCATCAGCCCGCTTGGCAGATAGAGAATGGTTAGCACGTAGACGCCGCCCAGCACGTACTGCCACCAGGGCACCAGCGTGCTGAGATATTCGCGCAGGCCGAACACGATGAACGAGCCGATCACGCCGCCGACCAGCGTGCCGGCGCCGCCCAGCACAGCCATCAGGAGTGCATCGACCGATGTGGTCAGCACGACGTTTTCCGGGCTGACGATACCCGCGGTGTGTGCCCACAGCACGCCCGAAAGGCCGCCAAAGCCGCCGGCAATGATGAAGGCAATGTATTTGTGCAGCCATGTGTTGTAGCCAAGGATCTTCATCCGCAGTTCCTGCTCGCGGATGCCGGTCAGGCTGCGGCCGAACGGCGAGCGCACCAGGACGTACATCGCCAGCAGCGATACCGCGAAGAAGGCGAACACCAGGTAGAAGAACGTCACCTCGTTGGCGAGGTCGATGCCGAACTTCGGCCGCTGCCGCAGGTTGATACCGTTGTCGCCGCCGGTCAGCGAATTCCAGCGATAAGCGAGGCCCCAGACGCACTGACCAAGGGCGAGCGTAATCATTAGGAAATAGGTGCCGCTGGCGCGGATCGCGAGCAGTCCGAACACCGCGGCGAGTGCCGCGCCGCCCAGGATTCCGAACACGACCACCAGCCAGAAATCGTAGCCCAGTCCGAACTGGTACTTCGTTGCCAGGATCGCCGTCATGTAGGCGCCGACGCCGAGATATGCCGCCTGGCCGAGCGAAGCGAGGCCGGTGTAGCCGAGCAGGATATCGAGGCTCATCACCAGGATGGCGAACGCCAGCGCCCGTGTCGCCAGCAGGATCACGAATGAATTGGTGTTCGGGACGATGATCGCCAGCGCGGCGAGCGCCGCGACCACGATCATGATCTTGGTTGTCTGACTGACCATGTCATTCCCGTCCGAACAGGCCAGTGGGCTTCACGGCCAGGATCAGGGCCATCGGCGCGTAAAGGGTGAAATAGGAAATCTCCGGGAACAGGGCTTTGCCGAAGTTGTCGGCCAGCCCGACGATCAGCGCGCCGATCGCGGCGCCGCCCAGGCTGCCCATGCCGCCGATGATGACGACTGCGAAGGCGAGCGGCAGGATTTCGAAGTCGAGGCCCGGATAGATGCCGAGGAAGGCGCCTCCGATCACCCCGCCGAGCGCGGCCAAGAATGCACCCAGTGCGAATATGAACATCGAGACGCGTGAGGTATCGACACCGACGCCGCGCGCCATCTGTGCGTCATCGACGGTGGCGCGAACCGCGGCTCCCATCCGCGTCTTTTCCATCACCAGCCAAAGCATAAGCCCGATAACGAGCGCGACGGCAATCATGAAGGCCCGGTAGAGCGGCAGGTAGACGCCGCCGATCACGATGCTCTGCGTCAGCGCGGGTGGCGGGTTGATGTCGAAATTGTTGCCGGTCCAGATGTCCAGTGCCGCCTGTTGGAACAGGAAGGCGAACCCCACGGTCAGCAGCACCTGGCGCAGCGGATCGGCTTCGATGGCGATGACGGAAATCCGGCCCAACAGGAAGAACACCGCGATGGCGGCAACCGCGGCCACGGGGATGAATTGCATCCAGTTGACCTCGGCGAACGTTCGCCAGCCGCCGATCGCCAGGCTGATCAGGACCGCGATTCCGATCGCAATCAGTGCATTGCGCACCGACTCGAATCCGTCGGATCGCAAGAACAGGCGTTCCATGACCAGGCCGACCACTGCGATGGTCAGCGCGGCCGCCGGGATAGCGAGCGCCCAGGAACCGGTGGTCCAGATCACCGTGAGCGCCACGTAGCCGCCCAGCATGAAGTAAGAGCCGTGGGAGAGGTTGACGATCCGCATTACGCCAAAGATCAACGACAGGCCGCTGCCAAGCAGAAAAAGCAACGCGCCGTAAGAAATGCCGTTGAAGGTCTGGATGATCCAGAAGTTTAAGTTCATTCGCCCCCGCCAAGCCCTTCTGTGAGTTCGAAGGTTGCGATCAGCTTACCCCAGGAAACTTGCATTGACAGCCCGCCAGATGGCCGCAGACCGGCGCCGTGCCTCATCGGCGGGCGGCCCTTTTGGCTCGTTTGACGCCGGCCTCGGCCTCCAGCACGGCGCAGACCGCGGCGGTATCGTGCTCGCCGTGGCCGCTCTTAAGCGCGGCTGCGTAAACCGGCTCGGTTGCGCTGAACAGCGGCGTCGGCACGCCTATCTTCTTCGCGAACGAGCCGATCACGTCCATGTCCTTCTGCCAGACCGAGCATTTCATGGTGACGTTGGTGTAGTCATCCTTGACCATCATCGGCGCGCGCAACTCGAACACGCGCGAATTGCCGGCACCGCTCTGGATCATCTCGAAGATCGTCTTGGGATCGAGACCGGACTTCATGCCGAGCACCATGGCTTCGGCGGATGCGACATTGTTGATCGCGACCAGCAGATTGGCCACGTACTTCATCTTGCTGCCGTTGCCGAACACGCCGACGTCGTAGGTCTTGCGGGAGAAGCCCGCGAACATCGGCTTGATCTTGGCGATCGCCTTGCTGTCGCCGCTGGCGTAGATGACGAGGTCGCCGGTCGCGGCCTGCGAGCCGGTGCCGCTCACCGGACAGTCGAGCATGGTGTGTCCGCCGCTGCGCAGGATTTTCTCGGCGCTTTCCTTGTCCTCGATCGTGAACGTCGAACATTCGACGACAATCCGCCGCGGCGCCTTCGACGCGTAGATCTCCTTGGCCGTTGCGATCAGCGCTTCCGGCTTCGGCAGGCTGGTGATGATGACGGGCGCCGCTGCGGTAACGGCCGCGGTATCCTTGGCGATCTCGACTCCGGCTTTCGCCAGCTCCTTGCGCTTGTCCGCGCTGATGTCGAAGCCGATCACCCGCCATCCGGACTTGACCAGGTTGCGGGCAAACGATCCGCCCATGATGCCAAGGCCGATGATGCCGACCGCGCCTTTGCTCTTGCCCTTGCTCTTGGATTTAGCCAATTGCCTCACTCCCAACTTTGATGGCCTGTGGGTCGCCGCCCGCCGTGGGCAATAGACTATGACCATTGGCACCATCGCGCCAAGCGCCGCCGCGCCGCGTGGCGGAATTGCCGCGATGCACTTTCGTGGCGCACATGGATCGCCTATCGTCGTTACACATCGCAACGCTGCGGATTGAGCCAAGGAAGCCCTATGCATATCGGGATTGCCGGCGTCGGCCGGATGGGCGCGAACATGGGTTTGCGCCTGATGGAAACCGGCAGCACGCTGACGGTCTGGAATCGTTCGCCCGACAAGCCGAAGCCGCTGGTGGAGGCGGGCGCATCCGTTGCCAAGACGCCGGCCGAACTGGCGCACGCGGTCGAGGCGACCATCACCATCCTGACCAATGCCGCTGCGATCGACGAGGTTTATCACGGGCCCAGCGGACTGCTGTCCGGCGACGTGAAGGGCAAGCTGTTCATCGAAATGTCCACGGTGCCGCCCGAGGCGCAGGTTGCGCTTGCGGCCAAGGTGCGCGCCAAGGGCGCGGCCTATGTTGAATGTCCGGTCGGCGGCAGCATCGCCCCTGCTCGGGCCGGCAAGCTGCTCGGCAATATGGGCGCAGAGCCTGAAGACGCGGCGCGCGCGCGGCCGGTCCTCGACCACCTCTGCCGCCGGGTGTTGCATGCAGGCCCGGTCGGCTCGGGCGCGGTGCTGAAGCTCGCGGTCAATCTGCCGCTGATGATCTACTGGCAGGCCCTCGGCGAGCAGCTCGCCGTATGCAAGGATCTCAAGATCGATCCGGCCGAGCTGCTGGACTTCCTGTCGGAAACCTCGGGTGCAGCGACTGTGCTGAAACAGCGCATGCCCGGCATCGCCACCAAGCTCAAGAACCAGCCGTGGAATGTCTCGACCTTCACGCTCAACAACGGAATCAAGGACGTCAACGCGATGTTGGAGCAGGGCAGGAAGCTCGGCGTCGATCTGCCTTTGTTGCAGCAGACGCTCGCTTGCTACGAGGAGGCGCGGGACAACACCTCGGGCGAGGATGAGGTATCCGACGTGTCCGTGTACTGGGCGCGCCGCGCCAAGAAATAAACCAACCATCCAGTGAGAGCTTCAATCCAATGCCAGCCCTGACCATCGCGCAGGCTTCCACCATCATCGATGTCGCCTTGCAGCAGGGGCGGGAGCGCAAGTTTGCGCCGCTCGCCGTCGCGGTTCTCGATGCCGGCGGTAGCCTGGTCGCGTTCAAGCGCGACGATCGCGCAGGAATTCTGCGCTTCGACATCGCGTTCGGCAAAGCGTGGGGCGCACTCGGCATGGGCTTCGGATCGCGCACGATATTCGAGCGCGCCAATGCCAATGACGCGCAGCGGCTGTTCTACACGACGCTGGCGGCGGCGAGCGGCGGCAAGATCGTGACCAATCCGGCCGGCATTCTCATTCGTGATTCCGCAGGCGAGGTGATCGGCGCGGTCGGCATTTCAGGTGACACGTCGGACAACGACGAGATTTGCGGGATCAAGGGTATCGAGGCTGCCGGGTTCAAGGCGGACCCGGGCGGCGAGAAAAAATAAACATCGAGAGGAGGATATCATGTCGGTCAAGTTCTATGCGTTCTGGCGTTCGATCGCGAGTTTCCGCGTGCGGATTGCGCTCGCCGTCAAGGGTGTGAAGCCCGACGAGATCATCGACATCGATCTGCTCAAGGGCAAGCAACGCGAAGACAGTTTCCACGCAGTCAATCCGCAGATGCTGATCCCCGCGCTGATCGAGGACGGCGGTCAGATGCTGTTCCAGTCGATGGCGATCATGGAATACCTGGAGGAGACGCGGCCGCAGCCGCCGTTGCTGCCAAGCGACCCGTTCGGCCGCGCGCGGGTGCGCGGGCTGTGCCAGATTTTCGTCTCCGACTCGCACCCGATGTCGGTGCCACGGGTGCGCAACTACCTGACCGGCGAATTGAAGCTCGACAACGACACCATGCTGAAGTGGGTGCGTCACTGGCAGAACGAGGCGCTACGCGCTGCCGAGACACATCTGTCGCAGAAGCCGACCGGGAAATACTGTCACGGCGACAGCGTTACCCTGGCGGATGTCTGCCTGGCCGGGCAGGTGGTCGGATCGGGTTTCTTCGACGTCGATGTGAAGGCCTATCCGAATGTCACGCGCATCTACGATTCGTTGATGCAGATCGAGGCGTTCGCCAAGTCGCATCCGCTCAAGCAGCCCGGCGCCCCGGCGTCGATTTCGCACTAAACCGCGGTGCGGCGCGTCTTCCGCGCCGCTCGCTCGGGAAACATCGTCGGCGGGATCGTTCGCGCCCAGACCTGCTGGATGCGTTCGATCTCGGCTTCGAACATTTCAAGGAACAGCTTCGCCTGCGCCGACAGCGTGCGGCGCGCCTGGGAGATCACGACGAACTCCGCAAACAGCGGAGGATCGTAGATCGGGTTGATGACCCGCCGGTCCCGCCCGACGTCGTTGACGCAGATCAGTCCTGAAAGGATCGCCACCCAGTTGGAGCGGGCGACGAAATCGAGCGTGCCGATCATGGCATCCATCTCGATCATCTGGGCGACCTCGACGCCGTGGGTCTGCAGATAGATTTCGATGTTGCGGCGGCGCACGTTGGAGCGGCTCGGCACGATGATCTTCAGCGGCCCGCAGTCCTTCAACCGTACCGGTTCGAGCGGTTTGAAGCCGAGTTGCGGGCTCGACACCAGCATCTCGCGGTCGCGCAAGATCAGCCGCGATTTGAGGCCGACGCGGCCCTCGAACGTCGGCACCACGGCGAAATCGAGTTCGTCGGCCAGCACCATGTCGGTCAGCAGGCCGCTGTAACCCTCGACGATGTGCAGACGCACGTCCGGATACTTGGGCGTGTATCGCTCCAGCGTCGGCGCGAGTGCCGCGCGCGTCATGGTGGGCATCAAACCGATGCGCAAATCGCCCGAAATGAAGCCTGCCAACTCGCGAACCTCCTCGTGGGCGCTTTCCAGCCGTCCAATCGCTTCGATGCAGCGCCTGTAGTAGCGCTCGCCGGCCGGTGTAGGCGTCACGCCGCTCGCGGTGCGCTCGAACAGCCGCAGGCCGAGTTCGCGCTCGGCCCCGGCCACATGCTGCGAAATGCCGGACTGGGTGGCGTTCTCGCGGGATGCGGCGCGGGTGAACGAACGCTCCTCGAACACTGCGATGATCGCCTGGATCTGCCGAAGTGAGATATCCGCCATTGGTCGCCATTAGTTAAATTGATGACATTCGCCAAATTATATTAATTCGGCTGCATTGGCGAGAGCGACTAGACTCGCCTGGAATTCGACCGATCAAGCGGTGAGTACGATGAAGCTTGGCTTTTTCACGATGCCGATCCACCCGCTGGACAAGGACTGGCGGCAGTCTCTGCGCGAGGACCGAGAGGCGTTCCTGCTGGCCGACAAGCTCGGCTTTGCCGAAGGCTACGTCGGCGAGCATTCGACCGACCGCGCCGAGAACATCACCTCGTGCATGATGTTCATCGCGAGCCTCGCCAGCGACGTCAAGACTATGCGGCTTGGCACCGGCACGGTGAACATGCCGAACCAGCATCCGGCGGCGGTCGCGGCCAACATCGCGATGCTCGACCACATGCTCGATGGCCGGTTGATCTTCGGCATCAGCCCGGGCGGCCTGCTTTCGGATTCCGAGGTATTCGGCGTGCTCGACAACGACCGGAACGAAATGTTGGTCGAGGCGATCAACCACATTCTAAAAATATGGTCGAGCGAGCCGCCCTACGACATCAAGGGCAAGTACTGGAACATCAAGCTTGAGCGTCATTATTTCTCGGAGATCGGGCAGGGCTTCCTGCCGAAGCCGCTGCAGAAGCCCCACCCGCCCATCGTGGTGACGGCGGTGGCTCCGTTCTCCAAGGGCGTGACCGAGGCAGCCGCGCGCGGCTGGGATCCGATCTCGGCGAACTTCCTGATGCCGGAGTGGGTCAAGAGCCACTGGCCGAAGTACGTCGAGGGTTGTGAGCGCGTCGGCCGCAAGGCCGATCCGGCGAACTGGCGCGTTGCCAAGAGCATCTTTGTCGCGGATGACGACAAGACCGCCAAGGCCTACGTAACCGACCCGAACAGCCCGTACCGATTCTACTACAGCCAGCTCTACACCAAGCTGAAGAAGGGCCGGCTCGAGCTGTTCAAGACGCGGCGCGACCAGCCGGACGACGAGGTGACGCTCGACAGCATCTGCGACCAGCTCATCATTCACGGATCGCCCGACAAAGTCGCCGACGAGCTGATTGCGTTTCGCGAGAAGGTCGGCGACTTCGGTACGCTGCTTTACGCGGGCAAGGACTGGCGCGATCCGGCGCTGGGCAAACGCTCCATGCAGTTGCTCGCCGAGAAGGTGATGCCCAAGGTCAACGCGGCGCCTGCGCCGAAACCCAAGGCCTAGCGATGGCACGGCCGCGCGTATTCGTTACCCAACCGATCGCGGAAAGCGCGCTGGCACGGCTTCGCGCGGTTGCGGATGTCGAGGTGAACCCCGATTCCAGCCGTGTGCTCGACAAGGCGAATCTGATTGAAGGCGTCAAACGTTGCGACATCCTGCTGTCGCTGCTGCACGATACGGTGGACGACGACGTGCTGGCGGCCAATCCAAATCTCAAGGCCGTGTCGTCCATGAACATCACACAGGATCGCATCGATCTCGCCGCGGCGACTCGGCGCGGCATTCCGGTCACCAACATCCCGGCGATCGTTACCGACGCCACCGCCGACATCGCGTTCGGGCTGCTGCTCGCGGTGGCGCGCAACATCCCCTACGGCGACAAGCTGTTTCGCGCCGGCACCTATCCCGGTTCGCAGTCGAACCATCTGGCGGGTGCTGCCGTGACTGGAAAGACGCTTGGCCTCGTCGGTTTCGGCCGCATCGGGCAGGCGGTCGGGCGCCGGTCGCGCGGCTTTGACATGAAGATCGTCTACACCGATCTGAACCGGCTGCCGCCGGATCAGGAGCAAAAGCTCGGCGCGTCCTATCGCTCCTTCGACGAGGTGCTGCGCGAAGCCGACTTCGTCTCGCTGCATCCGCAACTGTCGCCTGCGACGCGGCATCTGATGAGCACTCGGCAGTTCGCGCTGATGAAGCCGACGGCGTTCGTCATCAACACCTCACGCGGGCCGGTGATCGACGAGGCCGCGCTGGTGCAGGCTCTGAAGGATAGGAAAATTGCGGGCGCCGGCCTCGATGTGTACGAGCATGAGCCGCAGGTCTCGAAGGAGCTGGTGGCGATGCCGAACGTCGTGCTGACGCCGCATCTGGGCAGCGCGGTGCTGGAATTGCGGGAAGGCATGGCGCATGTGGTGGTCGATAACACCATCGCGCTGATCGAGGGGCGCAAGGTGGTGAGTTGCCTCAACCCCCAGGTGCTGCCGGAAGCGCAGCGCCCCTGATTTTCATTGCGCCCACCCGGCGCCCGTAACCTTGCCCACCATTCTTGTGCGCTCCGCTGTGCCGTGACCTAATGCGTGCGGGAGAAACGCCACGCAAGGAAGGACGGCAATGTTCGTCGAGCAACGCATTTATTCCTTTGCGCCGGGCAACACCGGCGCATTCCTCAAGGCCTACGAAAGCGACGCCATGGCGGCGCAGACAGGCGCGCTCGGACAGCCGGTCGGCTATTACGTCAACGAGATCGGGCCGCTCAACCAAGTCACGACCATGTGGGCCTATGGCAGCCTGGACGAGCGCGTGGAGCGCCGCCGCAACTTGTCCAACGATCCGGTCTGGCAGGCCTTTCTGCACAAGTGCCGGCCGCTGATGACGACGCAGGAGACGCGCGTGCTGATCCCCGCGCCGTTCTTCCAGGATCGTCTGAAGGCTATCGCCGCGCTCGGGAGGACGCCATGAAGCTCGCACGTAAGATCGTTCTGTCTGCCGCAACGCTGCTGGCGCTGACCGTTCCGGCCGTGGCGCAGGACAATTTCCCGTCGCGGCCGCTGAAATTCGTCGTTCCGCTGGCGGCCGGAGGCGGCATCGATTTCACCGCGAGGGTGACCGCGCAGAAGCTGTCCGACGTGCTGGGCCAGCAGGTTGTGGTCGAGAACCAGGGCGGCGCCGGCGGCTCCATCGGCGTGAACCAGGTGGTGCGCGCCACGCCCGACGGCTACACGCTGCTGTATCACTCGGTCACCGGCATCGTGAACGCGGCTGTCGCCAAGGATCTGCCGTTCGATTACATGCGCGATCTGGTGCCGGTGGCGCTGGTCACGCGGTTCGCGGCGGTGATGGTGATCAATCCGGAGGTGCCGGCCAAGAACCTCAAGGAGTTCATCGCGCTCGCGAAGGCGAGCCCCGGCAAGTACAGCTACGGCTCGTCCGGCGCCGGCACCGGCATCCATCTCGCGACCGAGTTGTTCAAGAGCGCGGCTGGCGTCGACATCGTTCATGTGCCGTATCGCGGCAACGCCGGGGTCATGCCGGACCTGCTGGCCGGGCGCATCCAGGTGCTGGTCGATGGCGTGCCGCCGCAGGTGAAGAACATCGAGAGCGGGCTGGTGCGTGCGGTCGGCGTTCTGAGCCGGACGCGGACCTCGGCGCTGCCAAACGTGCCGACCATGATGGAGCAGGGGCTCGACTACGAGGTGCCGTATTGGACCGCGATCTATGCGCCGGCCGCGACACCGAAGCCGATCGTTGAGAAGCTGTCGGCCGAGATCGCCAAGGCTATGAGGGATCCGGACGTGATCGAGCGGCTCCGCAAGGCAGGCACCGAGGCGGTCGGGTCGTCGCCCGCCGAGATGGATGCCTTCAACCGGCAGCAGTTCGATCTGTACCGCAAGGTCGTGCAGGACCCGAAGCTGAATCTGGGGCTGCAATAGCGCGAGGCTCTCTTGTCCCGGGCGAGCGCAGCGAGACCCGGGACCCCGGTTATTTCTTGAATTGGAAGCAAACCGGGGTCCCGCTCGCGCTCGCCATAGCGCGTCCAAGACGCGCGTTTGCGCGCTCATGGCTCGCTTGGCCGGGACAAGCGCGGTAAGGCCAGCAGGTTTGGCCGACTATTCCGCGGTCCAGCCGCCATCCAGCACCAGCGCCGAGCCGGTCATCAGCGACGAGGCGTCGGAGGCGAGGAACACGATCGCGCCGGTCAGTTCTTCAAGCTGGCCGAGCCGGCCGAGCTTGATCTTCGACAGCACCTCGTCGCGGAACGTTTTGTTCTCGAAGAACGGCCGCGTCATTGGCGTTTCGAGGAACGTCGGCCCCAGCGAGTTGACGCGGATGTTGTGCGGCGCGAGTTCGATCGCCATGGCCTTGGTGAAGCCTTCCATCGCGTGTTTGCTGGCGCAGTAGACCGTGCGGCGCGCCGCTCCGACATGGCCCATCTGCGACGAGATGTTGATGATCGAGCCGGTCTGCTTCGCGTCCAAAAGCCGCCGCGCCACGGCCTGCGCCACGAAATAGGCCGCGCGCACGTTGAGGCCCATCACAACGTCGAAATCATCGATGCTGACGTCCATCAGCAGCTTCGGGCGGTTGGTGCCGGCGTTGTTGACCAGGATGTTGAACGGTTCGGCGCCGGCGATCGCCGACTGCATGGCGGGGAGATCGGTGACGTCCAGAACCAGCGCGTCGGCTTTGTCGCCGCGCGCGCGGATGGCCGCTGCGGCGTCCTCGATCTCAGCCTGGGTGCGGGCCGCAAGCGTCACATGGGCACCGGCCTGCGCCAGCGCGGATGCCGCCGCCAGCCCGATGCCGCGTCCGCCGCCGGTCACCAGCGCGCGTCGGCCGTCAAGCCGCGAGGAGGGAGTCTTGGCGAGATCGACGGCCATGGGTCAGATGATCGCGTCGAACAGCAGGAGCAGCGCCGCCACGGTCAGCATGAGGAAGGTAACGACCATCGCGCTGGCGCGGATGCGGATGTCCTCCGGCTCCCGCGCCACGCCATAGGCATGTACGAGGCGGGCCAAGAGCAGAACCAGGCAAAGCGCGTGGACCAGCCAGCGCGACCAGCCCTGCCATTCGATGAAGGTGAACAGGATCAGCGCGAACGGCACGTATTCGGCGAAGTTGCCCTGTACGCGCACCCGGCGTTCCAGGATCACGTTGCCGCCGTGACCAAGCCCGATCCGCATGGTGCGCCGCGAGTTGGCAACGCGCACCGACAGCGCGACGAAGATCAGCGCAAAGACGGCGGCATAGGCCGGAACGATCGCTGGAACCATGGTTCTTCCCCGTTGCTACTCCGCCGCCTGCGCGTAGGCGACATTGCGGCCGCCGTAGCGGCGCACCCGCACATTGGCCTGCTAGCCAAACAGTCGATCAAATTCATTCCGGTTGGCGTCGAGCAAGCGACGTGCGAAATCGTTCACATAGAACATGTCGGGTTCGAGCCTTTGCGGCTTTAGTTTAGTGACAAAGTTTGGCGCGTCGGGATTTAGATCAAAGATAACGAGCCCCATTCCGTATAGGGAGCAAAGTGCATCGAGCCTGTCGAGATCGTTCTCATTGATAGTGCTCGGCATGACAATGAACGTTTTGTGAGAAAACAATCGGTAGGCACAGGCCTGACCAAAGGCGACAATTGACTGGTTGGGATCAATCTTTATTTCTGCTGAGACTAGCTCGATAGGGAATGGAACCGGGTCGCTTTTTCTTGGCTTATAGGTTCCGATTACGTCCGGTGTGGCCCATTTGTTTTTGAAGGTGTTTCCGCCGACAACCATCGATTCGATGACTTGGTCTTGACCAACAAGCCAATCGGCGAAGAGTTCATAAAAATCTTCCTCGCTTGCGTTCTTCGTACCAGCAGTAGAAATGTTGGTCGCGACCTTCTGCGGCGAGTTTGTTGAAGCGCTATCGTTTCCTTCCTTATCCCAGTATTTTTTTAGCACCCAAAGCCCTCGGCTGGGCCTGACAATCTCTTCGGGCTTTTTTGAAAGAGCTTGTATTGAACCCACCACCGTATTGAGTGGAGTTTCAGGTGTATAGGAATGGATTTTCTTCACCAGTTCGGCGTAGCGAACTCCTGATGATCCAACGTCCATTAGCTCAGCAATCGCACGGTCTTGAATTTGCTTCACATTCCATTTTGTCATCAATGACTCCTAGCTTCTTCTTCAATCTCGCTAGTCGACTTGTTGGATCACTCGGCCGCCTGCGCGTAGGCGACATTGCGGCCGCCGTAGCGGCGCACCCGCACATTGGCCTGCTCGGCGTGCGCCGAGAAGCCTTCGAGGATGCACAGCCGTGAGCAATACTCGCCGATCTGCGCCGAGGCTTGGTCGGTGAGCACCTTCTGGTAGGTGCAGGTCTTGAGAAATTTGCCGACCCACAGCCCGCCGGTGTAGCGCGCCGTCTTCTTGGTCGGCAGCGTGTGGTTGGTGCCGATCACCTTGTCGCCGTAGGCGACGTTGGTGCGCGCGCCCAGAAACAGCGAGCCGTAGTTCTTCATGTTGTTGAGGAAATAGTCCGGATCGCGCGTCATCACCTGAACGTGCTCGGAGGCGATGCGGTCGGCTTCCTCCACCATTTCGGCCTCGCTGTCGCAGACGATGACCTCGCCGTAGTCCTTCCACGCTTGGCCTGCGGCATCCGCGGTGGGGAGAATGGTCAACAGCCGCTCCACCTCGTTCATGGTATCGCGTGCCAGCCTTTCCGAATTGGTGAGCAGGATCGCGGGTGAGGTCGGGCCGTGCTCCGCCTGGCCGAGCAGATCGGTGGCGCAGATTTCGCCGTCCACGCTGTCGTCGGCGATCACCAGCGTCTCGGTCGGTCCAGCCAGCAGGTCGATGCCGACGCGGCCGAACAACTGCCGCTTCGCCTCTGCCACGTAGGCATTGCCGGGCCCGACGATCATGTCGACCGGCGCGATCGTCTCGGTGCCGAGTGCCATCGCGGCCACGGCCTGCACGCCGCCGAGCACGTAGATTTCATCGGCGCCGCCGAAATGCATCGCCGCGACGATGGCCGGGTGCGGCCCGCCCTTGAACGGCGGCGCGCAGGCGATGATGCGCTTCACGCCGGCGACGCGTGCGGTGACGATCGACATATGCGCGGACGCCACCATCGGGTAGCGGCCGCCCGGCACGTAGCAGCCGATGGCGTTCACCGGGATATGGCGGTGGCCGAGGATGACGCCGGGCAGCGTCTCGACCTCCAGATCCTGCATGGTGTCGCGCTGCTTCTGCGCGAAGTTGCGAACCTGCGCCTGGGCGAACCGGATGTCGTCGAGATCGCGCTTGCTCACCTGCGCGATCGCCCGTTCGATCTCGGCTGCGCTCAGGCGGAAGTCGTTCGGCTCCCAGTTGTCGAACTGCTTCGACAGTTGGCGGATCGCCGAGTCCTTCTTGTCCTCGACCTGGCCGAGGATGCTCTCGACGGTTTCGCGCACCTTGGCGTCGGCCGCCTTGATGGCGCTCGCGTCCATTCCGCGTTTGAGGAAGCGGGGCATGGTCTCTCCATTCACTCGACTGCCGTCCCCGCGAAAGCGGGAACCCAGTAAACACAGACCGCAATGTTATCGTATAGACCGGGAGTACTGGATGCCCGCTTTCGCGGGCATGACAGCAAACCGGCGGCGCGAGATCTCGGATCGGCCTGCGGCCGTCCGGGATGACGCCTGTGGTGTCATTTGATCGCCTGCGGGTTGATCGGCGATCCCGTTCCGCCGGTGATGATCAGCGGCGGGCCGCAGAAGAAGAACTCGTAGATGCCGTCGGTGTCGCAGTCTTCGGCGAGCTCCTTGAGATAGAAAATCTCGCCCATGCACAAGCCCATCGCAGGAATGACGACCCAGTGCCACGGCTGGTTGGCCTCGGTGGTCTCGTTCGGCCGCACCTCGACGCCCCAGGTGTCGGAGCAGATCGCGGCGACCTGCTTCTCCTGGCACCAGTAACAGTTCTCGAACATCACGCCCGGCGCGTCGCCGCCGGCGTAGCCGCCCCACTGTCCTTCCTTGAGGCAGCGCTCCATCTGCCCGGTGCGGACAATGACGAAGTCGCCCTTGCGGATTTCGACATTCTGCGCGCGCGCGCACTTGTTCAGTTCGTCGTTGGAGATCGCTTCGCCGTCCTTCAGCCACGGCACCTTGCGGAAGCGCGCGATGTCGAGCAGCACGCCGCGGCCGTTCATCTTGCTCTTGGAATGCTCGATGCCGAGCACCGACAGGCCGCGCGAGTCGATCAGCTTGGCGTCGTGGCCGTTGTAGCACTTGTCCTCGTAGAAGATGTGGCCGAGCGCATCCCAGTGCGTCGCGCCCTGGACGCAGAGGTTGAGCGTGTCGTCGGCGTAGCGGATCTTGTTCCAGTCCTGCTGGCCGGCGATGGCGTCGGTGCCGGTCGCCAGCATCTGGTGGATCGGATTGAAGCGGCCGCCGAACAGGCCGGTCTGCGGACCGGACTTGTCGAGCGGGATGCCGAGCGCGAACACCTTGCCGGTCTTGACCAGCTTCGATGCGTTGACGATGTCCTCCGGCGCGACGTGGTTGAGCGTGCCGATATGATCGTCCTTGCCCCAGCGGCCCCAGTTCGACAGCTTCTCGGAGGCTTCCTCAATCGCCTTCTTGCCGACCTTGATGTTCATTCAGTCCTCCCGGAGCGAGTTCGTTGTTGGCGGCGATTGTGCCGTGCTGAGAGAAAAAGTCTATCGGCAGATGGTACGAGGGCCGAAAGCGAGCTCTCTCCCCGCTCATTCCCGCGTAAGTGGGAATCCAGGGCCGCAAGCATCGCTCTCAATTGTTGCCCTGGGTCCCCGCTTTCGCGGGGACGAACGGGTGGTGCTGGCGACGTGTAACCTCAAGCGAGCGGCACCATCGACAGCTTGGGATCGGCCGCCGGAATATAAGTCTCCGGCAACCCCAACTCCTTGCGCACGATGTTGGCGCCGCGGGACATTGCGACCATCTTGTAGAGCGCATGCATCCGGCTGATGCCCTGGCGCCCGAAGCCGCAGTCGCTGGACAGCATCAGCCGCTCGGGCTCGATCCACTTCAGCGCGAGCCGGATCAGCTCCGCAACCTCCTCGGGCCGCTCGACCTGCAGGGTGCGGTGGCTGATGACGCCGATCGCGATCTTCTTGTCCTTGGAGATGCCCTTGCCGATCGCCTCGAAGTCCATGCCGCGGTTGAACGCGGCCTCGAAGGTAATCACGTCGACGTCGAGTTGGTCGAAATACGGCAGCGCATTTTTGTAGGACTGGTCGCGGCTTGCCACCCGCTGCGCCGCGGGGCTGCCCCAGCAGGTGTGGCACCACACCTCGGTCTTGCCGCGCAGGCCCTTCACCTCGGCGTTGAACGCCTCGACCCACTTGTCCGGTTTGATCGTGGCGTCCGGCAGGTTGATGATCTGATGGATCGCCGGCTCCTCGACCTGCACGATCGGCGCGCCGGCATCGGCCAGCGCGTGGTACTCGCGGTTCAGCGCCACCGACATATCAAAGAGCAGTTCGAGCCGGTCGTTGTAGTGCCGGTCGGTCAGCATCAGCGCCAGGATCTGCGCGGAGATCGAGCCGATCTTCACCGGACGGTCGGTCATCGGCGCGATCGCCTTGTAGGCGCGGTCGAGCTCCAGCCAGGCCTTGTCGATCTTGCCGTCGACCGGCGGCGTCATGCGGGTCTCGATCACCTCGAACATGATGTCGCCGGGGCCTTTGTCCTTCATGAAGCCGGCGGGCGGCACCTCGACGCGAGGCGCACCGATGCCGCTCATGCGCTCGGTGGCGTAGCTGACCCAGCCTCGCCCCGCGACGTCGTCGTCGAGCCGCGCGTCGCCATCGACGAAGATGTCCATGCCGGCGCGGTGCTGGGCCGCGACGTTGCAGGCGAGACAGTCGAAATGCTGCTCACGGTACGCAAGCTGCGAAAATCCCTGCGACAGCGGCAGGCCGCGCAGGTTGGCGGTGTACCAGCTCGGGCGCGGTAGCGCACCGGTGGTGGTGGTGAGCAGGGACTTGTTCTTGGTGGCGGTGAACATGGGAACTTCCAGTGTGATTTCAGAATGTATGTTCGATCTTTCCACGTCATGGCCGGGCTTGTCCCGGCCATCCACGCCTTGGCTGCAAATCCACTTCGAATCCATATTCCGCAGCGGTGGTTATGGATTCCGGGTTCGCTCGCATGCGCTCGCGCCCCGGAATGACAGAGAGAAAAGCCAACGCTCCGCCGCCCGGGATTTGTGGAGGCGCCGGGGTTCGCCTGTCTTCCAGCCTTCGCAGTTCAGTCGCTTCCATTCAGCGCTTCCCGAAAAAAGTGTGAGGGAGGCGCGGGACGCCCGGGCTCCGGTGGACCCGCGGGCCTCGCTCTCTCGCGAGAACGAGGCGATCCGGATGGGTGGTCCGCAAGTCCGCCGTTTCCTCGGGCGTCCCGCGCGCGATGTTTGAGGCTTGCTCCGTGAGACCCCCGGTGGGCTGACTTTGCTACCCACCGCTTTGGGACCCTGATGAATGCCTGCCCGTTGGCACGGGGGTACGGCATTCACCGCCAA
>JAKFYI010000057.1 GCA_021730985.1 Hyphomicrobiales bacterium | reverse complement strand
CTCCTTTACCTCCCCCGCAAGGGGGGAGGTAAAGGAGGAGAGAGCGGCGCTCGCGTCAGGCAATGCAGCAGCGCGCTTGTCTAGAAGTCGAGGTTGGCGTAGGCCGCCGCCGCCGGCACCCCCGGCAGCGCGTCCTGAAGCAGCGGACGGAACGACGGGCGCGACTTCACCCGCGCGTACCAGGTCTTGGCGGCCTCGTCTTCGCTCCATGGCACGTCGCCCAGGTAATCGACCGATGACAGGTGGGCCGCGGCGGCGAGATCGGCGTAGCTCATGTCCTCGCCGGCCAGCCAGTTGCGCGTGCGCACCAGCCACCCGATGTAGGCCAGATGATAGCGGATGTTGACCCGCGCCGCACGGATCGTGTCGGTGTCGGGCGGACCGCCGCCCTGCTCCATGCGCATGTAACGCTTGTAGCAACGCTCCATCACCATCGGCCCGCTGACTTCGGCGAAGAACTTGTCGTTGAACCAGGAGGCGAGGCGGCGAACCTCGACGCGGGCGATCGGGTCTTGCGGCAACAGCCGCTGCTCGCGCAGGCCGGCGCCGCGGGTCTCGTCAAGATATTCGGCGATCACGGCAGCACCCGGCACCGGCGGATGGCCTTCCTCGACCAGCACCGGCGTGGCGCCCGCGGGGTTGAGTTCCAGGAATGCCTCGCGGCGTTCCCAGGTCTTCTCCTCGACCAGCCGAGTCTCCAGACCATGCTCGGCCAGGACCAATCGGATGTACCGCGAATGCGGACAGAACGAGTGCTGGAGCAGCGTCAGCATGGAGCCTTCGTTGACGTGGCGCCCGGTCGGGCCGCCGAGGCGGGAATCAGACGTAAAGCTAAAGCATATTCCGGCGTGGCGTGCATCGTCCGAGCGGCAGAAATGCGGCGGTAATCCGGTATCGCGAGCAAGCTGTTGAGCATGCACCTGCGGCAGTTGCCCGTCCGCCGCTGTTGCGCGACAAGCACAGCGCGGAGGCCGCCATGCCGTTCGATACCATCGCCTTGCTCAAGGCCGTGCTGCTCGGGTTGATCGAAGGCTTCACCGAGTTCATTCCGGTTTCCTCGACCGGCCATCTGCTGCTGATCCAGCGCTTTTTCGGGTTCGACGACGAGGAGTTCGGCAAGACCTTCGCGGTGCTGATCCAGCTCGGCGCGGTGCTCGCCATCCTGTCGATTTATTTCGTCAAGCTCTGGAAAATCTTTATCGGCATGTTCAGCGATCCGGCGGCGCGCCGCTTCGTGATCGGCGTGCTGCTCGCGTTTCTGCCTGCGGCGGTGATCGGCGCGCTGGCGCACGGCTTCATCAAGAGCGTGCTGTTCAATCCGTGGGTGGTGTGTTTCACGCTGATCGCGGGCGGCGCCATCCTGCTGTGGGTCGATCAGATCGACTTCAAGCCGAAGTACCACGATGCGACGCAGTTCACGCTGCCGATGTATCTCGCGATCGGCGTGTTCCAGTGCCTCGCCATGATCCCGGGCACGTCGCGATCGGGTGCGACCATCGTGTCGGCGATGCTGCTCGGCGCGGACAAGCGCTCGGCGGCGGAGTTCTCGTTCTACCTTGCGATCCCGACCATGGCGGGTGCGTTCACCTACGATCTCATCAAGAACTACAAGCTGATGACGTTCGACAACACGATATTGGTTGCGGTCGGCTTCGCGACGTCGTTCGTCGCCGGCTGGATCGTGGTGCGCGCGCTGCTCGGCTACGTCACGCGTCACGGCTTCGCGCTGTTCGCGTGGTGGCGCGTGATCGTGGGCTCGCTCGGATTGATCGCGCTGGCGCTCGGGAAGTGACTACGCCCCGCGCACCTTGAACTGGCCGGCCTTGCGGAAGCGCCACAGGTAGGTCGGCACCACCGCTTCCATCGCGGTCGCGTCGATGCCCAGACCCTTGAGCGTGCGGCCCTCGCGGTTCGCCGCATCGGACACCACGTTGTCGCTGCGCAGCAGCTCGACCTGATCCGGCGTGAGCGGCGGCTTCGGCGCGAACTGCAGGAATTGCGCCTTCAGCTTCGCCAGGGCGAACGGCAGCGGAACCAGCAGCCGCCTCCGTTCGATGGTGACCAGCACGTATTCCATCAACTGCTTGAAGGTGCGCACCTCCGGCCCGCCGAGCTCGTAGGTGGTGCCGGGTGTCGCGCTGCCATCGACCGCGCGCGCCAGCGCCTCGGCGGCGTCGCCGACGAACACCGGCTGGAAGCGGGTTTCGCCGCCGCCGATCAGCGGCAGCGCGGGGAGAAACCGCGCCATCGCGGCGAACTTGTTGAAGAAGTCGTCTTCCGGGCCGAACATCACCGAGGGGCGGAACACGGTGGCGCCCGGCACCGCGGCCAGCACGGCCTGCTCGCCCGCGGCCTTCGACCGGGCATAGAGCGAGGTTGAATTCTCTTCGGCGCCGATCGCCGAGACGTGGACCATCCGCGCGCCGTGGGCGGCAGCGGCGAGCGCGATCTGCTCGGCACCGAAGCCCTGCACGGTATCGAAGCGCTGGCGTCCGCGCTGGAACAGGATGCCGGTCAGGTTCACCACCACGTCGGCGTCGCGCGCCGCGGCCTCGACCGACCGCGGATAGCGCACGTTGGCCTGCACGGCGTGGATCTGGCCGACGCGGCCGAGCGGTTGCAGGTGGCCGGCCAGGTCCGGCCGGCGCACTGCGACGCGGATGCGGTAGTGCCGCTTGGCCAGCGCGCGGACCAGGTGGCGGCCGAGGAACCCCGAGCCGCCGAACACGGTAATCAGCTTGTCGATGTTGGTCTGGACCGCCATGGGAGCCTCAATCCGGCAATTGCGAAATACAGGATGGGCCGCCGGCTGTACAGGGCGGAATACCTTGGATTGACAAGGGGAAACGCGCGTCATTATGTGTCGCCACCTGTCCAAGCTCCCGTGCCCGGGTGGCGGAATTGGTAGACGCACCAGTTTCAGGTACTGGCGCCGCGAGGCGTAGGGGTTCGAGTCCCTTTCCGGGCACCATTTTCACCCCCTCCGGGGGGAGCCTACCACTTCACCCGACGCCCATCGCGTAGTGCAATGGTATATTGACCTCGTACGATTCGAGGGCGCGATGGCGCAGGATGACGTCCGGGAAAACCAACTGGTTGATCTCTTCAACCTGGAACGGCCTGAAAAACGTGTTCGCCATGGGACCGACGCCATCCTAAAAGTCGGTGGGAACACTCTCGAGTTTGAGCTCAAATCTGTAACTACGTTGAGCGGCGGATTGAGCACTGTTCGCGATCTCGGCCGTGACCACATCGAGAAGTGGCGAAATAAGCATTGGATCGTCGCATTCTACGGCGCCAACGGGCTTATCAAATGCAAATACGCTTCTCCTGATGACATGGCACTTTGGATCAATAAAATTTGGGCCTACATCAAACCGGATTTTCAGATTGCTGATGAAGTGCCGCCGCTTTTAACTTTGCCTGCGATGATTCGGGTTGTTGGCACCAAAAAACATTACACACGCGAAGACGCGCGGCGACTTCATAAGAATCAATACTCAGCAATTCAATACAAGGAGATGATGGATCGGCCGGACGGGTATAGCCCACAAAGGATGCTAGAAATCTTTCGAGACAGAGCGGCCTATTTAATACAACGTGGATCGACGTTAAATAATCCACACGTCCCTGCTCAGTTTTTCGAGCCTCTGCCTACTATTTCAAAGAACCACGCAGTCGAACTCCGTAAGCTCGTCCGTGCCTGGCTTCGCGCGAAGAAGAAGTAGTTCGGGTCCGATTTGGTGGCATCGAGAGGGCCTTGGCAACGGCGCACGCCACAGCATAACCCATCGGAGGCGCCACAGAGTTTCCGATCAGGCCAAGAGCTTTATAAACTGGCGGTTTGATCGGCCAATCGGCAGGAAATCCTTGCAGCACCATGCAATCTGCCAGCGAAAGCCTGTAGTGGCCACCTTTGGCCACAAACAATGACGCCGCATGCCTGTCGGGCGCCACGCCATTTGGCCAGATACCAAGTGCGTTCCAATCTCGTAGCGAGGTTGCGCTATTGACCACACTGGTGCTGTGGCGCGGACCCGTCAGGCCACTGCGGATTGTTGGAGCAAGTCCATCAAATCCCAAAGTGTCCAAACCTAACGCTTCTCGCGCGCCCATGGTTTTTGAAAGTTTGGTCGTTGCGCTATCCCAAACGTGCGTGGGTGTGGGCTCACAAAACCGTTCTGCCGCTTGCTTGTTTGAAAATCCGACAAAGAACACCCGCTTTCTTCGTTGCGGCACACCAAAGGAAGCAGCTTCCAGTATGAACATTCGGATTGTGTAGTTGCGGCTTAGCGGCTCGAAAAGAACTGCCTGCAGATAGCGCGCAAACTGTTTGGTGGCCAACCCGGAAACATTCTCGCAAACAAAAGCACGCGGCCGGATTTCAACAACAGCCCTAACAAGTTCGGGAATCATATCTCGCACGTCTGCCGCGCCTGCACGGCTACCTGCATGGCTGAATGGTTGGCACGGCGGGCCGCCGTGTAGAACGTCCACCCGCTCTCGGTAAATCCGCCAATCCATTTGAGTGACATCGCCAGCGTCGCCCGCGATTACCCTTCGCTCTGGCCACGCCTCGCCCAGAACATTTGCCACCAATGGAAGGATGTCATAGGACGCTACATGCTCGTAACCCGCTCGATCGAAACCGATGTCTAGGCCTCCGCCTCCGCTGAACAGACTAAGCGCTCGCAATCCATTGGGGCGCCGCTTAGGCATCAAGGTGCATGGATCGAGGCGGGGTGTAGGAATGGGGTGCTTGGGTTTATTGCATTCCCCACGCATCGCCCGGGCCTTTGCAGCTTGCGATTTTAGACTCGTCTGGCGAAATTTTTCCCGCTTTGCGTCCGTCAGAATCCAGCCCCTGTGCCAGGACGCTTCTGTTCCTGTAGCGGCATACGGCTTTTGCTTGGGGGTGGTGTCCACGTCATCTCCAAATCAACGGTGCTTAGGATGACGGAAAGCTGACGAGTTGTGAATCCCCTTGAGACCTCGCTCAAGTGCCTTTGTTGGAAGTGACGTGCAGGCAACATTCTTGCGGATTCGGGGGAAAAACTGCCATATTTTATTGGTTCGCTCCTAGGGGCTGCGGTGGCCAATCGGCGGGCGGAGAAGCCAAATGCGCGAAGATGTCGTCGGCCGGGCCAACGTCGCGGACACGCCCGAGCTTGAGGCCTACTACGACCGGCTCGGCAGCCAGGATAGCTACGCGCTCTGGACCGTCGCGAACTCGATCGAGCCCTGGGAGCCGAAGCCCGCTTCGATGCCGGTGCTCTGGAGTTACGACAAGATGCGCCCGCTGGTGCTGCAGGCGCTCGACCTGGTCAGCCCCGAAAAAGCCGGACGGCGCGTGATCGCGCTGGAGAATCCCGGCCGCAAGGGCCTCTCGGCCTGCGTCGGCTGGCTCTACACCGGGTTGCAGGTGATGCGGCCGGGCGAGTTCGCCAACGCGCACAATCATGCGTCCGCGGCGCTGCGCTTCATCATGGAAGGGTCGGGCGCCTACACGGTGGTGGACGGCCACAAGATGTCGCTCGCGGCCGGCGACTTCGTCATCACGCCGAGCGGCACCTGGCACGACCACGGCGTCGATGCCGACGGTCAGACCACCGTCTGGCAGGACGGCCTCGACATGCTGCTGGTCAACCAGCTCGACGCGAATTTCTACGCTGTGCATCCCGAGCATGTGCAGAACTCGAACTATCCGGTCAACGACACGTCGATGGTCTATGGCGCGCCTGGGCTGCTGCCGATGGGCGGCGAGGCCTGGACCAAGCCCTATTCGCCGCTGCTCAAGTACGAATGGGCGCCGACCTATGACGCGTTGACACGCGCGGCGAAGGCGAGCGACGGCTCGCCCTACGACGGCATTATCATGCAGTACGTCAATCCGGCGACCGGCGGTCCGGTGATGAAGACGCTCGGCGCCTGCATTCAGTTGCTGCGCGGCGGCGAACGGACCAAGGCGCACCGTCACACCGGTTCGATCGTCTACAACGTCGCCAAGGGCTCGGGATATTCGATCATCAATGGCAAGCGTTTCGACTGGAAGAAGAACGACATCTTCGTGGTGCCGTCGTGGGCGTGGCACGAGCACGGCAACGCCGCTGAACGCGACGACGCGGTGCTGTTCTCGTTCAGCGACGTGCCGTCGATGCAGGCGCTCGGGCTGTATCGTGAGGAAGCGCACGCCGGCAACGGTGGATACCAGCGCCTTGCGCACTAACGGCCCGATCTCGTTTTGGATAGGATCGCGGCCATGACCATCCGATTGCATCGCGGCGACCTGCCGGACATCTCGCGCTACAAGGGTTCCATCGCGGTCGATACCGAGGCGATGGGTCTCGATCCGCGCCGCGACCGGCTGTGCGTGGTGCAGCTCTCGCCGGGCGACGGCACCGCCGATGTGGTGCAGATTCCGGCCGACAACATCAGCGCGCCCAATCTCAAGAAGCTGATGACCGATCCGTCGATCGAGAAGATCTTTCACTTCGCCCGCTTCGACCTGGCGATGATCTCGCAGGCGCTCGGCGTCATGCCGGGGCCGGTGTACTGCACGCGCACCGCCTCGCGGCTGGCCCGCACCTACACCGACAAGCACGGCTTGAAGGATTTGGCGCGCGAGCTGATGGGCCAGGACATGTCGAAGCAGCAGCAGAGTTCCGACTGGGGCGCCGACAAGCTCACCGACGCCCAGCTCAGCTACGCGGCCTCGGACGTGCTCTATCTCCACGCTCTCAAGGAGAAGCTCGACGTCATGCTGGCCCGCGAGGGCCGCGCCGAGCTGGCCGCCTCCTGCTTCCGCTTCCTGCCCGACCGCGCCCGGCTCGACCTCGCCGGCTGGGGGGCCGAGGATATTTTCGCTCATTCTTGAAATGGCCGTGCCCGCGCCGCCGGGGGGCCTCCGTTGCCTCCCAAGCACAGGCTCGCCAAATGCCCTTGGGCCGATATGGCGGCGTTCTGCGGCATTTCGCCGTGAACGGGCCATATTCTGAGAGGATTTTTAAGCTCCGGAACCCTAATATGCGGGCGCGAGCGATGATTCTGCGCCGCTAGGATGCAACGTCTGTCCATGACGTCCACCATCGACGAACTGGGAGCCCGCGGCCTTGCCGCCCGGAGCGCGCCTGACAACCAGCAGATCTTCCTGCGGGCCAAGCGTCACAGCCGCAACGTGCGCCGGCTGCGCGTCGCCGTGCCGACGATCACCGGGGTCGTGCTCGCCGTGATCATGCTGGCGAGCTGGTTCGACCCGATGAAGATCCTGGCCCGCCTGCCAACCGATTCCGGGCGTCTGGTGATCTCGGGGACCAAGATCACCATGGAGAGTCCGAAGCTCTCCGGCTTCACCAAGGATTCCCGCCCTTACGAACTGAACGCGCGCGCCGCAGCGCAAGACATCACCAACCCGGACATCGTCGAGTTGACCGACCTGCGCGCCAAGATCGAAACCAAAGACAAGTTGCCGATCAACGTGACGGCGGTGGACGGCGTGTACAATCGCAAATCGGGAATGCTCAAGCTGTCCCGCGACGTGCTATTGAAGACGACCACTTATGAGGTCAGCCTCATCGAAGCGACCGTCGATACCGGCACCAGTCACGTCGTGTCGAATCATCCGGTGCAGGTGAAGATGCTTCAGGGCGTCCTTCACTCCAATCGTCTCGAGGTGACCAACGGCGGCGAAGTCGTTCTCTTCGAGGGCAATGTGAGGTTGAATTTGAACGCTCTGCCGGATCCCGACACCAGGGCTGCCGCGCGATGATGGCCATCGGAACGGCGCGAATGGGTCTGCTCGCCGCCGCGCTCGCGGGCGCGGTGTGTTGCGGTCCCGCGCTGGCGCAGTCCGGAAAGCCTGCCGCCGCGGCCTCTTCGAGCACTCCGAACGCCGTGCAGGGCTTTTCCAAGAACCGCGACAAGCCCGTTCAGATCGAGGCGGCCTCGCTCGAAATGCGCGACAAGCAGAAGATCGCGACCTTCACCGGCAACGTGCACGTCGTGCAGGGCGACACCACCATGCGGTGCAAGGTGCTGGTGGTCCACTACGACGCCGATGAGCCGGGCGGCATGAAGGCGGCGATGCCGGGTCCCGGCGGCTCGCAGCAGATCACCCGGCTCGAGGCCAAGGGCGGCGTGATCGTCACGCAGGCGGAGCAGACCGCGACCGGCGACACCGGCAACTTCGACATGAAGGCCAACACCATCACCCTGCTGGGCAATGTGGTGGTCAGCCAAGGCAAGAACGTGCTGCGCGGCGAGCGGCTGGTTGTCGATATGACGACCGGAGTGTCCCGCGTCGATGCCGGCGCCTCGCGCGGTCCGGTGCGAATGCTGATCGAACAGGGCAAGGACGGCGGGTCGCAGCAACTCAAGTTCCCCGGCAGCAAGTAGCAGCCGGCCTGTCGGTTGAAACGGCGTCAATCAGCGACTATCACCGCACTCGCGATACGGAGCCGGAAGCAGACGTGCTCGACGACATCCTCGCGCTGTTCCGCCGTCGCCGTGCGCCGGCCACTCGCCGAAGCCCGGCCACCGGGCGATTGGCGATGAATCTGGACGCCATGGGCGGTCCGATCTATCGCACCCGTGCCGATGCGATGCCGCAAACCGATCCGCGTCCGGCGCAGCGGCCGCAGCCGCGCGAGCAGAAAGCTTCTCATCAACAACAACCGGCGCAGCCGCAGACGCGCGCGAAGCAGCCCGATCCGGCGCAGCGCGCGCCGCCGCGCGCCGAGCCGCGTCCGCGCCGTCCCGATCCCGGCAAGCAGATCGCCGCCAAGAGCGCGCCGCTGGCCGCGCAGGCGGCCCGCGCCGCCAAGCACGTCGCCGAGCACGGCAGCTATCTGGCCGCTCACGCGGTGGAGAAAACCTTCGGCACGCGGAAGGTGGTGAAGGGCGCCAGCCTCTACGTGCGCCGCGGCGAGGCGGTCGGCCTGCTCGGGCCGAACGGCGCCGGCAAGACCACCATCTTTTATATGATCACCGGATTGATCAAAGCGGACACCGGCCGCATCGAGCTCGACGGTTTCGACGTCACCGCGCTGCCGATGTACCAGCGCGCGCGGCTTGGCATCGGCTACTTGCCGCAGGAGGCGTCGATCTTCCGCGGCCTCAACGTCGAGGAAAATATCCGCGCCGTGCTGGAGGTGGTGGAACCCAACCGCAAGAAGCGCGAGCAAGAGCTCACGTCGCTGCTGCAGGAGTTCAACATCGAGCGGCTGCGCAAGACGCCGACGATCGCGCTGTCCGGCGGCGAGCGGCGCCGCGTTGAAATCGCCCGCGCGCTGGCGACCCGTCCCAACTACATGCTGCTCGATGAGCCGTTCGCCGGCATCGACCCGATCGCGGTGGGCGACATTCAGCAACTGGTGCGCCACCTCACCAACCGCGGCATCGGCGTTCTGATCACGGACCACAACGTTCGCGAGACACTCGGTCTGACCGACCGGGCCTACATCATCTATTCGGGCGAGGTCCTGATGGAGGGCCGCACGGAGGATATCGTGAACAACCCGGAGGTCCGGCGGCTCTACCTGGGCGAAGAATTCCGCCTCTAGCCCCTTATTCAACCGCTTTTCGCTCAACCCGGCCGTCAGACGGTATTGCTGCATTGCAGCAATACCCTGTACAGTTCTATGAAGAAAATATAAGCAAGAACTGGACCAAGTTGGGTCGATTATGGCGCTGACGCAAAGACTCCAGATCCGGCAGAGCCAGGCGCTCGTGATGACGCCGCAGCTGATGCAAGCCATCAAGCTGCTGCAGCTCTCGAACCTGGACCTGGCCGCGTATGTCGAAGGGGAGCTCGAGAGCAATCCCTTCCTCGAGCGCGCCACCGAGGGCGAGCCCGCCACGCCAGAGCGCACGCTGGATGTCGCCGAGCCGTCCGAGAGCACGGCAGACGGTCAGGATGGCGATTGGATCAGTCAGGATCTTGAGACCAGCCGCACGAGCATGGAAGCCAAGCTCGACACCGACCTGGAGAACGTGTTCCCCGATGACGCCGGCGCCGCGGCGCCACGATCCAGCAAGGACGACCAGCCGGCGGCGTATTCGGAATGGGCCGGCACCGGCGGCGGCGGACATGACAACGGCGACTACAATCTCGAAGCCTTCGTCTCCGCCGAGCGCACGCTGTCCGATCATCTCGCCGAGCAGCTTGCGCTGACCGTCACCGATCCGGTTCGCCGCATGATCGGGCAGTACCTGATCGATCTTGTGGACGAGGCCGGTTACCTCGGCGGCGATCTGGCCGATGTCGCCGACAAGCTTGGTGCGCCGGCCGCCGAGGTCGAAGCGGTGCTCACCGTGCTGCAAGGCTTCGATCCGCCGGGCGTATGCGCGCGCAACCTCACCGAATGCCTCGCCATCCAGCTCCGGGAGTTGGATCGCTGCGATCCCGCGATGCAGGCGCTGCTCAGCCGGCTCGATCTGCTGGCCAAGCGCGATCTTGCGGCACTGCGGCGGATATGCGGCGTCGGCGACGAAGACCTCACCGAAATGATCGCGGAAATCCGCGCGCTCAATCCGAAGCCCGGCCTCGCGTTCGGCTCGACGATGGTTCAGCCGATCGTGCCCGACGTGTTCGTGCGTCCGTCGTCCGACGGCGGCTTCACCGTCGATCTCAACTCCGACACGTTGCCGAAGGTGCTGGTCAACCAAACCTACCACGCGGAACTGTCGAAGACCGCCGTGAAGGACGCCGACAAGAGCTTCCTCACCGAAACGATGCAGTCGGCGACCTGGCTGATGCGTGCGCTCGATCAGCGCGCCAAGACCATCCTCAAGGTGTCAGCCGAGATCGTGAAGCAGCAGGACGCGTTCTTTGTCCACGGCGTTCAGCATCTCAAGCCGCTCAACCTGAAGACCGTCGCCGATGCGATCAGCATGCACGAATCGACGGTGTCGCGCGTCACCGCCAACAAATACATGGCCACCAATCGCGGCATTTTCGAACTGAAGTATTTCTTCACCGCGTCGATCTCGTCGTCCGACGGCGGCGACGCGCATTCCGCCGAAGCGGTACGCCATCGCATCAAGCAGCTCATCGACGCGGAGAGCCCATCCAACGTTCTGTCCGACGACACCATCGTCGAGGTGCTGCGCGGCGCCGGTATCGATATCGCCCGGCGCACCGTCGCGAAATACCGTGACACGCTTCGCATTCCTTCATCGGTGCAGCGCCGGCGCGACAAACAGGTGGCGGAGGCTGCGTCATAGCGCCCCTCCTGCGTGGGGAATGGGCGGCTGCGTATAATTCAACAATGCCAATCGCTTGGGGGACAATTTCGACCATGACGCAAGAACTGCATCGCTTACAGCGCCTTACGCTTCCGGCCATTGACGCGGGTTGAGAGCCTCCTTATAGGTCCGCGACCTTCAGAACAGCCGCATCCACCGGCCCTTCAGACCTGACGGTTCCATGCCGCTTACCGATCTTGTAGCGCTGAACGCGATCCTCCCGAACCTCAAGGTCAACGGGAAGAAGCAGGCGTTGTCGGACATCGCCGCCAAGGCGGCGGAGCTGACCGGCCACAGCGATCGCGCGATTCTCGAAAATCTGATGCAGCGCGAGAAGCTCGGCTCGACCGGCGTCGGCAATGGCGTCGCCATTCCGCATGGCAAGCTGCCGAAGCTGGGACGCGTGTTCGGATTGTTCGCGCGGCTGGATCGTCCGGTCGATTTCGATGCGCTCGATGGACAACAGGTCGATCTGATCTTCCTGCTGCTCGCTCCGGAAGGCGCAGGCGCCGATCATCTCAAGGCGCTGGCGCGCGTGGCGCGCCTGCTGCGCGACCCCGAGGTGGCACGCAAGCTGCGCGAAGCGCGCGATGCGAATGCGATCTACGCGGTGCTGTCGCTGACGTCCGCCACGGCGGCGTAAGGGTCCGAAGCCGCTCACTGCGATTTTCACGCACACTGCTGTCATCATCCGCGAAAGCGGATGATCCAGTACGCTTCGATTCAGGTTGTGAGTACTGGATGCCCGCTTTCGCGGGCATGACAGCCGGAGTGAAACGCCGCGTGCCAGCCGTACCTAGTGCACGCTCACCGTTTCCAGCTCGTGGGTCATCGCGTTGGCGATGGCCGCTTCACGGCTGTCGGTGACAAGGATCGGCGTGCCGTCGGCCGCGTGCAGCGCGAACAGCTGCATGCCGGGCTCAAGCTCGGGCGCCTGCGGATACAGGCTGTGCACGTCCTCGGATCGGATCGGCTTCACGTAGGCGACCTTGCCGCCGCCCAGAACGGTGAAATCCTTTTCCGTCATCATCTGCTTACCCATGGCCCTCGACTCCTTTCTGATTTGTCGGTCGAGTCCGAACTTCGGTTCACTCGTGTTCCGTGATGCTGATCGTCTTCGCCATGCGGACCGGTTCCGGCCGCGCAAGATCGATCGACAGCAACCCGTTCTTCAGGTCGGCTTTCTGCACCTCCATTCCGTCGGCCAGCACGAAGGTGCGCTGGAACTGGCGGGCGGCGATGCCGCGGTGGAGGTACTGCCGGCTCTTGTCGTCCTGCTGGCGTCCCCTGATGACGAGCTCTTTCTCCTCGACCACCACCTCGAGCTGATCGAGGGTGAAGCCCGCAACGGCCAGCGTGATGCGCAGGCGTTCCGGGTTCCGGTCGTCGCGGGCGAGACGTTCGATGTTGTAGGGGGGATACCCGTCGGCCGCCTTGGCCACGCGATCGAGCGCACGCTCGATCTGATCGAAGCCGATGAGGAACGGACTTGATAACGACGGAACTCGGGACATCTTCTCAAAGCCCTCGCGTTAAGCGACTTTGAAAGGGGCCCTCGCTGGCACCCCCCACGATCCGGCAACGCGCCGTCCCGCATGACCAATATGGGCACCACCGGTTAAGCTTTCAAGAATTGCTAGGATGCGGGGCAGACGACCCCCAATGGCTGGATTTGGCCTCCCATGAACCCCTCCGCCGCACCCGCCCTGACCGTCCGCGCCATCAAGGCGGTCGGCGTTGCGGTTCCCATGACCTACGCGCTGGGCACCAGCCGCGGCACCATCACCCGGGCGCCGCTGCTGCTGATCGACCTGGAAACCGAGGAGGGGGTGACCGGCCGCGCCTACCTCTGGAGCTACCTGCCGGAGGCGCTGCCGGCGATCGCCAGCATCCTCAAGGCCGTGCTCGACACCGTGCGGGGCGAGCGCATCGAGCCCGCGGGGCTTTGGTCCAAACTGGCGCTGCGGTTCCATTTGATCGGCGTGCAGGGCATCGTGCGCATGGCGATGGCGGGCTTCGACATGGCGTGCTGGGACGCGCTGGCGCGGGCCGCCGGAGTGCCGCTCTCGGGGCTGGTTGGCGGCACGCGTACCCAAGTCCCGGCGTACAACTCGTGCGGCCTCGGACTGATGGCGCCCGAAGCGGTGGCCGACGAGGCGGAAAAGCTGGCACGCGGCTTCCGCGCCGTGAAGCTCCGGCTCGGCTATCCGACGCTGAGGGAAGACCTCGCAGCGCTGCATGCGGTGCGCAAGCGTCTGGGCAACGGCATTGCGATCATGATCGACTACAACCAGGCGCTCGGCGCGGCGGAGGCGCTGGAGCGCGGCCGCGCACTCGATCGGGAAGACATCGCGTGGCTCGAAGAGCCGATCCGGCACGACGACTATGCCGGGTGCGCCGGTCTGGCGCGCGAGTTGAAAACACCGGTGCAGATCGGCGAGAATTTCTCACTTCCGCCCGCGATGGAAGTGGCGCTCGCCGCCGGCGCCTGCGACCTAGTGATGCCGGACCTGGAGCGGATCGGCGGCGTCACCGGTTGGCTCGCCGCCGCAAAGATCGCCGCGGCGCACAGCATGCCGATGTCGTCGCATCTCTATTCCGAGATCAGCGTTCACCTGCTGGCGGCGACACCGACCGCGCACTGGCTCGAATACGTCGATTGGGCCGACAAGATCGTCAACGAGCCACTCGAGATACGTGACGGCCACGCCATCGTTCCGTTGCGCCCGGGCAATGGCCTCGAATGGAATGCCGCTGCGGTCGAGCGATATCAGGTGTAGTTCAGTCTTTCAGCTTGAACAGCTTGCGCGCGTTGGTGCGGCCGATCTTGAGGCGGTCCTCCTCGCTGATGGTCGAGCCGTCGAACCATATTGCGGCGTGGTCGATGTTTTCGAACGGCCAGTCGGTGGAGAACAGAATGCGGTCCGCGCCCACCACCAGCATGGTGTTGAGCATCGCCGGCGTGTGGAAGTTGCCCGATGTGGTGATGTGGAAGTTGGACTGGAAATAATCCGCGATCTTTTTCTTCGCCGGATACTTGTTCCGGTTCGGCACCCAGGCGTTGCAGTTGTCCACGCGCCACATCGAGAACGGCAGGCCTTCGCCCATGTGACCGATTACGATTTGGATGTTCGGATACTTGTCGAACAGGCCGGAGCCCATCAGCCGTAGCGAATGCACCGCCGTTTCGTGACCGAATGCCCAGATCGGGCCCAGCAGCCATTCGGCGCCTTTGTAGATGCGCGAATGCGCCGGCAGCGGGTTGCGCGGGTGCAGGTAGAATGGCACGTCGAGCTCCGCCACGGTGCCCCAGAACGGCCAGTACTGCTGCTCGTCGAGGTAGGTGATGGTGTCCGCATCGCCGACTTGCGAAAAGCCATTGACCAGCGCGCCGACCATGCCGAGATCCTTCACGCAGCGCTGCAACTCCCGCGCGGCAAGATCGGCGTCCTGCATCGGCAGCGCCGCCAGTGCCTGGAAGCGGTCCGGCCGCTTGCGCACCTGCTCGGCGAGGTAGTCGTTGGCCTTGCGCGCGATCTCGTTGGCGCGCTTCGCGTCGGGAATGGCCTGAATGGCGGGCGCGTTGAGCGACAGGATCATCATCTCCATGCCGTGCTGATCCATCAGCCGCAGCCGCTTGTCGTGCAGATCGAACAGCCGGCCGCGCAGCTCCTGCCAGATGTCGTCGGGAAAGAATCCCGCCGAGTCGTTGATGGTGTCCTCAATCGCGAAGTGCTCTTCGAGCCCGATCTTGTTTTTCATAGGTGTCCTCCCGTGCGCCGCCGATCCTATTCGGGTCGGCCCAAAAAGCGAAAGCCGTCCTTGGAGGTCGTGTCAGCCTAGAACAGCCGCTTCTTGGCAAATGCCCGGCCTGAGCCGGTTTTCATGTATCTCTCGAAAGCGACCGCTTTGGCTTCATCTGAGAAGGCCACGTAGGTGACGAGCCGCCATGGCTTGAACTTCTTTGTGTGTGGCGACCGGCCGGCGTTATGGGCGGTCAAACGTGCGCGCAAGTCATCGGCCAAGCCGACGTAGGTCTGTTCCGGATGATCGATGCTTTTGAGCAGATAGACATACTTCATGGATCGAAATCTTAATCGATCCAGCCCGCCTTCGCCCTACGGGCTTCGGCGCGCAACCTTCGCCGCTTCGCGACACCGGACTCGCCGAACGTCTCCACGAAGGTTGGCTTGCCAACCGAAGCCGCGAAGCGGCGAAGGTTGGTGGAGCCAGGCGGGATCGAACCGCCGACCTCCTGCATGCCATGCAGGCGCTCTCCCAGCTGAGCTATGGCCCCGAATTGCTTTTAGGCGTGTGACCCTGGGCGAATGACGCTGATTATATAATCAGCCCCGCCTCAAGTCTCCTCCTCGTCTTCACGGCCTTCGCCGATGATGTCGGTGACGTCGTCGTCACCCTCTTCCTGTTCCTCAATGAACGGCGCCTCTTCGGTCTCCTCGACCTCGAGATCGTCGTCGGCGCCTTCGCCCTTCTTGCCCTGGGCCTCGGCGTCGGCGTCCTCCAGCGAGACGAACTCGGCATCCGCGGTCTCCGGTGCCTCCTCGCTCTCCTTGGCCTTCGCCGCGGCCGCGGCCGCCGCTGCTGCGGTCGCCGCCGCCGCCGCTGCCGCCGCGTCAGCCCGGCGCGACACCGCCGGCGCGACCACGACAAACGTCGTGCCGCACTTCGGGCAGATGATCGGGTCCTTGCTGAGGTCGTAGAACTTTGCGGCACAACTGCCGCAGAGACGCTTCGTGCCGAGCTCGGGTTTTGCCACGCTTCGGAATCCTTGAACGGTCGGGAATAGCCCTGAAAAGTGGCGTTTCCCTTGGCCGCTTGCAATGCCCCTGTCAATAGCGTCTCGCGGAATTGCTTCCGGCCATGCTAGGACAGCGCAAACTTGACCCGGAATATTGCCGTGAACCTCGCCTCTCGCTTGTCGCCGCTGTCCGCCCGCCGTTCCGGGCCGTTACAGGGGCGTGTCCGCCTGCCCGGCGATAAGTCGATTTCGCAGCGCGCCCTGATCCTGGGGGCTATGGCGGTGGGGGAGACCCGCATCACCGGCATGCTCGAAGGCGCGGATGCGCTCAGCACGGCCAACGCCATGCGGGCGCTGGGCGCGCTGGTGGAGCGCACCGGCGAGCAGGCCTGGCGGATCATGGGGGTTGGGGTCGGCGGTTTCGCGCAGCCGCGGGCGCCGCTCGATTTCGGCAATTCCGGCACCGGCTCCCGGCTGACGATGGGCGCGGTGGCCGGCTGCCCGATCGAGGCGACCTTCGATGGCGACGCCAGCCTGCGGACGCGGCCGATGCGGCGCATTGTCGATCCGCTGGAGTTGTTCGGCGCCCGGACCATCAGCCAGGTGGACGGCGGGCGGCTGCCGCTGACGCTGCGCGGAGCGCTCGATCCGATCCCGATCGTGTACGAGGTTCCGGTGCCCTCGGCGCAGGTCAAGTCGGCGGTGCTGCTGGCGGGCCTCGCCGCGCCGGGCACCACGACGGTGATCGAGAACGAGGCGACACGCGACCATACCGAGAAGCTGCTCAAGCATTTCGGCGCCCATATCCGCTCCGAGGAGTTCGGCAAGCACGGCCGCCGCATCACCCTGACCGGCCAGGCTGAGCTTGAAGGCGCGCCTGTCGTGGTGCCGGCCGATCCGTCTTCGGCTGCGTTCCCGCTGGTTGCCGCGCTGATCGTGCCGGGCTCGGAGATCATCCTCGACGGTGTCATGACCAATCCGCTGCGCGCCGGCTTGCTTACGACCTTGCAAGAGATGGGCGCCGGCATCGAAATGCTGGAGACGCGCAACGAAGGTGGCGAAGATGTCGCCGACCTGCGGGTGCGGGGCTCTACGCTCAAGGGCGTCGATGTGCCGGCCGAGCGGGCGCCGACCATGATCGACGAGTATCCGATCCTCGCCGTCGCCGCGGCATTCGCCGAGGGCGTGACCCGGATGCGCGGCCTCAAGGAGCTGCGCGTCAAGGAATCCGATCGTCTCGAAGGCACCGCCGCGATGTTGCGCAACAACGGCGTGACGATTGAGATCGACGGCGATGACCTGATCGTTCACGGCAAGGGTAGCGTGCCGGGCGGCGGCTTGGTGGCCACCCACATGGATCACCGTATCGCCATGGCGGCGCTGGTGCTTGGCACCGCCAGCGCGGAGCCGGTGACAGTCGATGACGCGGCCTTCATCGCCACCAGCTTCCCGGGCTTTGCCGACATGATGCGTAAATTGGGCGCCGATCTCTCATGATCATCGCCATTGACGGGCCCGCGGCATCGGGCAAAGGCACGCTCGGCAAGCGGCTCGCCACGCACTACGGGCTGCGTCATCTCGACACGGGGTTGCTTTATCGCGCGGTGGCGAAGGCTCTACTTGACGCCGGCCATTCGCCCAACAACCAGGCCCGCGCGGTCGCCGCTGCCGATGCGATCGATCCGGCATCGTTCGATGAGGGTGCACTGAAAAGCCATGCGGTCGGCGAAGCGGCGTCGCTGGTCTCGGCCATTCCGGATGTGCGGGCCGCGCTGCTCGCCTTCCAGCGCAGTTTCGCCGCGAGGCCGCCGGGCGCGGTGCTCGACGGCCGCGACATCGGAACGGTGATCTGTCCCAACGCGGACGTGAAGATTTTCGTCACCGCGACGGCGCAGGTACGGGCGCACCGGCGCCTGCTCGAATTCCAACGCCGGGGCGAGCCGGTGGACGAGGCCGCGGTGCTGGCCGACATCCTGCGTCGTGACGAGCGCGACATGTCGCGCGCCGCGGCGCCGCTCAAGCAAGCGGCCGACGCGCACATGCTGGACACCACGGAATTGAACGCCGATGCGGCGTTCGCCCAGGCGGCCGAACTGGTCGAGCGGGTTAGGCGCCGCTGAGCGTCATTTCGCCGCCTGATTGCACGGCCCGAGCGGTCCGATCGGCTGGATCCGCTTCGCCAGCTTGAATGTGTGATAGCGGCGGATGGAGGCCGCACCGGTCTTGGTCGCGATTTGTGTAAGCGGCGTCACTTCGGCGTAATAGCGCTGCAGCCGCGTGGCGTTGGGACAGTACGTAATCATCAGCACGGGCTCGGCGACGTTGCCATTGAGCGCGCGCGTCAACTCGAAATGATGCTGCGGGATCGCGCCGACCGGCCAGTTCAGCGCCGCGTGCGGCTCGTTCCGCAGATAGTAGATCAGCGCCGCCACTTCGCCCCGGCCTTCCGCCGCGATCGTCGGCGTGCCTGACGACCGCGCCAGTTGCGCCGCCTGTGCGCCGAGAGACCGCCAGCCCAGCGTGCGTTGGTAGAGGTCCGCCTTGTTGCCCAGTGCCGGTACCGAGATGCGATAGGCGTTGGCGTCGCCGATGATCAGCACCGTCTGTATGAACACGCCGATGGCCAGCGTGGCCCACAGCGGCCAGGCGCGCCCGGTTCGCAGCCACCACGCGACCACCAGAATGCTCATCGAGATGATGGACGGCGCCGCCCAGTTCGCATTGGCGCTGCGCGCGAACGACAGCACGGTGACGAGCGCTAGCGGTGGGACGGCGAATGCAAGCATCAGCTTGTCGGCGCGGCTGAGGCTGCTGCGGCCCGTCACCAGGATCACGAGAAACGTAGCGAACACCACCGGCCCCGCCACCGCGAATTGCGAGGCAAAGAACGCCACTGCGTCCAGCGGACGGAAGCGCAAGCCGCCTCCTGTGATGTTGTCGCCGGTGTGCTTCACCGTGACGAAGTCGTTGGCGAAATTCCACGCCACGTTGGGCGAAATGATCAGCGCCGTCAGCGCCAAAACGATCCAGGTCTGTCCGCGCGTCAGCACCGCGCGCGCGTCGCGGTCGAACAGCGCGGCACAGGCAGCGCCGAGCAGGAAATAGATCATCGCGTATTTGGCGAGCAAGCCAAAGCCGATCGCCGCGCCCAGCACCGCGGCCCAGCGCCAGTCCGGCGCCCGCAGCAGTCGCAGGTAGGCCAGCAGCGCCACGGCCCAGCAGAACAGTAGCGGCACGTCGGTCGAAATGATCCGCGTCGAAAACGACACGCCGGTCGCCAGCGCCAGCGTCAGCGCGGACCAAGCCGCGGTGTCGCGGCCGTAGAGGTCTTTGGCGATCACATAGGTGATGAGGCAGGTGCCCAGATAGAACAGCGGTGAGGCGGCGCGCACGCAGCTTTCGCCGCTGCCGCACACCAGGTCGGATGCCTTGATGATCCAGGCGAGCAGGGGCGGCTTGGAGAAATATCCGAACGCAAGCTCGCGCGACCACGCCCAGTACTGTGCCTCGTCGAAGAACAGATCGACCGTCGAATAGTGCAGGCCTGCCAGCCTGATCGCGGTGAGCGCCGCCAGCGCGATCAGCACGAACTGAAAGCTTGGTGTGGCGAGCGCGCGGTGCAACGTGGTGCCGGTCGCCGTCATTTGCGGATCATGCCGTCGGCCGCGGACGGGAGCTTTCGGCGGTCATTTTGCCGCCAAGTCCGTGTCGCGGCGGAGGATCGATCAACGCGCGCATCGCGAGCAGGATCAATGCGGTTGACAGCGCGCCGAACACCGCATCGGTGAAGAAATGCGCGCCCACCGCCATCCGCAGTCCGCTCATGACTGCGGTGAAGAGCGCGGCGGCGGCGAGCGCGATGCCGCGCCAGGGGGCGGGTACCAGCATGGCCGGCCCGAACATCCAGGCGGCGGTCGCGGCCTCGCCGGACACGAACGAACAATTGTGCATGCAGGCGCCGCCCGGGTTCCACCAATTCACGAAGTTGAGGGGACCGCCAAATTCGGTGACAGCGAACGGCCGGGGGCGTCCCCAGTGCTGCTTGAGGATGCCGTTGACCAGCAGGCCGGGGCCGAGCAGCAGGCTGAGCGTCAGGAAGGTTGCTGTGCGGGCGCGCAGGCTCGGCAGCCGCCACCACGGCAGGTATTTGGTGAAGACCAGCGCGATGCAGATCCCGCAGGTGATCACCGCCACCATGCCGTGGTCGCGCAGCATAGCGAAGTACGGGTTATGTCCGTGAAACCGGCGGGTCACCGGGTCGAAACCCAGCCCGGCGAGGGCGAGGTCGATATTGGGCCCGATGAGCGAAATCACCGTGGCGAGCGCTGCGATGCCGATCAGGGAATAGACGACGATCGGCAATTCGGGGGCTCCAATCGAATTTCGGCGCACAATAGGGCCGGGCCGGCGGTTTTGGAAGGTTTCAGGGACCACTGATCCCGCCGAGTGAGGCCGCCGCAAGGCAATCCTTGCCCGCTGGCGCACGTTTGGGTATATCCCCGCCGTCCGGACAGCCTGATTTCTACGAGGTTGCCCGAGCGAGGCCGGAGGTGCGGATACCGCGCTTCCGTGTTGGAGGACACAGCCTCGCGCAAGCAGCTTTCCTGCCGGACCTGAACCATCGTTTTGATCGCCCGGTTTGCGCCGGGCCGCCGGCATGCAGGCTTCGGCCTGCGTTGCATCGGCGGTCGCCGAAGTCCCGCGGGACCTTCGGGCCGGTCGTTCGAAACGCCGATCCATCAATGGCGCGCCCGCCTAACAGGAGACTCCATGGCAACTGCCACCAGTGCTGCGCACGCGCGCGAAGACTTTGCCGCAATGCTCGATGAGACATTCGGCGGCGGCCACTTGCAGGAAGGTTCCGTCGTCAAGGGAACCGTGGTCGGAATCGAAAAGGACATGGCCGTTATCGATGTCGGCGCGAAGACCGAGGGCCGCGTTGCGGTTCGCGAGTTCGCGGGTCCCGGCAGAACGGGCGAACTCAAAGTCGGCGACACCGTCGAAGTTTACCTGGAGCGCATCGAGAACGCGCTCGGTGAGGCCGTCCTCTCGAGGGATAAGGCGCGCCGCGAGGAAAGCTGGGGCAAGCTTGAGCAGGCCTTCAAGAACAACGAGAAGGTCAACGGCGTCATCTTCAATCAGGTCAAGGGCGGCTTCACCGTCGATCTCGACGGCGCGGTGGCGTTCTTGCCCCGCTCGCAGGTCGACATCCGTCCGATCCGCGACGTCGGCCCGCTGATGAATCAGCCGCAGCCGTTCCAGATTCTCAAGATGGATCGCCGCCGCGGCAATATCGTGGTCTCTCGTCGTACGGTCTTGGAAGAGACCCGCGCCGAGCAGCGTCAGGAACTGGTGCAGAACCTCGAAGAGGGCCAGGTCATCGACGGCGTGGTCAAGAACATCACCGACTACGGCGCGTTCGTGGACCTCGGCGGCATCGACGGCCTGCTGCATGTCACCGACATCGCCTGGCGGCGCGTCAATCACCCGACCGAGGTGCTCAACATCGGGCAGTCGGTCAAGGTGAAGATCATCAAGATCAACCACGAGACGCACCGCATCTCGCTCGGCATGAAGCAGCTGCTCGACGATCCGTGGCAGGGCATCGAAGCCAAGTTCCCGGTCAACGCGCGCTACAAGGGCCGCGTCACCAACATCACCGACTACGGCGCGTTCGTGGAACTGGAGCCGGGCATCGAGGGCCTGATCCACGTCTCGGAAATGTCGTGGACCAAAAAGAACGTGCATCCGGGCAAAATCGTCTCCACCTCGCAAGAGGTTGAGGTGCAGATCCTGGAAGTCGATCCGGTCAAGCGGCGCATTTCGCTCGGCCTCAAGCAGACCATGCGCAATCCGTGGGAGGTCTTCGTCGAGAAGTATCCGCCGGGTTCGACGGTCGAAGGCGAGGTCAAGAACAAGACCGAGTTCGGCCTGTTCCTGGGCCTCGACGGCGACGTCGATGGCATGGTCCATCTGTCCGACCTGGACTGGAAGCGTCCGGGCGAGCAGGTGATCGAGGAGTTCAAGAAGGGCGACATGCTCAAGGCGCAAGTGCTCGACGTCGATGTCGAGAAGGAGCGCATTTCGCTGGGCGTCAAGCAGCTCCAGGGCGATCCGATGGAGACCGCCGGCGAGCTCAAGAAGAACGCCGTCGTCACCACCGAGGTGCTCGAGGTCAAGGAAACCGGGCTCGAAGTGAAGATCGTCGACACCGATGTGACGGCCTTCATCAAGCGCAACGAGCTGGCCCGCGACCGCAACGACCAGCGCACCGACCGTTTCCAGGTCGGCCAGAAGGTCGATGCCCGCGTCACCCAGTTCGACCGCAAGTCGAGCAAGGTTACGCTGTCGATCAAGGCTCTCGAGATGGCGGAAGAGAAGGAGGCGATCGCCCAGTACGGCTCCTCTGACTCCGGCGCCACGCTTGGCGACATCCTCGGCACCGCGCTCAAGCGCAAGGGCGAGGAAGGCGAGCCGGCGGACAAATAGCCGCTTCTCGTCTCGAAACAATCGCGCAGGCCGGAGCGATCCGGCCTGCGTTTGTTTTTGGGCTCCCACCGGCCCATTTTGTGACGCAATGTTCGTGGCGTTTACGGCTGTGTCACCGCGCGCCAACACGGCCCGGAACGGCTAGAATACAATTCGAATCAAACTTGGAAGCTTGAAGGCCAAGGGATCAAACCATGTCGCTCGATGCCGATCATATCGTCGACCGCCGCCGGATGCGGCGCAAGCTGACGTTCTGGCGCGTCTTCGCGGTGTTCATCGCCACCGTCGCGGTGGTGGGCACGGGGGTGTTCCTGACCGCGGGACGGACCGGCCTCGACCGGCCCGGCGCGTCGATCGCACGCATCCAGATCGATGGCCTGATCCGGGCCAACCAGCAGCGCACCGAGGCGCTCAACCGGCTGGGCGAATCCTCCGCGCGGGCGGTCATCGTCCACATCAACAGCCCGGGCGGCACCGTGGCCGGCTCCGAGCAGTTGCTGGACTCGCTGACCAAGCTCAAGGCCAAGAAGCCGCTGGTGGTGGTGATCGACGGGCTGGCGGCATCCGGCGGCTATATCGCGGCGATGGCGTCCGACCATATCGTGGCGCAGCAAAGTTCGATTGTCGGCTCGATCGGCGTCATTTTTCAGTATCCGAACGTTTCGGAACTCCTGAAAACCATCGGGGTGAAGGTCGAGGAGGTGAAATCCTCCCCGCTCAAGGCCGCTCCGAACGGCTACGAGCCCACCAGCCCGGAGGCCCGCGCCGCCATTGAGGCGCTCGTGATGGACTCCTACGACTGGTTCAAGGACATCGTTCGCGAGCGCCGCCGTCTCGACCAGGCGGGGCTCGCGAACGATGTCCTTGAACCAGTCGTAGGAG
>JAKFYI010000036.1 GCA_021730985.1 Hyphomicrobiales bacterium | reverse complement strand
TGCCCCCGCCACCCCCAACATTCTCCACCACCACGCGCTGGCCAAGGATCGGCGACATCCTCTCCGCCATAATCCGCGTGAAGACGTCGATTGGGCCGCCCGCCGCGGCTGCCACAACCATGGTGATTGGCCGGGACGGAAAATCCTGCGCCTGCCCAAATCCGCTGAAAAGCAGCGCGGCGGTGGCAACCGCAATCGACAACCTGACCATCGGCCTCTCCTGGAAGCTGTTTCGCTGCACCATATGGGGTGCCGCGGCGGCGTCAAACACCTGTGCAGCGCGGCAAAGCTTACGCTTGCATCGCGGCACAGCGCTGCCTTCAATCTGTGCAGGCCACGAGACCATTTGAGTCATGCGTCCTTCGCTGCTCGATCCCCTGTTCGCATCGCTGACGGCGCTACCAGGCGTCGGGCCCAAGCTCGAAAAACTGTTCCGCCGGCTGTTCGGCAATCTTGACCGGCCGGCGCGCGCGGTCGATCTGCTGCTGCATCTGCCGACCGGTTCCGTCGATCGCCGCGCGCGGCCACTGCTGCGCGATGTCGAGCCCGGCACCGTGGTGACGGTGGCCGTGACAGTCGATCGTCACCGGCCTTCACCGCCGCATCGCGCGCGTGCGCCCTATCGCATCGACACCTCCGACGATACCGGGACGCTGACGCTGACCTATTTCAACGCGCGCAAGGACTACCTGGAGAACCTGCTGCCCAAGGGCGAGCTTCGTTACATCTCCGGCACTGCCACAATGTATGATGGCATGCTGCAGATGACTCACCCGGATCGGGTGGTGAGCGAAAGCGATCTCGACAAACTGCCGATGATCGAGCCGGTCTATCCGCTCACCGAAGGTCTCGGCATCAACCAAATGCGCAAGGCCATCGACGGCGCGTTGGCGAAGCTGCCGGCGTTGCCGGAATGGCAGGACGCAGCTTGGCTCAAGCGCAACAAATTCCCGTCCTTCGCCGAGGCGCTCAAAGGTCTGCACCACCCGGCCGAACCGGCCGACCTGATGCCCGAAAGTCCCGGCTGGTCGCGGCTGGCCTATGATGAACTGCTGGCCGGGCAATTGGCGCTCGCGCTGGTGCGGGCCCATCAGCGCCGTCAGCACGGCCGCGGCAGCTCCGGCGAAGGCTTCCTGCGGGCGAAAGTAATCGCGGCGCTGCCCTACTCGCTGACACCGTCACAGGTGCAGGCAGTCAACGACATCGTCACCGACCTCGCGCTGCCGCACCGCATGGTGCGCCTGCTGCAAGGCGACGTCGGCTCCGGCAAGACGGTGGTGGCGCTGCTCGCCTCCGCCACCGTCATCGAGGCCGGCCGGCAGGCCGCGCTGATGGCGCCGACCGAAATTCTCGCACGCCAGCACTTCGCCACCATCGCGCCGTTGGCCGAGAAGGCCGGCATCCGCGTCGCCATCCTCACCGGGCGCGACCGCGGCAAGGAGCGCACCGAGACGCTCGACCGGCTGGCAATCGGTGAGATCGATCTGGTGGTCGGCACTCACGCCTTGTTCCAGGATGAGGTTGCGTTCCGCGATCTCGCGCTTGCCATCATCGACGAGCAGCACCGCTTCGGCGTGCATCAGCGTCTGGCGCTCGCCCGCAAGGGCGAGGCGGTGGACATGCTGGTGCTCACCGCAACGCCCATCCCGCGCACGCTGGTGCTGGCGTTCTTCGGCGACATGGAAATCTCCGAGTTGCGGGAAAAACCCGCCGGCCGCCTGCCGATCGACACCCGCACGGTGCCTTTGTCCCGGATCGACGAGGTGGTCGAGGCGGTCGGCCGCGCGCTCGACGAAGGACAGCGCGTCTACTGGGTCTGCCCGCTGGTGGAGGAATCCGAGGTTGCGGAAATGGGCGACCTCGCCGCGGCGGAAGAACGCTTCAAGGCGCTGAGCCAGCATTTTCCGGACCGTGTCGATCTCATCCACGGCCGCATGAAGGGCGCCGAGAAGGACCGCGCGATGGAACGCTTCAGCCGTGGCGAGACCCAACTGCTCGTCGCAACCACGGTGATCGAGGTGGGCGTCGATGTGCCCGAAGCGACCGTGATGGTGATCGAACACGCCGAACGGTTCGGTCTCGCCCAACTCCATCAGTTGCGTGGACGTGTCGGCCGCGGCACCGGCCGCTCGACATGCCTTCTGCTCTACCGCTCGCCACTCGGCGAGACCGCGAAGGCACGGCTCGCCATCCTGCGTGACACCGAGGACGGTTTCCGCATTGCCGAGGAGGATTTGCGTCTGCGCGGCGAAGGCGACGTGCTGGGCACGCGGCAGAGCGGCATGCCGGGCTTCCACGTCGCCCGCATCGACGTGCACGGCAAGTTGCTCGGGCCCGCCCGCGACGATACCTCGCTGGTGCTATCACGCGATCCGTCGCTGACGTCGCCGCGCGGAGAAGCGCTGCGCAGCCTGCTTTATCTCTTCGAACGCGACGAGGCGATCGGCCTCATCCGGTCGGGATAGCTACGTGACGGACGTGGGCGTCGGCGCCGGACGGCCGGCGCGTGCCGTCTCGGCCAGCGCCGCCAGCTTGCGCTGCGCATCGACGTTGGGCTGCACCATGCCGGCCGACATGATCAGCGTCATCGCCTGCTCGACCGTGATATCGAGTTCGATGACCTGACTGCGTGGCGCGTAGAAAAAGAAACCCGTCGTCGGGTTTGGCGTGCACGGCAGGAAGCACGACACGTACTCCGGTCCGGGGAGCCGGCCGGAAATATAGACACTCGGCGCGGACGCCAGAAACACAACCGACCACATCCCGGCCGGGAATTCCGCCAGCGCGACCTTGCGGAAGCTCGATCCGCCCTTGGCGAACAGCGTCTCGAAAATCTGCTTCATCGTCTTGTAGATCGGCCGCACGATCGGCATCCGGCTGAGCAGCTTCTCGCCCGCTTCCACCAGCGTGCGTCCAACCAGGTTGGCGGTCAGGAATCCGAGCAGCGTCAGCGCGACGAACGCCACGACCAAGCCGACGCCTGGAATGCGATAGGTCAGGTACGTTTCGGTGCGCAGCCACACCGGGATGAACGGCCGCATCACGTCATCGGCCCAATTGATCAGCCACCATGTCAAGTTGATGGTGATGTACAGCGGCCCGACCAGGATCACGCCGGTCAGGAAATAGTTTCGCAGCCGCGCGGCCGCCCCTGAATGGGATGCCTCAGCCTCCTGCATGATAACCGGCGGACCGGGCGGGTTGTCGCTCATCGGCGCGGTCTCATTCCACCGTCACGGATTTGGCAAGATTGCGAGGCTGGTCCACGTCCGTGCCGATCGCCACGGCGGTGTGGTAGGCGAGCAGTTGCACGGGGATCGCGTACACCAGTGGCGTCACCGTCGAGGCCATCTCGGGCAACGTCAACGTCACCGTCGAATTTACCGTCGCCTCGGACGCCCCCTTCGGGTCGGTCACCAGGATAATGCGTCCGCCGCGTGCCGCCACCTCTTGCATGTTGGACACGGTCTTGTCGAACACCCGGTCGTAGGGTGCGATCACAACCACCGGCATCGTCTCGTCGATCAATGCGATCGGCCCGTGCTTGAGTTCGCCCGCGGCATAGCCCTCGGCGTGAATATAGGAAATTTCCTTGAGCTTGAGCGCGCCTTCCAGCGCGATCGGGAAACTGGTGCCGCGCCCCAGATAGAGCACATCGCTGCATTTCGCGAGCGTCTGCGCGAGCTGTTCGATTTGCGGCTCGAGCGCCAGCGCCGCCGCCATGTGACGCGGCACCTCGATCAATGCGCGCACCAGGTTGCGCTCGTCGTTCTCCGAGAGCACACCCCTCGCCCGCCCGGCAGCGACGGCAAGGCACGCCAGCGCGGCAAGCTGGCAAGTGAAGGCCTTCGTGGAGGCCACGCCGATCTCTGGACCGGCCAGGGTCGGCATCACGACGTCGCTTTCGCGCGCGATGCTGGACGTCGGCACGTTCACGACGGAGAGGATGTGCTGCTTTTGCGCCTTGGCGTAGCGCAGCGTGGCGAGCGTGTCCGCCGTCTCGCCCGACTGCGAGACGAAGATCGCAAGATCGCCCGGCGACAGTGGGGCTTCGCGGTAACGGAATTCCGAGGCTATATCGATTTCGACCGACAAGCGGGCGAAACGCTCGAACCAGTATTTCGCCACCAGCCCCGCATAGAACGCGGTGCCGCAGGCCGAGATCGAAAGCCGGTTCAGCTTGGTCCAATCGAACGGCAGCTTTTCCGGCAACCGTACCTGCTCGGTCGTCATGTCGATGTAGTGCGCGAACGTGTGACCCACGACCTCAGGCTGCTCGTGGATCTCCTTCGCCATGAAATGCTTGTGGTTGCCCTTGTCGATCAGCGCTGCCGATGCCGTCGTCTTGACGATGACGCGCTTGACCGCGGTGCCCTTCTCGTCGCGAATCTCGACACCCTTGTGCGACAGCACCGCCCAGTCGCCGTCCTCAAGGTACGTGATCGTATCGGTGAACGGCGCCAGCGCGATGGCGTCTGAGCCGAGATACATCTCGCCATCGCCGTGGCCGATCGCCAGCGGCGAGCCCTTGCGGGCGCCGACCATCAGATCGTTCTCGCCCGCGAACAGGAACGCTAGAGCGAATGCGCCCCTCAATTGGACGAGCGTGGCCGCCACCGCGTCGGCTGGCGACTTGCCCTTGCTGAGCTGCTCCGTGACCAGGTGGACGACCACCTCGGTGTCAGTCTCGCTGGAGAACAGCGCGCCCTTTTTCGCAAGCGCTTCGCGCAGCTCGCGGAAGTTCTCGATGATGCCGTTATGCACCACGGCCACGCGCTCCGTGGCGTGCGGATGCGCGTTGAGTTCGGTCGGCTTGCCGTGGGTGGCCCAGCGGGTGTGGCCGATCCCGCTCGTGCCGCTGAGAGGCTCACGCGACAGACGCTGTTCGAGGTTCTTGAGTTTGCCTTCGGCGCGGCGGCGCGTCAGCGTGCCACCTTCCAGCGTGGCGACGCCCGCGGAGTCGTAGCCGCGATATTCGAGGCGCTTGAGCGCATCGACGAGCTGGCCGGCAACCGGCTCACGCCCGAGAATTCCAACGATCCCGCACAAAGCTGGCCTCTACCCCCCGCCGCAGCCGGCGCCATGGTGTATGCGCCCTGGCCCGCGTCATGAAATCAAAATGCATGTCCGGATGTGACAATCAAACTACGGTCACATGGTGGCCGCCGCAACCACCGGTTATTCGGACGCTTGGCCCGCCTTCTTGCCCATGGTTTTCAGGCTGCGCAAGCGCTTCACCCAACCTTCTTTAACAACCTGCTGGGCCCGTTCCAGCGCCAGCGCTCCGGCCGGGACGTCGCGGGTGATCACCGAGCCCGAGCCGATATAGGCGCCGTCGCCGATCTTGACCGGAGCCACCAGCGCCGAATTCGAACCGATGAAGGCGCCCTTGCCGATATCGGTGCGGTGTTTGCTCACGCTGTCGTAGTTGCAGGTGATGGTTCCGGCCCCGATGTTGGCGCCCTCGCCAACCCGCGCATCGCCGATATAGGCCAAGTGGTTGGCCTTGGCGCCAGCCTCGATCACCGCCTCCTTCACCTCGACGAAATTCCCGATATGAACCTTCTCGCCAAGCTTGGCGCCGGGGCGCAGCCGCGCGTAGGGACCGACGATCGCATCCTTGCCGACATGGGCGCCGGTGAGGTGCGAAAACGAGCGGATCGTGGCGCCCGCCTCGACCGTGACGCCGGGCCCGAACACAACGAACGGCTCGACCACCACGTCGCGGCCGAGTTTGGTGTCCGCAGCGAGATAGACCGTGTCCGGCGCCACCAGCGTCACGCCGGCTTCGAGCGCCGCCTGACGCAGCCGTTGCTGGATCTGCGCTTCGGCCGCCGCAAGCTGGGCCTTGCTGTTGATGCCGCTCACTTCGTCCTCCATCACTTCCAGCGCAACTGTCTTCAATCCCAAGTCGCGCGCAATCGCCACTGCGTCGGTGAGGTAGAACTCGCCCTTGCGATTGCCGTTGCCAATCTTTCGCAAAACTTCCAGCGCGTGAGCGCCGGCAAACGCCATCAGTCCGGCGTTGCAGAGGTCGATCGCGCGTTCCGCCTCGCTGGCGTCGGCATGTTCCACAATCGCGATCAGATCCTCGCCCTTCGTCACCAGCCGGCCGTAGCCGGTCGGATCGGCGGCGCGAAAGCCGAGTACGGCCACCGCTGCGCCCTTAGACAAAGCGCCGCGCAGCGTGTCGAGCGTGCTCGTCCGGATCAGCGGCGTATCGCCGAACACCACCAGGACGTCGTCGAAACCTTTTGCGATGGCCGCCGCGGCCGCAAGCACCGCATGGGCGGTGCCGCGCCGTTCCGTCTGCACGAAGATTTCGGCGTCCGGCGTGTTGGCCTTCACCTCGGCCGCGACGCCGCTGTGATCCGGCGCGACGACGACAGCGCTGGCCATTCCGCCCGCCTCGCGCAGACAAGTCATGACGTGCGCCAGCAGCGACCGTCCCGCGATCTGGTGCAACACCTTGGGCTGCGAGGACAACATGCGGGTGCCGTCACCGGCCGCCAGCACGATCGCCAGGCAAGTTCTCCCGCCAGTCATCCGCGCCGCATTCCCCATCGTTGCCGAACCGAGGCCGTCATAGCCGAGCGGTGTTAATGAAAAAAGGGCGCGTGAGGGCGGCAATGCGCCAGATAAAGCGGCAGCGGGGCGAATCTGCTAACGTTTTCAACGGTCTGATTCGCCCCCGGGAAGCGCTCCATGGTTGAAAACCCTCGTGGTTCAGCGTTTGCCCCGCCACGGCGGCACTTCGGCAAACGCGACTTATCGCGACTCGCCGGATGGGGCCTCGCCGCACTCGGCGCGCTGACGCTCGCCGTTTACACCGTTTCGTCCAACATCGGCGAGGACCGCCTGATCCTTGCGGTCGCCCACATTCGCGGCGTGCCGCCGCCCGAACGGCTCGCCCGGGCCGCTGCCCCTCCCGCAACACGCGAGTTCGCAGAGTCCATTCGCGAGCTTTCCAGCGACCGCGATCAATTGCTGGCGCGGTTGGACTCGCTCGAGCGCAACGTTGGAGACATCACGGGTTCGATTTCCCGCGCCGCCGCCCCGCCTCCCCTGCCTGCCGTTATTCCGTCGCCACCGCCGGTCATTTCCGCACCCGAAGCGATCCCGGTCCCGCCGGGCCAGGGAGCCGAAGACCCTGGCGCCGCCAAGACCGAATTCGGCATCGATCTTGGCCGTGCGAACACGCTGGAGGGCTTGCGCCAGCTGTGGACCGCCACCAAGAGCAAGCACGCCACTGCGCTCGAAGGACTTCGCCCGCTGGTGACGATGCGGGAAATCACGCGCGCCAACGGCGGCGTGGAACTGCGGCTCATCGCCGGCCCTGTGCCCAACGCTTCAGCCGCCGCGCGATTATGCGCCTCGCTTGCCGGCATGGCCTGCCATCCGACAGTGTTCGACGGGCAACGGCTCGCATTGCGCTGAGCGGTGCGGCACAATCGTCCCATGGACACGCCGATCAGCCGTCCGTTGTTTTTTCCGTTGCGCCGCCAACGGGGATGGCTCGCAGCCATCGCGCTCACCTCGGTCGGTTCCGCGCTGTACCTGCGCTATCAGGTGATCGAACAGTCCACGGTCGGCATTGCCTGCGAAACGGCGTCGTCCACCTTGCTCTGCACCATCCGGAGAACCGCAATCTATCTGTTCACGGCTTCGATATTCGGCGCAGTGGCGGTCGGCGCGGCGCTGCTCAATCTGGTGCGGCCGTCGGTCGTGCTGTGCGCCGTCGCGTTGCTGGCCTGCGGGTTCGGCATCGTGCTCTACAACACCGCCCTCTCCGCGCTTGCCGTCGCACTGTTGATCCTCAGCCTGGCGCGGCCCGCACCCGAGCCAGAGTGAGCGCCAGCGCGGCGATGGCCGCGCAGGTCCACACCGCCTGCCAATTGACGATGCCTTCGTTGAAGAGGATCGCGCAGGCCGAAATCGCGAGTACGATCGCTGCTACGGTTTCCGCCGCAGGCCTCGCGCCTTGCGGCGGCACCAGAAGTGCCAGCAACAAAAATGGCACCGCCGCACCCGTCAGCGGGGCAAACGGGAAATCCCGGTAGCGGCCATCGAAGGCGAGACCGAGCGCCGCCTCCACGGCAAGAATGCAGATCGCGATCAGCAGCCAGCCGAGCGCTCGCTCCAGCCGGTCCCGCACGCGCTCATGGACGGGGCCAATTAATTTTACGAAGCCCGGGGCTGAAACATGGCTGGCGAGGGCTGCCGCGCACAACAGCGGCGACGCAAACGCCACTGCCAGGAACGCAATTGAACGAAGCCAACCACCGAGGCCTCGGCTTTCGAACGGCGCATTGGCCGCGCCCCATGCCAATGTGACGCCGCCGACCACGGCGATGACAGCGATCGCAATCCAGGCGCGAGAATCCGGTTCGGGAGACGACGCCGAGCCCCGACGCGCCGCGCAGGCCGCGCCGAATATGAGCGCGGCGAAAGCGATGCCGCCTGCCGCCTGCCAGATCCAGCGCGGGTGGTTCGAGACGGCCGCACCCCACACGAACTTGGTCGCGCGCGGCGAATCGCTGATTAGGCCCCAATGCCCACCGACCGTCCCTTCCTGGTATCGCTTCCAGGGCTGGTCAAACGCCTCGATAATGTTGACGCGAAACCTCTCGCTCTTGCCGCGGGCCAGAACATCATGAAGAGCGCGCGCCTGGCTCGAGGGCGAAGGCAACGCACCGGAACGCATCCGGCCCGCGCTCGGCCATCCGACCTCGCCGATCACGATTTCCCGGCCCGCGAACTCCGCGGCCACCCGCTTGCGGATCGCATCGACATGGTTCGCCGCCTCGTTCGCGGCGATCGGATGGTCCTCCCAATAGGGCAGGATATGAACAGTGATAAAGTCGACAGCGCTGGCGAGCTGCCGGTAACGGAGCCAGAACTCCCAGACGTCGGCGTAGCTCACCGGCACCGCCACCTCCGACTTTACCCGGCGGAGCAAATCGCCGAGCGCTTCGGGCGCGATCTCGCCGCGCAGCAGTGCTTCGTTGCCGACGATGACGGCGCGGATGACGCCCGGATAGCGCCGGGCCAGCGCGATACCGGTGTCAATCTGATACTTGGTCCGGTCGGCGTGGCTCGACACCCATAGCCCAAGCAGAACCTTCAGCCCGTGGCGCTCCGCGATTTCCGGGACGTTCTCCAGGCCGAAGTCCACGGAATAGATGCGGACACAGTCGGTCAGGGCGGCGAGCCGCGCGAAGTCCTCATCGATCTGCCAGGGCTCGATCCGGGTCGATAGGTCGAGCGGCGACTGCTGGCCGCGGAACGGCGCATAGGACACGCAGTAGAGCTTTTCGCCTGGATCGAGCGGGGATGCCGGCATCGGCACGGCAACCCCAAGCCACCCCCAGACGGCGGCGATGGCGGCTGCCGCCAGCGTGAACAAACCGACAGTTTTTTGCATCCGCGAGGCGCCCGATCGACCGGCCGGGCCCGGCTTAGCCGCTGCCGGGAGACCTGCCAAGGTGCGGCACTTTAATCACGTTGCCGGGCCCCGCTGGACAACACCCGTCCGAGTTCGGCATCCTGTGCCGGGCCGGTTGCCGCGTCGCAATGCTGACCCATTCGTTGTACAAGTAGCCTAACTCGTCAGTCGCGATTCACGATCCCGAAAACCGGCGCGGTCATGTACCTCCCCTCGCGTGTTTTGCCCGTTGCATTGTGTGCGGCGGTTTACTTGTTGGCGCCGCTCGGCGCGCACGCCCAAAGCGGCGATTCCAAGCCCGGCGACAAACCGCCCCAGGCCACCCAGACCGACGCGGCCAAGGATTCCCAGCGCAAACTCGATGAATTTGCCGAAGCCGCCGCCCAAGTGAGCGGGCCTGCCGGCAATCCGGAATGCGTCTGGCTCGGACGCCGGGTGGTCGGACTGCTCTGGCGCGACGACCTCGACACCGCATTCCGCCATCTCGATCTTTATGATCGGTTCGGCTGCCCGGGCCAACACATTCAGGCAACGTTCAGGTGCGTGGTGCGAAAAGGCACCATCGATCCAAAGGCGCCGGAAAGTCTCAGCGCCCGCGTCCACGCCTGCTGGCTCAGTCCGGTTTCGCAGGCATCGGCGCCGGCATCCGCACCAACCCCGGCACCTGCTGGAACGACAACGAAGTAACTGCGTTCTACTGAGGTCTTTAAGGGTCGTCAGGTCAGTGGAAATCAGGGTCGAATGACCTTCTCGCAGATAACCCTCACGAACGCCCATTCAGGGGACGGGTCGGCGTCGAAGTTTCACTGCCCCTCTCGGTCGCTTTGATGCGCATTGTAGTTCTCGTCGGCGCTTTGATTGCCTGCGTCCATGCCGGGCTATGGGCTCTTTCCAGAGAGCAGGCGGTCGCTCCGAACATTGGCGGCCAGATCGCGAGCATGTCCTACACGCCGTTCGATGGCTCCGCCCATCCGGACAGTGGGACGCGAACAACGGCCGCCCAGATTCGCGCCGATCTGAAGGCCATCGCGCCCTACACCCGGACCATCCGCACCTATTCCTCGACCAGCGGCAGCGAGCTCGTTCCCGAGGTCGCCAACGAGTTCGGCATGCGCGCCTCGATCGGCGCCTGGGTCGATAAGGACGAGCGGCGGAACGAGCGCGAACTGCGTTCCGTCACCGACCTCGCCCGACGCAGCCGCAACATCGACAGCATTGTGGTCGGCAACGAAACCATCTTCCGTGGCGAGCAGACGCCCGAGCAGCTGATCCGCAAGATCCAGCGCATCAAGCGCGACACCTCTTTGCCGGTCACCACCGGCGAAATCTGGCACGCCTGGATCGAGCACCCCGAATTGGCCTCCGCGGTCGATTTCATCGCCGCGCATGTGCTGCCCTATTGGGAAGGCATCTCTGAAAAGGCCGCCGTCGAACACACCATCATGATCTACAACAAGCTGCGCCTGGCCTATCCCGGCAAACGGATTGTGATTGCCGAATTCGGCTGGCCCAGCGCCGGTTACAATCGCCGCGATGCGGTGCCCGGCAAGATCGCGCAAGCCGAGGTGCTGCGTGACTTCCTGAGCCGCGCCGAGGCGCTCGGCATCGACTACAACATCATCGAAGCCTACGACCAGCCGTGGAAGACGTTCGAAGGCGGCGTCGGGCCCTATTGGGGCATGTTCGACACGTCGCGGCAGCCGAAATTCCCGCTGACCGGCGCGATCACCAATCCCGACCATTGGAAACTCGCCAGCGTGGCCGTGCTGATCGGCGTGCTGCTTTCGCTGCCGATCATGACCCTCGCCGCTGCAACGGTCGGCCAGGTCGCCCTGCTTGGCGCCGCGGCTCATGTCGTCGGCGGATGGTTTGCGATCATCTTCGCCTATTGGAATGGGCACTACTTCGTGCCCGGTGCTGCGTTCGCGTTCGCGCTCGGCATGCTGCTGCTGGTGCCGCTGGTGCTGATCGCGCTGGCCCGGATCGAGGAGATTGCAGCGGTCGCGTTCGGCATCAAGCCACGCCGTCTGATTGCGTCACCCTCGCTTGTTCCCGACGCTCCATTTGAGCCCAAGGTGTCGATCCACATCCCGGCCTATATGGAGCCGCCGGAGATGCTGAAGGCGACGCTCGATACGGTCGCGCGCCTCAACTACTCGAATTTCGAATGCATCGTCATCATCAACAACACGCCGGATCCCGCGCTCTGGCTTCCGGTTGAGGAGCATTGCCGCACGCTCGGCGACCGCTTCAAGGTGCTACGCGAGGAAAACCTCTCCGGCTTCAAAGCCGGAGCACTGCGGCTCGCCCTCGCCCACACCGCGCCCGACGCCGAGATCATCGGCGTGCTGGATGCCGACTATACGGTGCATGCCGACTGGCTGAAGGACCTGGCCCCGCTGTTCGCCGACCCCAAGGTCGGCCTGGTGCAGGCGCCGCAGGACCACCGCGACGGCGAACGCAGCGTCACGCACCACGTCATGAACGGCGAGTTCGCCGGATTCTTCGACATCGGCATGGTGCAGCGTAACGAATGTAACGCCATCATCGTGCACGGCACCATGTGCCTGATCCGGCGCGCCGCGCTCAATGAGGCCGGCGGCTGGTCCAGCGACACCATCTGCGAGGACAGCGATCTTGGCCTCACCATCCTCGAGATGGGCTGGCTGGCGCACTACACCAACCGCCGCTACGGCCACGGCCTGCTGCCAGACAACTTCCTGTCCTACAAAAAGCAGCGCCACCGCTGGGCTTACGGCGGCTTCCAGATCATGAAGAAGCACTGGCGCCATTTCCTGCCGGGCGCGGGCCGCCTCACCCGCGAACAGAAGCGCGAATTTGCGCTGGGTTGGCTCAACTGGCTCGGCGCCGAGAGCATCGGCGTGGTGGTCGCGATCCTCAACCTGATCTGGGTGCCGTTCGTGGTGTTCGCCGGCATCGCGATCCCGGACAAGATTCTGACCATTCCGATCCTCGCGGCGTTCGTCGTGTCGGTCGCCCACTTCGTGGCGCTGTACCGGCTGCGGGTGAAAATCCCGCAGGGTCAAGCGTTTGGAGCGGTGATCGCGGCCATGTCGGTGCAATGGACGGTGGCGCGCGCGGTCGGCTCGGGCCTTTTCAAAGACCGCCTGCCGTTCGTGCGCACGGCGAAGGGCGGCACGGCCCGCAAGGGTCAGGACTTCCCGGCGTTCTGGGAGGCCGTGATCGCCGGCCTGCTGCTCGCCAGCGCCATGTTCTTGTATGCCACCAACTGGGAAAGAGTGAGCGAGATCAATTTGTTCGCGGTGGTTCTTGCGGTTCAGGCTCTGCCCTTTATCGCAGCGGTTTCACTTGCCGCGCTAGAGGCTTCACCCGCCAACGATTATGCCCAGTGGCGCGCCCTGGAAGGCAAGATCGCGGGCCTGCTGCCGCAGCGCGCGCAACTGCCCGAGGCGCCGGCCCCGGTCGAAAAACAAGTGGAGCCGGTCCAGTAGCGGGACCGGTTCTTCAAGTCCTCCACGCCTTCTTCGGCTGGTTCCTTACCCTTCCTCGGCTAGTTCTTCGCCGTTAATCCGAGGACCTTCGCGATTTCGGCTGCGCGTTGCGCCTGGCGCTTGAGCGTCTGCGCCATCTCCTCCGGACCCCCGGTTCGCACGTCCTGTCCCGAGCTTGCGATCCGCTGCGAGATGACCGGGTCGTTGGTCACCTCGACCACGTCACGACCGATCCGCTGGCGCAGGTCCAGCGGCATGCCGCGCGGCCCGTAGAACCCGGACGTGGTTTCGATCTGCAGCGACGGATAGCCCGCCTCGGTCACGGTCGGCACACCCGGGGCGAGCGGCGTGCGCCCGCCCACTCCCACCACGCGCACCTTGCCGGCCTCGATCAGCGGCTGCACCGCCGCATACGACGACACTAGGAACTGGATGCGGTTCTCGCCGAGGTCGCGCCCGCCCTGCATCACATCTTTGTAAGGAATCTTGCTGATGCCGAGGTTCTCGCTTTTGACGAACGCCATGGCGGCGAATTCCGGCAGGCCGGCTGCGCCCGCGAAGTTGTGCTTGTCCGGCGCCTTCTTCGCCCCCTCTACGAATTCGCGCAGCGTCTTGTAGCCACTCTCGGCCGGCACGGCGGCCGACAGCACGGTGTCGCTAACGCGGGCGATCGGCGCAAGGTCTCGCTCCATGTCGTAGGGCACCTTCTCCTGCGTGTACGGGTGCGCGATGAAGCTGGCGCTTGAGGCGTACAGCAGCACATGGTCGTCGGCCGCCGAAGTGAAGGCGTTGATGGCAAGGAGACCGTCGGCGCCCGGCCGGTTCTCGATCACCACCGGCTTGCCCCATTTGGCGGAGAGCTTGTCGCCGATCAGCCGCGCCGCGATGTCGGTCGCGCTGCCGGGACCGAACGGCAGGATGAACTTCACTGAGCGCTGCGGCCAAGCCTGTGTTGGGGCCTGGGATTGCGCTTGGGCCACCGACGTGGACAACAAAGCAACGATACCGATGCCGGCTGCGCCGAGCGCCAGCCGGCGCGCGAAGGACTTGCGGATGGGGTTCATGGTGTCGCCTCCCTGGAATTTGCCGGGAGACTAAGGCATCACCGGTTGTCGGCACAATCTCCCGTTCCCGGCCGGATTTGGCGATTCGCCGGCATCATTTCTGGAACGGATAGATGACCTTCCAGTCGCGCTTCATGTCCGCGATGGTCCAGCCCTTGGCGAGACCCTCGTCCAGCGCCTTGTCGAGCTTGCCGATGTGGGACTTGCGGTCGTAGGCCCATTCGCGCTCGGCGTCGGTGTGATGCACGATGCCCATGAATCGCGCGCCGGCGCCCGCTGCGGTGTATTGCAGCATCTGCTGGTCACCGTCGGAGTTGCCGAACGCGAACACCGGCCGCCGGCCGATGAAGCGGTTGATGCCGACCGGCTTGCCCGGCCCGTCGTCGATGAACTCGACCTTGGCTTCTTTCGTCAGTACAGGCTTGCCGTCCTTGCCGATTTGGTACTTCACCACGCCCGACGAGCCGACCACCTGCTCGGGCGGGATGCCGTAGACCTTCTCGACCCAGGGCCGCATGAACTCGACACCGCCGCCCGACACGATGAAGGTCTTGAAGCCGTTGGCCCGCAGGTACGTCAGCAATTCCAGCATCGGCTGATAGACCATCTCGGTGTACGGCCGGTTGAAGCGCGGGTGCCGCGCGCTCGCGGTCCAATCCAGCACGAGCTTATGGAATTCCTCTACGGTCATGCCGGTGTGCGTCGCCGCCATGATCTGCAAAAGGCCCTTCTCGCCGGTCGCGGCCAGCGCCTTCATGTCCTTGTCGAGCACCGCCTTGAACGGCTGCTGGGTCTTCCATTCCGGGCGCTGCGGCGCCATCGCCTTGACTCGGTCGAAGGCGAAGGCAACCTGGAAATAGACCGGCTGCTCGCTCCACAGCGTGCCGTCGTTGTCGAAGGTGGCGATGCGCTCAGGCATCGGCACGAAGTCCGGGGAGCCCTGCGCGGTGGTACGCGCGACGAAATCCGTGATGGATTTCTTCACCGCGCCGTCGTTCCAGGACGGCAGCGGATCGGTTTGGGCGTGCGCCGCAAGGCCGGCCCAACACCACAGGCTCGCGATCAGCGGCGTGAGCAGCAGCGCATGCCGCTTGAAATGACAGATCATGACGTGTCCTCGCACCTATATGCGACGCTGGCCGGCCACCAATCGGCAACCGGCCGGCGATCGTTCGCGCTACTTGCCCGCCATCGCGTTCTTCGCGAAACCGGCGATCACGGTCAGGATTGCGCCGCCGGCGCCGCCACCCACCAGCTGGCCGAGGATCGACCCGATGTCGAGCCCGCCGGCGCCTCCGGCCGCCCCGGCCAACGCGGGAATCAGCATCTGGAGCAGTTGCCCTCCGCCCACGCCGCCGACTGCGCCGGCGATCGTATTCCCCAGGCCGCCGAGATCGTAGTCCTTGAGCGCCTTGCCGGCAGCGGTGCCGCCGACAACGCCTGCGATAAGCTGAATGATCAGATTCACGAGAGTGCCCGACATACCTCACCTCCCATTGCCCCGGGATAACCTGACGTCGTTCGGGGCTCGACGACGTCAGAAGGTTCGATCTTTGCAGCGCTAGCCGCCGTGCGGCTTCGTCAGCGTCTCCATGATCTGATCGACGCTAAAGCTCGACGGCGTCTGGCGTGGCGGGAACTCTTTGAGGAAGCCGGTTGTAGCCGTCGAAGTGCACGTCATGGTCGCCTCCTTCGATGAAATTCTTCAAAGTATGATCCGGCCGGATTGCTCCGGCCGGAAAGTTGGACGGCTACTGAGCCGCGCGCTCCCGCAGAATTCTTTCGATCGTCTCGCCCGAGCCGGGGCGGATACGGTCGATGCTGCGGATCACCTGTTGGCGCCGCCGTATGCCGTCGAGCGTCTCTTCCAGGACGTTGGCCGGATTGAAGCTTGGCGGATGCGAACGCGGCGGGAAGTCCTTGAACGATGCCGCGAAGACGAACACGTCGTCCATCACGCCGTACATGGAGCCGACGTGATTGAGGTTCCAGTCCCAGTAGGTGTTCGACGTGATGTCCGCCCGCTCGAACGGATCCTGCATGACGTTGAAGATCTTTTGCAGGCGCAGCGTGGTGAACGGCTCGGCCCACACCTGCATGGTCCCTTGCACGCGCTGCTCGGAGAAGACGTACTTCCAGTCGCCCTGCCGCATCGCGACCAGCAGGCCGTCGTCATTGGAATAGAAAAACATCTTGCGCGCACTCTTGGTGCCGCTGGTGTTGCCGATCGTTCCGCTGACATTGCGCAGGAAGTTGGACTGGTCGTAGCCGTCGAGGTGGACCTTGTAGTTGATGCCGTTGGCGGTGTAGCCCGCCTTCAACTTGTCCACGATGGCCGGCTCACCGGCAATCGAGCAAAACGTCGGAATCCAGTCGTTATGACTCATGATTTCGTTGGTGATGGTGCCGGGCCGGATGGTGCCTGGCCAGCGCACCAGACAGGGCACGCGGAACGCGCCCTCCCAGTTGGTGTTCTTCTCCGAGCGGAACGGCGTCATCGCGCCGTCTGGCCAGGTGTTCATGTGCGGGCCGTTGTCGCTGGAGTAGACGACGATGGTGTTGTTCGCGATCCCCATGTCGTCGAGCGACTTGAGCAGATTGCCGACGATGCCGTCGTGCTCGATCATGCCGTCCATGTACTCGCTGTCGCCGTGCGGGTACTTGCCGCGGTTCTCCGCCCGCACATGCGTGCGCAGGTGCATGCGAGTCGCGTTGAACCAGCAGAAGAACGGCCTGCTCGCCTTGACCTGCCGGCCGATGAAGTCGATCGCCGCGGCTGACGTCTCGTCGTCGACCGTCTCCATGCGCTTCTTGGTGAGCGCGCCGGTGTCCTCGATGGTCTGCTTGCCGATCCGCCCGAAACGCGAATCGACTGTGGGATCGTCGCGGTCGCTGGCGCGGCAGCGCAGCACGCCGCGCGGCCCGAACTTGGCGCGGTAAGCCGGGTCCTTCGGATAGTCCGGCAGCTCCGGCTCTTCCTCGGCGTTGAGGTGATAGAGATTGCCGAAGAACTCATCGAAACCGTTCACCGTCGGCAACGACTCGTTGCGATCACCGAGGTGGTTCTTGCCGAATTGCCCGGTGGAATAGCCGAGGTTCTTGAGCAGTCCGCCGATCGACGGATCGAGCTGGCTCATGCCCATCGGCGCGCCGGGGAAGCCAACCTTGCTCAGTCCGGTGCGGATGATGTGCTGGCCGGTCAGGAAGGCCGAACGGCCAGCGGTGCAAGACTGCTCGCCGTAATAATGCAGACACATGACACCTTCGCGGCCGATGCGGTCGATATTCGGCGTTGCGTAACCCATCAGGCCGTTGGAATAGGCGCTGATGTTCGCGATGCCGATGTCGTCGCCCCAGATGACGAGGATGTTGGGCCGCCCGCCGGGAGGCGCTGCTGCTGGGCGCGGCTGCGGCTGAGCCTGCGCCTGTGCGACTTGGACCGGCGAGGTCCCGCCCAGCATCGACGCCGCTGCCGCGATTGTTGTGCCGCCGAGCAGCATATTGCGGCGGTTCATCGCGTCGCGCTTGGTCTCAGCGGAATTGCTCCGGCGGGTATCGTTGGTGCTCATCGAAAACCTCCCACGTTGTTGCAGTTCACGAAAATTCGGCAGCTATCTTGGCCTTACTTGAATCATTTCACCGTGACGACGACCTTTTCGATCTTGCCGTCGAACTTGAACGGCCGGCGGTCAAAATAGACGGGCGATACCGGCGATCCGAGATCGATTCCCACGTCGAAACTTTCGCTGGCCGTAAACGCCGCGGGTACGGTGCGCCTAACAGTAACACGGCCGACCTCGCCACCGTCGACCTTGAGAACGACCTCGGCCGGCGCGCCCGGCTTGGCGATGGCGGTATCGATCTCGATCTTTCGTTTCCCGGGAGCGATCTTGTCCTTGGATCGGACGGTGTAACGTTCGATCTCCATCATGTTGTACTCGTAGACGAGTTCGCCTTTGTCCATGAACAACGTCAGTCCGCCGGAGAACCCACCGAGCGCGTAGAGCACCCCGGTCGCGTTTTCGCCGATCTGCGCCTCGACGGTCACATGATTGCTCACGCGCCCGAGACCCGGCGCAGTGAATTCCGGCATGCGGACGGTCGACGCGTCGAACTGCCAGCTCGAATACGGCGTCTTCACCCGATCTCCAGGGTGGAGCCGCAGCCAGTTTCCAGCGCCAATCGGAAACGCCTTGTTGGCCTTCGCCTCCTTGAGGAACAACGCCTTCATCTCGGCGAGCTTCTTTGGATTCCTGGCCGCAAGGTCGTCGGCTTGAGAGAAGTCGTTGCGCAGGTCATAGAGTTCCCACACGTCTTTGTTGGCATCCCACTTGTTCACTCGTTCGACAGAGCCGGGCGTGTCCCAGGGAACGAACGGGCCGAATGTGGAGGCGAACCAGCCGTCGTGATAGACGCCGCGGCTGCCGTTATTGTCGAAATATTGCGTCCGCTTCTGGCCAGGCGCCTTCGCGCTCGCAAACGTGTATTTCATGCTGACGCCGTCGATCGGATCCTGCACGAAGCCGTCGACCATTTTGGGCGGCTTGATGCCGAGAACATCGTAGAGGGTCGGTGCGATGTCGTTGACGTGGTGGAACTGCGTCCGCGGCATCTTGTCAGGCTTGATTCCCTTCGGCCACGAAATCACCAGCGGATTGCGCGTGCCGCCGAAATGCGCGGCGACGAGTTTGGTCGAGCGCAACGGAGTGCTGCCGGCCCAGGCCCAGCCGGCGTGGTACATGTTGTCGGTTTTCGCCGTGCCCAGCGCATCCAGGCCGCCGAGTTCCTTCAGCGCCGCGAATTGCTGCTCCATCGTGTTCGGAATGTTGTTCTGCGCGAGCAGTTCGCTGATCGTGCCATGCTGGCCCTCGGCGCTCGAACCGTTGTCGCCGAAGATGTAGAAAACGAGCGTATTGTCGCGCAGGCCCAGGCGTTCCAGTTCGTCGATGATTTTTCCTGCCTGCACATCCGCGTGCTCGGTGAAGCCCGCGAATATCTCCATCAGCCGTGTTTGGAATTCGCGCTGCGGCGCGGGGATACTGTCCCAACCCGCCATCGATGGATCGCGCGGCGTCAGCTTGGTGTTCGCCGGAATCCAGCCAAGCTCCTTCTGACGCTTGAACGTTGCCTCGCGCAACGCGTCCCAACCCTGGTCGAACTTGCCCTTATACTTGTCAGCCCATTCCTTGAAAATGTGATGCGGCCCATGCGCGGCGCCGGGCGCCCAATACATCAGGAACGGCTTGTCGGGCGTATAGGCGCGATATTTGCGCAGCCAGGAAATCGCCTTGTCTGCGAGATCCTCGCTCAGGTGATACTTCTCATCATGCGGAGGCTCGACCGCATTGAAATTCTCCGTCAGACGCGGCTCCCATTGGGAGGTCTCGCCGGCAAGGAACCCGTAGAAATAGTCGAACCCGATGCCTTCGCCGGTCGGCCATAGGGTGAACGGTCCCATCGCCGTCGTCTCTGTCGCGGGCGTGTTGTGCCATTTGCCGAAGGCGCCGGTCTTGTAGCCGTAGTTGCCGAGCACTTTGGCGATCGTCGCAGAAGTGCGCGGGATGCGGCCGGTGTATCCATCCCAGTTCACCGCACGCTCGGCGATCGTCCCGGAGCCGACGCGCTGATGATTGCGCCCGGTGAGGAGCGACGCTCGGGTCGGCGAGCAGATCGATGTCGTGTGGAAGGTGTTGTAGCCGATGCCGCCGTTGGCAAGACGCGTGAAGGTCGGCGTGTGGATCGGGCCGCCGAACGTGTCCGGCAAGCCGAAGCCGACATCGTCCAGCATGATGATCAGGATGTTCGGCGCATCTTTCGGCAGGCGGTTGTCCGCCGGAAACGGCATCAGCTTCGATTCTTGCAAGGTGGCGCCCGCCACGCTCGCGCTCGGCTTGGGTGGAAACGGTAGAATGGAGCCGTCCGAGGTCCGTGCATTCGCGGACGCTTGGGCGAACGCGAATTGCGGCGCCGCGAGGCACAAGCCGGCTGCAAATACCAGCGCCGTGCCGGCCAGCAGCATTTTACGACGGTTGGTCTTGTTCGGCCTTGCTTCAGTCGGCTCGGCCTTCTCAACCAACGGGGCATCGCTCATCACCGGCTCCTTGCAGGTGCTCAAATCACGGGGCGCGCTTCTCCCTCAGCACGCAGCGGAATCCGACATGGCTGGTCGATGTATCGACCGCCTCGGCATGACGCGCGGCCGGCCGGTAGCGCCGGCAATAACTCGGCGCGCACAAATGCGAGCCGCCCTTGATCACCTTGCGGGGAATCCTGATCTGCGGCTGCAGCGGATCGTAGCTGCCCTGCTCCGGCGCACCGCGCGGATTTTCCGGAACGCAGCATGCCTTCGGCGATCCGTTCTCGGTTTTTTCGGCCTCGTGCTTCTGCGAATACCAGTCGGTGGTCCATTCCCAGGTGTTGCCGATCATGTCGTAGGCGCCGTAGCCGTTCGGCGGAAACGCCGTCACCGGCGAGGTGCGCGCAAAGCCGTCGTCGTTTCGGTTCCGGTGCGGGAAGTCGCCCTGCCAGGTGTTGGCCATGTGCTTGCCGTCCGGCGTGAACTCATCGCCCCACGCGAACTCCTTGTCCTCAACCCCGCCCCGCGCGGCGAATTCCCACTCCGCCTCGGTCGGCAACTCCTTGCCGACCCATTGTGCGTAGGCGAGCGTGTCTCGATACGCGACATGTACGACAGGATGATTATCGAGCGCGTTGATGTTGCTCTTGGGTCCGGCGGGATGCCGCCAGTCCGCGCCCTTGGTGAATTGCCACCACTGGCTCCAGTCGCGCAGGTCGACCGGGCCCGATGTCGGCGTGAACACCAGCGAGCCGGCGAACAGCATGTGCGGCAGCGCGCCGGGATAGTCCTTCGGGTCGGGCGGAATCTCGGCGAAGGTCTTGTGGCCGGTGGCGCGGACAAACGCCTTGAACTGCCGGTTGGTCACCGGCGTGCGGTCGAGCCAAAAGCCGTCCACCGCGACGCGGTGTACAGGCGCTTCTTCCGGATAGTGCTGGTCCGAGCCCATGCGGAACGCGCCGCCCGGAATCCAGATCATGCCGTCGGGCCGTGCGGCGGCCGTTGGGTCGAGCGCCGATGGGGCGGCCGTACTCATGCCTTGCCTCTACGTGCGGGCGCCGGTTACTTGCGCACCAGCCGGCTGACCGGCGCGGACTGCGGCACGGCAGCGGGCGAAATTGCAAATGTCAGCCACGCGTTCCAGCCTTCGGGCCGGTTGTGCGCGTTGAACTCGTAATAGCCTTTGACATTGAGATAACCTTGCATGGAGCCGACCGGAAACAGGAATCCGATCTGCGGGCCGACCGCCATGACGCCGGACTTGTTGTCGCCCAGGATCAGCGGCGCGCCGCGGTCGGCGGTGAGCTGCTCGTACACGTAACCGACCGCGCCGATGTGCAACTGCGGTGACAGGAATTGCGAGGCGCCCCAGTCGAGATGCCAGTTCACGCCGTTCTGATAGTTGGTGGCGTCGTTCCTGAAATTGTACGTCAGTCCCGTCACCGCGGAGAATTCGTGTCCGGTGTGCGGATTGAAGTAGGTATAGCCGAAGCCGCCGTCGGCGGCGCCGTGGCCGATGCCGACGTTGGAAAGCCTGCTGGAATCGTAGGTGCCGACCGGAATGTCGCCGGTGCCGTAGATCATGAAATTGTGCACGCCGCGGTTCCAGCGCAGCGAAGCCATCGGATAGAGGTCGGCAACGCCGAACCGCTCGTCGTTGATGCTGCCGGTGCGCGTGGTGGTGAAGCCGCCCACCGTCGTGGTCAGCGTACCGTCGATCGACACCGGATTGCGGCCGAACGCGCCCGTCATGCCGAGCGCGAACTGGCCGCCCAGCACCGGCGTTGCGAACACATGATTGACGTTCATGAAAATCAGGTCGGGACGCGCCTTGAGCTGCACGTTGAGGTCGATGTTGACGGTCGGGCTCACCCGACCGATCGAAACCTGACGCGCGGCCGCGACGTTGCCACCGGCATTGACCGAGGTGTGATAGTAGATGCTGGCGAACGACCAGCCCGGCTGCTGCGGCGCAGCCGCGAGACTGCCGAACTGGCCCGGCAGCCAGAAGCTGACGCCGCCCTCATCGGCACGAGAGCTTTGCAGCGTCAACATTGCGGCCACGATGCCGAGCGTTGCGGGAAGAACGCGACGCGGCAACGTGGTCCAGCCGAAACGAAACGGACGCATCGCCTACTCCCAACGCTTACGAACCGGAGCAAAGCCTAAGTCTTTCAGCCGGGCCTCACAAGCGGGCCACGCGCGATCTCGCCATGACCGGCGAACATGACAGACAATTGATCTTTGCTTTTCCGACAATCGTAGCGAGCGGGAAGACTCACCCCCGCATCGCGGTCTCCACCAGCTTCACCCAATAGGATGAGCCGACCGGGATGAGCTCGTCGTTGAAGTTGTAGGCCGGGTGATGCAGCCCCGCGGTGTCGCCGTTGCCGACGAAGATGAAAGCGCCGGGCCGCGCCTCCAGCATGTAGGAGAAATCCTCCGCGCCCATCACCGGCGGCACCTGATCGTCAACCCGGTCCTTGCCGACCACCTCGCGCGCCACTTCGGCTGCGAACGCGGTCTGCCGCTCGTGATTGCGCGTCACCGGATAGTCGCGCTTGTACACGAGCTTCGCCGTCGCGCCATACAGCTTGGCGGTGCCTTCGATCACCTCGAACAGCCGTTTCTCGACCAGATCGCGCACATTGGGATCGAGCGTGCGCGCGGTGCCCGACAGCCGCGCGGTCTGCGGAATGATGTTGTCGGCGGTGCCGGCGTGGAATTGCGTGATCGAGATCACCGCCGACTCCAGCGGATCGACGTTGCGCGCCACGATCGACTGGATCTGGTTGATGATCTGCGCGCCGACCAGCACGGTGTCGATCGAGACATGCGGGCGCGCGGCGTGGCCGCCAAGCCCCTCGATGTCGATGTAGAGCCGATCCGCCGACGCCATCATGGGGCCCGAGCGGATCGCGAAGTCGCCGAGCGGCAGGCCCGGATAGTTGTGCATGCCGTAGACCTCTTCGATGCCGAAGCGGTCCATCATGCCTTCCTTGACCATTTCGCGGCCGCCGCCGCCGCCCTCCTCGGCCGGCTGAAAGATCACGATCGCGGTGCCCGCGAAGTTGCGCGTCTCGGCGAGATATTTCGCGGCGCCCAGCAGCATGGCGGTGTGGCCGTCGTGGCCGCAGGCGTGCATCTTGCCCGGATTGGTGGAGGCATACGGCAGGCCGGTGATCTCGGTGATGGGCAGCGCGTCCATGTCGGCGCGCAGCCCGATCACGCGGGTGGAGCCCTGCCCCTTCTTGCCCTTGATGACGCCGACCACGCCGGTGCGCCCGATCCCGGTCGCCACCTCGTCACAGCCGAAGGCCTTCAGCTTCTCCGCCACCACGCCGGCGGTGCGGTGGACGTCGAACTGCAACTCCGGATGCGCGTGGATGTCCTGCCGCCAGGCCGCGATCTCGGGCTGCATGTCGCCGATGCGGTTGATAATGGCCATCGAAAACTCCCTGGAACTGGCGCTTCGCGCGCATCCGGCCCGGCCCGCGGGGGACAGCAAACCGGAGCGTGCGGTAGCGGTCAACAGGTTGGCTCAAAACGGCGATTTTGGTTGGAAAGCAGGCCCCTATGGCCTAGATCAACGCCCGGCGAGCGCGTAGCTCAGGTGGTAGAGCACGTGACTTTTAATCATGGGGTCGAGGGTTCGAGTCCCTCCGCGCTCACCAACCCGATCAACACCAACAAGCGAACGGCAATTCTCGCTGCGCTTGTAACGCCGCGGCCCCTGGACCCGTCCCTCAGAACATGACCATAGGAGGGGACGATGCGAACGGCATTTTTGGCGGCGTTTTGCTGGCTTGCGGCACTGGCTTTGGTGGTTCCCGCGATGGCGGAACCCGCGCAAGACGAAACGTACTTCGTTGAACCTCATTCTTGCGACTAATCGCACCGGTTCAGGCCCGCCGATCGCAGGCCATGTGCCCTGTAACGGCAACCTCCTTCAACTCGTCTTGGTTGGATGAGAGCGACACGCTCAAAGCAGGAGGTTCCCATGTCCCGTAGGATTACAGCCGCGGTGCTGATCAGCCTCTCAGCCGCACTCTGCAGCCCGGCCCATGCGGCCCTGACGCTTGACGATCGCGACGGCAGCAACGCGCTGGCCGCGGCGCCGGCGGAGGCTGTTGACGCTTCCGCCCAGGCCAGGCGGGCGGCGCCCGTCTATCGCATCGTCCGGCAGAAGCCCGCCGTGGTGGCGACGAGCCACTCCCGGTCGCCACGCTTTCCCTATATCCACGGGGTTGCCTACTAGAACGCGCCGCAATGTTCTGCCTGGCGGGCCGTCATGACAGCACGCGGCGCGCGCTCACGCGCGCCGGACATTCGCGAAAGTCTTGAAGACTTAGAACCCGACGCCCATCACGAAGCTGCGGCCGGTCTGCACCGACGCCGAGCGCGTCAGCTTGGGCTGAGCGGGGAGCGGCTTGGCGACAGTCTTCGCCACCCGCGGCGATGCGGGCCGGTTCACCCGCACGTTGTCGGCGACGGTGTCCTCGACATGGGTGCAGCCAGCCATGGCGGCGGAGCCAAGCGCAATCAGAAGTACGGCAACCGCCCGTCCCGCTTTCACCTGGCTCTCCGTCCGAAATGAAGTCCGTCGCGCCATTTTGTTATAGCCGCCCAGGGTTAAGCAAGCACTGAGGCAAGGCCCGGAATCCACTGTCTTGCACCCGTGTCCTGCGGGACACAGCCGCCCGGCGGCGGCGGCCGGCCCTGAAATTCCTCGGGTTTGAAACCTTTTGCCGGTCTGCGGGTTTAAGCCTGCTGGTTCAACCAAGCAGCACCGGAGAGACCCATGGACGGCGCAGGAATGGGATGGATCGGGTCCATTCTGGTGGGCGGCATCGCCGGATGGCTGGCCGAGCAGATCACCCGCAGCAACATGGGGATCATCGTCAACATCGTGCTGGGGATGATCGGCGCAGGCCTGGCCGGCTGGCTGTTCGGGCTGCTCGGCGTGACACTCCCCGGCCCGGTCTGGCTCGGCTATCTGATCGCCGGATTTGTCGGCGCCTGCATTCTGATCATGGCGACGCGGTTGCTCTATCCGTCGCGATGGCGGGCCTGAACGAAACCCGCCGAAACATCGTGAATCCTCATTGCGGCTCGCGTGCGCAACACGCGGGCCGCTTTTCTTTTTGATGACGCGTTTGCCGACGCATTTTTGTCCACAGCAATGCTCCGCAAAGCGGTGGACAGCGGCTGCGCAGACGATCGATTTAACCTTCGGTTAGGACGCTGCGGCGCACGCTCAAATCCATGCCACGCATGGGTTTGAGGAGAGCGATGTGCCGATTTATGCCGTCAGAAAACGACGCGGACATTGGGCCATCTGCGCGGACGACAAAGTCGTGCTGGAATTCGCGAACTACGAAGAGGCGATCGCGACCGCGCGCACGGCGGTCGGCGTGCTGCACCGTTCCCGGAATGACTCGGCTTTGTTCTCAAAGAACGAATCGGACTCACGCGAATCGAACGGGCTCGCCGCTTAACGAATTGCGAACGCGGCCTGGTTTCACCGCCACACCCGCATATGAAACCCACCGCCGGTCGATGGGGCGGCACAGCACCGCGTTGCCGGCGCCTTGTGACCTGTTCCGATTGTCCAAAATGCCGTTTTTTTCATGGAACGAATTGGGGCGCCGGGGATTATCAAGACGGAGCGGCAACCCTCCCCCCGACCCGCTCCGCGTTAACGGCCCCGCCTC
>JAKFYI010000026.1 GCA_021730985.1 Hyphomicrobiales bacterium | reverse complement strand
ACCCCTCCCCGTCCCCAGACCGGGTTCGCGCGCGGCCGGCAGCCCCCACTGCCGGCCGCACCTTTTTTGGGGATGCTGCAAGCGAGCGCGTCAGCGCGATCAGCCGATCCGCTTCAAATTCTTGGCGTAGTCCTGCCAGCGCCGCACATAGACATCGGCGCCGCCTGCGATCATCGCTTTGGCCTTATCGTCGAGGGTGCGAACCACGCGCGCGGGCGATCCGACGATCAGCGAATTGTCGGGGAAGCTCTTGCCCTCGGTCACCAGCGCGCCGGCGCCGAGCAGGCAGTTGTTCCCGATCTTGGAGCCGTTGAGCATGATCGCGCCCATGCCGACCAGGCTGTTGTCGCCGATCGTGCAGCCGTGCAGCATCACCTTGTGGCCGATCACGCAGTTGCTGCCGATCACCATCGGAAAACCGGGATCGGTGTGCAGCGTGGCATTGTCCTGGATCTGCGAGCGCTCGCCCAGCTCGATCCACTCGTTGTCGCCGCGCACCACCGCGCCGAACCACACGCTGGCGTGGCTCTTGAGCCGGACGCGGCCGATCAATACTGCGGTTTCAGCGACCCAATACTTGCCGTCCGCCGGGAATTCCGGCGCCTGTCCGTCGAGTTCATAGATCGGCATTTGGAAACTCTAGCGCATGATCCCGAAAAGTGGGAACCGGTTTTCGGAAAAGATCATCCGCAACCGCTTTAAGGAATGATGCGGCTGGCCTCGAGCGCCATCACCACCACGGTACCCGACATCAGGCTCCAAAGTCCCGCCAGAACGGTCGCCAGCATGGCAAAGCCGAAGCTGCGCCCCTCGATCCGCGCGCCGCGGATGGTGTTTCGCATGATGATGAAGGGCGCCGAGAAGATCAGGAATGGCACCGCGGCAAAGGTCGATGCCTGCGGGCCGCGGTTGACCAGCCGGAAGCTCGGCGGCTGCTCGGTGAAGTATTGGTAGCCGGTGGCCAGAAGGCCGGCAAAGGCGAAACCGATCGCCAGCGCCATGAACGACTGCATGGAACCGGACGAAAGTATTCCGGTCAAAAACGATTCCGGCGACATCAACACAACCGCCCCCCGACGCTACGCACTTCCTTCCCCTAGGTGTCTCAGAAGAAGACGCGCCCGGCCAGCGCATCGTTAAGGAAAGGTTAACCGCCAGCCGCTCCCATAGCGGGACGATTCGGGGACCGGCCGTCCCCACTGGGATTTCGGGGCTTGAAACGATGACAGATTACGCGCTCCCGGCCGGCCGGCCGCGCCCGGCCCGCGGCATCGCGCGCCGCCTGCTGGCGCCGCTGTCGATGCTGGCCGTGGCGGGGCTCGCCTGCGCCCCGATCGCCTACATGGTGTGGCCGCAGGCAAAGCCCGTCTCGCCGGACGCGCCGTCCCTTCCCATCACCATCGGCGGCGTCACCTTCAATGCGCCGCCCGCCGCGATCCGCTTCAAGATGCAGCGCCGCGCGGGACCGCAGGCCCGGATCGACATGGTGTTCCTGTGGCCGTCGCTCGAGCCGCCTGGCCCGACCGTTGCGCTGACGCCCTCGGAAGCTCCCAAGGTCACCGAACGGATATTCGTTACCATCGCCGGCAGCGACACCACGCTGCCGCCGGCCGAGCGGCTCAAGACGATCTATCCGCGCTATCTCGCCCCCGGCCCCGCCGTGGACATGGGCGGATTGCAGGTGCGGGCGTTCCGCAGCGGCACGCCGTACCAGGGCGAGGACCTGATCGTCGATCCGGCCGCGCCCGAGCGGTTGCTGATGCGCTGCACGCAGTCGTTTGCGTCCACGCCCGGCACCTGTCTGCACGAACGTAGGATGGCGGGCGCCGACATTACGGTGCGGTTTCCGCGCGAATGGCTTGGCGGAGACTGGCGGGCGGTGGCGAGTGGGATAGATCGGCTGATCGCGCGAATGAGTCGCGGGAGCTAGGCCAACACGCCGCCTTCAAGGTCCACGTCGAGGATCGGCAGCTCGAAGATGTAGAATTTGCGGCCCTTCTCGGCCTCGACGAACAGCACGCCGAGAAATTCCTCGCCGAGATAAGCTTCAAGCGAATCCGTCTTCTTCGGACGCGTCACCACGCGAATCTTCTCGTTGTCGAACTTGGCGCGCAGGTAGGCGCTGAGCACCGGCACCGGCTGCAGGCTGGGGTCGTTGCTGACCTGGATGACCATGCGGAAATTGTAGGACAGGTCGCCATCCTCGTCGTCGAGCGTCAGATCGCCGAGTTCATCCTCGCCGATCAACACCTGGGCAGACTTGCTGCTCTTCGGCACCACGCGGATGGTCGGATTGCCGAACAGCTTGCGCAGATACGCATCGAGCTTCTTGAGTTCTTGAACGTCCACGCTGTCGCACTCCCAAGTCTCGCACCAAAGTTCGCGAGCCTGCCCGGTTCAAGCAGGTCTGGCGGGCTTCATCAAGAGTGCGGGAACATGTGGTCCATGGTGCGCGACGGCTCCTCGCAGGCCGCATCGCCGACCACCCGGGCCGGAACGCCCGCCACCGTGACGTTGTTGGGCACCGGCTTGATCACCACCGAGCCCGCCGCGATCCGCGCGCAGCGGCCGATCTCGATGTTGCCGATGATCTTGGCACCCGCGCCGATCAGCACGCCATCGGAAATCTTGGGATGCCGGTCGCCGTGATCCTTGCCGGTGCCGCCCAGCGTCACGTCGTGCAGGATCGATACGTCGTTGCCGATCACCGCCGTCTCGCCGATCACGAGGCCGGTGGCGTGATCGAGGAAGATGCCGCGGCCGATCCTGGCGTTGGGATGGATGTCGCACTGGAACACCGCCGACGAGCGGCTCTGAAGGTAGTACGCGAAGTCCTTGCGGCCCTTGTTCCAGAGCCAGTGGGCAAGCCTGTGAGTCTGAACGGCGTGGAAGCCCTTGTAGTACAGCACCGGTTCGATGAAGCGGTCGGTGGCGGGATCGCGGTCAAAGGTGGCCACGATATCGACCCGGAACGCCTCGCCGATCTGGGGCTGGTCCTCCAGCGCATCGGCATAGGCCTGCCGGATCAGTTCGGCGGAGACGTCCTGGTGGTCGAGCCGCTCGGCGACACGGTTCACCACCGCGGTCTCCAGCGTGTCGTGGTGCAGGATCGAGGAGAAGATGAAGGTTCCGACCTCCGGCTCGCGGCGGACGATATCCTCGGCCTCGCCACGGATGCGGGACCACACCGGATCGACCTTGTCGATCGCGTTGCTGGGCTTGTTCTGCTGCTGAGCCATGCGATGGCCTCCCGGCCGGCACCCTGACGAATGGGCGTGGTTTTAGCACAGGTAGGAGCAGCGCCAAGATTCTGCAACTTCAACTGCTTAAACCACCTAGTAAATCAGATGGTTATGCCAGCTAATTCAGCTTGAATAAGAACGCCTTGATAGCATCTGCGAACTGGTCGTTGCGGTCGCCGGCCACCATGTGGCGGGCACCGCTGACATCGACATAGCTCGCCTGCGGCACCAATTCGAGGAAGTCCTTGGCGTGCTTCTCCTGCACCAATTCCGAGGCTGCGCCCCTCACCAGGAGCGCCGGCACTTTGATCCGCCGTGCGGCCTCCACCAGCATCGTTTCGACCTCGTGGCCGCCCGCCCCAACCCGGCGCCGGCCATCGAGGAAGCGCGGGTCCCAGTGCCAGTGCCAGCGGCCATCGGGATGCAGCCGCAGGTTCTTCTTCAGCCCCTCGTTCGAGCGCGGCCGCGGCCGGTGCGGAAGGTAGGCCGCCACAGCCTCCGCGGCCTCGGCGACGGAGGCAAATCCCTCCTCGGCGTGAGAACGCATGAAGCCATGCACCTTGGACACGCCGTCGAGATCGACCCGCGGCGTGATGTCCACCAGCACCAGCGCGGAGAACGTGTTGTTGTTGCCGCCCTCCGCCAGCATCGAGGCGATGCCGCCGAGCGAAGCGCCCACCACCGCGGGCCTGACGCCGGTGCGTTGCGCGAGCGCGTCCGCCAGCACCACCGCGTCGGCGGCGAAATCGGGAAAGTCGTAGGCGCCGTCGGCCACCCATTCGCTGTCGCCGTGGCCGCGCTGATCGACCGCGTAGGCGACGCGGCCGAGCTTTGCGATCACCTCGTTGGTCTTGCGCCAGGCGTGGCGGGTCTGCCCGCCGCCATGCAGCAGCAGGACCGGAGGACCTGCGTCACCGGTGACCTCCCCCACAAGCTTGTTGCCGGCAGCGCCGGTGAACGTGACCGGACGGGACTGCACGGTCATGCCCGCGCCTTGAGGAATTCCAGCACGCCGGCCTTGAACACCTTGTCGCCCACCGCGAGCATGTGGTCGCGGCCGGGAATGCTCAGCGCCTTCGCGCCCGGGATCAGGGCTGCGAGCGCCTCGGGGGAACCTGCGATCGGATCCTTGGAGCCCACCGCCACCAGCACCGGTGCCTTGATCGCAGCGGCCTGCTCGCGCGACAGCACCTGACGCGAGCCGCGAATGCAGGCGGCGAGCGCGCGACGGTCCGACTTGGTCTGGTCGGCGAAGGCGCGGAAGGTGCGGCCCTGCGGGTCGGTCACATCGGTGAGCGATGGCGCCTCCAAAGCGTCCGCGATGGTTTCCGGCAGCCCCACGCCATCGACCAGATGCAGACCGAGCCCGCCCAGGATCGCGGACCGCACGCGCTCGGGATGGCCATACGCCAGGAACGCCGCGATCCGCGCGCCCATCGAATAGCCCATCACGTCCGCACGCTCGATCTTCAGATGGTCCATCAGCGCACGCACGTCCTGCGCCATGCGGTCGGTGTGATAGTCGGCCGGATCGTAGAGTTTGGTGGAGGAGCCGTGGCCGCGGTTGTCGAGCGCGATCACCCGGCGGCCCGAGGCGGTCAGGGGCGCGATCCAGGCCGGCTGCACCCAGTTGAACAGCATCGACGAGGCAAAGCCGTGGACGAGCACGATCGGCTCGGCGTTGGAAATATCTTGGCCTTCGTCGAGATAGGCCAGTTCGACGGAACCGTGGGAAAAACGCGGCATGGAGCAGATATAGACGGCGGCGCGGCGCGCGCGCCAGCCGCCTGCGCGCGGGTCAGGCCCGCTGTTCGCTCATCGCCTGGTAGCGCGCCAGCCGCCGCGCCTTGCCGCGGTCGATGGCGCGCTGGGTCAGCCGCTCGACGCCGCTTTTTGCGGACGACACGAAACCGAACAGGGCCAGGATCGCGCCCATGATCCAGGCCGCCAGATTGAAGGTGGCGAGCGACAGCAGAATCGCGCCGCGGCCGAGCGTCTTGAGGATCGCGCGCGTCTTGCCGCCCTTCTTCTCGGCGAGCTTGGCGATCCGCGCCATCTCCCGCGGACCCTGCGCGATCTTCAGCCCATCGAGCGCGGCCTGCGTGCCGGCCTTGGCCTGCACGGTGCCGACGTCGCCCACCAGCTTCATCAGGCCGCCGGCCTTGTCCGCCTTCACCACCGTGCGGGCCTCGCGCATGGCGGTGGCCGGATTGGCGATCGAAGTGCCTGCGCGCTTGAGTGCCCCCCAGTCCACCACCTCGCGCAGCGAGCGGCCGACCCAGTCCGCCATGCCGGCGCTGATGCGCCCGGTGCGGCGCGCAGCCTTCACCGCCGACAGCCCGACCCGTGCCGGCGTCGCAGCGCCCATCGAGGCATAGGTTCCAGCCGTGATGCCGAGCCCGACCAAGGCGAGGCCCAGCACCATCTCATCGGCCGGCTGGCCGCTGATGTAGCGCGTGCCCTCGCGCACCGCGTCGCGGATGTCGCCATAGACGAACAGATCGCCGAGCGTGGTGCCGGCCATGCCGACCAGGTTCTCCGGCTCGCCGGTGATCAGGCCGCGCGCGAAGCTTTCGACGTGCGCGGTGGTGGAGTTGGCGCGCTCGACCGCAGCCTTCACCTTGTCGGCCAGCGGCCGAGGCAGCGCCACTTTGCGCTCGCGGGCCAGTTCGACAAAGCTGCTGGCGAGGTCGGCGTCGTTCGCCTCCAACGCCGCCTCGATCTCGCGGATCGCCAGTTCGCCGTTGAACGTCTGCTCCAATGCGAGGTCGGCGATCACCGCCGGATCGTCCTCGCTCTTGAGCAGCATGTCGGCGTGCATGGCGTACGGCGCGGCAAACACCGCGGCCACCGCAAACAGACCGGCGGCCAGCCAGGCGAACCCCACCCGCCGCGGCGCGATCGGGCGGCTGTTCAACTCGGGCGCCGGTGCCGGTTGCGTCTCCGGTGCAGGGTCAAACCGTATCGCCATCGTATTTGTCTGCGCCGATTCGCCCCCGCCTGCGAATGCTGTTGACGGAGGCTCGCGGTCCAGGTGAAGGAACGCGCGCAAATTCAACACGTTCCGCATGCTTCCAATTTGAGGCTTTCCAGCGACGGGCCGCTAGGAAAAGCGCCGCCGGGACACTATGGTGCGGCGCAGCGGGCAACGCCCGCAGAGAGACCGAGCGAGCCATGGCCGACCACATCGTTCCGCACTTCCACAACGACCGCGGCGTGCCCGTCATCGAGATCGGCGCGCGCGAGTTCAAGTGCGTTGGCGCCCTGCCGCCGTTCGATCATCCGCACATCTACCTCGACATGGGCGGCGACCGGGAGATCATCTGCTCCTATTGCTCGACGCTGTTCCGGCACGACCCCGCGCTCGATCCGCACGTCGCGCGCCCGGCCGACTGCGCCCTCACGACCTGAGCGCGGGCGCGCCTCCGCCGTGGCGCCCTCGCGCAATATCGTCATCGCAGGCGCCGGGATCGGCGGACTGACCGCCGCATTGGCGCTGGCGCAGCGCGGCTTCCGCGTCGTGGTGCTGGATCAGGCCGAACGGCTGGAGGAAGCCGGCGCCGGCATCCAGCTTTCACCCAACGCGACACGCACCCTGATTGGGCTTGGGCTGGAGGAACGGCTCGCCACCGACGCGGTGACGCCGTCCGCGGTCGAAATCTGCGCCAGCCGCGGCAGTGTGCTGGCGCGGCTTCCGCTCGGCGAATACGCCGCGGCCCGTTACGGCGCGCCGTACTGGGTCACGCATCGCGGCGATCTGCAGGCTGCATTGCTCGACGCCGTGCGGGCGAGCCCCGACATCGTGCTCAAGCTCGGCACCCGGGTTGAGGATTTCGTCGTCCACGGCAACGGCATCAGCGTCGGCTGCCGGCACGGCGCGACGCCCGCGGACGAAACCGGCATCGCGCTGATCTGCGCCGACGGCTTGTGGTCGCGGCTGCGGCTGCGGCTCGGCCTGCGCGAGCGGCCGGCGTTTCGGGGCCGCACCGCGTGGCGCGCGCTGATCCCCGCCGCCAGCATGCCGGCCGAGCTGCGCGGCGACACGGTGCGGCTGTGGCTCGGCCACGGCGCGCACTTGGTCCACTATCCGGTGAAATCGGGCACGCTCATCAACATCGTTGCCATCGTCGATGACCGCTGGGACAAGCCCGGCTGGAGCGAGCCGGGCGATCCCAAGGACATCGCGGCGCATTTTGCCTCGTGGCGCTGGTCCAAGCTGGCGCGCGCGGTGATCGCCGTGCCCGAGCGCTGGCACAAGTGGGCGCTGTACGACCTGCCGCCGCTCAAGCGGTGGGGCGACGGGCCGGTGACGCTGATCGGGGACGCTGCCCACCCAATGCTGCCGTTCCTCGCGCAAGGCGCGGCGATGGCGATCGAGGACGCAGCCGTGCTGGCGGCGGCGTTCGCGAGAACGCCCGACGACGCGCCCGGCGCCATGCGGCGCTACGAACGCGAAAGGCGGCGGCGCACCCGCAAAGCGCAACGCGGCGCGCGGCGCAACAGCCGAATCTATCACCTCTCCACCGCGGAAGCCGTGATGCGAAATCTCACGCTGCGCACGCTGGGCGGAAAGATGCTGCTTCGCAGCTACGATTGGCTCTATGATTGGCGGCCCACGCCGCCGAAGTGAGCACGATCCGCGAACGCGGGTCGGGATTTTCGGAACCGGTCACGCTCCACCGAAGACGCAAAGCCATGTTCCCGACCACCATCGCCGGAAGCCTCCCGAAACCCGCCTGGCTCGCCGAGCCCGACAAGCTGTGGCCGCAGTGGCAGCTCAAGGGCGCCGAACTCAATGCGGGCAAGCTCGATGCGACGCTGATCGCGCTCAAGCTGCAGGAGGATGCCGGCATCGACGTGCTGTGCGACGGCGAGCAGTCGCGCCAGCATTTCGTCCACGGCTTTCTCGAATACGTGGACGGCATCGACTTCGCGCACAAGGTCGAGATGGGCATCCGCAACAACCGCTACAAGGCGATGGTGCCGACCGTCACCGGCGCGCTGAAGCTCAAGGGGCGCGTCCACGGCACCGAGGCGCGCTTCGCGCGGGCTCACACGACGCGCAAACTCAAGATCACCATGCCGGGGCCGATGACCATCATCGACACCATCGCCGACGCTCACTATGGCGACCGCGTGAAGATGGCGTTCGCATTCGCCGATCTGCTCAACACCGAGGCGCGCGCACTCGAAGCGGAAGGCGTCGATGTGATCCAGTTCGATGAGCCTGCGTTCAACGTCTACATGGACGACGTTGCGGGCTGGGGCATCGAGGCGCTGCATCGCGCCATCGACGGGCTCAAGTGCCAGACCGCGGTCCACATCTGCTACGGCTACGGCATCAAGGCCAACATCGACTGGAAGGCAACGCTCGGCGGCGAGTGGCGGCAATACGAGAAGATCTTTCCCGTGCTGGCGGCGAGCCGGCTCACGCAAGTGTCGGTCGAGTGCCGCAATGCCAAGGTGCCGGTCGATCTGCTGTCGCTGCTCAAGGGCAAGGACGTCGCCATCGGTGTGATCGACGTGGCGACCGACGAGATCGAAACGCCGGAGCAAGTCGCTGCCACCATCGAGTCCGTGCTCAAGCACGTCCCGAAGGAGCGCGTCGTCGCCAGCACCAACTGCGGCATGGCGCCGATGCGTCGAGACGTTGCTGCCGCCAAGCTTGAAGCGCTCGGCAAGGGCGCGGCGATGGCGCGCAAGCGATTTGGTTGAACCAACACGTCGCCGCAACAAGCGGGCCGACTAGAACACCGTCCGGCCGCTCTTGGAATCGCCCTCGATCTGGCAACGCTTTTCCACGGACGCCGCGGCCAGGGCTTTGCGCTCGCCGATCATCTGCTGGTATTCGCTGCGATAGACCACCTGCCCGATGGCCTGGCCGCCCGGGCCCTGGGCCGCGCGCGCCATCAATTCCTCAAGCTCGGTCTGACGCGCCGCGTAGCCGCGGTCGGAGGCCTGCATCTGCAGGCAACTGTGATAATTGTACTTGCCGGGCGTCACCCAGACGCTGTCCCCGAGTTGCCCGTTGAGAGTACCTCCACAGCCTGCAAGCAAAGCCAGCAATGCGGCCGGCGCGAGCATCCGCCCCACCCGCCGCGCCGTGTTGCCTGCCCGAATGCGCCCGCCCATTGCGGCTGAATGCCCGGTTCTCGTGGCTGTTTGATGGTGCTGCCGGGCCGTCTCTGCCCCGCGACAGCCTCTATGATAAACCATTGAAAACGTTTTAAATTATAGGCCGATCGCAACCCTGCGGCCAGCCGCAAAGCCTTCCGCACGCTGCCTTGTCAGCGTTGACAGGCGGTTAATCCAGGAATGTTAATCGTAGGCTCAGTCGTGCTGGGATCATTGGTATGAGCGAGTCGCGTTTCTTCGAGCCCCCGTCGGGGCTGACCATCGGCGAGATCGTGGCCTTGACCGGCGCGCAACCCCGCGCCGGGACCGACCTTTCCATCCGCGTCAACAACGTGGCGCCGCTCGACATGGCCGGCTCCGGCGACCTCACCTACGTCGAGAGCGGCAAATACCTCGATCGCTTGACGACGACGCGCGCCGGCGCCTGCCTGCTCGGCAGCAAGCATGAGGCGCAGGCACCCAAAGGCATGGTCGTCCTGGTCAGCCGCGAGCCGCATCGCGACTTCACCGCGGTGGCGCGCAAGATGTATTCCAACGCGCTGCGGCCGACTTCGCTGTTCGACGGCGCGGGCATAGCCCCGGGCGCGTTTGTGCATCCGACGGCCAAGATCGGCGCAGGCGCAGCCGTCGATCCGGGCGCGGTGGTCGGTCCCCGCGCCGAGATCGGCGCAGGCACCGTGATCGGCCCCGGCGCCGTGATCGGCCCCAAGGTGCGTATCGGGCGCGATTGCTCGATCGGCGCCAGCAGCACCCTCACCCATTCGACGCTCGGTGACCGCGTCATCGTCCATCCCGGCTGTCGCATCGGTCAGGACGGCTTCGGCTACGTGCCGAGCGCCAAGGGGCACATCAAAGTCCCGCAGATCGGCAGCGTGGTGATCCAGGACGACGTCGAGATCGGCGCAGGCACCACCATCGACCGCGGCGGGCTGCGCGACACCGTGATCGGCGAAGGCACCAAGATCGATAACCTCGTCCAGATCGCGCACAACGTCGTCATCGGCCGCCACTGCATCATCGTGGCGCAGACCGGCATCAGCGGCAGCGTGACGATCGAGGACTTTGTCGTGCTCGGCGCCCGCAGCGGCGTCATTCCGCACATGACGATCGGCAAGGGCGCGCAGCTTGCGGCTCTCTCCGCTGTCGCCACCGATGTCCCGCGCGGGGCGCGCTGGGGCGGCACGCCCGCCAAGCCGATGCGGCGATGGATCCGCGAGATGGCCGTGCTTGAGCGCATGGCCGGCTACAGCGGCAAGATCGAAAGCCCCTCAATCAGCGAAGCCAAAGACGAAACCAAAGACATTGACGCACCAACGCGGGTGTAAGGCGCTTCGCGGGCGAAAGTGCACACCGTTCGCGATTTCCGCGCGCCAAATTCAAGATTTGGCTCCCGGAACGGGCCTGAACGATTGAATCGCGGGGCGACGCGCGACAAGGTTCGTGCTACGCCAACGGCAAGAGGTCCCGCAATCTAACCTAGAATTCCTATAATCGGCTGGTCGACTCTCCAGTGTCGGCCGGCTGGAAGGATGCTGAGTGAACCCGACGCAAGAAAACAAGTTCTACGAGCTCTATCTCGAGTACTTCCATAAGGCCGAGGATCGCCGCCGCTGGAACTTGCAGCGCGACATTCCGTGGAACGAGATCGGCCGCGCGCCGGACCCGGGCATCGTCCAGGTCGTGCAGTCCTTCATGGCCGTCGAGCTGTACCTTCCGGATTACACGTCGAAGATTCTCCATCTGATCCGCGCCAGCCGCGGCCGGGCCTGGTTCCAGGCCAATTGGGGCTACGAGGAATCCAAGCATTCGCTCGCCCTTGAAATGTGGCTCACCCGATCCGGCAGCCGCACCGACAAGCAGATCCGCGAGTTCGAGGAGGTCATCCTCGGCAGGGAGTGGAACCTGCCGTACGACACGCCGCTCGAGATGATGCTCTACACGACGCTGCAGGAGTTCGCGACGGGCCTCAACTATCGCGGTCTGCGCAAGGTTGCGCAGGCCTCGAACGATCCCGCGCTCGATAAGGTGCTGGCGCTGCTGGCCCGCGACGAGGTGGGGCACTTTCAATTCTTCAAGGACGGCGTCAAGATTTACATGGAGCACGACCGCGAGCGCGTCGTGGAAGCGCTCAACTTCGTGATCCATACCTTCCGCATGCCGGCCATGGATATCATCCCGGACGGCAAGGAGAACGGCGAGTTGATCGGCCGCCTCGGGATTTTCGACGACCGCATCTATCTGCGCGACGTTGTCAGGCCGGTGCTGCAGTCGCTCGGCATTTCGGTCGAGGAGCTGCGCGAAGCGCGGCGCCGGCTCAATGCGGCTTCGCGATCGATCGGTCTTGCGCCCGCAGAGGCCGGCAAGCAGCGCTAGGGTGCGGCGCGCGGACCGCTTCTACGCATCAGCCCGACAAGCCGCTGGTGGAACAGCACGAGGCTGTTAATCGTTGTTCATGCAATTACGGTCTGCTTCGTCGGAACGGACGTTACTCCGCGGCGTTTGACTCTCGGTCCCTAACCAGAGGAAACGTCCATGTACAAACTCGCAATCCTTGGCGCGGCGGCACTTAGCTTGGTGCTCGTCTCGTCCGCCGATAGTTTCGCAAAGAACAATAAGGGCATGTCGCCGGGTCACAAGATGCAGAAGTACGGCTCCAAGCCCGGTTATCCTGGCGCGTCCGGCTACGCTCCGGGACAGGTCAAGAAGATGCGTGGAAGTAACTCCCGCGCTTCTGCGCCGCAGTACCGCGTTCGCTAGTTCACACCAGGCCCCTGCCGCTCCCTGCGGCAGGGGCTTGTTGCGTTTCAGGTAGTGCACCAAAAGGTGGAGCCCCAGCCCGTCTGAAATGAGCAAAACTGAGCGCGGATGAGGAAGAGTTTTGGTGCCGACGGCTGGACTCGAACCAGCACGGGAGTTTCCTCCCAAGGGATTTTAAGTCCCATGCGTCTACCATTTCGCCACGTCGGCCCGTGGCGGTTCTAGCATTGCTGGCAGCATCGCAAAAACGAAAGCGCCGAAACCAAGCCGTCAGACCTTGGTGTGGCCCCAGGTCTCGTCCCAGTCCTGCCCCGCGGCATCGACCACGCGGCCGTCCGCCTCGAAGAATTTGTTGGGAACCTGGAAGATCGCGAGCATCAGCCCGCCCTCGGGGCACCAGGCGACATGGCGGCTGCCCGCCTCGCGCCAGATGAACTCGCCCTTGCCCGCCTCGATGCCGGCGGCCGGCCCTTCCTTGTCCACCAGGCTGCCTTCCAGCACGTAGGTCTGCTCGATGTTGACATGCTCATGGTCGGGCAGCACCGCGCCCGGCGCAAAGCGCATCAGCGCGGTCATCAGCCCGGTCTGGCGATCGAACAGCAGCGTCTTGGCCTCGCAGCCCGGAAAGCGCGTCTTCTGCCATTCCATGTTCTGCGGCTTCACGACATGCGAATGCGTGTCGGCGGTGTCGTGCTTGGACTTCGGCGTGACGGCGTCCATGACGATGCTCCGTTCCTGGGACGATGAGTTGCGCCATCATAGCGGCTTCAGAACGGCGCGTCAGCAGGCTGCGGCGCTGTGCGGAAGGCCGGTAATTCACCGCTTTAGCCTGAAGCCGCTCCGCGCAACCGAACCCTGACGCAGCCGAGGCGCGCCCATTCTGGCTCGGCGCCGCCGCGCGCAAGGAATTCAACTCACGTTCTCGCGAGCAAAGCGGCACTCCGGCTTCATGACTCGTGAATGGCGTTGCGCTTCACGATCTGGGAGCAATTGAGCGGCCGATTATTTCGCCGGCCAATTCTGGAAGGGGAGGCATTTCGGAAATGAGTTGCCTGCCGCAGCAGCCGCTTTCTCACACCCGTCGGAATTTTCCCAAGGAGAGACCCATGCGCTGTTCAACCACTTCGGCCGTCGCAGCCGCGATAGCCGCCGCGATCTCTTTCGCCCCTCAGTCCGCCACCGCAGCCGAGCCCGAAAAGATTGTCGATGCACTCGGCACCGTATTCGGCAAACACAAGGCGCGCGCCAGCGGCGCCAAGGGCCAATGCGTGACCGGCATGTTCACGCCGACAGCCGATGCCAGACAACTGACCAAGTCGGCTTCGTTTCAGAAGCCCATCCCGGTGCTCGGCCGCTTCTCGATGGGCGGCGGCAATCCCAAGGCGCCGGACACTGCCAAGCCGCTGGTGCGCGGCTTCGCCTTCAAGCTCGATCCGAACGGCACGACGCCGAGCGAATTCGTGATGGTGAATGCGCCGGTGAATTTCGCCAAGACGCCCGCGCAGATGTTCGGCTTCCTGGAGGCGCGCTTCCCCGCCGACGGCAAACAGGATCCCGAAAAGATCAAGGCGTTTGCCGCGGCCAATCCCGAAACGACGCGGCAAGGTGCATGGCTCACGAGCAAGCCGGTCCCGGCGAGCTACGCGGGCGTCAGCTATTGGGGCATCCATGCCTACACGATGACGAACACTGCGGGACAGGCGCAGTTGATGAAGTTCAAGCTGGTCCCGACCGGCGGCGAGGCCGGACTCACCGACGATGAGGCCAAGGCCAAGCCGGCCGACTTTCTCGTCGCCGAGTTGACCGACCGCATCGCCAAGAAGGCGCCGGCCGGATTCGACGTGATGGCGATTGTCGGCGAGGCCGGCGATCCGACCAACGACCCCACCATGACGTGGCGCGACGAAGACAAGCGCAAAACGGTCAAGCTCGGGACGATCGCGATCACTGCCATCGAGAAGAATGAAACTTGCGACGCCGGCATCTTCGATCCGACCAACCTGGCCGACGGCCTTGCCGGTCCGAAGGACGACCCGATGTTCCTGCCGCGCCAGCCGGCTTACGCGATCTCACTCACGCGGCGCGCCAACTAGACCCCCTGGTGCGTCAAGAGCGGGCTGGTGCGGATTCACCCGCGCCAGCCCTCTTCTTCAACGTCTGCAAGCGCTCCAAATTCAGCCTTCGATCTTGATCTTGGCCTTCTCGATGATGGCTGCGAACTTCTTGCTCTCGGATTCAACAAAATCCTTGAACTGCGCCTGGGTGGTGGCGCGCGACACGATGCCCTGCCCGAACAGCTTCTGAACCATCGCCGGATCGGTGAACGTCTTGACGGTGATCTCGTTGAGTTGCGCCAGGATCGCTGACGGCGTGCCGGCCGGCGCGAACACGCCGAACCAGTTGAGCAGTTCGTAGCCCTTGAGCCCCGGCGCGCCCTCCTGCAGCGGCGCCACGTCGGGCAACTGCGGCATGCGGTCGAGCGAGGTCACCGCCACGGCGCGAAGCTTGCCGCCCTGGATCAGCGGCAGCGCCGCGGCATAACTGGTGAAGCTCATGGTGACCGCGCCGGTCGCCACGTCAGTGACCGCGGGAGCAGCACCACGATACGGCACATGCAGCACGTCGGTGCCCGCCATCGTGTTCATCAGTTCGCCCGCAAGCTGCTGCGGATTGCCGACGCCGGACGACGAGAACGACAGCTTCTTCGGATTGGCCTTGCAGTAGGCAATCAGCTCCTGCGGCGTCTTCACCGGCGTCGTGTCGGCCACCACGACGACGCACGGCACGATGCCGGCCAGCGCCACCGGCGCCAGCTCCTTCATCGGGTCGTAGGTCATCTTCTCCTTGTAGAGATGATGGCTGATCGCGGTCTCGCCGGAGGTCGCCATCAGAATCATGTGGCCGTCGGGCGGCGCCTTGGCCACCGCCTGCGCCGCGATCATGCCGGCGGCTCCGGTGCGGTTCTCCACCACCACCGGCTGACCCAGCGCCTTCAGCGGCTCGGCCAGATAGCGCGCCAGCAGATCGATGCCGCCGCCTGCCGGGAAGCCCGCGATGACGCGGATGTTCTGTGAGGGATAGGCCTGCGCGAAGGCGCCGCGCGAGCCTGCGAAGGCGGCAACGCTCAAGCCTGCAACAAACTCACGCCGGGTCGGCATCGCTACGCTCCGCCTTCTTGGATCGGCGGCACGAATGCCAGGCCGGTGTCCCAGGGAAAATAAATCCAGGTGTCCTGCGACACCTCGGTGATGAACGTATCGACCAGCGGGCGGCCCATGGGCTTCGCATAGACGGTGGCGAAATGCGCGCCGGGCAGCAGCTCGCGCACAACCTTCGCGGTCTTTCCGGTGTCGACCAGATCGTCCACGATCAGCACGCCCTTGCCGCCGAGCTTGACGATCGAGGGCGCCACGGTCTTGAGCAGACGCAGTTCTCCCTGCGACTTGTAGTCGTGATAGCTCTCGACGCAGACCGTTTCGATCAGACGCACGTTGAGCTCGCGCGCCACGATCGCGGCCGGCACAAGTCCGCCGCGGGTGATGGCGACGATCGCGCTGAACGGACCCGCTCCCGCAAGCCGCCAGGCCAGCGCCTTGGCGTCGCGGTGAAACTGGTCCCACGACACCGGAAACGCCTTCGGCTGCTGGGATTGGGCTTGCGGCTCGGCCATCAGTGCGTTTCCCCCGAAAACATCGTTGGCAATTTCTAGCGGATATCGAGCACGAAATCGAACCGCGCGGTGGCGCCGCCTCCAGCCGACACGATTTTCATCAGCAGTTCCCGCTGGAACAGATTGTCGCGCTGGTTTGCAAGTTCGTCGGGAAAATACAACTGCGTGGTGAGCAGACGGCTGCCCGCAGCCTGGACTTTGACGTGGTAGTGCCGAGTCCGGCCGACGTAGACCGCGGGCCTGACGGTGCGGAAGCGGTAGCGCCCCGAAGCGTCGGTGCGCTGGTGGCCACGATAGCGGAAGCCACGATTGTCGTATTCGCCCCGGTCATCGGCATGCCAAAGATCGACCAGCGCGTCGGCAAGCGGCCGGCATGTGCGCGTCAGAACGAAACCACTGAGTTCGACTTCATCGCCGCCCGCTCCCGCTTCCCGCAGATCGTTGCGCAGCGGCGAGCGCGGCTTGAAGAACGGTCCTTCGGTCTGCCGCACCGTCGGCTGGTCGCCGTCGCGGCATTCCGGCGTGGGCGCAAGCTCCTGAAGTCCCTGCGCGAGAGCCTCCGCGCTGAAGCCCGTAGCGGCCAGCGTTCCGGTCGTGAGCAGGAACCGGCGGCGGGTCTGCTCGTCGGTCATGACGCGCTCACGCGGTGCGCCGCAGGCCCGCGCGCACCGACGCCAGCATCTCCTCCACCGCGGCCTTGGCGGCGGCGAGCTTTTCCGGGTCGCGCGATCGCACCACGATGTTGCTGTTCGGGCCGCGATCATCCTGGAACGGATAGCTGCCGATGGTGACGTCCGGGTGGGCTTTCGCGACCGCGCCGAGCGGCGTGCCGATATCGCCCTCGCGCAGTTCGGCGCGCACCGTGTCCGACAGCATCTTGACGCCGGTCTTCAGCGTCGGCGCCACCTCGTCGAGCATCGCCTGCATGATCGACGGCACGCCCGCCATCACATGCACGTTGCCGATCCGGAAGCCCGGCGCGCTCGACACCTTGTTCACGATCAGGTCGGCGCCGGCCGGAATCCGCGCCATCCGCAGCCGCGCTTCGTTGAGGTCGGCCTCCTTGATGCGCGTGAGCAGCATGGCGCGGGCGCGCGGATCGACGTCGATCGTCACGCCGAACGCCTTGGCGACGCAGTCCGCGGTGATGTCGTCGTGGGTCGGTCCGATCCCGCCGGTGGTAAACACGTAGTTGTAGCGGTGGCGCAGCGCGTCGAGCGCCCCGACCACCTCCGGCTCGTCGTCCGGAACCACCCGCACTTCCTTCACGTCGATGCCGATGTTGGTCAGATACTCGGCGATATAGCCGATGTTCTTGTCCTTGGTCCGGCCGGACAGGATCTCGTCGCCGATCACCAGGATCGCCGCGGTGACGGTATTCGGTTTTGCCGCATCGGCCATTTGGACCTCATCTCCGGTTCGCACGCGTTCCCTAGCGCGGAATCCGGCCTGCGCTCAAGCGGCACCACCGGCAAACACAGGCAGCATCGCGATAATCCGGCGTTGCCGCAACGCCCTTGGGATCGCTATAAACAACCCGGGGCGGAGGAATTGGCATGACTTATTGCTGCGGCATCCTGGTGCGCGAGGGGCTCGTGATGATCGCGGACACGCGCACCAATGCAGGGCTCGACAACATTTCGACCTTCCGCAAGCTGCACACCTTCGTCGAACCCGGCGAGCGCGTCATGGCGCTGTCCACCTCCGGCAACCTATCGATCAGCCAGTCGGTGGTGAGCATGCTCACCGAGGGAATGGAAAATCCGGAAACGGGCGAACTCGAAACGCTGAAGAACGCGCCGACCATGTTCCAGGCGGCGCAGCGCATCGGCAACGCGGTGCGCCGCGTGCACGACATCGAGGCCGGCGCGCTTGCGGCCAACGAGGTCAAATTCGACGTCGCCTTCCTGTTCGGCGGCCAGATCAAGGGCGATCGGCTGCGATTGTTCATGATCTACTCGGCCGGCAACTTCATCGAGTGCACGGTGGACACGCCCTACCTGCAGATCGGCGAGCACAAATACGGCAAGCCGATCCTGGATCGTGCCGCCAAATATGGCATCGACATCTACGACGCGCTCAAAATCAGCCTTCTGTCGATGGATTCCACCATCCGCTCCAATCTCGGAGTCGGGTTGCCGATCGACGTGGTGGTGGTGCGGCGCGACGCGGTCGATGCCGAACTGCGGTACCGGATCGAGCCCGGAGAGCCATATTTTCACGACCTGAGCGAGCGCTGGTCGGCCGCGCTGCGCGCCGCCCACATGGGGATTCCGCGGCCGCCCTACGTCACGCCGCGTTAAGTTTTTGGTAACGATTTACCTTTGATTAACGCCGTGCCGTGAAATGAACCCGCGCGCCTGACCGGTGCGCATTTCCGATTGCCGCGCAAACCAATCGCAAGCATTTGCACCTAGCGTGGGTGCGAATCGGCGATTGATGCGGAGCGAATTGTGTCGGCTGTGGCGCCTCTTCGCGAGCCGCGGGACTACGGAAAACCCGCAGGTTGGGAACGTGCGCGCCTCGGCGTGGTCATCCCGCTTTGCGTCGTGGTCGCGGTCGCCGTCGTCTGCATCATCGTGGCCGCCCTCACCTCGGCGAACCGGGCCGACGAGGTCGCGCTGGAAAACGAAAAGCACCTGCTGACGCGCGCCATCTCCAATCACGGCGAATGGTCGCTGCGGCGGCTTCGCAACATCGTTTCGGCCGACGACACCATCCGCGGCATCAATGTCGAAGGCCCGGTGGAGGCGACGCAACCAAGGCTCAGCCGCTGGCTTGAGCCGATGCGCGACCATGATCTGATCTGGGTGGTCGGCTCGTCCGACCAACTTATCTATGGGCAGAGCGGCCACCAGTTAAAAGACCCGCACGCGCCGCAAGCGGCATTCCCGTTCCTACGCCCCCTCATCGATCACCTGCGTGGCCGCGCCGAACTGCCCGATCGGGTGGTCCGCCTGATCTCCCGCAGCCCGGAGCAGCCGCGCGCCCGCGTCCCCGAAACCGTGCTGCTGCAAATGTTCCTCGGCCGCCTCACCGTGCTGAGCGCGGTGCCGATCCCGCCCGCCGGCGGCAGCGCGCCGGACGCACCGGCGCCGCTGGTGATCTCGGTCCGCTTTCTCGAAAACACGCTGCTCGCCTCCATCGGCGATCAGTTGAACCTCGCCAACCTGCGCATGATCAGCAGCCGCGCTGCGCCTTACGGCGACCACACCTTCGACATCGTCGATGCAACGGAAGACTCCGTGGTCCGTTTCGCCTGGACGCCGAAGCGGCCGGGCGCCCAAATCATCCAAAGCGTCGTCCCCTTCCTCGGCATTGCGCTGGCGGGCTTCGCGCTGCTCACAGGTCTGGTGCTGCGCTTCATGCGCCGCACCGCCGAAACCATCATCGCGGGCGAGAACCGGCTGCGCTACCTCGCGCTGCACGATCCGCTGTGCGGGCTGCCCAACCGCAACTACTTCAGCGAGCGGCTGGAGCAGGTGATCGGCGAGGTCTGGAACGGCGGCGCGGCGTCCGCCGTGCTCTACATCGACCTCGACCATTTCAAGGACGTCAACGACACGCTCGGCCATCCGGTCGGCGACGAACTGATCCGCAACGTGACGCGGCGGCTGTCGGGCTCGCTGCGCAGCGTTGACGTCGTGGCACGACTCGGCGGCGACGAGTTTGCGGTCATCACCTCGGTGTCGGCCGACCACGCCGCGCTGCTCGGCGTCGCAGACCGGATCATCGGCATGCTGAGCGCGCCGTTCGCGATCGGCGGCCATACCATCGTGATCGGCGCCAGCATCGGCATCGCCATCATCGACGACAACTCGGAGGGCGGTGCCGCCGATGTCATGCGCTACGCCGACATGGCGCTGTACCGGGCCAAGAACGAGGGCCGCAACCGCGCCTGCGTCTATGACGCCGCGATGGACGCCGATCTGTCCAACCGCAAGCTGGTCGAGCAGGACTTGCGCGAGGCGATCGAGAACGGCTCGCTCGATGTGCTCTACCAGGTGATCGTCAACGCCAGCGGCGAGACCGTGGTCGGCGTCGAGGCGCTGGCACGCTGGACCCATCCGGCCCGCGGCGTGATTTCGCCAGCCGAATTCATTCCGATCGCCGAGCACAGCGGCCTGATCATCGATCTCGGCCGCTACGTGCTGCGCCGCGCCTGCCTGGACGGCAAGGCCTGGCCCGGTCTCACCGTCGCCGTCAACGTGTCGCCGCTGCAGTTCCGCCAAATCGACTTCTTCTCGACGGTCGAGCGCGTGGTCAGCGAAACCGGCTTCGATCCGAAACGGCTCGAACTCGAGCTGACCGAAAGCACGCTGATCGGCAACGTCGAAAGCGCCGAGGCGGCCATGAAACGGATCAAGGCATTCGGCGTGCGGCTTGCGCTTGACGACTTCGGCACCGGCTATTCGAGCTTGCAGTACCTGCGCCGCTTCCCGTTCGACAAGCTCAAGATCGACCGCAGCTTCGTGCAGTCAATCGAGAAGGCGGCCGACGCAGCCGCCATCGTGCATGCGGTGGTCAGCCTCGGGCGCGGACTCGGCATGAAGGTCACGGCGGAGGGCGTGGAGACGCCGGACCAGCATCTGTTCCTGCGCGCTGCCGGCGTCCACTTCATGCAGGGCTACCGGTTCGGCAAGCCGATGGCGGCAGGCGACATCACGGCGCGGATCGCGGTCCCCGGCGTCTATCGCAGCATCGAGGGCGACGCCGCGGCAGCACTGGCGAGCTGACGCTGGCGGTTAGTCGATCTTGATGCCCATCTTGGTGATGATCGGCCGCCAGCGCACCATCTCGCTTTCCACGTAGTCCTTGTATTCGGCCGGAGTCGTCAACGGCTCCAGCTCGAACGTGCCGGAAATCAGCAGATCCTGGTACGACTTTTCGGCGAGCAGCTTCAGGTTGGCCGCCGAGAGCGTATCGACGACATCCTTCGGCATGCCGGCCGGCGCGTAGAGGCCGATGAAATTCGGCGCGACCAGGCCCGGAAACCCCTGCTCCACAGCAGTCGGAAGTTCGGGTGCGGCGGCCAGACGCCGTGCGTTGGTCACCGCCAGCACGCGCAGCTTCCCGGCGCGGTGATGCTCCAGAACGATGTTGGTCATGGCCGGCACCAGCGCCGGTATCTGTCCGGCCAGCAGATCGGTCAGTCCGGGTCCCGCGCCGCGATACGGCACATGCGTGAAGTCGGTCAGGCCGGTCATCAGCTTGAACATTTCGCCGGCGAGATGATTGAGCGAGCCATGCCCGGCGGAGCCATACGACGCCTTGCCCGGATTGGCCTTGATGTAGGCGATCAGCTCCTTGAGGTCCTTGGCGGGCACCGACGGATGCACGGCGATCGCAAACGCCGTGTAGGCCACCGGCGAGATCGCATCCAAGTCCTTGAGAGGATCGTAGGTCGGCTTGGTCTTGAGCAGCAGTTCGGTGATGTGGGTGGTCGCGCCGCCCAACAGCAGTGTGTAGCCGTCCGGCCGCGAGCGCGCCGCAGCGGCGGCGCCAAGTCCGCCGCCCGCGCCACCGATGTTTTCGATCACGATGGTGCCGCCCAGGTGCGTCTTGATCCGTTCGGCCCACGGCCGGCCGATGGTGTCGAACGCCCCGCCCGGCGGAAACGGCACGATCAGGCGGACGGGCCGGTCCGGATACTTGGATTGCGAGAACGCCCGGGATGGCAGCAGCGCAGGCGCAGACAACGCGGCAAGGCCTGATGCGAGCAGGTCACGTCGCCTCATCGGATTCCCCCCAAGGATTTTTCCAACGGCATTGCAACTCGCTTGAGTTGAGACCAACCGGCGGCGGCGATCAAGCGCTGTGGCGGCCTCTGGGGCATTGCGGCGCACCGTCCGAGCCTTCAGGATGCCGCCGAATTTCACATTCGGAGGACGGTATGGCTGCGCAGAAGGTGGCGGTGGTGACGGGGGCCGGAACGGGCATCGGCAAGGCGGTGGCGCTGGCGCTGGCCAGCGACGGCTATGCCGTGGTGCTGGCCGGGCGGCGCGCCGACAAGCTTGACGAAACCGCGAAGGAAGCCGGCAACGCCAAGACGATCTCGGTGCCGACCGACGTCAGCGACCCGGAATCGATCCGCGCCCTGTTCGCGCGCGTGAAGAAGGAGTTTGGCCGGCTCGACGTACTGTTCAACAACGCCGGCATCGGCGCGCCCGCCGTGCCGATGGAGGAGTTGCCGCTGGAGACCTGGAAGAAGGTGGTCGATACCAACCTCACCGGCGTCTTCGTCTGCACCCAGGAGGCCGTCAAGATCATGAAGGCGCAAGACCCCAAGGGCGGCCGCATCATCAACAACGGCTCGATCTCGGCCCATACGCCACGGCCGCGCGCGGCGGCCTACACCTCCACCAAGCACGCGATCACGGGCCTCACCAAGCAGACCGCGCTCGACTATCGCAACGAAAGCATCCTGTGCAGCCAGATCGACATCGGCAACGCGGCAACGCCGCTGACCGACCGCATGGTGCAGGGTCAGGGCGTGCTGCAGCCGGACGGAAAGATGATGATCGAGGCGCGCATGGACGCGGGCCACGTCGGCAAGGCGGTGGTCTATATCGCCAACCTTCCGCTCGACACCAACGTGCTGTTCCTCACGGTGATGGCGAACGGCATGCCGTTCGCCGGCAGAGGCTGAGCGAGCCCGCGCCTTAGCGAAACGGCGCGGCGTTCATTCGCAGAAGGTTCGCCCGTTGAAGCTGAAGCACTTGCCGGAGGCGGCCGGTGCGCGCGCCGGCGCGGCCGCGACCGGTGTGGGCCGTTGCACCGGAGCTTCGACGTCCTGGCGAACCAGTGGACGCCAGACGTAGACGCTGTGCCGCCTCGTCCACTCGCGCTGCAACTGCCAGGTTTTGCCGCTGCACTTGTCGAGCAGGATCGCGGGCGCGGCGCCGGGCTGGGCCGGGACGATCTCGACGCACGACGCGCCGGCCGGCAAGGCCGTCTGCGCGCGCGCGGGACCGCTCGGCGCGGCCACGGCAATCAGAGCCGCGGCAGCGGACGCACCAATCAAGACTTTCACGAATTTCAACGCGAACATGGCATCACCTCACGCTGCAAGAGGAAGAAACCTGGCGAGCACTAAAAATTTCGGCGGTGCCGCCGGCGATATGGTCGCGTTTGGTGGTGCCCGCACCGACTTCGCGCACCACAGGCGCAGTAATGCTGCAGCGCCCGCCGCCCTGCAGATTGATTGTGATCTTGGCGCCGCCAACTTCGAACGTCCGCAAGATCGTCATTGTATTCCCTGACACGACGATCACCGAGTTTCCGCTGCCCGCGATTTCCCTAGGCTTTCCGATCGTCGCCGAAATCCCGCGGCTGGTGGCGATCGGTCCGCGCCGACCTTCGGAAGAACGCGCCGCGTTCCCGGTCACCGCTCCGTCTCCCGAGACAGAAAGGTTGAGATCGAACTTCATCGGCGCATCGAAATCTATGCCGCCGCGCCGGCCCTTGACTTGGTAGTTGACGACCGCTGAGATCGACTTGCCGGCAAACGGGCCGGCACCCTGGGCGTTTGCCGGCAGAACCGCCGGGAGACCCCCGACAAGTCCCAACGCCGCCGTGGCCAGCAGCCGCAAGGCCCAAAGGTTGATCATTCGCAGAACGTCCTGCCGTTGAAATTGAAGCACTTGCCGCCCTTGCCGCCACCACCGCCGCCACCGCCACCCGCCGCCGGCTTGCGCGGCGCGGCCGGTGCCGAGGCGCGCTTCTCGGCCGGTTCGGGCTTGGCGATCGCCACGCAGCGATCGCCTTCGGCGCGCTCGCCCGCTTTGCAGGTGGGCGGACAGACGCGCTTGTCGATGCCGCGCAGGGTCTTGAGCGTCTCGATCGAAAGCTCGTCCGGCACATTGATTGATGCGAGCTTGGCGAAATTCTTTAGCGCATTTTGCGTCGGCGCGTTGAACTCGCCGTTTACTGTGCCGTCGAAGCAGCCCAGCCGCTGCAATTCGAATTGCATCGAACGCGCGATCTCGCCGGCCACCATCGCTGCCGGCGCCTCCTTGCTGAGCGCCGCCATGCGCTGCTCAAGCGCCGCGGTCGCGGAGCGTTGCTCGGATTCGATCGCGGTCAGGCGGCTTTCGGCCTCGCCCTTGCGGGGGCTCTGGGGAAACTGCTGAAGGAACAGCCTGAACTGGTTCTGGTCCTTGCTGTCCTTCACGAGATTCCAGGCAATATCCTCAGGAGCAGGTCCGGACGGCACTCTGGCCCGCTGAGCCTCGGCCGCGAGTGCGGCAAGGCGCTGTTCCATCTGCGCCGTCGCTGCGCGCTGCTCGGCTTCGACCGTGGCCAGGCGCTTGTCCATCGCAGCCGACGTCGAGCGCTGCTCCTCAGCGACCACCACCATGCGCTGCTGCGCCTCGCGGGTGCGCGGGCTCGTCGGGAACTGCTCGACGAACAGCCGGAACTGGTTCGGATCCTTGCTGCCGCGGATCAGGTCCCATGCCAAATCTTCGGGCGCCGGACCGGCCGGTTTTGAACGGGCGGCCTGCGCTTCGGCGGCGAGCGAGGCCATGCGCTGCTCGAACACCTTGGCCGCCTCGGTCTGCTGCTTGGTCAGCGCGATCATCCGCGATTCCGCCTCATGGCGAAGCGAGCTCGACGGAAACTGCTCGACAAAGCGCTTGAGGGCTGTGGGATCGCTGGTGTCTTTGAGAAACGACCATGCCATCTGGTCGGGCGGCGGGCCGGCAGGCACAGGCGCGACCGGCAACGCCGCCTTCAGATAAATCGCATCGCGTGAAAGCGAGCCGTAAACGAACGGCTGCTGCTCGCGCCGCGTCGCCACGATCACGTCGTCGCGCACGTTGCGGAACAGGAAGTTGATTTCGAGACCCGGAGTCTCAATGTGGCTCAGCAGGGACTTGGTGAACGGGCTGTTGCGGCCGTCACCGTCGGCCGCCGTTGTGCCGTCTTTTGCGGCGTAGGCGACCAGCACGTTGCCAACCGGCTCGATGCTGGCGAGCCCGCGCCCCACGGATCGCGTGCGGTTTGAACGCTGCATCTGATTGGCGAACGGATTGTTGCGGCAAGCATCGAGAATCACCATGCCGAGCTTGCCGGCGCCCTCGATCGACGACAGCAAGCTGCGCATTGCAATCGACTCGATGTCGATGTCGCGGTCGGACTTGAGCTGCGCATCGACCGGGATGAGCCAGTTCTCGCCGCCCACCTCCATGCCGTGTCCGGCGAAATAGACGAGCACAATGTCCGCGCCCTCGGCGCGCTCGTTGAACTCGCGGAGATTCCGCCGCATCCCGTCGTAAGTCAGGTTGGTGGCCTGCTGCACCTCGAAGCCGAGACGCCGGAGCGCCGCGCTCATGTCGGCCGCATCGTTGATCGGATTGGTCAGCGCCGGCACACTCTTGTAGGCGCTGTTGCCGATCACGAGGGCGATGCGCTTCTCAGCCTTGGCCGCAGCCTGGGCCTGCGCTTGAGCCATGCCCGGAGCGCACAACAAAGCGCTGGCCAGCACGGTCCAGACGACCGCAAGTGCGCGTCTAAGGTCAAAAAGAGCGGGCATCGCTTCCCCAGTAGCCCGGACAGGTTAGCCAATAGCCTTGGAGTTACAACGGCCGCCAGCCGTTGCAAGCCCCTTTTTGCAGACGGGTCGTCCCGGCCGGTCGTTACAGGACTTTTTGGCGGCCGGGGGGCCCAATCAGGCGGCGGGCGGCTCAGCCAGTTGCTCCCGCAACTGTGCGGCAATGCCTGCGGATTCGGGCGCGCCGCGCGTTCTGGGGCGAGGCGCCGCGACCGGGATCGCGGCGGCCAGCCTCCCCGGCTTGCCCGCGATCGCCACCACCTCGTCGGCGAGATAGACGGCCTCGTCGATCGAGTGAGTCACGAACAAGACAGTCTTGCCGGTGGCGGCATGAATGCGCGACAGCTCGTCCTGCAGCGACTCGCGGGTGATCGCATCGAGCCCCGCGAACGGCTCGTCCATCAGCAGGATATCCGGATCGACCGCGAGCGCGCGGGCGAGCGCCACCCGCTGGCGCTGGCCGCCGGACAGTTCGTGCGGATAGCGGTGGCCGTAGCCTTCGAGCCCCACCAGTTCGAGTGCCGCATGGATGCGTTCTCTCCGCGCCGCCGCGCTGACCTGGCCGTGCTCCAAGCCGAACCCGACATTGCCCTCGATCTTGCGCCAGGGCAGCAGCCGCGCATCCTGGAACACCATCACCACCGGCAGCGGATTGTCCTGCCGGTCGGCGTTGATGGTCACCGTGCCCTCGTTGGGCGAAAGCAGTCCAGCCACCACGCGCAGCAGCGTGGACTTCCCGACGCCGGAGGGACCGACGATCGCGACGAACCGCCCGGCCGGCACCGTCAGGCTGAAATCCTTGAGGACTTCCGTCGGCGCCCCATCGCCGGGAAACGACAGTCCGACCCGGTCGAGCTTGATCATCGCTTCCATCGCAGCAGGCGCGATTGCAGGGCGACGAAGCCCGTGTCGATGATGCCGTAGCAGGCGGCCATGGTGGCCATGTAGATGACGACGATGTCGCTCGCGAGCAGGTTCGACGCCTGCATCATGCGCTGGCCTAAGCCCGGCACGCCGAAGATCTCCGACGCGACCACCGCCATCCACGCCTGCCCGACCGCGGTGCGGAGCCCGGCCAGAATTCCGGGCGCCGCGGCCGGCAAGATCACCTTCACGAGCTTCTGATCGGCGCGGCGGAAGCCGAACGCATCCGCGAGCTCGATCAAATCGCGATCGACGGCGCGCACCGCGCCCAGCGCCGCGAAATACGAAATCCAGAACACGCCGACGCCGATGATGAAGATCGCGGCGGCCGGATCGATGCCAAACCAGAGAATGGCGAAGGGCACCCATGCGAGGCCGGGGATCGGGCGCAGCACGCGGACAACCCAGGAGAGCGCGGCTTCGAACGACACCGACATGCCGGTCGCGACGCCGAGCCCGACGCCCAGCGCACAGCCGATCACCAGGCCGGCAAGGTAATTGCGCAGGCTCAGCAGGACGGAGGCGAACCAGATTCCGGAGCTGAATTCACGTTCGAACGCGCGCGGCAGCGCGCTCGGCGGCGGCAGAATCTGCGCCGGGACGACGCCCAGGGCGGGCATCAGCTCCCAGATCGCCAGAAACACCGTCAAGCCGAGTGCAGCGAGAACCGTTGCCCTACCGCGCGTCACCGCCGCTCCAGATCACCAGACCGTTCAGCTTAGTTACCGGCGGTCGCGCGATCATACACCGGGAGAGCGAACAGGCCATCGAGCGGCGCCGCCTTCTGCAGCGCGCCGAGCTTGACCTGATAGTCCTGCAGCTTTGCGGCCGACTCGACGATGCGGCGCGGGTCCGACACAAACCGCGTCTGCGGCGACTCCAGCGCGGCGAGCAGGATGTCATCCGGCACCAGTCCGCGGCCGAAGGCCGCGCCAACGTGCTTCACCGCACGCTTCGGGTCGTCCTTGAGCAGATTGGTGGCGCGCACGACGTTGCGCACCAGTGCCTCGACGACCTTCGGATTCTTGTCGGCGTAGGAGCCGAGCACAGCGATGACGACTCCCGGGAAGTTCGGGAACATCTCGGCGCCATCCGCAATCAGCTTGATCTTCGGATTCTGCTTGCGGACGATCGCAAGCGCCGGTTCGCGGATCGAGCCGCCTTCGACGGCGCCGGTCAGGATCGCGCCCTGCGTGGCATCGATGCCCATCTCGACGATCTGAACGTCGGCCTTGTCGGCCTTGACCACTTCCCACAACCAATGGTTCAGCGTGGTGTGCGGGCCCGAGCCGATCGGCTGGGTGGCGAGCTTGGCCGGACGGCCGGTCTTCTCGCGGAAAGCCTTGAACGCCGCGGCAACGCTGCGGCCTTCGAAATACGGCGCGGCGTTCGCGCTAACGGCAAAGCCCATCTCCTCGACCACGGTGGCGGCGATCACGCGCACGTCGATGCCCTTGGAGCGCGCAACGATCAGTGGGGCGAGCCCGGCGGCATAGACGTCGAGGGTGCCGGACGACAGCGCCTGGATCATGTTGGGGCCGGACTCGAACACGGCCGGCCGGAAATTGATGCCCGCCTGCTTGTTCCAGCCCTCGCCTTCGGCGACGAAAAGCTGGGCGACGCCCATGACCGGAATAAAGCCGACCCGGAGATCCTGGGTCTGAGCCAGGACCGGAGCCGCCGAAACGGCAAGGCCTGTAGCAAGACCGGCAGCGAGCAGCGACGCGAACAGGCGCATGGAAATCCCCAAAAGCGGTATGTTGTGATTGATTTTGTGATGGATAATCTAAGGCTTCCGCAGGAATCCCACCAGCGAAGGCTTTTCCAATTTCCAGGGCGCCCGCAGAGTAGGTGTTTCGCCAAGGCGCGGCTGGACAGCGTTGGCGTTCCGATCTGCGTCATTTAAGGGCAAAGGGCCTGCGATGCTGACGCTGCAATCGATGCTCGGCATCGCCGCGATCCTGGCCTTCGCCTGGCTGATCAGCGAGAACCGCCGCGCGGTGTCCTGGAAACGCGCAGGCATCGGCCTCCTTCTCAGCGTGGCGCTCGCCGTGATCTTCCTGAAGCTGCCGCCGGTGCGCGCGCTGTTCGCCGCCGCCAACGGCGCGGTGGCGGCGGTCGGCGACGCGAGCCGCGCCGGCACGTCGTTCGTGTTCGGCTACATCGGCGGCGGTCCCCTGCCCTTCGAGCTGAAGTCGCCCGGCGCGGAGTTCGTGCTGGCGTTCCAAGCGCTGCCGATCGTGCTGGTGATGAGCGTCATCACCACGCTGCTGTTCTACTGGGGCGTCCTGCCGCCGATCGTGCGCGGCTTCTCGTGGGCGCTCCGGCGCACCATGGGCGTGAGCGGCGCGGTCGGCCTCTCCGCCGCCGCCAACATCTTCCTCGGCCATGTCGAAGCGCCGCTGTTCATCCGGCCTTACCTCGCGCGGCTGTCGCGCAGCGAACTGTTCGTGGTGATGACCGGCGGCATGGCGGGGATCGCCGGCACGGTGCTGGTGCTCTACACGCAGTTCGTGTCATCGAGCATCCCGGACGCGGCGGGCCATTTCATCATCGCCTCAGTGCTGAGCGCGCCGCTGGCCATTCTGATCGGCCAGATCATGGTGCCCGAACAGACCGCGGCCACCAGCGACGCGCTCGCAGACCCCGAGCCGGTCGCGGCGTCGAGCATGGACGCCATCGCCAGCGGCACCACTGCGGGTCTTGCGCTGCTGCTCAACATGATCGCGATGCTGATCGTGTTCGTGGCGCTGGTGCATCTGGTCAACGCGGCGCTCGGCCTGTTTCCCGGCGTCGCCGGCGAGCCGGTGACGCTGCAACGCATGCTCGGCTGGCTGATGGCGCCGGTGTGCTGGCTGATCGGCGTGCCGTGGGCGCAGGCGCAAACCGCAGGCTCGCTGATGGGGATCAAGACCATCCTCAACGAGCTGATCGCCTACCTGGAAATGGCGAAGCTGCCGGCCGACGCGCTCGATCCGCGCTCGCGGCTGATCATGCTCTATGCGATGTGCGGCTTCGCCAACTTCGGCAGCCTCGGCATCATGATCGGCGGCTTGAGCGTGATGGCGCCGCA
>JAKFYI010000024.1 GCA_021730985.1 Hyphomicrobiales bacterium | reverse complement strand
GAGCCACCACACCCCGCGTCCCGTCTGAAACACTTTGGCGAGAAACAGAAGGACGAATGCGGAGGCGACCAGCAGCGGCGCGTCCGGCGTCACGATCACCGTGCCTGCGGCCGCGAACATCGTGAGACTGAAAAACAGCGCGGCCAGCGCGCCGAGTTGCTCGTCGGCATAGAGCGCGACGGTGGCCCGCCACACCGCCCAGGTGGCGAGCAGTCCCAGCAGCACGCTGAGGACGCGCACCCCGAACGGAGTGTCGCCGAAAATCGCCGTGCCGAGCCGGATCAGCAGCGCGACCATCGGCGGGTGGTCGTAGTAGCCGGCCGCGAGATTTCGCGACCACAGCCAGTAATAGGTCTCGTCGATGGCGAGTGGCGTTGCCCAGGCGACGCAGAGCCGCACGAACACGAGCGCGACAATCGCATAGGCGATCAGCGCCGCGGTGCCGGCGCGCCGGACAGCCGTCAGATCACGAACGGAAACGGTGAGAGCCATACAGGGTCCGCATTGTGCAAGCCGAACGCACCGACTGACTCAACACGAACCAAACGCCGCAAATCATTCCGCAGGCTGCGCGATCCTGCTGTCGCGCTCGACGCCGTTGACCAGCACCGCGACCATCGCCGTGCCGATCACGAAACCGAGCGCCACCACCGCGATCACGCCGAGCACCAGGTCGAAGCCGCCGCGGCTGTGCAGGAATGCGATCATCGAGGCCGCGGCACCCGAGATCAGGTAGGTGATGAAGTATCGCACCGCGTAGATGCGGGCGCGCCATTTGTCCGCCGTATAGCGGGCGATGACGAAATCGTTGACCGTGACCTGGGCATAGATGAAGGCCATCGCGAACGCCAGCGCCGGAAGCAGCATGTATCCGGTCGCATAGACCACCCAAACCACGCCGACGAACTGGAAGAAGCCCACCACCGCGAAGATCAAGTGCGGCGGATATTTCTCCAGCACGCGTCCGACGGTGAATTGCGCGACGGCGCCGGCCAGGAACACGACGGTCGCCATCCCGCCCACCACGACCAGCGAAATGCCGCTGCCGATCCGCTCGTCGATAACCTTGGGCAACGCAATCGTGATCGTGTTGAACACGAGACCTGCGGTGATACCGATCAGGACAAACAGTCCGAACACCGACACCATCAGCCAAAGTGCGAGCCGGACCTCGGGTATGGCGTTGCGGCCGGCGGCCTTGTGGCGGTCGTCCGGCACGATCATGAGATAGGCAATGCCGGTGAGGATGCAGATCGCGGCGGGGATCAGGAACGCGCCGCGCCAGCCAACCCATGCGGTCAATATCGCGGTGATGCCGGCTGCGAACGCGACACCGAGATTGCCGCAGACGCCGTTGAAGGCGAGCGTGCGCCCGCGGTTGACCGCTTCAGACACCACGATTGCGGTGCCGACCGGGTGATAGATCGCGGCGAAGATGCCGAGCGCAAACAGCGCCACGCCAAGCATGATCAGATTGGGAGCGAGAGCCGCGCCGACCAAGCTCACACCGCAGCCAATGTAGAACACCGCCATCATGTTGCGGCGGCTCCAGCGGTCGGCGAGCCAGCCGGCCGGCAGCGAGAACAGGCCGAAGGCGAAAAACGACGCGGTGCCGAGCGCGATCAGCTCGGCGTAGGTCTTCCCATAGATGGCCATCAGCCCGATCACCACGGTCGGGAAGATCAGCATCACGTAGTGATCGACCGCGTGCGCGAAATTGTTGAAGCCGATGGACACGCGCCGGCGGGTCTCGGCGTCGGCGGAGAGCGCGGTCAGGTACGACATCGGTTCACTTGGAATCGGGCCACGGCCCAGGGACTGCCTTTTTATACGTCATTGTTGCCCGCGGACCTATTCCGAATCCGGCGTGCTGATCCGAGGTTGCGTCATCCGTCGGCCGGAAATCCAAGCCAAATGCAGGTTTTCGGACCGCTCATCGGACGCCCCGTCTGGACTCCACAACCGCAACGCGATTACCTTTTTGCGGGGCGCGGCTGCCGCCGGATCGGCGGCAGCCAGCGAGGCTTGGGGGCCTCGAGTGAGTCGTGTTGGAGGCGTCGCCACGCTATACGCCGTGGCGCTCTGGGCAGGAATGGCGTCAGCGTTGGCCGGAGGATCAGAACTCCGCCGCGACGAGCCGCGTTTTCTTCTGTTCTCGACCGCGGATCTGTGGAGTCAGGGCGGCTTCATGCATGGCGGCGTCGTTTGGTCGCCAAACGGCGTGGACCACAGCGGCTTTGCTCTCAAGATGATGTTTGGCGGCGGCGTCTATCGCTACATCTCCGGCGCGCTCGGCAACACCGAGGTCACCGGGAATCTGGTCGCTGGCGCGATCCTGCCTGGCTGGCGCTTCGTGCGCGGCAAGTTCATTGCCACCATCTACGCAGGCCTGGACGTGCAGGATCACCGGCTGAAGCCCGACGATCTTTCAGCCGGATTGCGCGGCAGTTACGCCGGCCTACGGGTCAACGCAGAGGTCTGGTACGAGCCGACAACCTCCACAATGATCGCGGCCGACGGGTCGGTGTCGAGCATCGGCGTCAGCTACAATGCCCGCGTCGCCTGGGGCTGGAAGGTGTTCGACCGCTATTACATCGGGCCGGAGGTGCAGGGCTTTGCCGCAGGCGACAACTACCGCCAGGTCCGTGCCGGCGTTCATGTCACCGGGCTCAGGACGCAGATGTTCGAATGGTCGGGCGGCGTCGGCTGGGCCACAGACAGCGACCGCCGCGACGGCATCTACGCGAAGCTCGGGCTGCTGATGCGGCGCTAGTCGAGCGTGCGGCGGAAGCGCGTCACCGCGATGACCATGGCGACCGCCATCAACCCAATCAGCCAAAGCGCATCGTAGTGCAGGTCTGCGAGTGTGGAGCCCTTGAGCATGATCGCCCGCACGATGCGGATGAAGTGCGTGAGCGGCAGGGTTTCGCTGAACCACTGCGCCCAAACCGGCATGCCGAGGAACGGGAACACAAAGCCCGACAACAGCATGTTCGGCAGAAAAAACATCATCGCCATCTGAATGGCCTGAAGCTGGTTCTGCGCCAGCGTCGAGAACGTGTAGCCGATCGCCAGATTGGTTGCGATGAACAATGTCGAAAGCAGCGCCAGCAGCATCAGATCGCCACGGATCGGCACGTCGAACAGAACGACGCCCGCGCCGACAATCAGCGCCGCCTGCAGGAAGCCGATCAGCACATAGGGCGCGATCTTGCCGAGCATGATCTCGAACGGCGTGATCGGCATCGACAGCAAGCTTTCCATGGTGCCGCGCTCGACCTCGCGGGTGACCGACAGCGCGGTGAAAATCAGCATGGTGAGGGTCAGGATCGTGCCCATCAGGCCCGGCACAATATTGAGTTGGCTCGACCCGGCCGGGTTGTAGCGGGAATGCTGACGAATCTCGAACGGCGCCGGGCCGCTGACCGGAATGGCGCGATCGTTGCGCAATGCGGTCTGCACCAGATTGCTCAGCGCGCCGATCGCCCCGCTGGTCGCGACCGGATCGGTCGCATCGGCAGCGATCAGCAGCGACGGCCGGTCGCCGCGCCGCAATGCACGCTCGAAGCCGCGCGGAATTTCGACCGCGAACAGCACCTCGCCGGACGCCAGCAGGCGGTCAAACTCGGCCTCGTCGCGGACCTGGTGGGTCACCTTGAAGTACTTGGTGTTCTCCAGCGCCTTGAGGATCGAGCGGCCGACGTCGCTGGATTCCTGCAGCAGCACCGCGGTCGGCAATCCGCGCGGCTGGGTGTTGATGGCATAGCCGAACAACACAAGCTGCATCAGCGGAATGGTGACGATGGTCGCAAACGTGATGCGGTCACGGCGAAGCTGGACGAACTCCTTGAGGATCATCGCGCCAACCCGGCGCCAGAACCCACCGCGGCGGAGCGCGCTCACTGGATGTTGTCCTTGGCCTGGCTCATCAGCCCGATGAAGACATCCTCGAGCGACGCATCGATGATGGTCCAGACCAGCTTGCCGTCGCTGCGATATGGCGCGATCGCGGCCTCGAGTGCCGCGCGATCGCTGCCTGACACATGCAGGCTCGTGCCAAACGGCGCCACCGTATCGACGCCCGGCCGCTTCTCCAGTTCCGAGACGAGCGCAGCCAATCCTTCACCGGTCACGTTGTAGGTGGTCAGGTGAGCGCCGCGAATGACCTCATCGACCGTGCCGTGGGCCAGCAGTTCGCCATAGGCGATGTAAGCGATCTCATGGCAGCGCTCCGCCTCGTCCATGTAGTGGGTGGAGACCAGCGCGGTGAGCCCTTGCGCTGCGAGTGCGTGAATCTCGTTCCAGAACTCGCGCCGCGCCTTGGGATCGACACCGGCGGTCGGCTCGTCGAGCAGCAGCAGTTGCGGATCGGGCAGCGTGCAGGCGCCGAGCGCAAGACGCTGCTTCCAGCCGCCGGACAGCGAGCCCGCGATCTGGTTCTGGCGGCCCTCCAGGCCGAGCCGTGCGATCATGCGACGCGCGGCTTCGGCCGGTTTGGGCAGGCCATAGATGCGGGCGACGAACTCCAGATTCTCGCGCACCGAGAGATCCTGATAGAGACTGAAGCGCTGCGTCATGTAGCCGATCTGGCGCTTGATCTTGTCGGTCTCGGTGCGGATGTCGAAGCCCAGACACGTTCCCGTCCCGGAATCCGGCGTGAGCAATCCGCACAGCATGCGGATCGTCGTGGTCTTGCCGGACCCGTTGGGTCCGAGGAAGCCGTAGATCGAACCGCGCTTGACCTTAAGCGACAGGTCGCGCACCACCACGCGCCCGCCGAAGCTTTTGGTCAGGCCTTGGACATCGATCACGATGTCGGGCGGCGCGCTCACCGCTTCGGCTCCGCCGTGGACGCGTTCAACGTCACGGTAACCGGCTGGCCGACCCGCAACGACTCCGGCGTTTCGGTGCGCGCCTCGATCATGAAGACAAGCTTGGAGCGCTCCTCCTGGCTGTAGATCACCGGCGGGGTGAATTCCGAGGTGCGGGAGATGAAGCTCACCCGCGCTGCGATGTCGTTGCGGCAGCCATCGCACCGGATCGTCACCCCTTGGCCCAGCGCAATGGTCTGCAACGCGGGCTCCGCCACGAAGAAGCGGACCTTGATGTTGCCTGGCGGCAGCAGCGCCACCACCGGCCGGCCGGCGGGCACCAATTCACCGGGCCGGTAGTAGATCTGCTGGACCGTACCCGAGACCGGGCTGGCCGCCTTGCGGCGGGACAGCCGCGTCTGCGCGGAATTGAGCCGCGCCTCGGCGGTGCGCAATGCAGCCTCCGCCTCGTCGAGCGAGCGTTGCGTGCCGGCTTGGGTCTTGACCAGGGCTTGCGCGCGGTCGAACGCCTGCCGGGCATTGGTGACCGAGGCCTGGGCTACGGCCGTGTCGGCCTGCTGCAGTTCGGCATCGACGGTGAACAGCGGCGCGCCCTGCACCACCGTGTCGCCTTCGCGCACCGACAGCGTCTCGACGCGGCCGCTCTCGTCGGGGCTGACGAAGATCAGATCGGCCTCGACCCAACCCTGAAATCCGTTGTCACTGGAGTTGCTGCACGCCCCGAGCGCAAGCGCGGCCGCCAGCGCAAGAGCGATGGAGCCGCGCGTCATGCCGCCCTCCTGTCACCGAGGATAAGATCGAAATGAGCCCGCATCAGCGCACGCGGATCGAGCGGCTCGAACCGGTCGAACAGACCGTTCCACAAGATCGCGACCAGACCGGGCGAAACAAGCAACTGCGGAAATTTGACGTACACGTCACTGTTGAGCTCACCGCGCTCGACCGCGCGGCGCAGGATGCCGCGAAACGCGCCGAGCAGTTTCGAAAGCACCTCACGATAGTAGAACTCTGCAAGCTTCGGAAAGCGCGGCCCTTCGCTGATGATCAGGCGGATCACATCCTTGCGGCGCGTGCCGTAGATTTCCCGGACGAACAGCTCGATCATCTGATCGGCGATCATCCGCATCGGCATGTCGATGTTGGCGGCGTGCTCGAACGCACCGACCACCGGCGTGAGCTGCCAGCGGATCAGTTCCTGGAACAATGTCTCCTTGTCGGCGAAGTAGAGATAGATGGTGCCCTTCGCGACGCCCGCGCGTTTCGCGACATCCTCGAGCCGGGCGGCTTCGAAGCCGTGGCCGGAAAACTCCTCAAGGGCGGCGGCAAGGATGGCCTCGCGGCGTTCGGCACTACGCTTGGCCCGCGCGCCGCCCTGGGCCACCGCTGCGCGCGCCGCTCTTGGCCGGGAGCTGCGTTCTGGCACGGCCTGTCCTGAACTTTTGATCGGTGTCTTCGGCATGATTAAATATGACTGACTGGTCAGTCATATTTAAAGCAACCCAATAGCCGGCGCAAGCCCTTTTTGGAAAGAGCCCCTGTGGCTTGGCCAGGTCAAACCGCCGGAAATGGAAGGGTTTGGGCGATCAGCCCTTGGCGTCGCAGATCCAGGCGCGGATCATGCAGTCCTTGCCGCCTTGCTTGTAGCAATGCTTGAGCGCCGTATTCTGCGCCGCGCCGAGCTTGGGCGCATTGGCAAATCCATTGGGCCCGCACGGCTTGCGGCCGTCGATTGCAAAGGCCACGCAGCCCTTCTGGGTGGTGACGACGTGCTTGCACTCGCCCGTGCACTTCTCCATCGCCGCGGCCTGCGCGGCTTCGGATGTCGGATAGTCGTAAGCGTAGCCGTAGGCCGCGCAGGCGCCGATCGCGAGCGCACCGGCGGCATGGGTTTGCGCCACACTCGCGAACAGCAAGGAAGCGGCAAAGGCGGCTCTCAGGCTTGAGCGGACAATACGCATGACTGGCAATCCCCCCGGAAAGCCAGCATTTAAAAGCCAAGACGTTAAATGGCGGTAACGGCGCAGATTGCGTTTGTCCGTAATCGGACGTTAACCACGTTCAATCTCGGCCTTCACCTGGTCGAACGCCTCCGGCGTGTCCACGTCGGTCAGCGCCGCGCGATCCGTGACCTGTACTTCGGCAACGGCCTCCGGATAGCGGCCGATCAGGTGGCGGGCGCCGACGTCGCCCTCCAGCGTGCCGAGTTCGTGGAAGAAGCGCCGCGACCACACCACCGGGTTGCCGCGCTTGCCGCCGCTGATCGGCACGACAACAAGCGCACCCCGTTCCGGATCGAAGCCCCCGACCAGCCTATCGATCAACGATGCGTTGACCTGCGGCATATCGCCCAGGCACACGATCGCGCCATCAACATCGTTGGGCACCGCGGCGAGCCCTGACTTCAACGATGTCGACAGCCCTTCGGCAAAATTCGGATTGTGCACGCGCTCGATCTTCAAGCCTTGCAGCGCCGCCTCGACTTGCTCGCGCTGATGTCCGGTGACGACGATCACCGGTTGCGCGTGCGAAGCGATCGCCTCCTCCGCAGCGATTCGGACCAGCGGCCGGCCGCCAATCTCGGCCAGCAGCTTGTTCGGCCCGCCCATCCGGGTCGAACGGCCGGCAGCGAGAATGACGGCCGCGACGCGGCGGCCATCGGCCTTGGGCGGCTCGTCGCGCGGCTGCGGCCGTGTCACGATCTCCATGAGCAGCCCGCCGACGCCCATGCCGGTGATGTCGGCGCGCGAGACCGGCAGGCCGGCAAGCATCCGCATCAGCACCCAGTCGAAACCGTTTTCCTTGGGCGAACGCGCGCAGCCGGGCGCGCCGATCACCGGCTGCCCCCGCGCCGTTCCGATCAGCATCAGGTTACCGGGATCGACCGGCATGCCGAAATGCTCGATCCGTCCGCCGACCGCTTCGACCGCGGTGGGAATAACATCGCGGCGGTCGGCAATGGCGGAGGCGCCGAACACCACCACCAGTTCAGCGCCGTCGTTGAGTACCTCGCCGATTGCCTTGGCCAGCGCGCCCTGCTCATGCGGCACCCGGCGCTCGGCCACGATGCGCGCGCCGGCCGGCGCCAGCCGATCCTGCGTGATCTTCAGCGTTTTTTCCACGACCTTGCCGGCGAGCCCCGGCAACAGCGTGGAAATCACACCGACCTTTTTCACCTTGTAGGGCGCAACCCGCAGGAATGATGGATCGGCAATGGAAAGCGCCGCGTTGCGTGCGGTATCGGCCACCGCAAACGGGATGATTTTCACCGTCGCAATCATCTCGCCCGGGACCACCGGTTTGAACGCCGAGAGTGTCGCGAAGGTGATCGCCTCGTCGATGCGATTGAGCCGGTCGATCCCCTCCTTCTCGACCACGAGAATGCCGGCGTGCTCGGCGAACAGGTTGGCGCGGCCGGTGAAAGCGCGATCGACCCGCACGCCTGGCCCAGCCACCGCGACGGCGATCGCGGCCGCAGCCTCGTCCTCCGGCACGTCGCCCGACTCCAGTTTCGCGGCAACGATATGAGGAATTCCAGCCGCCTCCAGCGCCTTCACCTCGGCTTCGCCGATCAGCGTGCCCTTCTTGAGCACCAGCGCGCCTTGGCGAATGGTGTGAACCGCGGTCGCGCCGAGCGCCTCGCGGGGCGAGACGGGACCGAACTTCATGCCGGCTCCGCCTGCCGCAACCGCGCGGTGATCTCGCCCATGATCGCGACCGCGATCTCGGCCGGCGAAATGGCGCCGATGTCGAGACCGATCGGCGAGTGGATGCGGCCGATCTCGTTGTCGGAGAAGCCGCGCTCCTCCTTGAGGCGCACGACACGCCGCGCATGGGTTTTCCGTGAGCCGAGCGCGCCGATGTAGAAGCAGTCGCTCTTGAGCGCGAGCGTCAACCCCGGATCGTCGATCTTCGGATCGTGCGTCAGCGCGACAAACGCGGTGTAGCGGTCGATTCCGATCGGCGGCAGCGCCACGTCCGGCCATTCGGCGATCACCTTCACATCTGGAAAGCGCTCGACGCTGGCAAACGCGGTGCGCGGATCGACGATGGTCACGTCGTAACCCAGAAGCTGCCCCATCGGCGCCAGCGCCTGGCTGATGTGAACGGCTCCTGTGATGACGAGCTTCGGCGACGGCACATGAACAGTGAGGAACACCTTGCCTTCGGGCGTTTCCTCGATGCCGCTCTTGGCTGTGCGCAGATGCTTTTCGAGCACGCTCTTGAGCGGATCGGCGGCGACGTCCTTGGCCGTCACCAGCCGCTGCGCGCCGCTGTCCTGGTTGGTAACGACGATGGCCGCGCGGCGCGCGGCGCGCTCTTCGTTCAGCGCCTTGAGGATGTCGAGACGCATTATTCGACCTTTTCGACGAACACGCGGATGGTGCCGCCGCACGACAGTCCGACCTTCCATGCGGCCTCGTCCGCGACGCCGAACTCCAGCGTCTTGGGCCTGCCGCTTTCGATCACGTCGATCGCTTCGGTGACCACCGCGCCTTCGACGCAACCGCCGGACACTGAGCCCAGGAAATTGCCATGGTCGTCGATCACCAGGTTCGAGCCGACCGGCCGGGGCGCCGAGCCCCAGGTCTCGACGACCGTTGCAAGCGCCACGCCGCGCCCGGCTTTGCGCCAGTCCTCAGCTGCTTTGAGGATGTCTTCGTCGCGTGCCAGCATTTTAGTTCTCCTCGGCTTGTGCGGGCCGAACCGCTGTACCATCGCTATATACGGTCGGATATTACGCTACCCTAGCCAGCCATGTCTTCGGGTCCACATGGCTGCCATGCTCCGAAAGCGCCCGGCAGAGCTGGCGCATGGACTCCAGATTGTGGATCGAGCGCAATTCATCGACGTGCGGCAGCATCACCTTGATACCACGCGCCCTGGCCTCGAAGCCTTCGAATCGCAACAGCGGGTTCAGCCAGATCAGCCTGCGGCAGGACCGGTGCAGCCGATCGATTTCGAAGCCGAGCCGGTCATCCGGATCGCGCTCCAGCCCGTCTGTGAACAGAAGTACCACCGCACCCTGGGTGAGAACGCGGCGCGACCATTGCTTGTTGAAGGCCGCGAGCGAGGTTGCGATCCGCGTGCCGCCCGACCAGTCCAGCACCGACGCCGAGCAGGCCGCCAGCGCCTCGTCTGGATCCTTCTCCTTCAGCGCGCGGGTGACGTTGGTCAGCCGGGTCCCGAACAGGAACGTCGAGACCCGTTTGCGCTCGTCGGTGATGGCGTGCAGGAAATGCAGAAACAGCCGCGTGTACTGGCTCATCGAGCCGGAAATATCGAGCAGCGCCACGATCGGCGGCATCCGATTTTTGCGGCCCCGGTACTTGAGGTCGATCACCGCGCCGCCGGCCTTCAAGCTCGACCGCAAGGTGCGCCGCAGATCGATGCGATGACCGCGCGGATCGGGCGACAGCCGTCGGGTCTTTACCGCGTCGAAATTCAGCACCAGATGCTTGATCGCATCCTTCGCCGCCGCGACCTCTGCCGCGGTCATCTGCGCAAAGTCGCGCTGTTCCAGCACCTCGCGATCCGAAACCGTGAAGCGCGCATCGATCTCGATCTGGTCCTTCTCACGTTCGGTTTTTTCGGTGCCGGAAAACAACGCATCGAGCACGCGCTGCGAAGCGGACGGCTGTTCCGCGGCCTGCTCCGCGCCGGTCATTTCCGGCGACATCATCGCGATCAACTGCTCAAGATAACCGCGCTTGCGGAAGAACAGCTTGAACGCCTGATCGAACAGCGTGGAGTGATCGTGCCGCTTTACGAATACCGCGTGCAGGGTCCAATAGAAGTCCTCGCGGGTGCCGACGCCGGCCGCGCGCGCCGCGGCCAGCGCGTCGAGCACCGATCCTGGCCCGACCGGAATTCCGGCGGCACGCAACGCGCGCGCGAAGTAGACGATGTTCTCGGCGAGCTTGCCTTGCGGGCCTTGTTGCGGATCCTGCATCAGGTCACTCCGCCGCTCTCAGCTCCACCTGCATCTGGTCGAGCAGCTCCTTCACCTTGCCGCCTTCGAGCTTTGCGATGTCGTCCTGATACTTCAGCAGCACGCCAAGCGTGTCGGACACCGTGGCCGGATCGAGCGCCACCGCGTCGAGTTCGCTCAAGGCGGTGGCCCAATCGAGCGTTTCGGCAACGCCCGGCGACTTGAACAGATCCTGCCGGCGCAGCGCCTGCACGAAACTCACCACCTGCTCGGACAGCTTCTTGGAGATGCCCGGCACCTTGGCGCGCACGATCTCCAGCTCACGGGCGGCGTTGGGATAGCCGACCCAGTGATAGAGGCAGCGGCGCTTAAGCGCGTCGTGGATTTCGCGGGTGCGGTTCGAGGTGATGATGACGATCGGCGGATGCTCGGCCTTCACGGTGCCGAGTTCCGGAATGGTAACCTGGAAATCCGCCAGCACTTCGAGCAGGAATGCCTCAAACGCCTCGTCACTGCGGTCGAGTTCGTCGATCAGCAGCACCGGGGCACCGGCGGGGTCCGGCTCCAGCGCCTGCAGCAGCGGCCGCTTGATCAGGAATCGCTCGGAGAACACGTCGTGCTCGATGCGCTGACTGTCGCGCTCGCCACCGGCTTCGGCGGCGCGGATCGCGATCATCTGAGCGGCATAGCTCCACTCGTAGACCGCCGATGCGATGTCGAGGCCCTCGTAGCACTGCAGCCGGATCAGACGGCGGCCCAGCGTTGTCGAGAGAACCTTGCTGATCTCGGTCTTGCCGACGCCGGCCTCGCCTTCGAGAAACAGAGGGCGCCCCATCTTGAGGGCCAGAAAGAGCACCGTCGCCAGCGAGCGGTCGGCGAGGTAATCGGCCCCCGCCAGCATGCCGAGGGTGGCGTCGATTGAGGTGGGAACCGTCTTGGTCGTGTTCTGCTTCATGTCCGGCAATCTACTCCGTAAGGGCCGCATTTGTCCCGGTTTTCGGGCTCTGCGCGTGCATAGCTGCACCTTCAACCAATTCCAGGAAATACGACAAGCCGTATGGGTTATCAGGGAATGGGAAGCCTTATCGAGGAGGAATGGAAATGCGCGCCCTTCCGATTTTCGCTTTTTGCTTCGGCTTCGTGGCGTCGCTGACAACACCCGTCAGCGCCGGGGTCAAGGTGAATTTCTCCGATCCGCAACGCTACGCCGATGCGGATTCACGCTCCACCAACGTGCAACAGGACATCAAAGCCTATCTGCAACGCCTGGGCAGCAAGCTTGAGCCCGGTTTCGACCTGAACGTGACGGTGCTGGATATCGACCTGGCCGGCTTCGACATGTCGTCGCGCGGATCGAACAACTACCGCGTGTTAACGGGCGCAACCTCGCCGAAGGTCAGGCTGCGCTACACGCTGACCAAGAACCGCAAGGTGGTGACGTCGGGCGAAGAATGGCTCACCGACCAATTCTATCTCGCTCGCGCGGGTCTCGCTTCGGCCAGCGACCCGCTACGCTACGAAAAGAACATGCTCGAGGAGTGGTTTCACTCGCGGTTTGCCAGCCACCTGCGGAAGCGCGGCTGACGCGAGCGGATTTTCGAACCGCCCGGCGCGTGTGCCGGGCGTCCTGTCTGGAGCCGCTTAGGCTGCCGCCAATGCACGGCGCGCCAGCACACCGATCAGGTGCGCGCGGTATTCGGCGCTGGCGTGAATGTCGGTGTTCAGTCCCTCTGCCGTCACCGTCATGCCCTCGATCGATTTCGGCGAGAAACGCTTCTTAAGCGCCTCCTCGAACGAGGTCACGCGGAACACGCCGTTGGAGCCCGCGCCGGTCACCGCGACGCGAATGTCCGGGCCGCGCTTCGACACGAACACGCCGACCAGGGCAAACCCGGAAGCCGGATGCTTGAACTTCTGGTACGCCGCCTTCTTGGCGACCGGGAAGCTGATCTTGACGATGATCTCGTCGGGCGCGAGCGCGGTCGAGAACATGCCGGTGAAGAAATCGTCCGACGCGATGCGCCGCTTGTTGGTGATGATGGTGGCGCCGAGACCGAGGCAGGCCGCCGGGTAGTCGGCGTTCGGATCGTTGTTGGCGACCGAGCCGCCGATCGTGCCGCGGTGACGCACATGCGGATCGCCGATCGAGCCGGGCACGCCCGCGAGCGCAGGCAGCACGTCCTTAAGAGTCTGCGAGCCGGCCACTTCGAAGTGCCGCGTCATCGCGCCGATCACCACCGAGCGCCCTTTGACTTCGACGCCGGACAGACCTTCGACCTTGTTGATGTCGACGATGTCGGACGGGCTCGCGAGCCGCAGTTTCATCACCGGAATGAGCGAGTGCCCGCCGGCCAGCACCTTCGCCTCCGGGAACTTGGCGAGCAGGTTGGCCGCCTGACGAACCGTCTTCGGCTGATGATATTTGAATGCGTACATCGTTCAGTCCTTTGAATTTCCAAGCGCGCGCGTCAAATGAGGCTAGGCGGCCTGCGAACTTCCCTTCATCGCCTTCGCGCCGGCGGCGATCGATTTGACGATGTTGTGGTAGCCGGTGCAGCGGCACAGGTTGCCGTCGAGCTCCTGACGGATGGTGTGCTCGTCGAGCTCGTTGCCTTTGCGGTTGACCATGTCCACCGCCGCCATGACCATGCCCGGGGTGCAGAAGCCGCACTGCAGGCCGTGGTTCTCGCGGAAGGCCTCCTGCATCGGATGCAGCGGACCATCCGGCGCAGCCAGCCCTTCGATGGTGAGGACGTTCGAGCCTTCGCATTGCACGGCAAGCGTGGTGCAGGATTTCACCGCCTTGCCGTCGAGATGAATGACGCAGGCGCCGCACTGCGAGGTGTCGCAGCCGACGTGGGTGCCGGTCAGGCGCAGGCTTTCGCGCAGGTATTGGACCAGGAGGGTGCGGATATCCACATCCGCGCTGACGGCTTTTCCGTTCACCGTCATCGAAACAACAGGCATAGACATTACCTCCCAAAACTTGAACCGAAACGGCTCGGATCCCGGCTGGGATACGACCCTCTGGGGTCAATACCGCGCGAAACCGAGCGCTTTTCGCTCAATTCCGCATTTGGAACAAGTGTACTTTGAACGTCCGGGCCCTCTACGGTCAAGTGAGGCGGCCGCAGAAGCTAGCCCTTCACCGCCGCGGCGAAGCGGACGAAGAAGTCGTCGGCGAGCTTCTTTGCCGCGCCGTTGACCAGGCGTTGGCCGAGCTGGGCAAGCTTGCCGCCGATCTGCGCCTCGACGTTGTAGGTGAGCAGCGTGCCTCCGTCCTTGTCGGTGAGCCTCACCGAGGCGCCGCCCTTGGCGAACCCGGCCACGCCGCCATCGCCCTCGCCGGAAATCTTGTAGCCGTTGGGCGGGTCCATATCCGTCAGCCGGACCTTGCCCTTGAAGCGCGCCTTGACCGGCCCGATCCTGTTGGTGGCCACCGCCTGGAACTCGTTTTCGCCGATCACGTCCAGAGTCTCGCAGCCCGGGATACAGGACTTCAACACCGCGGGGTCGATGAGCTTGGCCCAGACCGTCTCCCGCGAGGCATCGAGTTGCTGTTCTCCCGTCATTACCATCGCCATCGTCACAACCCCGTCACTGGTTTTTCACGCGCCAGAGCACCCGCATTTTCGCTGCGCTGGGAACTTGGTTAACGCCGAACCTAGGCGCTTTTGCTCAATTCGCCTAGGGTGGCGAAAAGCGTGGCTGCCTGGCATGCAATTTGGGGTTGGCGCGGCTCGCCCGGGGGAATAGATGTTGCCCCGGCTATGACCGATCCCTTGCTCCCTTCATCGCTCCTGGCGCCGCTGTTTTCCAGCGCGGAAATGCGCGCCGTGCTGGGCGACCGCGCCCGCCTGCAGCGCATGCTCGATTTCGAAGCGGCGCTGGCGCGCGCGGAGGCCGCGATCGGCATCGTGCCGTCGAGCCACGTCAACGTCATCGCCGAAGCCTGCCGGGCCGAACTCTACGATCTCGCGGCGCTTGGCGAAGCGGTCATCCCGGCCGGCAATCTGGCGATCCCGCTGGTCAATGCGCTCACCGCCGAAGTCGGCAAGACCAGCCGGAAGGCTGCCGGCTTCGTTCATTGGGGCGCCACCAGTCAGGACGTCATTGACACCGCCACGGTGCTCGAACTGCGCGCCGTAATCGACCTGCTGATCGCCGACCTCGACCGCGCCACCAAAGCCTTCATCGCGCTGGCCGGACGCAACCGCCGCAACATCACGGCGGCGCGCACGCTGTTGCAACAGGCGCTGCCGATCCCGTTCGGGCTGAAGCTTGCGGGCTACGCAGCCTCGCTCGGGCGCTCGCGCGACCGGCTGCGGCGGCTGCGCAAGGAGGCGTTGGTGCTTCAGTTCGGCGGCGCGGCCGGCACGCTCGCAGCGCTCGACGACAAGGGCCTCGAAGTGTCCGAGAGGCTCGCCGCGTTGCTCGACCTCACCGTTCCGGACGCACCCTGGCACAGCCACCGCGACCGCCTCGCTGAAGTCGCTGCGGCGTTCGCGATCCTGGCCGGAAGCTGCGGCAAGATTGCGCGCGATGTCGCACTGCTGATGCAGAGCGAAGTCGGCGAAGTTGCCGAACCGGCAGCGCCCGGCCGCGGCGGATCATCGACCATGCCGCACAAGCGCAATCCGATCGGCGCCACCGCGGCCCTCTCGGCTGCGATGATCGCGCCCAATCTCGCGGCCACCATTCTCAACACACAGATCCAGGAACACGAGCGTTCGGTCGGCGGCTGGCAGGCCGAGTGGGCCACCTTCCCCGCACTCGCCCTCGTCGTGTCCGGCACATTGCGCGCCGTGGTCGAGATCGCGGAAGGTCTGACCGTCGATGTGGAGCGCATGAAGGCCAACCTGGAGGCGAGCGGCGGCATTGTGTTCGCCGAGGCGGTTTCGTTTGCGCTGGCCGAGAAGCTCGGCCGCGCAGAGGCGCACGAACTGGTCGCGGAAATTGCCCGCGAGGCGGCCAAGCAGCAGCGCGCCTTCAAGGACGTGCTGGCCGAGAACGACAAGGTCAAACTCCAGATCAACGCCACCGAGCTGGAAAAACTGTTCCGCCCCAATCACTACCAGGGCTCGGCGCAGAACTTCCTCGACCGGCTGGTCGCCTCCGCGCAGGGCCGCACGGTGCGCCGTTCGGTCAGCCATCTCATCGAGCCGAAGATGCCGGTGGCGAAGACCGACCATCTGTCCGCGATCACCGCCGCGACGTCGGCCATCATGGCGACCGCCGCCGCAGGTTCATCGCTCGCCGCCAGCGCCAAACCGGCGCCAACGGCCGACGAGTCGCCTCGGCTGCCGAGGGCAATCGAAACACCGGCGCCCGCAACCGCGGACACGGCGATGCCAAAGCCGGTCGATACTTCGGCGCCCACACCTCCCGTGATTGGGCCGCCTGCCGCTGTGACGGTCGAGCCTCCGATCGCCGCTGAGGCGCCAGCGCCGATTGCTGCCGCTCTCCCCGAACCGGTGGCTTCGGAGCCCGAGCCGACATCCGCGCCTTCAGCGGACATCCGGCCGCCGAGTGAACAGGCCGACGAGCCTGGTGCGCTGCTCGAAGTGTTCGCGCGGATCGAAGCCGAAACCGAGAGCGCGCCGCCCGCCACTCCGCAAGACGAGCGCAAGCGCGCCTGACTCGCGCGCGCTCAAACCCAACTCCCGCCGATTGGTGCTAGGCTGCGGCCAGAACCGGAATAACAACCCACAAGAGGAAGCGATGCCCTTGATTCAAGCTGACGACGGCTGCCCAATCAACGTCGAGGTCGAGGGCGCGGCAACTGCGCCGGCGCTGATCCTGTCGAACTCGCTCGGCACCGACCTGCACATGTGGGACGAGCAGGCCAAGACCTGGGCGCAGCATTTCCGGCTGATCCGCTACGACCGCCGCGGCCACGGCAAGTCCGGTGTGCCCAAAGGCCCCTACACCATGGACCGGCTTGGCCGCGACGTGATCGCGATCGCCGACAACCTCGGCGTCAAGACATTCAACTGGTGCGGCCTTTCGATGGGCGGAATGGTCGGACAATGGCTCGGCGCCAACGCGCCCGACCGCGTCGAGAAGCTCGTGCTTTCCAACACTCACTACCACTACACCGACAAGCAGCCCTGGAACGACCGCATCAAGTTCGTGCAGGACAAGGGCCTGGGAGCGATCGCAGACACCATGATGGAGCGCTGGTTCACCAAGCCGTTCCGCGACAGCTCGCCCGCTTCCACCAACCTGATCAAGACGATGTTCCTCGACACCAAAGTGGATGGCTTCATTGCCTGCTCCGAGGCGGTGCGCGACATGGACTTCCGGCAATCGACGCCGCGCATCACAGCGCCGACGCTGGTGATCGTCGGAGCCAAGGATCCGGCGACGCTGCCGGAATGGGGCGCCGACATCCAGAAGATGATCAAGGGCGCAAAGCTTGTCTCGCTTGAAGCCGCCCACATCTCGAACGTCGAGCAGCCCAAGGCCTACACCGACGCGGTGCTGAACTTCCTCAAGCATTAAGGGGAAACGCATGGACGACACCGAACGGCTCAAGCGCGGCGAAGCGATCCGCCGCAAGGTGCTCGGCAACGAATGGGTCGACCGCACGGCGAAGAACCGCAATGCGTTCAACGCCGAATGGATCGATTACATCACCCGCAGCCCGTGGTGCGATGTCTGGACGAGGCCGCATTTCGACGAGCGGACCCGGCGCATCCTGGTGATCGGCACGATGATGGCGATCGGCCGCTGGGAGGAATTCGCGATGCATGTCCGCGCGGCGCTGACCGAGGGCCAATTCAGCGCCGACGACATCAAGGAGATCATTCTCCAGCAGGCGAACTACTGCGGCGTTCCGGTCGGCAATCACGCCTTCAAGGTCGCCGAACAGGTGCTGCGGGACACCGGCAAGCTGCCTTGAGACGGGCTGCGATGCCCCGCGCTCAAACCTGCTTATAGGCGCGGTCGTGATAGACCAGGGCTGCGCCCGCAGGGCCGCTGTGCAGCGCCTCGACGACGCCGAAGTAGACGTCGTGCGACGCCACCGACTTCACCTCGCGAACGCGGCAGTCGAACGCCACCACGGCCGAGAGCAGCACCGGCGAGCCGGTCGCAAGCGTGGTCCATTGCCCGCTGGCAAAACGCTCCTCGCGCGCTGTCTTGGTGCGGCCGGCGAATGTGTCGGCGATCACCTCTTCGCCGGCGCGCAACGTGTTGACGCAGAACACGCCGTTGCCGCGGAGCACCGGCATGCTGGTGGCGCTGCGGTTGAGGCACATCAGCAAGGTCGCAGGGCTGTCCGAAACCGAGCAGACCGCCGTCGCGGTAAACCCGCTCTTGCCCGCCGGGCCGTCGGTGGTGACGACATGAACCGCGGCGCCCAGCCGGCACATCGCGTCGCGGAACAGCTTGACGTCCACGGTCTTGAGTTCGGCAATGGCCGCAAAGGCGCCGGCCATATCGTCGTGTTGGTCGATGAAGCTCATGTGGGCCAATCTAGTGCCTGATCGGGTGGGAGGAAACCCACTCAAGTTGCAGACCTGCCAGACCGTGGAGCCACACCTTCGGCCTCCTCGCCGGGATTGAGCCAGGTGTCGCCGGTCCAGCCGTCCTCGTCGTAATCGGCCATGCACCGCTCGGCCAGCGCGACCATGCCGTCGAACGCGCCGGACCCCTTGGCGTTCAGCATGGCGTGGATGCGGATGTCCTCGTGGTTGCCGGCGTAGTTGCGCTCGTAGAGCTCGTGGCGGCCGCCGAATTCGGTGCCGACCGCGTCCCACAGCAGCTTCATGATCTTGATGCGCTCCTTGTAGTCGATGCCGTAGGAGCCGCGCACCAGCCGCTTGAGATAGGGGTCGATCGCCGGGTTCTTGAAGTCCTTGGACGACGACGGCAGGTAGATCAGCGACGAGGCTACAATCTTCTCCACGATCTCGCGCACGCGCGCGAAGGCATCGCCCGCGAACACGCGATAGGCCGAGCCGGACTGCGCGTTCGGCAGGACGGTGTCGCCGACCCATGGCGTCGGATTGCCGGCCATTGCGTCCGACAGCGCCCAGAACAGATTCCGCCACGCGATCACCTCGCCCAGCATCGCCTGGTTGCCGCGGAATTCGTCGGAGCCCGCCGCGCGCAGCGCCTTGGCGATGATGCCGACCATGAAGTCGAACTTCACCGCAAGCCGCGTGCAGCCCTGGAACTGGTAGCCGGCGAGAAAGCCGGAGCGCGGATAGAACGTCTTGATGATGTCGATGTTGCGATGGACCAGCACGTTCTCCCAGGGAACGAACACGTCGTCGAACACGAAGATCGCGTCGTTCTCGTCGAACCGCGACGACAGCGGATAATCGTAGGGCGTGCCGAGCAGGCCCGCGGCCATCTCATAGGAATTGCGGCAGATCAGCTTCACACCGGGCGCGTTCATCGGCGTGATGAACATGACGGCCAGATCGGTGTCGTTGATCGGGATGGCCGCGTTCTGGCCGAGGAAGTTGTAATGCGTGAACGCAGCCGATGTCGCCACCACCTTCGCGCCCGACACATAAATGCCGGCGTCGGTTTCCCTCTGGATGGTGATGAAGACGTCCTTCACCTCGTCGGCCGCCTTCATGCGGTCGACCGGCGGATTGACGATGGCGTGGTTCATGAACAGCACATGGTTCTGCGAGCGCACATGCCAGCGCTTGGCATTCTCGGCGAACGGCCCGTACAGCCCGAAGTTGGCGCCGAGCGTGTTCATCAGCGACGCCTTGTAGTCCGGTGTGCGCCCCATCCAGCCGTAGGTCATGCGCGCCCAATGCGCGATCGCGTCGCGCTGGCCGAGCAGATCTTCGCGCGACTTGGCAACGCGAAAGAACTTGTGAGTGAAGGTGCCGGAGCCGGTGTCCGTCGGACACGTCAGTACGGCCTTCTGCTTGTCGTCGTGCAGCGCATCGTACAGCCGCGCGATCGAGCGCACCGCGTTGCGGAACGCCGGATGGGTGGTGACGTCATCGACCTTCTCGCCGTAGATGTAGACCTCGCGGCCGTCACGCAGGCTGTCGATGTACTGCTGGCCGGTGAAGGGACGCGCCGCGCCGATCACGTCTTCCGGTTTTTGCCGTTCCATCTGCATGCCTTCTCCGACGTTCGTTCGCGCCACCTTGCCGCCTCCGTCGCTTGCGGGGAAGGCGCACAACAAGCCAACGCTCCGCCGCCCGGGATTTGTGAAGGCGCCGGGGTTCGCCTATCTTCCCATTCGCAGTGCATTCGCTTCCATGCAGCGCTTCCCGAAAAAAGTGTGAGGGAGGCGCGGGACGCCCGGGCTCCGGTGGACCCACGGACCTTTGCCCCTCACGGCGCAAAGGCGATCCGGATTGGTAGAACCGCAAGTCCGCCGTTTCCTCAGGCGTCCCGCGCGCGATGTTTGAGGCTTGCTCCGTGAGACCCCCGGTGGGCTGACTTTGCTACCCACCGCTTTGGGACCCTGATGAATGCCTGCCCGTTGGCACGGGGGTACGGCATTCACCGCCAAGGGGCCCCCTGTGACGCGAAGCTGTCGCGACGGGAGCTCACGGCTTGGGCCGCCCGGGCGGGGTGTTCGTCTGACACACCCCTCATTTCGCATTCCCGGGCCACCGCCCCCGATCCGCAACGACTGACGCGGCCGCGCCCCTCACTTGGATCGAGACGGGGCCACGATAAATCCGCCCAGGGCACCCGGGGATAAGTGTTCACGAAAATGTGATTAAATTCCTGCGAGAGGCCAGACCAGCGAATTCCTTGGTGGCGCTCCGGATCAGGCCGCCCGCACTGTCCGCAGGAACTTTTCAACCTGGATTTTCAAGGTGTTTCCTTCGGCCGCGAGCTGCCTCGCAAACGAGAACACCTGGCTTGCCGCAACGCCGGTCTCGCTGGCGTCGGCCTCGAGGTTCTTGATCTTGGCCGTGACGTTGTCGGTGCCCTGGGCCGCCTCTTGAACGTTGTGGGCGATCTCGCGGGTTGCGGCATGCTGCTCTTCGACCGCGGACGTGATGGTCGTCGCGATCTCGGAAACGCGCTGGATGATCGAGCCAATGTCCTTGATCGCAGTGACCGAATCTCGCGTGACGACCTGAATGTCGGCGATCTGCGCGGCAATTTCCTCGGTCGCCTTCGCGGTCTGGTTTGCGAGTGCCTTGACCTCAGACGCAACCACGGCAAAGCCGCGCCCGGCCTCGCCGCTGCGCGCCGCCTCGATCGTGGCATTGAGCGCCAGCAGATTGGTCTTCTGGGCAATGCCGGTGATCAGGTTCAACACGTCGCCGATACGGTCTGCGGCCTGTGTCATCTGCGCAATCCGTGCATCGGTGGTTGCCGCGCTGCGGACCGCTTCATTGGCGATGAGCCGGGATTTCTGCGCCTGCTGCCCGATCTCGGCGATGGACGAGGCAAGCTGATCGGACGCGACGGCAACCGAACGGACGCTGTGCGACGCGTCGGCCGCCACAGCGGACACCGAATTGGCAAGATGATGCGTACCGTCCGCAGTTTGGGCCAGTGATTTTGCCGTTCCTTGCAGTTCTTCGGTGGCGCGGGACACGGTCTGGACGATCGCACCGACGGCCTGTTCGAATTCGTTGGCCAGCTTGTGGGTCTGCTCGCGCCGCGCCGCTGCCGCTTCTTCAACCGTGCGCTTCTGCTCCGCTTCCAGCTCCTGCATGCGAACGATGTTATCCCGGAAGACGCTGGCGGCCCGCGCCGCGTCGCCCACTTCATCCAGCCGGCGCCGATATGGAATTTCGATCGCGTCGTTCCGGCGGCTGGCGAGCTGCATCAGAACTTCCGCGATCCGGCGGATCGGCCGGCCGACCATCAACGACGACAGGATGGCAACGCCAATCATCACCATGATGACCAAGGTTCCAGCGATAAGATTGATCCAGCCCGCGTAAGAGATTTCCTTCACGGTCAGTTCGGCCAACTGGTCGGCGCGCCTGTTGGCACGGATCGCGACCATGACCATCGTGTCGCTCGCCTCATCCTGCTGCGGCTGGGCTCGCTGCAACAGCAGATCGTTCTGGCGTTGCACGGCCTGGGTTTGGGCCTCGACAATGGACTTGAAGCGCGGCGGAAACGCCAGCAACTCGGTGACCGCCGCCTTCGTCTCCGGATGGCGCGTCATGCCCCGCGCCTCGTCCAGCAAAAGAGTAGCCGTGCCGAGCGCATCGAAAATGCTGTTCATCTGCGCCCGGTCGCTGCGCACGAAGCGGCTCCACGATATCGAAGCGGCCCGTATGAACTCGGAATTGGCCTGTTGCAGATTGCCTTCCAGGGCGTGACGGTTGGCGGAGGTCGCAATCGCGGCGCTGTTCAGCAGCGGGTCGAGCCTCTTGTACCAGTCCTGGTTTTCGGACAACTGCCGATCGCGGAGCTCGATGAGTTGGTATTGAATGGCGGCAATCTCTTGGGCGGTGACGACGTAGCTGTTGAAGGCTTCCTTCGCTTTGGCCAGAAACCGCTTGTCCTGATCCCCGGTCGCGAGGGCGAGAGCACCGTCGTAGGCCGAGTTGGTTTCAGCAGCGCGGCTCTTGAGGTCATTCAAGATAAAATCGACGTCGGGCGCGATCTTGGACAGACGAAGGTCGCGATCGACGGAAATCAGCTCGGTCAATTTGATGCGGGCATCCAGCGCAGCCCGCTGCAAATCGCGGCTGAGCGCGGCCTCTTTCATCAGACCATAGGCGACGTTGTTGACCCGGGCCTGGTTTCCGACCATGCCGGCGACCAGAACGAGACCGACAAACGCGGAAAGTCCAAGCTTGGTTCCGATGCGAATCTTCAATTTGGCCGCCGCCCGTTTGTTGAGCAGCTATGAGCTATTCGCCAAATCTCTTTAGCTCCTGTTAACACTTCGGCATGGAACCCAAAGAAAGCCACCGGAGGCCGCTGGGCGAGACGATCGGCCCTGGCCGGGCTGGCCGCCCTGGTCGCCCTGGACCGAAAATACCAGCTAGAGTGCCCGGATAACGCCGCGCGTTCGACGCGACGAGCCAGATCGACAAGGGGAGGCCCATGACCACCATCTCACGACGCTCGCTCATGCTTGGCGCGGCCGCCATGCCGCTGGCTCACACGGCCCTCGCCCAGCCCGCATCCGGCAACATCACCAAGCTCGTGGTGCCGTTTCCGCCCGGCGGCACGGTCGACCCGATCGCCCGCATGGTGCAGCCCGGCCTGCAGCAGCGGCTCAACACCACCATCATCATCGAGAACAAGCCCGGCGCATCCGGCAGCCTTGGCGCGGCGCAGGTGGCGAAGTCACCGCCCGACGGCAGCAACTGGCTGTTCGTGTTCGACACCCACGCGGTCAATCCGTTTCTGCAGAACCTGCCGTTCGACACCGAGAAGGATCTCGAGCCGGTGCTGCTGATCGGCACCGCGCCCAACGTGCTGGCGACGCATCCGGGACGGCCGTACAAGACCTTCGCCGACGTTATCGCTGCGGCGAAGGCCAAGCCGGACACCATCACCTACGGCTCGATCGGCAGCGGCAGCCTTGGCCACCTGACGATGACGCTGCTCGGCCAGCGCGCCGGCGTGAAGATGGTGCATGTGCCCTATCGCGGCGGCGGACCTCTGATGAACGACGCGCTCGCCGGTCACGTCGATCTCGCCATCGCCAGCGCGGCGCTGATCACGCCGCAGATCAAGGGCGGCAAGCTGCGCGCCCTGACTCAAACCGGTGCGGCCCGCAGCCCCGGGCTCCCCGATGTGCCGACCACCATCCAGGACGGCTTTGCCGGTTTCGAATCCTACGCGTGGTGGGGATCGTTCACCGCCGGCAGGACGCCGCGCCCGATCGTGGACCGCTTCAGCAAGGCGCTGGCGGAAACGCTGAGCGAGCCGACCATCAAGGAGCGCGTCGAGGCGATGCAGATCACCGTCAGGCTCGGCGGGCCGGACGAACAGCGCAAGTTCCTCGCCGAGCAGATGAAGCTGTGGGGTCCGGTGGTGAAGGACCACGGCATCAAGGGCGATAGCTGAACTCGCGTCCCGAATTCGCCGGAAGGATTCGCGCAGCCTCAGTGTCCGCTGAAGACGAGCACCTTGATCGGCAGCAGCAACGCCTGAATCCGAAGCAGCATGGCGTGCACGATTCCGACGGCATCCACGGCATGAAGAACGAAGCGGCGGAAGAAGCCGACATCCTTCGAGGCCAGGATCTCGTGGTTGCTGGTATAGGCGTTGGCGATGCAACTGCTGCCCGGCGTCACGCCCTCAAGTCCCCCTTCGTAGAGCGGCTCAAGGATGGTGAGGATTGTTCCCGGACGCACGGTCGACTGGGCATCGATCAATTGTTCGCCGCCGCGAAACTGACCGGCGGCGATATAGTCCTGGACGCCGGTCACGACCATCGGAATGATGGTCCACGGCTTGGAAATGCAGGTCACTTCGGCAACCATGCCGATCCGCATCACCTGCGCTTCGATCTGACCGAAGCCGGCCACGAGACCGCGCCGTCCCGAGCCTTCCGGGATGAGGACGCCGGCGGGACGCGCAAAGGGGTTCACGATATCGCCGACCTGAAGGGCGAACTGCTCGACCCGTCCGCTCACGCCGGCACGGATGACGGTCTTGTTCAACTCCACCTGGGCCTGGGCGAGCGCGGCCTCCGCGCTCGCCTTCTGGGCCGGCAGCAGGGTCGAGAGCTTGGCCTCGACCGCCTGCTTTGAAGCGGTGGCGGCATCGACCGCAGCCTTGCGTCCGTTGACGACGTTTTGCAGCCGCTCGATCTCACGGCGGGCTACGATGTCGGCGCCGCGCCGGTTCAATTCCTCTTTGGTCTCCAGTTCGTCGACCGCTTGCTTCAGCGCCGACCGGGCCTGCTCGACCTGTCCTTCGGCGGCCACAACATCCGACTGTGCAACCGTCATGGCCGCATCGGTCTCGGCGATACGGCGGCGCGCGGACTCGGCGGCGGCCTCCTGTTGCGAACTGTCCAGCCGGAAGATCGGTGCGCCTCTTTCAACGCGCTCGCTGATGTTGCGGTCGCTGCTCCGGACAAAAATCTCGGCAACCCGCCCATTCGTTTCCGACATGATCGGCACGGTTCTGAAGTAGGACGTCACGCTGCTGGTGGAGGGATGGTAGTAAAAAATCACGGTGATCAGGGCCACGGTCAGCATGACGCAACTGACGATGCCCCAGCGCAATTCGAACCACACCGAGAACAGGGTGATCTCCTTGCCGATCCGTCTCCCTTGCCGGTAACGGCGAAAGAGATAGTCGGGAAAGATTGTCAGTAGCGAGCAAAGAAAGAGTTCGAGCACGCTTCAGCTCCCGTGATGGCCTTGCGCGGCCGCCGGCTTGTCGGATTCGGTGTCGCCTTCTCCCGGCGGCAGACCGGCCATCTTCTCGGCAGATCCTGCGATCCGCCGCAGCGGCGTGCCGAAGTCCGGCAAGTCAATGAGCGCGAGGATCAGGCCCGCCACCCAGAACAGGTGGATGTGCGTGAACAGGGCGAGAAGCCCCAGCACCGCCACGATTTCGAACTGAAGCTTCTGCGAACCGTGAGCCATGCGCTCGGGCAGCGTGTGCAGCCGCAGGAACAGCAGGCCGACGGCCATCACCACGACCACCAGGAAGATGGCCATGACAACCATGAACGTGTCGGTCTGTCCTGGCGCCGTGATGAAGGCCGGGAGAGAGTGCGGAGCGGCTGGATTGATTGAAGCGGTCACGTTCTGCTCCCCTGATCGTCCAGCGATAACAGACAAGTCCGGCAAACTCAATTTTTTGGAACTTGGTCACTCGCACCTGGCTCATCCCGGAACGGTTGGGTCAGCATCCGGTCGAGCCGCTGCTCCTTCGGATCGCGGAATTGCGGGATGCCGATGGTCATTTCGGCGTGCCCGGCCCGCGGCTCGCCCCGATAGGTGCGGAACAGCCAGTCCCACCACGGCAGATTGAAGCCGAAGTTGCTGTCGGTCTCCGCGCGCACGATCGAATGATGCACGCGGTGCATGTCCGGCGTCACCACGATCCAGCGCAGCGCCCGGTCGAGCCATGACGGCATGCGCGCGTTGGAGTGGTTGAACATCGAGGTCGCGTTGAGCATCACCTCGAAAACGAACACGCCGACCGGCGGGATGCCGAACGCCACGATCACCGCGATCTTGATCGCGAGCGAGATCAGGATTTCAAACGGGTGGAAGCGCACGCCGGTGGTGACGTCGATGTCCAAGTCGGCGTGGTGCATGCGGTGCAGCCGCCACAGCACCGGCACATGATGGAACGCCCAGTGCTGCGCCCAGATCGCGAGGTCGAGAATCAGGAAGCCAAGGATCGCGCCAAACGACAGCCGCAGTTGCAGCCAGTTGAACAATCCCCAGCCGTTGCCGACCGCGAACAGCGCGGCGCCGACCGCAGCCGTCGGGATCAGCAGCCGCACCAGCGCGGCATCGACCACCAGCACGCCGATGTTGCTCGGCCAGCGCCGCAGCCGCCCGACGGCGAGCGGGCGGCGCGGCGCGAGCAGTTCCCAGGCCGCGAGCGCCGCAAACACCGCCGCCGTGCAGGTCAGCCGCAAACCCATTTCGATCGCCGGGTCCATGCGCCAACCGATAGCCCGATTAAGCGGCAAATTGACAGGGCCTGCGCGCTATACACGCCAGGATCCACGCCAGGACTTGTGCCATGCGCTCGAGCCGCGAATACTGCGCGAAACCTGAGAATCGCTAAAACAGGCGGCGGCGCATGGAATATTTCGTCCAGCAGTTCATCAATGGCGTCACGCTCGGCTCGATCTACGGGCTGATCGCGATCGGCTACACGATGGTGTACGGCATCATCGGCATGATCAACTTCGCTCACGGCGACATCTATATGGTGAGCGGCTTCATCGCGCTGATCGCCTTCCTCGCCCTGGTGGCGATCGGCGTCACCGCCATCCCGATCGCGCTGTTTCTCGTCCTGCTGATCGCCATGGCGCTGACCGCGCTGTACGGCTGGACGGTGGAACGCTTCGCCTACCGGCCGCTGCGCGGCTCGTTCCGGCTGGCGCCGCTGATCTCGGCGATCGGCATGTCGATCATGCTGCAGAACTACGTGCAGATCGCGCAAGGCGCGCGCGTCAAGCCGCTGCCGCCGCTGATCACCGGCGGCCACAACCTGATCGAGAGCGAAACCTTCCCGGTCCAGATCTCCAACATCCAGATCATTGTCATCCTGACCACGCTGGTGGTGATGGTGGCGTTCTCGCTGCTGGTGGCGAAGACGCGGCTCGGCCGCGACATGCGCGCCTGCGAGCAAGACCTGAAGATGTCGTCGATCCTGGGCGTGGACGTGGACCGCACCATCTCGCTGACCTTCGTGATCGGGGCGGCCCTCGCAGCGGTCGCCGGCATCATGTACCTGCTCTACTACGGCGTGATCGATTTCTATGTCGGCTTCGTCGCCGGCGTGAAGGCGTTCACCGCGGCCGTGCTCGGCGGCATCGGCTCGCTGCCCGGAGCGATGATCGGCGGGCTGCTGATCGGCCTGATCGAGACCATGTGGTCGGCTTACTTCTCGATCGAATACAAGGACGTCGCCGCGTTCTCGATCCTGATCGTGGTGCTGATCTTCCTGCCGACCGGCATCCTCGGCCGGCCGGAAGTCGAGAAGGTGTGAGTTGAATTCGGTACCGCAACTCGGCGGCTTCACCTCCCCCCTTGCGGGGGAGCATAGGCGGCCTACGGCCGCCGTTCTTCTTGCTAAGTACGCCGATGCGAAGCATCGGCTATGCGGCCGAAGGCCGTCGGGAGGGGGGTGGTAGGCAATGCCGCACCGATCAATCCCACGCGAAAGACTTTTCCGAGCGCGCACGCTCCGCGCCAATATGACGAACGCCGAGAAGCGCATCTGGTTTCGCTTGCGCGCGCATCGATTCAAAGGCGCTTCATTTCGCCGCCAATATCCGATCGGCCGTTACGTCGTTGATTTTGTCTGCCTTGAATCTCGCCTGATCGTCGAGATCGATGGCGGGCAACACGCGGACAGCCAGACCGACGCCGCACGAGATGCATGGCTGCGCTCGCAAGGTTTCTCGATGCTGCGATTCTGGAACAACGATGTTCTTTCGAACACCGAAGGCGTGCTTGAACAGATCGCACAGGCGATTGCAACCGCACCCCCCTCCCTAACCCTCCCCCGCAAGGGGGGAGGGAATCGGCCGAAGCCAAGTGCGAGATAAATGTCAGTCATCGACCGAACGCAACCGGTACCACCCCGCCCTCCCGTCATCGCGGCGCTGAAGGACGCCACGCTCGCGGCGCTGGTGGCGCTCGGCCTGTTCGGCCTGATGATCGGCCTCTACACCGACCAGGGCCCGACCGGCGCGCTGGTCGTCACCACACGGTTTCAGACGCTGGCGATCCTGATCGCGGTGGTGTTCGCGGGCGCGTTCGTGCGCGCCATTCTATTCGGCCGCGATCCGATCGTGCCCGGCACCCGCTTCGCCGAACCGCTCGCCAAGATCAAGGACCGCGCCGCGCCGGTGCTCGGCACCCTGATCGCGCCCGCCCTGCTCGGCTTCGCGCTGCTGGTGCCGGCCCTGTTCTACAACGACCGCTACCTGCTCGATCTCGCGATCCTGGTGCTGACCTATGTGATGCTGGGCTGGGGGCTCAACATCGTGGTGGGGCTCGCGGGCCTGCTCGACCTCGGCTACGTCGCGTTCTATGCGGTCGGCGCCTATTCCTACGCGCTGCTGGCGATGAACTTCGACCTGTCGTTCTGGATCTGCCTGCCGCTCGCCGGCATCCTCGCGGCGTTCTGGGGCATCCTGCTCGGCTTTCCGGTGCTGCGCCTGCGCGGCGACTATCTTGCCATCGTCACCATGGCGTTCGGCGAGATCATCCGCCTCGTCCTGCTGAACTGGCAGAGCCTCACCGGCGGGCCGAACGGCATTTCCTCGATCCCGCGGCCTTCGTTCTTCGGCATCCCGTTCAACAACGAAGAGGACGGCTTCGCCGCGACGTTCGGCCTGGAGTTTTCCTCCACGCACCGCATCGTGTTTCTCTATTATGTGATCCTGGCGCTCGCCTTGCTCACCAACTGGGTGACGATGCGGCTGCGCCGGCTGCCGATCGGCCGGGCCTGGGAGGCGATGCGCGAGGACGAGATCGCGTGCCGGTCGCTCGGAATCAACACCACCAACACCAAGCTCACGGCGTTCTCGATCGGCGCGATGTTCGGCGGCTTCGCCGGCGCGTTCTTCGCCACGAGGCAGGGCTTCATCAGCCCGGAGAGCTTCACGTTCGGCGAGTCCGCGCTGGTGCTGGCGATCGTCGTGCTGGGCGGCATGGGCTCGCAGATCGGCATCGCGATCGCGGCTCTGGTGATGCTCGGCGGCTTCGAGCTGCTGCGCGAGTTCGAGCAGTACCGCATGCTGGTGTTCGGCTTTGCCATGGTCGCCATCATGATCTGGCGGCCGCGCGGGCTGGTCTCGACGCGCGAGCCTTCGCTCTATCTCGCGGATCACAAGAAGGGCGCACCGGGCGGCGCGGCCACGCCATGAGCGCCGCGCCGGTTCTTGAGGTCGATCACCTCACCATGCGGTTCGGCGGGCTCGTTGCCGTCGATACGCTGAGCTTTGCGGCCAAGCGCGGCGACATCACCGCGCTGATCGGCCCCAACGGCGCCGGCAAGACTACGGTGTTCAACTGCATCACCGGCTTCTACAAGCCGAGCGCCGGGATGATGCGGCTGGTGCATCCGGACGGCCAGATCTTCCTGCTGGAGCGGATGCTCGACTTCCGCATTCCGAAGCTCGCGCGCGTCGCCCGCACCTTCCAGAACATCCGGCTGTTCGCGGGCATGACCACGCTGGAGAACCTGGTGGTGGCGCAGCACAACGCCATGATGGTGGCCTCGGCCTTCACGCTGGCCGGGCTGTTCGGCCTGCCGTCCTATCGCATTGCGGAGCGCGAGGCGGTGGACAAGGCGCGCTACTGGCTCGACCGCACGGGGCTCACGCCGCGCGCCGACGACATGGCGGGCGCGCTGGCCTACGGCGAACAGCGCCGCCTCGAAATCGCGCGCGCGATGTGTACCGATCCGGTGCTGCTCTGCCTCGACGAGCCCGCTGCCGGCCTGAACGCGCGCGAGAGCGCTGAGCTCAACCAGCTCCTGCTGTTCATCCGCAAGGAGCACGGCACCTCGATCCTCCTGATCGAACATGACATGTCGGTGGTGATGGAAATCTCCGACCACATCGTGGTGCTCGACTACGGGGTCAAGATCGCCGACGGCACCCCGGCCGAAATCCGCGACGACCCGAAGGTCATCGCCGCTTATCTCGGCGTCGAGGACAACGAGGTCGAGCAGGTCGAGGCGGAGGTGCGCCCATGACCGCGCTCCATGCGACCCCCTCCCTGACCCTCCCCCTTTCAGGGGGAGGGAACGGAGAGTACGCATTTGGCCGACCGTATCCGGAGGTCCAGTCGTGAACGCGCGGCGCACTCCGGGCCCCACCTCCCCCTGCAAGGGGGAGGTCGACCGCGAAGCGGTCGGGAGGGGGTCATCGCGCTTCTCGCGAACGAACGCGATGACGAAGCGCGCCCGCCGGCTGCGCGGCAACATGACGGACGCGGAATACAAATTGTGGCACGCGCTGCGTCGCGACCAGTTTCAAGGACTTCACTTCCGGCGGCAGCACCCGCTCGGCCCTTACACGTTGGATTTCTATTGTCCGGCGCTTCGCCTCGCGATTGAAATCGATGGCGGCCAACATTCAGAACAAACAGCTCAAGCCGACGCGCGCCGTACTCATTGGCTGGCGACCAAGGACGTTGCGGTCATTCGATATTGGAACAACGACGTGCTGCGAAATCTGGAGGGTGTGCTCACCGACCTCGTTCGCATCGCACGCGAACGCGCGCCGAACCTGACCCCCTCCCTGACCCTCCCCCTTGCAGGGGGAGGGAATGGAGAGAGCGAGCCCACAGATCGAAAAG
>JAKFYI010000020.1 GCA_021730985.1 Hyphomicrobiales bacterium | reverse complement strand
CAACAAGATCTCTCAAATTCCATCGGACAAGAAGGCGGCGGGCGTCGTCGCCTATTCGTCCGGGAATCACGCGCAGGGCGTGGCGCATGCGGCGGCGCTTTGCGGCGTGCCGGCGGTTATCGTGATGCCGCAGGACGCGCCGCGCGCCAAGCGCGAGCGCACCGCGGCGCTCGGCGCCGAAGTCGTCTTGTATGACCGCGATACGCAGGACCGCGCCGCCATCGCGCGCGACATCTGCGCCAAGCGCGGCGCGACGCTGGTGCCGCCGTTCGACGATCCGGCGATCATCGCAGGGCAGGGCACCGCGGGCCGCGAGATCGCCGAAGACCTGGAGGCGATCGGCATCCGGCCGGATATCGTTGTGATCGGCGCGTCGGGCGGCGGGCTGGCCGCCGGCATCACGCTGGCGCTGAAGGCGCGCGTGCCTTCGGCGCAGTTCTACACCGCGGAGCCGGAGGGGTTCGACGACACCGCGCGCTCGTTCAAGTCCGGCCAGCGCGAGCGCAACGCGCGCATGAGCGGCACGATCTGCGACGCGCTGATGACCGAGACGCCGGGCGTCCTCACCTGGGAGATCAACAGGAAGCTGATCGGGCAGGGCGTGTGGGCGAGCGACGAGGAGGTCGGCCGCGCCGTGGCGTTCGCGTTCCGCGAGATGAAGCTGGTTGTAGAACCTGGCGGTGCAATAGGTCTTGCCGCGCTGCTGGCCGGCAAGCTCGACGTGAAGGGCAAGGTGGTGGTCGGCGTGCTGTCCGGCGGCAACGTCGACGCCGAGCTGTTTCACCGCCTGATCGCGGCGTAGCGCGGCCTCACTCGAACAGCGCGATCTTTTCCTCTTCGCTCATCGCCTTGAGGGCCGCGAGCGGATCGTGGCGCGGCGCGGCTTGATTTGGCGCCTGCGCGGCGGCGGCGGCCGGCGCTGCGGCTTTGGCGGACGTTGCGAGAGTCTGCGGCGCGGGCGGGATTTCGGCGCGTTCGGAAACGGCCGCGGCGTGTTGCGGCCAGGGCGCCGGATCGAGCAGGAACGCGGCGGGGTCGGGATCGGCATCCGTGGCGCCGAACAGCAGCGCATCCAGATCGGGCTCGAGCGGCTGCGCGCGCGCTTCGATCTGCAAAATGCCGGGCGGGAGCGGTGCTGCGCGGGCCACCGCGGGTTCGTCCGGCTCGTCCGGGTCGGGCGGCGGCACGACAAGGATCGGCTCTTCAAAGGCGGCCGTGGTGATGCCGAATGGCGCCCCAGGCTTTGCCGACAGGCTTTCGTGCGGAGCAGCCGCGGCCGGTGCCTCGCGGCGCGGCGGCTCGACAAACACGACGTCGGGCGCCCTGTCTTCAGCGGCCGGCATAGGACTTTCGAGCTTGAGACTTTCGAGCTTGGGCTTTTCGAAGATGACGGCGGTGCCGATCTCCGAACGCAGATAAGGCACGGCCTCCATCCGCGCGAAGTTCGACATCAGGTCCACGTCCGGCATGACCGCAGCGGGCGGTGGCGCGAATTCCGGCGCGGGCGCTGCCTGCATTTGCTGCGATGGAATGTGTTCGGCCGCAGGTTCCTCGGGCGCAACATCCTGAGGCTCCGCCGGCGGAGAAGAAGCCGCGGCGGGCACGTCTCGAATGGCTTCGGCATCGAGCATGGCGGGTTCAGTTGTCGCCGCATCCGCCTCGATTGCGGATGGCGGCCGCTCTGCCGTCTCGATTTCGATTGTTGTGGCTTCCGGGGGCACGGCAGCACCAAATTCGGTCGCCACGAATTCATGCGGCGCGGCTTCCGCTTCGGAAGCGGGAGCGGGCGGCATGTCCTCCGGGAGAGAAGCAACCGGCGCGGGCTCGGCCTCGACGAATCCGACATCGAACGCGGCGGGTTCGGCTGCCGCGGTTTCCGCCGCCTCGCTGTCCGGTGGCGTGGGCTCTGTGTCCGCGGCCTCTGGCTCAGCAACCGGAGTTGCCGCAATTTCGGCCGACACGATCTCCGCCGTCACAGACTCCGCTGTCTCGTCCTCCGGCGATGGCCGCAGCGGCATGGCGGCGGTCAGCTCTTCGACCATCGCCTCCAGCATGGCGACGGTGGTCCTGCCGCTCGCATCGGCGGGTTCGGACGCTTCCGCAGGATCGGCGCGGCCCAACTGCGACACCACGCCGGAGACCGTTGGCACCTGGTCGGTCACGGTTTTGGTTTCGGCAATGGGGCCGGTGCCGATCGCATCGAGGAAGGCTTGCTCCTCGGGCGGACGCGGCTCGGCCACGGTCTCCGCAATGGCGGCAGGCGTTTCGGATTCCGTCACGGACGGCAGCGGCGCAAGCCGCGCCGCCATGCTTTGCGCGCGCGCCTCGAATTGCGCCAGCAGTCCATCGACCTCGACGTGCTGCCGGCCGATTGCGGTCACCGCGGCGCGGATCTGGGCCACCGACTGCATCATCTCGGCGAAATCGGCGCGCAGTTGCTCGATGGAAGATCGCTCGGTGCGGACGGCGGTTTCCATGCGCTGAACCGCAGCCGCCATGCGGTCCGCTTCGGACAGCGCCTCGGCCGGCCCGTCAGGCACGGGCGCCAAAAGCCTCTGGGATGTGGGCTCGTTGGACATGCGCAAACCGCTGTGAGAAAGCTCCACCAATCTGCACGATCGTTCCCGGACAGCAATCGAATCGATGGCTCATCAATCTAAGCTATCCACCGATCGATTTGTCCTCAAACTAGGGCTGTTTTACGCGGCCTATTTCCTGTTCGGCGGCGTCCAATTGCCGTTCTTCCCGCTCTGGCTGGAGGCGCGGGGCCTCGACGCCGCAACCATCGGGCTGGTGATCGCGGTGCCGATGCTGGCCCGCGTCCTGGCGGTTCCGTTCATCACCCGTGCCGCCGACCGGTTCCGGGCGATCAAGGCCACCCTGGTGATCTGCGCGGCGTCCGGCGCGCTGGCGATGACTTTGGTCGGGCTGGTCGATGGCGTGGTGGCGATCCTGCTGACGTTCACGGTGACGGCGGTCGCGGTCGCGCCGGTGCTGTCGCTGTCGGATGCCTACGCGCTGTGCGGACTGGGCGAGCGGGGCCGCGCCTACGGGCCGGTACGGCTGTGGGGCTCGGTCGCGTTCATCGCGGGAAATATCGGGGCGGGATACCTGCTGGGCTTCATTTCGGCCACCCACCTGATCTGGCTGGTGGTGGCGGCGCTGGTCGTGACCACGATGGTGGCGATCGCGCTCGATCCGCTCGATGTCCCGGTCACGCCGGCCGGACAGCCGCGCGCGTCGGCCGGCCAGTTGTGGCGGAATCCGGCGTTCCTCGCGGTCGCAGCCGCCGCGGCGCTGACCCAGGGCAGCCACGCGCTGTTCTACGGCTTCTCCACGATGGAATGGCGCGCGGCCGGGCTCGATGGCGTCACCATCGGCGCGCTGTGGGGGCTCGGCGTGGTGGCGGAGGTGGTGCTGTTCGCCTATTCGGCGCGCCTGCCGGCATCGCTCGGGCCGCTGGTGCTGCTGAGCATCGGGGCGGCCGGCGCGGTGCTGCGCTGGACCGCAATGGCGCTCGATCCGCCCACAGCGATGCTGCCGGTGCTGCAGATCCTGCACGCCGGATCGTTCGGCGCCGCGCACCTCGGCGCGATGGGTTTCCTGGCGCGCGCCGTGCCGAAGGAACTGGCGGCGACCGCGCAAGGCCTGGTCGCAACCGCGTCGGGGATCGTGATGGCGTCCGCCACCGGGCTGTCGGGACTGATCTATGCCGCGACCGGGAGCCTGGCTTATCTGGCGATGGCCGCGATGGCTTTGGCCGGACTGGCGTGCGCGATCGCGGCGCAGCGCTTCTCCAGGCCTCAGTGATGGCGGGCGGTTAGCGGCAGGTCGGATACATGGCCGCAAGCTCGCGGCCACGCAGGAAGATCATCTTCGAGGACAGGCCGCCGCGCGAATTGATCCAGCGCCGCAGGTGCGGGGGATAGACCTCCCACAGCGCCTGGGTGCCGACCGCGCTCGGGATCGGCCGGCCCGCCGGGCCTGGCATCCACGCGGCGTGAAAGCCCAGCATGGCGCGCTGCGTGACGCAAATCCGATCGCGGGGAACGATGCCTAGCACCAGGGTGCAGGCCGACAGGCAGGCACCGTCGATGACGACCCGCTCGCCCGAACTGCGCACCGCGGAGTAGGCCTCGACATAGGTGCCGATGCGGCCGCCGACATCGTCGGTGATCCGGACCAGCGCAGATGCATTGATTGATGAGAGGGCGAGGAAAACAACGCCTGCCAAGCATGCCCGAAGTAGCATACCCCCGAACCCCGTCTTACTCAGCGCCGCTCTGTTAACCTTTGTAAATGAACGGACGCGCGGTTGGAAGTGTTTCGCTTCACCATCTTCGGCGACGCGTTCAGTCGTGACTATTAGGCCACAGGTTTTCCTCTAAGATATTGTAAACAAATGTGATTTCGTCATTTTGGCGGCCCGCCGCCGGCGTGTCCCAGGGCCGGATTTCAGGGATCGAAATCCGCTCCGCTGCGCCGCGCCGGAATCGCTGAGAGACCACGTCCGGCCTGAAGAATCGCCGTCGATCGCACACCGCCGCAGCGATGAATCCGGCGCCGGTGATCGCGGAAAATAGCGATGCAACTCAGACGTGCCCGCGCGAGAACGGCGGCCTTTTGCACGATTTTCGCGCCGGTGCGGGCAGCCGCTTCACTCCACGATCACGCCGCTGATGCGCACGATGTCGCGCCACTTGGGAATCTCCGCGGCGATGAAATCCGCAAACTGCCGCGGCGAGCCGGGCCGCGCCTCCAGGCCAAGCTTGGCAAGCCCGGCCACCGCCTCGGGCGAAGCCAGCACGGCGTTGACCTCGGCGTTGAGCCTTTGCACCACCGGCTCCGGCGTGCCGGCCGGCGCCCACAGGCCGGCCCAGAAGCTCAGCGTCAGGCCGCCGTAGCCGCTTTCGATCATGGTCGGAACGTCGGGCAGCTCGGGATTGCGGGTTGGGCTCCAGACCGAGATGGCCTTGAGCTTGCCCTCCTTGATGAGCGGCACCAGCGTTGCGGTGGTGCCGATGTTGAGATGGATGCGGCCGCCCAGCATGTCGGTGATGGCCTGCGCGCCGCCGCGATACGGCACGCTGCCGACGTCGAGGCTGTTGAACTTCTTCAGCCACTCGCCGACCAGCTGCGGCGCGGTGCCCTGGCCGAAGCCGAAGTTGAGCGTGCCGGGGTTCGCCTTGGCGTAGGCGATGAACTCGCCGATCGAAGTGACCGGCAGCGCGGGCGGCACGACGGTGACCCAGTGGCCTTCCGCGACATTCGCAACCGGTGCGAACGACTTTTGCGGATCGAAGTCCATGTTCTTGTACATCGCCGGCGCGACCACCATGCTCGAACTCTGGAACAGCAGCGTGGTGCCGTCCGCGTCGGCGCTCGCCGCGGCCTTCATGCCGGTGGTGGTGCCGGCGCCCGGCCGGTTGTCCACGATCACGCCTTGTCCGAGCCGCACGGACAAATGCTGCGCCAGCAGGCGTGCGAGCACGTCGTTCGGCGAGCCCGCGGTGAACGGCACGATCAGACGGATGGTTTTGGCTTGGGCACGCGCGGGCCATGCGAAGGCCAGCGCCGGAATTGTCCCGAGGATCGTGCGTCGCGCGATCATGCTCTATCCCCACAACGCCGCGGTCGGCGGATGCACCAGGCTGCCATCGTAGCGCAATCCGTCCGGCCGATCCTTCGCCAGCAGCAGCGGCCCGTCGAGATCGACCACGCGGGCGCGCTGCGCCACCAGCATGGCGGGTGCCATGGCGAGCGAGGTCGCGACCATGCAGCCGGTCATGATGCCGAAGCCGAGACGCGCGGCCTCGTCCGCCATCGCCAGCGCTTCGGTGAGGCCGCCGGTCTTGTCGAGCTTGATGTTGACGGCGTCGTAGCGGTTTGCGAGCGCGGCAAGCGAGTTGCGGTCGTGCACGCTCTCGTCGGCGCAGATCGGCACCGGACGCGAGATCGCAGCAAGCGCCGCGTCATCGTTCGCGGGCAGCGGCTGCTCGATCAGCGTGACGCCGGCGGCGGCGCAGGCCGCGAGGTTCTCCGCGAGATTGGCTGAGGTCCAGCCTTCGTTGGCGTCCACGATCAGTTCGGATGTCGGCGCGGCCTGCCGCACCGCTTTGATGCGGTCGAGATCGCCGGGCGCGCCGAGCTTGATCTTGAGCAAAGGACGCGCGGCTGCGGCCTTCGCGGCATCCGCCATGGTCTGCGGGGTGCCGATCGAGATCGTGTAGGCGGTGATGAGCGGCTTCAGTTCCGGCAGGCCCGCCAGCGAATATGCGGCGCGACCGCCGCGCTTGGCCTCGAGATCCCAGAACGCGCAGTCGAGCGCGTTGCGAGCGGCGCCCGGCGGCATCTCTCGTTGCAGCGCGATGCGGCCGAGGCCGAGCGCCAGCTTGCCGGTGATGGCTGCGAGCGTAGCGGTGACACTCGCCACAGTCTCGTCATAGCGCGCATAAGGCACGCACTCGCCACGGCCGCGATGGCGTCCGTCGCTCAGTTCCGCGACGACAACCACGGCCTCGGTCTTGGCGCCGCGGCTGATCGTGAAGCTGCCGGCGATTGGCCAGCGCTCGACGCGGACGGCGAGGGAGAGGGGCAATTCCATGGCGTCAGTATATCCTTTCCGTGTCCGCCGCTCGCGGCCGATACATTCCGTGAAATCGTTGCCGTTGTAAAAGCACCGGCGGGTTGGGAGACTGCCGCTTGGGGCGGTCCGGGATTCTTGCGTGCGAAGATGTGCGTTGCCATTGGCGTTTCTGATGCTGGCCGGCTGCGGGCTCGCCGAGATTCCGGCGCCGCGCGAGCTTCCGGCGCCGGGCGCCGAATACCAGCGCATCGTGGCGCAGAGTTCCGATGTGGTCACGCTTCGGGCGAAGCCAGTGTATTCGCATTTCGAGATTTCCGGCCTGCGGCCTGCAGTTGCGCCGCAGCCGGGCGAGTGGATGACCTGCCTGCGGGCGACCGAGACCATCCAGGGCGTGCCGCGGCTTGCGTATTTCGGCGTATTCATGCGGCGGTGGGTCGTGATCGAGGTGAGGCGCGGCATCGGCATCGACCGCTGCGATCAGGAGCAATTCGCCGTGCTGGCGCAGTTTCCGGCCGCCGTGGCGGTTGACATCGACCAGGCCGCTTCGAAGCAGCGCTAGACGCCAGCCGCTTGCGGCGCGCCGCCCCGCCTCCCATGTGATGGAGGCGCCGTTCAGGCGTTTCTCCTGAACATTCCGTTCCGAAAGATGCCCTCATGCCGATTTCCATGTATCAGGTGTCCATTCCCGTGTTTGTGCGCTCGTTCAACAGTCTCGCGGCGATCCTGCGGAAGGGCGAAGCGCACGGCGGCGATGCGCTGGTTGAGGCGCGGCTTGCGCCCGACATGTACACGCTGGCCGGGCAGGTGCAGCGCGCCAGCGACAGCGCCAAAGGTTGCGCGGCGCGGCTCGGCGGCATCGACAATCCGAGTTTCCCCGACAACGAAAAGACATTCGCCGATCTGCAGAGCCGCATCGCCAAGACGGTTGCATTCCTCCAGGGCGTGAAGGCCGGGCAGATCGACGGTAGCGAGCAGAAGCCGATCGAGCTCAAGGCTGGGGCGACAACGCTGAACTTCACCGGCCAGAACTATCTGCTGACGTTCGCGCTGCCCAATTTCTTTTTCCACGTCACCGCCGCCTACGCCATCCTGCGCCACAAGGGCGTCGCGGTCGGGAAGATGGACTTCCTCGGCCCGATGTAGCGTTGCCCAACGAAAACGGGCGCGTCTTGCGACGCGCCCGTTTCATTTCGATGGAGCGTGGCGCTATTCGCCGAAGCGTCCGGCGGCGTGGGCCAGCATCGTATAGACCTTGCCGGTCTCCGAGGTGAGATAGGTGCGGGCCACCACCTGGCCGCGGTCGTCGCGCGACACCTCTTCGAGCAGACGCTCGAACTCGGCGACGTAGCGGTCGACCGTCTGCTTGAAGTCACGGTCGGCGCGGTACTTGCGGCGGATTTCGTCGAACGTCTTCTGGCCTTGCATGGTGTAGAGCCGGCGCGTGAACACGTTGCGCTCGCCGCGGCGATAGCGGTCCCACAGCTCGGCTGCGGCGTCGTGATCGATCATCCGCGCGATGTCCACCGACAGCGAGTCGAGCGACTCGATGGTGTGGTGCGCGGCGCGCGTGTCGCCGCCGCCACGCGGGGCAGCGGGGCGCTCGTCCGGCACGGACTCCTCCGGCCGCGATGCGCGGTGCAGAAGCTCCGACAGCCAGCCGCTGCGGCCGTTGCCGCCGGGCTGACCCGGCGCCGCGGGGCTGAGCGACGGCGCTTCGGCGCGGCGCTGCGGCAGCGGACCCGCGCCGGTGATGTCCATGCGCGGGGCAGGCGCCGGGCGCGGGATCTCAGCGCGCGGCTGCTCCAGGCGAGGCTGTTCGATGCGCGGCTGCTCCATGCGGGGCTCCGCGTAGCGGGGGGCCTCCATGCGAGCGGACGCTGCGGCAGCCACCGGCTCGCCGCGGCGCGCGGGCTCGGCTGCATCCATGCCGCGGCCGTGACGGGCCACGATCCGGTTGAGTTCGGCCAGCGCTTCGATCTGATCGACGATGACGCGGCGCATCTGCGCTGCGCTCTCGGCGGTCTCCTGCGGCAGTTCGAGGATGCCACGGCGCAGTTCGGTGCGGGTGGTCTCCAGCTCGCGCTGCATCTCGGAGGCCATCTGCTTCATGCCCTGCAGCGTGTCGGTGAAGCGCTGCGTGGTGGAGGCAAACATCTCCTGCGTCTCGCCGCTGTGCTCGCCGTAGATGTTGCGCAGCTTTTCGGTCGCTTCCGTGTGGATGGTGCTGAGCGTCTCGGTGGTGCGCTCGCGCTCCTGCTGCATGGTCTGCAGACCATGCGCGCTTGATTCCGCGATGATGCGGGCGATGTCGCGCGCGCGCCCCGACGCGCCTTCCAAAGACTCGTCGAGCAAGGTGGAGAATTTCGACAGCCGTTGCTCGATGTCCGCGGTGCGGGTGTCGAGCGTGGTGACGATCGTCTCGATCGTGGCGCGGCGTTCGCCGAGCGTCTCGTTGGTGCGGCGGTTGCTGGCATCGACCAAGGCGACCGCCTCGGCGAGCGAGCGGCCATGCTGGTCGAACTGGCCGGCCAACTGCGACAGGTCGCCCAGCACCTTGCTGGTGGCGCCGTGGAACGCGCTGATGTGCTGATCGACCTGGTTGCTGGCCACGCCGCTGCGCTCGGCCACCTCGTTCATGGTGGAGACGAACTCCGACACGCGGGTGACGAGGGTGTTCTCCAGCGCGCTCATGTTCTCGTGAGCGCCCGACAGAACCTCCTGCAGCAGGATGTTGGCTTCGCGCAGGCGCTCGAACAGGGCGGTCGAGTCGGAGCGCAGCATGCTGTGCGTCTCCAGCATCTCGGACACCGTGGCCTTTGCGGTGGTGGTGGACTGCGTGATCGCGGCTTGCGTGTTTTCCTGCAGCGTCTTGAGCGTCAGGTTGACGGCGCTGGTCGCGTTGTCGCTGGCCTCGTTGACCATGCGGGCGATCTGCTCGCTGTTGTCCATCATGGTGCGGGTGAACGAGAAGCCCTGCGTCTCGATGGATTTCAGCGCCAGATCGGTCGCCTTGCCGATTTCCGAGGTGAACTCCTTGCTCTTGACGCCGAGCGCGCCCAGCAATGTGCTGGAGTTGGCGTCGAGAATCTTCGTCATCTCGGCGGCGCGGGCGCTGACCTGCGAGCTGATCTCGTCGGCCTTGCCGACGAAGCTGCGGGCCACCTCGGAGCTGACGCCGAGCAGGGTGCGTTCCACATCGGTGGCGTTCTGCTTTAGCACCGTGCTGATGCCAGTGGACACCGCGGTGAGGGAACGTTCGACCTCGCCGGTGATGTGACCGATGGCGCGCTCGGCATTGCCGGTCACCGTGGCGACGGCGCGTTCGGCGTGGCCGCTGGCTTCGGCGACGGCGCGTTCGGCGGTGGTGCTGGCAGCGGCGACGGCGCGTTCAACCGTGCTGCCCGCCTCGGTCAGCGCCCGTTCGGCCTCGGCCGAGTTGGTCTGGATGGTGCTGGCGAGCAGTTCCATGCGCGCATTGAGCGCATCGGCCGCCGCCTTGGTGCGGACCTCGATCTGCTCGGTGACGTGCTCGGCGCGGCCGACCAGTAGCTGCTCGAAGCGGCCGATGCGGGTGTCGAGCGTGTTGGCGACTTCCATCGCGCGGGTGCCGAGCGCCTTGTCGATGTCGTTGATCTTGGCGCCGATGGTTTCGGCAAGCTGCTCGCCGCGGGTGTTGATGGTGACGGTGACGTCGCCGATCCGCTTGTCGAGCGCGGAGACGACCTCCTTGCCGCCTTCGGCGAGCGTCTTGGCGATGTCCATGACGCGCGAGGACAGCGCCTCGTTGAGCGTCTGGGTGCGGCTGTCGAGCGCCTCCTGGAAGCGCGACAGGCGCTGGTCGAGGGTGGCGGTGACTTCGCTCGCCTTGGTGCCGACCTTGGTGTCGAAACCGTCGACGTAGGTCCGCATCGAGTCGGTGACCTCCTGCGTGCGCTGGCCGAGCCGCTCGACCAGTTCGCCGCCGTAGGTTTTCACGGTGCGGTCGAACTCGGCGATGTGACGGGTGACCAGGTTGCCCAGCGTGGTGCTGTCGCGCGAGATCTTCTCGGTCAGCTCGGAGCCGCCGGTCGAGAACATCTGCTCGAACGCCGCCAGGCGGGCGGACAGCAGTTCCTTGACGGTGTCGCTGTGGCTCGAAACGCTGGCGGAGAGGGTTTCCGCGTTGGTGCGGAAGGCCTCGCTGACGTTCTCGGCATTGACGCGGAACGTCTCGCTGACGTTGTTGCCGCGCTCGGTGATGGTCTCGGCAATGCTGGTGCCGGTCTGCTCGAGTTTGGTCACGACGTCGCCGCCGCGCAGGCTGAGATCGAGCACCAGCGAGTCGCCGGTGGACTTCAGCGTGTTGTTCACCTCGTCGCCGCGCGTGACGATGGTCTCAGCGAGGCGGCTGGAGGTATCGACCAGCGTGTCGGTGATCTGCTGCGAGCGCTCATCCATCATCTGGACGATGGCGTTCGACTTCTGCGCGAAGCCCTGCGTCACGTCGTCGAGCCGCGTCTCCATCATCATGGAGATGTTGTTGGTGAGCTCGGAGAACTCCTCGGAGATGTGGTCGGTCTTGAAGTTCAGGCTGGAGGTCAGACGGTCGCTGGCGGTGGAGATCGCGTCGGTGGTCTCCTGGCTGGTGCGCTCCAGGCGCTCCAGCAGGTCGCCGCCGCGCTCGCCGAGCGCGCCGATCATGAAGTCGCCGGCGCGGCCGAGCGCCAGCGTGATGTGCTCGCCTTTCTCGGTAAGGGCATGAACGATGCGCTGCGCGCTGTCGTTGACGCGCTCGGAGACGTGCTCGCTGACGGAGGCGATGTCGTTGGTCAGGTCGAGATGCACGCTGGTGATGGCGTTGCGGACCTGCTCGCCCTGCGAAACCAGCGTGTTGCGCTGATCGGCCAGGCTTTCCAGCAGGCCGCGGATGCGGACTTCGTTCTCGTGGTAGGCGCGCTCCAGCGCCGAAACCTCGTTGGCGACGAGAGCCTCAAGCTCGGCGGCGCGCGCCAGCGCGCGCTCGACGCCATCGCCCATCGCGGCGACCTCGCGGCGGATCGCCTGGCCGACGGTGACGATGGATTCGCGCGCGACCTCTTCGGGCTCGGCGAGACGCATGGCGACGCCCGCCATCGACTGCGCGATAAGGCGAAGCTCCTGAGAACGCCACACCATGTGGGCGAGCGCATAGAAGAACAGCACCGGCGCCAGCACGAAGGCGGCAAGGCCGATCATCGCCGGAACGCCGGCGGCGCCCTGCGACGCCACACCCTGAAGGTCGGGCAGATAGAGGAAGGCCACGATCAGGCCGCCCAACACCCAGGCGAGCGCGAACATGGACGCGACAACATAAGACGTGCGTGGCGGATGGCGCTGCAGCGTCTGCAGAATCATGCCGATCGACTGGCGGTCGTCGTTGGCGGCGCGGCGGGCCTGAGGCTGGTCGTCCATGGACGATTGGCTGCCGCCTTCGAACAGATCCTTGTCGGTGCCGCCGCGGCGGGTATCGGCGTGAGGTGCTGCGGGCTCGTGGGAGGCGGCGCGGCCGGCGGACGTCTTTTCCGGGGTGCCCAAGGCCTCTTGGATCGCCGACAGAGCCGATTCCGCGGGATCCTGCATCTTCTTCGGATAGTTCGCCATGTCCGCCGTCGCCTCGCGTTGCTACTCAAAACTGGTTGGCCGCGACCTGAGTGCCCCCTCAGCCGCGCGCCGCTCGCGTGATCGTCGCGGTCCCCAACGGGATCCGTTGCCTCCGGCGGGGGATGTTCTGCACAGCCTTGTCCACAGCACACCCCGCCGAACACCTATCCTACCGGCCCGGGGGGTCGAATGAAACCGCGGGCGTAAGGCTTTTTTAATCATCGTTAATTCGGAACCCGCCGAATTCTTTTTATTTTCCAGGTACTTCAAAGAATGGCTTAGGACGGACGATCAAGCATCCACCGCGGCGTGTGCGCTGCGAATGGCGCACCTCCGGGCGTGCCGGATCAACCTGACGCACCGATCGAACGAGGCGACGCGACGCCAATTTCTTGGCCATAACGCCACCCCATTGTGGCGCTTTGGCGAAGCAAATCACCGCTCCGCCTGGCGTCCCGGCCGGGTCCGGCCCGCCTTCCGGTGTGACGTCCAACCTGTTTCGGCAAGGCTTCATGGGGCACACTCGGCACCCTGACTCGCAGCCGGTGCCCTCTGGATCCCATGACGCCCCACGTCTCCGTTGTCTTGCCGGTACGCAACGGGGCGCGATGGCTCGGCGAGGCGATCGAAAGTGTGCTTTCGCAAACCTTGCTTGGCTGGGAGCTGATCGCCGTCAACGATGGTTCGACGGACGGCACACCGGACATCCTCGATGCGTTCGCAAGGCGCGATGGCCGTATCCGGCCGGTCCACCAGGAGCCGCGCGGGATCATCGCCTCGCTCAACCGCGGGCTGTCGGAGGTTCGCGCGCCGTTGCTGGCGCGGCTTGATGGCGACGACCGCTCAAGGCCCGAACGGCTGGAGCGGCAGATGCGCCAACTCGCGGCGCATCCGGACATCGGCCTGCTGGGCACTTGGGCGCAGAAGATCGACGTGGACGGCCGCCCGGGCCGCCTGTTGCGGCCGCCGACCGAGCCGGACGCGCTGGCCGAACTGTTGATGCGCGCCAATCCGTTCGTCGCGTCATCGACGATGATGCGCACCGAACTGGTAACGCGGATCGGTGGCTACCGGCCGGTGTTCCACGGCGCGGAGGATTATGACCTCGCATTGCGGTTCGCGGATGTTGCCAAGACGGCGAACCTGCCTGAAGTCCTGGTGGACTATCGCGTGCACGCCGGGAGCGAAACCAGTCTCAACGCGATCCGTCAGCCGTTCTCGGCGCGGCTGGCGCAGCTCTCGGCGCGGGCGCGGCGCGCCACCGGACGCGATCCCGCAGACGACCTTGCCGGTCCGCCGGACTGGCGCTCGCCGCAGGCCGACAATTCATTCTATGCGGAGGATGCAACGCTCTATCGTCTGCTCGATCTGGCCGATTCGAACGTCGCAGCCGGCGCGGGCCGCGCCGCCGATTTCAGTCTGCTCGAGGCGCGTTTCGATGAACTGACCCACACCGAGCGTGCGCTGGCTGCGCGCGCCATGATCCAGCACATGACCCACGCCGAAAAATCGCACGCGAGAAGGACGCGAGGCGTGCTGCTTCGCCTGTTGCGCCGCCGGCCCGGCATGATGTCGTGGCCTTTGCTGCGGCGCTTGCCCGCGGCCCTGCTGCGGTAGTCCGGAACCGGCGTTCACGGCGCGATCCACCGCCCAAGTTCGGCGCGCCATCCGAATCAGATTACACCGCACCCATCCGAAGCTCCGAATGGGCGCGAAGGCGCGTCCGCCAAGAATCCGGCAAGAATCCGGAGAGCATCCGGAAAGAACAGGGCTCGATGGTCAAGCGGCGTCTCGTCTTCCAGATGGCCGGTTACGATCCGGTCGATACGGCGCGGCATCATCGCCGGTTCCTGCGCGGCCTCCCGATCTTTGCGCGAACGTGGAATGTCACGGTCGCGGCGTCGGGGGTGAGCAAGCCCTCGGAGGACGAGCCGGCACGCTGGACGGTGATGACGCGCGGCGAAAATTGGCGCGTCGATACGACCTACGAGCCGCTGTACTGGGGCGACATCGTCGCGGTCGATTTCGCCCGCTCGATGCCGCAGCGTCTCGGGCTGTTCATGATGGCGCTGTTCGATTTCTTCCGCACCGCGACCGCGTTCCGCTATTTCCGGGCGCGCTGGAAGTACGGCTTCTTCTTTCTCTATCCCGCGCTCTATCTGCTGGCGTTCGCCGTGGTGGGCGTTGCGGCCGGGTACGGCCTCGGCACCGTGTTGGGGCTGCAGGGACTGGCGCTCGCGGCGTCGACCGCAGTCGTCAGCGTCCCTGTGTTCGCAGGCCTGCTGCAATGGCTCGGCCGGCGCTGGCGCATCGTGCAGGCGCTGGACGACTGGATATTTGCCTGGGACTACCTGCACGGCCGTCGGTTCGATGTCGAAGCGCGGCTCAACCGGTTTGCCCAGCGCATCGCCGCCGTGGCGCGCGAGGGGAATTACGACGAGATCGCCGTCATCGGGCATAGCCTGGGTGCCACGCTTGCGGTCAATGTGGTGGCGCGCGCGCTCGATCGCGATCCTGCGCTGGGCCGGCGCGGCACGCCGGTCGTGCTGCTCACGGTCGGTTCGACCATTCCGAAGTTCACGCTGCACCCGGATGCGGTGCGCATCCGGCTCGACGTCGCGCGGGTTGCCAATTCGGGCGTGCAATGGGCGGAGTTTCACGCCCGCGCCGATCCAATCAGCTTCTACCGGTTCGATCCGGTGAGCGGGCGCAAGATGGACGACCGCTACGACAGCCAGCCCATCATCCGCATGGTGCGGATCCGCGCCATGGTCGAGAAGGCCACCTACCGGCGCATCCAGTTCAAGTTCATGCGCGTGCATCACCAGTTCGTCATGGCGAACGAGCTGCGCACCAACTACGACTTCTACATGATGGGATGCGGGCCGGTTCCGATCCTGCGCGCCGCGATGGCGCTGAACGGCCACGAGGACTTCCTCGCAGCCGACGGCTCGCTGATCGAGACGCCGAAGGTCGCGCCGGACAGGATCGCCGCCGCCGGATGATCATTTGCGGTGGATCGAGATGACGCTGTTCCTGGCCAAGCTGATCTGGTTTCTCGGTGTCGCCGGCTGGTTCACTATCCGCTACCGGCATCAGCGTCGCTCGCGCCGCACACCGAAGGTGCGCCGGTTCGACCGCAACCGTGAGATGCTGCTGCTGCTGATTTCGCTGAGCGGCATGTTCTTCGTGCCGGCGATCTACATTCTCAGCGGGCAGCCTTCGTTCGCCAGCTATCCGTTTCAGCCGGTGCTGGCGTGGCTTGGTGCCGCGACGTTTGCGCTGGCGCTCTGGCTGTTCCAGCGCACCCACCGCGATCTCGGACGCAACTGGTCGGTGACGCTGGAAATTCGCGAGCAGCATTCGCTGGTGACGACCGGCATCTACAGCCGGCTTCGCCACCCGATGTATTCGGCGTTCTGGCTGTGGGCGCTGGCGCAGGCGCTGCTGCTGCCGAACTGGGTCGCGGGGCCGGCGGGCCTCGTGGGGTTCGGCACGCTGTTCTTCCTGCGGATCGGTCGCGAGGAGCGCCTGATGGCCGAGACGTTCGGCGACGAATACCGCCGCTATGTCGAGCGCACGCACCGGATTATTCCCGGCGTGTTCTAGCTGCCCGTGAGGCGACGGCTGTCCACAGTGCAGGACAATACGCCCGCCGATCCTGACATCCGGGCGCGATTTACCATAAAGTAACCATAAGTTGCCTAGTGTTTCCGCGAAGTTGCGGAACGAAGTGAGTTTCAGTCACGGCATGCGTATCGCGTTCGGTATCGTCAATCTGTTTCGCGGCGGCGGGCTGCAGCGCGATTGCGTCGAAATCGCCAAGCTCGTCGGCAACCGCGGCCATGACGTCGTCATCTATGCCGAACGTGTCGCCCCCGATTTTCAGGACAACGGCCTTTCGGTTGTGACGCTGCCAAACACGGCGCGCACCAATCACGGCCGGCAGCAGGAATTCGCCGCGGATTTTCTGCGCGAGGCCAACGCGCAATGCGACCTGGTCGTTGGCTTCGACAAGCTGACCGGCCTCGACGTGCTGTACTGCGCCGATCCCTCGATGCAGAGCCGCCTGCGCCGTCAGCCGCTGTTGAAGCTGCTGCCGCGCTACCGCACCTACGCCGATATCGAAAGGGATTCGTTCGGTCCCAACCACAAGACCAAGACGATCCTGTTGAGCCAAAGCCAGTTGCTGGATTATTGGGACGCCTGGCGCACCGAGTCGCAGCGCATGTATCTGCTGCCGCCGACGCTGTCCGCTTCGCGCCGCCGTCCCGAGTACCGCGCCAACGGCGTCCGCCGCATGATGCGCGACGCGCTCGGCCTGACCGACGACTCCTGGGTGTGGCTCACCACCGGCGTGCAGCCGAAGACCAAGGGCACCGACCGGGTGATCGAGGCGCTGGCGCATTTCCCCGGCGCTCAGCTTTTGATCGCCGGCATGCACGAGACCGACAAGGCCGCGGGCAATCTCGCCGCGCGTGCGCGCAGCCTCGGCGTCTCGTCGCGCGTGACATGGCTCGGGCATCGCGAGGACATGGCGGAGATCATGGCGGCGTCCGATCTGCTGCTGCATCCCTCGCGCTACGACACCACCGGCACCGTCATCCTCGAAGGCGTGGTGAACGGCCTGCCGGTGATCGCCACCGGCGCCTGCGGCTACGCATCCCACATCACGGCGGCCAAGGCCGGCGTGGTGATCCCCGAGCCGTTCGACCAGGACTTGTTCAATTCCGCGATCCGCGCGTCGCGCGATCCCGCGGTTCGCGCAGAGTGGTCGAAGGCCGGCCTGACTTACGGCCAGCGCGCCGGATTGTCCGAAGGCCGCTGGTGCGCGGCGCAGATCATCCTGGCCGCGGCCCACGACAAGAACCCCGCGCTGGCCGATGTGGCGGGCGTCGGCCTCGTCCCCTCCGAGGACGAATTCCAGTTCGACATTTCGACCTTGCAGCCGGCCCAGGACAGCGACTGGTCCGAGTACTTCAAGGCCGGCGCACCGCCCACCGCGGCGGGCTGAACGCCCGCCCGCCGCCGCAATCGGCAGGGCAACGTTAACCAGACCGGCGAACAAGGTTGTGGCAGCGGGCCTTCAGATGCCTTCCGTTTACCGGGTTTTGGCCGTTTCCAGGTCAAAGTCCCCGCAGAGGGTGAACACCCCGGGGAGGTTTTCATGTCCGCGCTTGCTCTGAAGGAAATGCCGTCGCCGCAGCTTTCGCCGCGCGATGTGCAGATCGATCTCGATCATCTGGCCCGTATGACGCTGGGCGACCGCAGCCTGGAGCGCGAGGTGCTCGCGCTGTTCTCCCGGCAGGCCGAAATTCTGCTGCAGCGGATGGACGTCGAGAATCCGGCTCTGACTGCAGCCTCCGCGCACACCATCAAGGGCTCCGCGCTCGGCATCGGCGCCTGGCGCGTGGCGCGCGCCGCCGAAGCGGTCGAGCACGCCGGGACGGTCCAGCTTGCGGCCGCAATCGCCACGCTCGGCGTCGCAATCGGCGAGGCGAAGAGCGCCGTGGCGGGCCTGCTGCAGACCCACTGATCGCTGCCGCGGAAAGGTCGTAAGGCCGCCATTCCAGGCTCAGCCTTTTCGGATTCATGCTCTAGCGCGCTCTGCCTGGAGCCGATAGATAGAGGCCGCCCGGCCGTTCGGCCGGGCTTCCTTTTCCTACGGCTGCTGGATTCATGGCCAAGATCACCTTTATCGATTCCACGGACAACGCCCGCATCATCGACGCCGAACCCGGCTCGACCGTGATGGAAGCGGCGATCAAGAACGATGTGCCCGGCATCGAGGCGGAGTGCGGCGGCGCCTGCGCCTGCGCCACCTGCCACGTCTATGTCGATGAGGCCTGGCGCGAGAAGACCGGCGGCGCGTCGCCGATGGAAGAGGACATGCTGGACTTCGGCTACGATGTGCGGCCGAACTCGCGGCTGTCCTGCCAGATCAAGGTGACGGCGGAACTCGACGGGCTGGTGGTGCGCGTCCCGGAGCGGCAAGCCTAGCCCGTCTTGATTTTCCACTGGCTGAGCTTGGCGATCGCCTCGTCCGGCAGCGGACGGGCCTTGCGGGTCTGCAGGTCGATGCAGATCAGCGTGGCAAGCCCCATCGCGGCGCACTCGCCGTCCCGGAACACCGCCTGCGCCACCTTGAAGGACGAGCGGCCGAATTCGGCGATGCCTGTGCCCACTTCGAGCGTTCCCGGCCAGTGCAGCTCCTTCATGTAGTTGATCTCCATGCGGCCCAGCACGAAGGTCGCGCCCGGCACCCCGATGCCGAGGTCCTTGTTGCGAAACATCGCCACCCGGCCGCTCTCGAAATAGGTCATGAAAACGGCCTGGTTGACGTGACCCTGGGGGTCGAGATCGCCAAACCGGCAGAGTTCCGCGACCCGGTGCGGATAATCGGCAAGCTGCGGGGCAGGCGGGCGCTTCGACGGCTGTTCGTTCACTGGAAATCCTCCGAGCCACCCCATAGCGGGAGGCATGCGCGTCAGGCAAGGCCCGCAGGCGCACCCCAGAACACGCGGTTTTTCTCTTTTCGTGGCGGCTTTGTCCCGTTAGAAAGCGCCCGAACCTCCCTCAAAACATGGCTTTCATCACGCTTATGAGTGAACCCATCAAGACTGACGTGCTCATTATCGGCGCCGGCCCCTGCGGGCTGTTCGCGGTGTTCGAACTCGGCCTGCTCGACATGAAGGTTCACCTGGTCGATATCCTCGACAAGGTGGGCGGCCAGTGCGCCGAGCTGTATCCCGAAAAGCCGATCTACGACATTCCGGCGATCCCGAAGCTCTCGGCGCAGGAACTGGTCACCGCGCTGATGGAGCAGATCAAGCCGTTCAATCCGGCGTTCCATCTCAACGAGATGGTGGAGTCGATCGAGCGGATCGGCGACCCGCTGTTCCGCGTCAAGACCGACAACGGCAAGGTGTTCGAGACCAAGGTGATCGCGATCGCAGCCGGCGGCGGCTCGTTCCAGCCCAAGCGCCCGCCGATCGCCGGCATCGAAGCCTACGAGGCGAAGTCGGTGCACTACGCTGTGCGCAAGATGGAAAACTTTCGCGGCAAGAAGATCCTGATCGCCGGCGGCGGCGACAGCGCGCTCGACTGGACGCTCAATCTCGCGCCGCTCGCCAGCCATCTCACGCTGCTGCACCGGCGCGCCGATTTCCGCGCGGCGCCCGACAGCGTCAACAAGATGATGGCGCTGGTGAACGAAGGCAAAATCGATCTGGTGGTCGGGCAGGTGACGTCGCTGGACGGCGCCGACGGCGTGCTGTCGGCGGTCAACGTCAAGCGCAGCGACGGCTCGGCGTTTCACATCGCCTGCGATGCGCTGCTGCCGTTCTTCGGCCTGACCATGAAGCTCGGCCCGGTCGCCAACTGGGGTCTGCGCCTCGACGAGGATTTGATCCCGGTGGACACCGGCACGTTCGAAACCAGCGAGCCCGGCATTTTCGCGATCGGCGACATCAACACCTATCCCGGCAAGCTCAAGCTGATCCTGTCCGGCTTCCACGAGGGCGCGCTGATGGCGCAGAAGGCGCACCGCTACGTGTATCCCGACAAGAAGCTGACGTTCCAGTACACGACTTCGTCAAGCAGCCTGCAGAAGAAGCTGGGCGTGAACTGACGTCTGTGAACTGAAGCCTGAACGTGAAGCGCCTTCCTTCTCTAGTGGAGAGGGGAGGCGCTTCTTTTTTGCCGGCGGCGGGTCGGTCTTGAGCAGCCGGTCGCAGGTGTGACGGCCAGCACACTCCGGCCGATCTCCTGTAACGGCCTTTCTCGGGCGCCCGTCTCATTGGACGAAGGCCGGCGGCCTTGGGGCCGCCCGCCAAAGCGCCAGGAGCTCGTCATGAACAAGATCGTTCCAGCCATCGCCAGCGCCATTCTTCTGACGGTCGCGTCCAGCAGCCTTGCCACGGCCGAGCTGAAACTGGACACGCGCCACGACATCGCGCCGATCGCGACCCACACCACGGCGCCGGCGGCGCAGCCCGAACGGACAGCCGATGCTCCCAAAACGGTGCCGCAGCCGGCCTCGCGCACCCAGGTGGCTGCGGCCAACCATCAGGCCTCGGCGGCCGAACCGCCGCCCCGGCCCAAGGTCCAGCGCAAGGCCCGCCCGCGTTATGCCGAGCCGGTGATCGTGTTCCGCCCCGTGTACCGGCCGGTTTTCGGCGGCTTCCGGTTCGGCCGCCGGTGGTAGCGGGGCCGGTTTGAGAATGCAGGAGCCCCGGTCTGTCCGGGGCTTCTTTGCCTTAAGCGGTGCGACCTAGCGCAGCGGCGGCAACGGCTCGGCGGTGACTTCCGGCGGCGCCTTGATGTCGAGCAGCGCGCGAACGGATGGCAGGGCTGCGTCCGCCATCGCGGCATGGCCTTCGGCGGTCGGATGCACGGCGCCGCCGTACACCGCGCTCATCGCGCCCCACGCGGCGTCGTGAATGCTGTTGGGCTGCGCCGTCGCCGGCAGGCCGCGCGGAAACGTCATGGCGGTGAAGTAGCTGTCGTTCGCCGTACGGATCCAGCGTGCGCGCGAGGCGTAGGGGCGGAATTCGCTGGGACGGCGGTCGCAGGTCAGCGGCGAGGTGGCCGACGACGCCAGGTCGGTGTTGAAGCTCTCGCCCTTCGGCGAGAAACATTCGCGGTCGAATTCGGGATCGGTCTCGGCGCGCACGCACACGCCGCGCTCGGCGAACGCCTCGTGGTGGGAATCCACGAAAGTCATGCGGTCGGTTTCCGGCTGCTTGCAGGCGATGCCCCCCTCGCAGCGCGCCAGCGCCCTGAGCTTCGGCAGGAACTTGCCGGACACGAAGTCCGACACCCGGCGCAGGCGCTCGGCGTTGACGTTGAATGCCGGGTGGACGTCGAAGCCGTCGCGGCCGCCGCCGCACGCGGCTGTGCCGCTCAGCGCGGGATTGCCGTAGGAGACGAACACCACGCGCGACAGTCCGCCGCCGACCAGCGGCTTCAGCGCGGCGCGCAGCTTGGCAAAGCCGGCCGGCACGTCGCGGTCGAGGATGCGTTGCGCCTCGTCGGGCGACGCGATCAGGCCGCCCTGGTTGAACAGCACGCGCTCGACGCCGGATTCCAGCACCACGTCGGCAACCATGCCGGAGAATTTGATGTCGTTGGCGCCGACCGTGAGCAGCACGAGGTCGAGGCTGCGCTCGGCTTGCGTCTTCTGCGCGCGCGCCATCGCGGCCTGAAGCTGCGCCAATTGACCCGGCACGGTGCCTGAGCATGAGCCGCTTGCCGGGCACTCGCGCGCGCGTTGCGCGTTGAAGATGCCGGCCTCCATGGTGGCGCCGCTGCAGGCCAGCGGCAGGAAGGTGACGGCGGCGTGCGGCGTCTCCACCGCGAGCGCGAGCGCGGTGCGCGACTGATAGCCGTACAGCGAGTTGTGGCAGGCCGCCGACATCCAGCGCGCGGCGTGGCGCTCCCAGTCGCCCGCTGCGGAAACGGCCTCGGGGCCGCCCTGCGCATCGTCGCAGGTCTTGTTGCCGTTGAAGCCGGCGCGGCTCGGGCGGAAATATTCGCCCGATCCCAGGAAGCGGCGGAAGCAGAAGCCTTCGTCGGCCAGTGTCACCGCGCGATCCGGATTGCCTTCGCCGGCCGCGACCGAGTCGCCGAGCCCCGCGATCAGAATGTCGCGCACCTGGATGTCGGCGGACGCACTGTCCACGCTGTTGTCGGGCCGCGTGACGCCGACGGCGGCGATGGTGGTGCGGCCGTAGCTGACGCGCAGCCGGACCTCTTGCGAGCAGGGTGCCGTGGTCTGTTTCGGCGGCGGCGTGCCGTCGTCGAAGGTCCAGGTGCAGGTGGCGTCGGGCGGCACCGGTCCCGAAAGGCGGACGCCGACCGGGTGATCCTCGGGGCTGAGGTAGTTTTCCTTGGTGTCGCCGCGCTGGCAGGTCTCAACCAGCCGCCCGGTGGCATCGACGCACAGGTGGCCGAGCATGTCGCGGGCCCAGCCGCGGCCGTCGGTGGCAGCCGCCAGTCTGCGCTCGGCGGCCAGCACGCCGTCGCCCCGCTCGGCTTTGATGTGGCGCAGGAAATGGGCCTCGTCGCGGAACAGGCGAAACCGGTTCTTGACCTCCCAGACCACCTGGAGCGCGCCACTCGGCGCAGGCTGCTCCGCCGGCTGGCTCGCGGCCGGCAGGATCGGGATGGCGCAGATGAGGAGGGCGGCCGCAGCCGCCAGGGCAATGACGCGCATCGTGGTCCAACAACGGGTTGCGATGTGTAGCACGCCCTGTGCGGCGAAAATGTGAGAGGTGTTGCGGCGGAATTGCGGATGGCTAGGTTTTCGCCAGATGGCCCGCAAGGCGGACCGTGGCCAAATCGGCGGGACAAAGGCTATCCTGCGGCCATGTTCGTCACGTTCTTCCATGAGCTGAAATCCGCCGGCCTGCCGGTGTCGCTGCGCGAATACCTCACGCTGATGGAGGCGATGGACAAGGACCTGGCCTCCCGCCGCGTCGAGGATTTCTACTACCTGTCGCGCTCTGTGCTGGTGAAGGACGAGCGCAACCTCGACAAGTTCGACCGCGTGTTCGGCCATGTCTTCAAGGGGCTGGAGATGCTGAGCGAAGGCATCGAGGCCGACATCCCCGCCGAATGGCTGAAGAAGCTCACCGACCGTTTCTTCACCGACGAGGAAAAGCAGCAGATCGAGGCGATGGGCGGCCTCGACAAGCTGATCGAGACGCTGAAGAAGCGGATGGAAGAGCAGAAGGGCCGCCACCAGGGCGGCAGCAAGTGGATCGGCACCGGCGGCACGTCGCCCTACGGCAACTCCGGATACAACCCGGAGGGCGTTCGCATCGGCGGCGAGAGCACGCACCGCCGCGCGGTCAAGGTGTGGGACAAGCGCGAGTTCAAGGATCTCGACGGCGACGTCGAGCTCGGCACCCGCAACATCAAGGTGGCGCTGCGGCGGCTTCGCAAGTTCGCGCGCACCGGCGCGCCGGACGAACTCGACCTCGACGGCACCATCAAGGGCACCGCGCACAAGGGCTATCTCGACATCCAGATGCGGCCGGAGCGGCACAACGCCGTGAAGGTGCTGTTGTTCTTCGACATCGGCGGCTCGATGGACTGGCACATCAAGGCGACCGAGGAGCTGTTCTCGGCGGCGCGCACCGAGTTCAAGCACATGGAGCATTTCTACTTCCACAACTGCGTCTATGAGCGCGTGTGGAAGGAAAACCGGCGGCGCTACGACCACACCACGCCGACCTGGGACGTGCTGCACACCTATCCGCACGACTACAAGGCGATCTTCGTCGGCGATGCGGCGATGTCGCCTTACGAGATCGCGGCGCCGGGCGGCTCGGTCGAGCACTACAACGACGAGGCGGGCGCTGTGTGGATGGAGCGCGTGCTGCGCACCTATCCGTCGGCTGTGTGGCTCAACCCGGTGCCGGAGGGGCAGTGGGACTACACGGCGTCGATCAAGATGATGCGCCAGCTCCTGGGCGAGCGGATGTTTCCGCTGACGCTGGATGGGCTGGATCGCGCGATGCGGGAGTTGGTGAGGTAGCGGCGGACTACTTGCTTCGATGCCGCCAAACTCACCGCCCCCAGCGGTTCTGTCCGTCGCTTCGCGCCGACTCGATCCCATTCGGCCCGCCGTTCGGCGGGTTGAACACCTGGGCACACGCGGGGCTCAGTTGAGACCGCCGGCGCTCCATGCACGCGATGATGCGGCCACGGTTTGGGATTTCGCCGGCGCAGAGCCGGAACACGTCCGGCCGGCAGGCGGCTTCGTCTTCTTTACTGTGCCCCTGGGCCGAGACCGAGGAGACGCTCATGCAAAGCAAGCCGACGACGGCCCAGGTCCTCATTGTTCTTCCATCCAAACGTTGGCGTTCATGCGGAACATGACGAGCTAACGAAACGATCCGTTACCTCGTTCCGCCGCTCAGCCGCCAAATGTCGCCGATCTGGGTTCCTTGTAGCTGAAATCGGTGCCTTTCGGAAGGGCGCCAAGTGCTTCCAATTGCGGCGAATTTTAGCAGTTTGGCGACTGGCGCGAATCTCTGCGCAGTGGCAGATTCACGCCCGTGGCGGCGGTTGGGAACCAAGCCCATCCGGCGCCGCAGGACGGCGATGGTGGGCGTCGCCCTTTCTGCTTTTTCCATCTGACGGGCCTGCCGACCACCGGTCAGGGCCCCAACCGAAAGGAGGTGATCCAGTGTCTCATTGTCTATCGCCGCGGTCGCCGGCATCCATGAGCTGGATCCTCGCCTTATACGAGGTTCGCGCCGCGTGACGTGACACGTCACGGTCCACGCGGCCAAGCCCTCGGGCTTCCGCCGGATCGCGGCTTGACAATGGAAGGGCCGTCCGTGAGGGCGGCCCTTCTTTCTATGGTGTGGTATGGCGTGCGCCAGCGATGTCCGGACCGATCCAAATCTACGTCGATGCCGACGCCTGCCCGGTGAAGAACGAGGTGTATCGCGTCGCCGCGCGGCACGCCCTCAAGGTCACGGTGGTGAGCAACAGTCCGATCGCGGTGCCGCGCGATCCGCTGGTCGAGCGCGTCGTGGTGGGCGCCGGCATGGACGAGGCCGACGACTGGATCGCCACGCGGGTCGGGCCGGGCGACATCGTCATCACCGCCGACGTTCCGCTGGCGAGCCGCTGCTTCAAGGCGCAGGCGGTCGCGATCGCGCCGAACGGCAAGGTGTTCGACGACAGCTCGATGGGCATGACGCTCGCCACCCGCAACCTGCTGCATGAATTGCGAAGCGCCGGCGAGATCACCGGTGGGCCGAAGCCGTATTCGCCGCGCGACCGCTCGCAGTTCCTGTCCGCGCTCGATCTCGCGGTGGTGCGGCTGAAGCGGGCAGGCTTCGGACAGGAAATTTGATCGCGCCGAATCTTGTCACGCGGCCGACTCAGGAGGCATTATTCGCCCATGCCGACGACATTGGACAATCCCGCCGGTTATCTGACGGTCCAGTTCCTCAACTGGGTGTCCGAGCAGCCTCGCACCTACGGCGATGCGATGGATGCCTGGCGCACCTCGTGTCCGCGGCTTTCGATCTGGGACGACGCGATCCGCGACGGGCTGGTCCGCATGGAGAAGGGCGAGGGGCCGATGCGGCAGTCGCTGGTGGTGGTGACAAGGCGCGGCCGGATCGTGCTGCAGAAGCGCAACGGCACGGTGCGCTGAGCGTCCGATGGTCCTCAAAGCAAAACCGCCGCCGGAGCGATCCGGCGGCGGTTGCTTTTGGTGTCTGCGCTGCGGTCAGGCGGCGTTCTGGACCCGTGCGTTGGGCACAGTCTCCAGCGTGCCGTCGGGCCGGTAGCGCATCGCCGAGATTTCGCGGAGCAGGCGGGCGATGTCCTTGCGTCCCGCCTCCAGCGCGCCTTCCGCCATGGTCCGCTCGAGCTGTTCGCGCTGAAGCTGGGCTTGGAGGTCCTCGAGTTGAAGCTCCGCGGTCTGGCGGGTGGCCTTGATCTGCCCCTCGAGCATCTGGATCAGGTCGTCCTGCGACTGGATCTTCTCCTGAGCGCGATTGTAGGCGCTCTCGCGCGTGGCGACCGCGCGGGTCAGTTCGGCGTTGCGCTCGGTGAGCGAAGCGCGCGTCTCGTTCAATTCCTGGATTTGCCCATCGCGTTCCGACAGCGCGACCTCGACCTGTCCGAACTTGGTTTCGATGGCATCGCGCGTGATGGTCGCCTCGGAGAGCCGGCGGTCGAATGCGCCGATCTCGTCGGCGCGCGCGGCCAGCGTCTGGCGGGATTCCTCCAGCAGCTTGTCGCTGAGCAGCGAACGGGCCTGCAGCGCCTCCAGCTTCGCGGACTGCGCGATGCTGGTCTTGCGGTGGTTCTCGTTCGCCTCGTCGAGCGCAGCCGTCAGGCGGCTGCGATCGGCCTGGGTTTCGGCAAGCGTGGCCTCGACGCGCTGCAGCCGCGCCTGCGTGGCGGTGAGCGTCTTGTCCATGTCGAGGAGGCGGCGCGACATCAGCGCCGCGTCGTTGTGCGCCTTGTCGAGCTGGACCTGCACCGCGGCGCGCTCCTGCTCCACCAGCTGGAACTTCTGCGTGGCGGTGGCGGTGTCGGCCTCAAGACGAGACATCTTCTTTTCGGCCGCGGACGCCCGCTCGTGGGCGCGCTGGCTTTCCTCGCGGGTGAGCTGCAGCTCGGTGGACTGCTGCTGCAGGGTGCGCTGCAGTTCGCCGATCTGGGTGCGGCGCGCGGTCAGTTCGGCGGATTGCTGGGATTTTGCGGCTTCGAGCGCCTGCACGCTTTGCTGGGCGATGGTCAGGACCTCGCGCAGCCGGATGCAGTCGGTATCGAGCGTCGCGATCTTGCGCTCCGCGGTGGCCAGATCCTCGCGCAGCTTGCTGTAGGCGATGCGCGTGTTGTTCAGCACGCTCTGCAGGCTGAGTTTCTCGGTCTTGGCTTCCTCGAAGGCGCGCAGCGCCTTGCTGACCGGATCGACCAGGCGGCCGAGCGAGCTGCGGATGCCGTCGAGCTCGGTGATCTTCTGCTCGGCATCGATCAGCAGATTGCGGACCAGCTCGTTCTCGCCGCCGAGCTGCGAGGCGATCGGGAAGAACAGCTCGTGGTCGAGCTCCAGCACGTTCTGCGGTGCCGCCGCCGGTGTCTGCGCGGGCATCTGCTGCAGCGCCGGCGGGGTCTGCGCCGTGGCGGCCACCAGCGAAGGTTTGCGGCCGAGCAGCGAGGCAAGTTTGGTCATGAAAAGATCTCCCCTGTGCCGATGCGCCCGGCCGAGGCGACGCCGAATCACTGGATTGTTAACCGTGGATTAACCCTGCTATGGCGCGGTTAATGCGGCATTAACGGGCTACCGCTGGGCCTCCACGGAGCGCAAAAATGACGAGGGCGGCCCATTTCCGGGCCGCCCTAACGTGCATTCAGCCGCCGGTGCGGATCAGGACGGGATGATCGGCTCGACCGCGCCTGCGTCCGGCTTGCCGTCCTTGGCCTCGGGGGCCTTCGCCACCTTGGCGCGGGCCGCCTTCGGCTTGTCGTTGTCGCTGGCAACCGCTTCGAGCTTCACGTCCTCGCGGCGGCCGCTGCGCTCGGTGGCGAGTTCGCGCTGCAACTCGGCGTAGTTCTTGCGGGTCGCCTCCAGCGCGCCTTCGGCGACGGCGCGTTCCATCTTCTCGCGCTGCAGGCCGGCGCTCAAATCCTCGATGCGCTTCTCGGTCTTGCTGCGCGCGGCCTCGGCGTCGGTTTCCAGCTTCTTGATCTGGTCGGACAGCGCCTGGACCCGCTCTTCGGCGCGAGCCAGCGCCGTCTCGCGGCTCTTGACCGTTTTGGTGAGTGCACTGGAGCGCTCCACCAGCGTGGCACGCGAGCCGTCGAGGTCGCGCAACTGCCGCTCCTGACCCTGCAGCGACGACAGTAGTTGTTCGAGTTTCTTCTCGATGGTGTTCTTGGCGACCGTTACCTCGACGGCCTTGCGCTCGGACACGCGGTTCTCCTCGGTGCGCGAGATCAGGTTCTGGCGCACTTCGGTGAGCAGCTTTTCCGCGGCGGTGGCGCGCGACTGCATGGCTTCGAGCCGCATGTTGAGCGTGTTGGTCTCGGCCTGACGCCGCTCGTTGGTCTCATCGACCGCGGAGGTGAGCTTGTTGCGCTCATTCTCGGTGGTCGCCAGCGAGGTCTCGACCTGTTCGAGACGGGTGCGGACGCCGGTCAGGGCGTTGTCGCTTTCGTTCACCCGGCGGGTCAGCTTCGAGTTGTCGCCGACCAGTTGCTCCAGCGAATTGGTGAGCGAGCGCTTTTCGTTTTCGAGCAGCACCAGCCGCTCCTTGGCGATCGAGACTTCGCCTTCGAGCTCGACGATGCGCTTGTCGGCGGCGCCTGAGTGGTCCGCAAGCGAGGTCTTCTCGTCGGCGAGGGCGCGCGCGTTGGCGGTTTCGAGCGAGAGCTGGCGCTCCAGTTCGGCGACCCGGCCGCGCACGGTGGACAGTTCGTCGCCGAGTTCGGTCTTGCTGGCTTCGGCGTTGCGCGCGCTCTGCTGCACGAGTTCGAGTTCATGGCGCAGCCGCTCGATCTCGGTCTCGCTGGCGGCGCTGCGGCGGCCTAGATCGTTGAATTCGACCCGCAGCGTGTCGTAGCTCGATCGCACGTCGGCCAGCGTGCCGCGCAGGCCGACGTTGTCGGACTTTTCGTGCTCCAGCGCGCGCAGCGTCTTGTTGATCGGATCGACCAGCTTGCCGAAGGCGTCCTTCAGGTCGTCGAGCGCACCGACCTGGCGGCCGGTGTCGACCAGCAGGTTGCGCAGCACCTCGTTGTCGCTGCCGATCCGGCTGCCGATCTCAGCCCAACTCTCGACCGGGCGGTCGTCACCGGCGGGGCCCTTACCGGGCAGCAGGGTCGGGGACTTTTCGGTGGCGGCCATGCCGCCCTTGCGGGTGAAGAACTCGGACAACGAACTCATCGGATCCCCCTGACGCACGCGCACACAACAGTTCAGCGCTTAACCATTGTTAACACCTGCGGCCACCCCCGGCAATTCAATTGGGGTGCCGAAAAGCCAGCAATGACCGGGGGATAGTCACAATTCACGCGGCAATTCCGCAGTGCGGCGAAAGCGCCACAGCGAGGTCGAGCAAGGCCTCGTCGCCGCCCGGCCAGCCGATGAAAGACAGCCCGACCGGGCAGCCCGACAGCGTGCCTGCGGGCAGGCTGACCTGGGGCAGTCCGGCCAGCCCCGCGGTGCAGGTCAGCCGCATGACCTGGACCCGGTGCGCGTCGAGGGCCGCGGGCGCCGTGCCGATCAGCGGCGCGATCGAAGGCGCGGTCGGCAGCGCGACCACCGTGCCGGGCTTGATCAGCGCCAGGATGTGCTCGCGCGCCGCCGCCCGGACCGTGCGCGCGGCATCGGCTTGAGCCGCCGTGACGGTCGATGCGATCTGCATGCGCTCGGCGACGCCCGGCCCGAACTTGGGTCGCTTCTCCTCGGTGAAGCGGCCATAGACCTGCCAGATCTCGTAAGCCTGGATCACCCGCACCGCCTCGCGCCAGGTGTCCAACGCGCCGTCGGGCGCGAGACGCATGTGCTGCGGCTTCGGCAACAGGTCTTTCATCCGCGCGAGGGCGTCGCGCACCAGCGGCGCGACGCCGGCTTCGGTTTCGGCAAAACCGTCGTCGGCGATCAGCAGCGTGGTGATTGGGGCGCGCTTCGCCTCGCCGCCGAGCAGCACCGCGCCGACGTTACGGAATACGCCCGGGCCGCTGGCGAGCCAGCCGATGGTGTCGAACGACGGCACCATGTCCATGCAGCCCGCGACATCGACGCGGCCGTGCGTGGTGCGGATGCCGTAAAGGCCGCAGAACGAGGCGGGGATTCGCACCGATCCGCCGGTGTCGGAGCCGAGCGCGAAGTCGCAGGCGCCGGCTGCGACCGCAGCCGCTGAGCCGCTCGACGAGCCGCCTGGAATGCGCCCCGGCGCGCGCAGGTTGGCGGGCGTGCCGTAGTGCGCGTTGATGCCGGCCACGCTGTAGAAGAATTCGTCGCAGATCGTCTTGCCGACGATGGTGGCGCCCGCATCGAGGATTTTCGTCACCGCTGCCGCGTGTTGGGTGGCGGGCTTGGCGTTGGCGAGCCAGTCTGGATTGCCGCCACCCGCGCGTTCGCCTGCGATGGCGTACATGTCCTTGACCGCCGCTGTCAGGCCCGCGAGCGGACCGCTGGCGGCGCCGGTGAGCGGCGCCTTGAGATTATGCGGGACGAAAAAGCCGCTCATGAATTGCTCCGTTGTGTCGCAATGTACCAGTCGAGGATTTTCTCTCCGCTCCAGCACGCCACGCCGGGCCGGGAGAGAATTTCCTCGAACGCCCGTTCGACATAAGCGATGCGGTGCGGCTGGCCGGACAGGTACGGATGCACGGCGATCGACATGATCTTGGCGCGCTCGGCCGACTCCGCGTAGAGGCATTCGAAGGCGTCCATCGAACGGCGGTACATCTCCTCTGAGCTGTGGTTCTGCAACGCCATCATGACGATGTCGTGCAGTTCGAAATTGTACGGCAGCGCCACCACCGGCTTGTGCCTGGTCTTGAGCGTGACGGGCTCGTCGTCGAGCACCCAATCGCCGATGTATTCGATGCCGGCTTCCGACAGATAGTCGAGCGTATCGTAGGTTTGCGTCAGACCGGGGCCGAACCATCCGCGCGGCGGACGACCCCAGAATTTGCCGATGATGTCGATCGCCTTCTTGATCGAGCCGCGCTGGTCTTCGACCTTGTGCATCGGAATCTGTTCGTAGCCGTGGGCGTTGAGCTCCCAGCCAGCATCGGCGACCGCGCGGATTACTTCGGGGTAGGTTTCACAGGCCTTGGCATTGAGCGTTACGGTTGGCGTCAGCTTAAGACGTTCGAACACCCGCTTGATGCGCCAGAAGCCGACCCGCATGCCGTACTCGTGCCAGCTCCAGTTCGGGTGGTCGGGCAGCATGGGCTGCCCTTGCGGCGGCGTGATTACCATACGCGCCATCGGCCGGGAGATGTCCCAGTGTTCGAGCGAAATGAGGGGCCAAAGGATCAGCCGAAGCCCATCCGGCAGCTTGAGCGGACGACGAGTTTCGATGCCTGAGAACTCGAGACGTTCATGTGGCTCCATAATGCGATCCTGTGTGGCGTGCGAAAATGTGTCGCGAGGGTGCGGCGCTGTCAAATCCTGCCCGCTCTGGAAACACGGCAACGAAGAGGCTAGCCTTCGGTGAAATAGGGGAGTGGGTCATGGTCATGGATCGGTTGTTGATGCGCGCGGGTCTTGCGGTTTGCGCGCTGCTGGTGCTGCCGTTTTCGGTCGAGGCGCAGACCTATCCCGATCGCACGGTGAAGATCATCGTGCCGTTCCCGGCGGGAGGCACCGCCGACGCCATGCCGCGCATCGTCGCCGAGTTCCTGTCGCGCAAGTGGGGACAGCCGGT
>JAKFYI010000043.1 GCA_021730985.1 Hyphomicrobiales bacterium | reverse complement strand
TCGATTCCGACGGCGGCTCCGTGCTGGGCGCGCTGGCGCTCGGCCGCGTGGTGCGCCGTCTCGGCATGTCGACCACGGTCGGCAAGTCGCTCGATCTGCCGCCCGCCGTGAACGGCGAGAAGCGTTCGCAGATCGCGACCAACGCCTATTGCGAATCGATGTGCGCTTTCGTGCTGCTGGCCGGCGTCGAACGCCAGGTGCCGGCCGAGGCGCGCGTGCTGGTTCATCAAATCTGGCTCGGCGACCGCCGCGACGATCCGACCGCGGCGCACTATTCCGCCGAGGACCTCGTGCTGGTGCAGCGCGATATCGGACGGCTCGCGCAATACACCGTCGAGATGGGCGGCTCGATCGACCTGCTTGAGATCGCGCTGAAGATTCCGCCCTGGGAGCCGATGCGTCTGCTGTCGCGCGAGGAATTGCGCGGCATGAAGATCGTCACAGCGGGCGATGCGCGCGAGATCAGTTCGGGCGCCGCCGCGGTGACGCCGCCGCTCGCCAACGGCAGCCGCGCGACGGTGCAGGAGCGAAGCTGGGTCGCTCAGGAGAACGCCGGCCGCGTGCAGCTCACCCGCAAGCATCCCCTCACCGTCGAGGGCGAGGAGATCGGCACGTTCGATCTTACGTTTGCCTGCGGCGAGCAGGGCAAGGACCTCACCGTTACCTACTACGAGCAGCGCCGTGCCTCCGGCCGCGGTCCCGATACGTTGACCGACGTGGAGATTTCGCTGGCGGGCAAATCGGTGCCGCTCAAGATCGTATCGACGCAGCCCGGTGGCCGGGCGGCCGAGTTCGATTCGGTGGCGCGCGGCCGCATTCCGGCCGACCTGCTCAAGATGTTTGCCGAGCCGCGCAGCCGTTCGTTGCTGATCGAAACCACCAGCGATGACCGCGCCACCGCGATCCGTATCGGCAACGCAGGCGTGGCGAGAAGTTTCCAGCAGTTGGCCGCTGCCTGCGGTGCGCAGCAGCCCGCCGCGGTGCGCAGCACGGCGCGCACCGAACTGCGGCGTGAGGTCGAGGTTCTGCCGCGATAATCGCGGCAGGCGAAGTCAGCCCCGATAGCCTTTGATGGTCTGCTTGCAGCCGCGGCTTTCGTACTGCGCCTGATAGTCGCGGCTGGTCTTGGTCCACGCCGAACCGGTGCGCGCCAGCGACGAACGCGGGCATTGCGCGAGGTGCGCCGACAGCCGCTTGGCGAACAACAGGTTCGTTTCCAGCGTGATGCATACGATGGTGCGGTCACCGGGCGGCGCCACTTCAAGCTTCGGCAGTTCGTCCTCGGCCCGCTTGATGCGCTGGGCCTCCGACGTGCAATCGGCCATCTGAGCGGGCGCTGGCGTCGCAGCGAGCGCGATCAGCAGCCCAAGGGCGATGGAGGGGAGCGCGCGCAACATGGGTCAGCCCGCCTTGCCGCGCCGCTTGCCTTCGATCTGGCCGATGGCGTCCACCACGGCGTCGAAGGTCAGCAGGGTCGAGGCATGCCGCGCCTTGTAGTCGCGCACCGGCTCCAGCACCGCGATGTCGGCCCACTTGCCGTTGGGCGGCGGCGCGCCGTTCTCCTTGAGCATTTTCCGCACGGTGTCGCGCAAGCCGCGCAGTTCGTCAGCCTTCGCGCCCACCACATTGCGCGCCATGATCGAGGACGAGGCCTGGCCGAGCGCGCAGGCCTTCACCTCGTGGGCGAAGTCGGTGACCGTGTCGCCGTCCATCTTGAGGTCCACGGTCACGGTCGATCCGCATAGCTTGGAATGCGCGGTCGCCGAGGCGTCCGGGCCGTCCAGCCGTCCGAGTCGGGGGATACCACCCGCGAGTTCAAGGATTCTGCGGTTATAGACGTCGTTCAGCATCAGATTCCCACATAACCGGGGAGTTGATTGTGCCGGTGATCCAATCGACTATATATGGCGTATCGAACCGGCTCGAAAAGACTTCAATACCGGTTTGGTTACAGCCCATCCCACTGCCAACTTGAGATGGGATGAGCCATGCGAATTGGGAATGCGGCGTCCAGGCCCCCCGGCATGCTAGAACATGCGCAGGGCGCGCTTGCCGGCGCGGCCCCCGGTGACACATCCGGCCCAGGCTCAATGCCGAAGGTGCCGGTCGAACGGAGAGACCGATGGACGCTATCGTCAAGCCGTGGCCCAAGGGGCCGGCAACGGACCATGTTCACAACGCCCCCCGGCCGGTCAGCCCGCGCCCCTCGCGCGACGAGGCCGAGGCCGCGGTCCGCACGCTGATCGCCTACATTGGCGACGATCCGAACCGCGAAGGCGTGCTGGATACGCCCAAGCGCGTGGTCGGCGCCTACGAGGAGCTTTACCGCGGCTACCGGGAAAGCCCGGCGGATGTGCTGGACCGCACGTTCTCCGAGACCGCGGCCTACGACGATTTGGTGCTGGTGCGCGACATCACCTTTAACTCGGCCTGCGAGCATCACATGATGCCGTTCACCGGCCGCGCCCACGTCGCCTATATGCCGATCGACAAGGTGGTCGGGCTCTCCAAGCTGGCGCGCCTCGTCGATGTTTACGCGCGCCGCCTGCAGACCCAGGAGCACATGAACTCGCAGATCGCGACTGCGATCGAAGAGGTGCTGAAGCCCCGCGGCGTCGCCGTGATGATCGAGGCCGAGCACACCTGCATGTCGTTGCGCGGCGTCGAGAAGCCCGGTGCGCTGACGGTGACGACGCAGTTCCGCGGCACCTTCCGAGACGATCCGAACGAGCAGTTGCGCTTTCTGTCGTTGGTGCGCGGCGGCCAGCGGTAGTTTCTCTCCGTTTCACCTCGCCCGCTAGCGGGGAGAGGGGAAGAGCGCGAGGCGACCTTGACTGCCAAGTCCGACATCGAAGAGGGCACAGCCTTCGCGCCGAAGTTCGACGCCGACGGGCTGGTGACTTGCGTTGCGACCGATGTCGCGACCGGCGACGTGTTGATGGTCGCCCATATGAACAAGGACGCGCTCGCCAAGACCATCGCGACCGGCGAGGCTTGGTTCTATTCGCGCTCGCGCCGTGCGCTCTGGAAGAAGGGCGAAAGCTCCGGCCACGTCCTGCGCGTGACCGAGATGCGGGTCGATTGCGACCAGGATGCGGTCTGGATCAGGGTCGAGCCGCAGGGCCCCGGCGCCTGCCACACCGGCCGGCGGTCCTGCTTTTATCGCGCGGTGCCGCTCGGCAGGGCGGGGGCCGCGACGCTGGAATTCCGCGATGCCGAGAAGACCTTCGACCCGAAGGCCACCTACGGCAAAAACTGACGCCGCGACGTACGCTAGCGGCCCGCACCCTTCACTCGCGCCAACAACTGGTTCGCGCGCTCAAGGTGTGGCCGGTCGAACATCACCCCGCCGATTCCGACCGTGCCCGCGCCGGGGTTGGCGGCAAACGCCGCGACCACGCTTTCGGCTTTCTTGATCGCCTCGGCGGTGGGCGTGAACACCTCGTTGCAGATCGCGACTTGCGCCGGATGGATCAGCATCTTGCCGGTGAAGCCGTCGCGGCGGGCTTCCTCGCATTCACGGCGGAAACCAGCCTCGTTGCGGAAGTCGATGTATACGGTGTCGATCGCCTGCACCTGCGCCGCCGCGGCGCCTGCCAGGCACAGGCTGCGCGCGAGCCGGTACGGATCGAGGAAGTTGCCGTCGCGGTCGCGGTTTGCCTCGGCGCCAAGCTCGACAGAGAGGTCTTCGGCGCCCCAGGTCAGGCCCTTGAGCCGCTTGCTGGAGCCTTTGTAGGTGCCGGCCAGGAACAGCGCGGGCGCGGTCTCGGTCGCGATTGCGATGATGTCGAGGCCGCCGTCCGGCAGGCCGTGGATCGCCTCGCGGGCGGTGATCTTGGCGTCGCAGTGGGTCACGGCCGCGCCGCCTTCGGCCTTGGGAAACATGATGCCATCCGGGTGGCCCGTTACCACGGCGTCGAGGTCGTCGTCGGTAAGACCTGTGGCCAGCCCATTGATGCGGACATAGAGGCGAGGGCGGTCCTTGGCGGTGCGGGCTTCCTTCAGGAAGGCGGTGGTGGTTGCCCGCGCCTGTGCCTTGGTTTCCGGTGCGATCGAATCCTCCAGGTCGAGCAGCAGCGCGTCGGCGCCGCTGCCGATCCCCTTTTCGAGCTTTCTCGGACTGTCTCCGGGAATGAACAGCAGCGAACGCATTTCCTGGAATCCTCTCGTGGCGCGGAGGCGGATCATATGCGAACGAATCGGCTCTGGGCACTCGACCCTGGACGACTCAGCGGGCCTGATTTACCTCCCACGGCGGGGTCCAACCGCCATGCCGCTTGCGCCGCAGCTCAATTCCAGGCCGTTCAATGTGCCCCAGGCGCTGGCGCAGGCGCTTGAATTGCACAAGGCTGGCCGCCTGGCCGAAGCCGAGCAACTTTATTCCTCGATCCTGGCCGCGAGGCCGGACCATTTCGACGCCTTGCAGATGCTGGGGCTGGTCAAGCTGGCCCGCGGCCAGCCGGCCGAGGCGCTCCAGTATGTGGCTGCCGCGATGCGGGCGCGAAAGCCTTCGCCGCAGGTCCTGCTCAACTACGGCATGGTGCTGAATGCGCTGACGCGCCACGACGAGGCGCTGGAAAGCTTCGACCAGGCGATCAAGCAGAAATCCAAGTTCGCCGAGGCGCACAACAACCGCGCCGCGGTGTTGGCCGCGCTCGGCCGCGACGAGGAGGCGCTGGAGGCGTACCGCAAGGCGCTTGCCATCACGCCGTCCTATCCGGACGCGCACTACAACCTGGGCAACCTGTACCGCACGCTCGGCCGCAACGAGGACGCGCTCAAGTGCTTCGACCGCGCGCTGGCGCTGCGGCCGAAATATGCCGACGCCCACAACAACCGCGGCATGGTGCTGATGTTGCTCAAGCGCGAGGAAGAAGCGTTGGCGGCGTTCGAGCGGTCGCTCGCTACCAATCCCGGTCATGCGGACGCGCTCAAGAACCGGATCGCCGCACTGTCCGCGCTCAATCGCCACGACGAGGCCTTGCTGCCGCAGACCGGCAGCGCCGAGGCGCTTTACGGCCGCGGCAAGCTGCTCACCGAACTCAACCGCTACGCGGAGGCTGTGGCGAGCCATCGCGAGGCGCTTGCCGCTCGTCCGGGCTACGCCGACGCGGCGTTTGCCGCCTGCATCGCCGAACTGCCGATCCTCTACGCCGACCAGGCGGAGGTGTTGCGCCAGCGCCGAGCCTACGAGCAAAGCCTGCGTGCGCTCTGCAAGGACTTCGAGGCCGGCCGCCTGCACGGCGACCTGGCGAAGGCGATGAGCAGCAACCAGCCGTTTTTGCTGGCCTACCAAGGCGAGAACGACCGCGAGTTGCGCAGCCTCTATGGCGCGCTGTCGTGCCGCATCGCCGGTCCGGGCAATGCCGCGCTGCCGCCACAGCCCCAGCCTGGCGAGCGCGTCCGCGTCGGCATCGTCAGCAACGGCTTCTATCTGCACTCCAACTGGAAAATCCCGATCAAGGGCTGGATCGGCCAGCTTGATCGCAGCCGGTTCGAGGTTTTCGGCTATCACCTCGGCGCAACGCGCGACGCGGAGACCGAAGCCGCCGTCGCGATGTGCAGCCGCTTCGTACACCGGCCGCTCGATGCCGACGGCTGGCGCCGCGAAATCCTGGCCGATGCGCCTCATGTGCTGATCTATCCAGGTCTGTGCATGGACAACATCTCCGGCCGGCTCGCGGCGCAACGGCTGGCATCCGTGCAGATGACGTCCTGGGGCCATCCGGAGACCAGCGGTCTGCCCACGATGGATTACTTCCTCAGCAGCGACTTGATGGAGCCCGCGGACGCAGGCGAGCACTACACCGAGCGGCTGGTGCGGCTGCCGAACCTGTCGATCTACTACGAGCCGGACATTTTCCCGCCGGCATTCGTGACGCGCGCCGAGCTTGGCTTGCGCGATGGCGCCAGCGTGTTCTGGTGCGGGCAGTCGGTCTTCAAATATCTGCCGCAATATGACGAGGTGTTCGCGCGCATCGCCAAGCAAGCCGGCGACTGCCAGTTCGCATTCATCCGCCATCAGGGCGGCGAGCAGGTCAACGAGTTGTTTCAGCGGCGGCTTGAGCATGCGTTCGCCGCAGCCGGCCTGCGAATGGCCGATCATTGCGCGTTCCTGCCCAGGCTTGGCGCCGACAAGTTTGTCGCCGCGATCGGGCTGTGCGACGTGTTCCTCGACAGCATCGGCTGGTCGGGCTGCAACTCGACGCTGGAAAGTCTGCCGCACGACCTTCCGATCGTGACGCTGCCGGGCGCGCTGATGCGGGGACGCCACAGCGCGGCGATCCTGCAGATGATGGGTGTGACCGAAACGATCGCAGGCTCGCTCGACGAATACGTTTCAATCGCCGCATCGCTGGCGCGCGAGCCGGAACGGCGGCACGCGATCAGCCGCCGGGTCGCGGAGAACAAGCACAAGCTCTACCGCGACCGGGCCTGCATCACCGCGCTGGAAGACCTGATCGACAGCGCGGCGCGGCAGCCGTCTGCGATACGCTAGGCCGAAGGCCGCATCTTGATGAAGGCCTGGCGGCGGCATTCCGCCACCAGCTTGTTGTCCTGGTTGTAGGCGCGGTGCAGCAGCTCCACGATGCCTGCGCCGGGCTTCGACTTCGACTCCCGCTTGCCCAGCACTTCGGTGGTGCAATGCACGGTGTCACCCTCGAACAACGGGTGCGGAAACTTGGTATCGACCATGCCGAGATTGGCGATGGTGGTGCCGTTGGACACGTCGGACACCGAAATGCCGATCATCAGCCCGAGCGTGAACAGCGAGTTCATCAGCGGCTGGCCCCACTCGGTTTCCTGCTCGCAGAAGTGCCGGTCGATGTGCAGCGGTTGCGGGTTCAGCGTCATGTTGGAGAACAGCATGTTGTCCATCTGGGTGACCGTGCGGGTGTAGCGATGCTCGAACACCTCGCCGGCATTGAAGCCCTCGAAATAGAGGCCGCCGCGCTTGTGGCGGTTGATGTCTTGCGCCGTCGCATGCTGGGCCATCGGTTCTCTCCGTTGCGCTGATTTTAAGCTTCCATTTACCATAGTCGCCCACAGTCCGCCTGCCCGGGCCGCATTTTGCCCGGCGGCAAGGCATCCTTATGTCCGCGGTCGAAGCTCCTGGCACCAATGCCGCCGTGACCGGCGCCATCCGCCAGGCTTCGCGCATGACGGGGACCAATTTCCAATATCTGGTTGCGACCGCCCAGGTCGAATCGAAGTTCAATCCGTCCGCCGCCGCGCCCACCTCGTCGGCGCGGGGCCTGTTTCAGTTCATCGAGCAGACCTGGCTTGCAACGCTTAAGGAGCAGGGGCCGGCGCTGGGCTATACCCAGGTTGCGAACGCCATCGAGCGCGGGCCGTCCGGCCAGTATGCCGTGACCGATCCGAAGCTCAGCGACCGCATCATGAAGCTGCGCTACGATCCGACGGCCAATGCGGTGATGGCGGGGGCCTACACCCGCGCCAATTCCAGTCAGCTTGCGGAGCGGCTCGGCCGCAATGCCACCGAAGGCGAGCTTTATGTGGCGCATTTCCTCGGATCGGCCGGGGCAGGGCGTCTCATCACGCTGGCCGAAGCCAAGCCTGAGATGCGCGCCAGCGATGCCTTCCCGGGCCAAGCCAAGGCCAATCCGTCGATCTTCCATGACCGCGCGGGCCGCCCGCGCAGCGTTTCCGAAGTCTATCGCGTGCTGGTCAATCGCTATTCGGCGGCGCGCGGCGATGCGGCTTCCGCCACGCCGTTGCTCAGCGCAACTCCTTCGGCGGTGACGCAGGCCACGGCGGCGCAGCCTGTGTTCGCGCCGGACAATGCGGAGTTGACCCAGGCCTATTCGGACGCGGCGCGGATGTCCGAACTGCCGCAGATGGATGCCTCCCCCGTATTTCATGGGCTGTTCCGGACCAGCGTGCGCCGCGAAGCAGTGGCGCCCGTTGTCAGCGCGCTGTGGACGGCGCCTTCGCCGGTCGCCGCCGCAGCGGCTCAGGACAGTACGCAGCAAGCGACACCCAAATCGCAGCCGTCCAACGGCACCTTCAACCTGTTCCAGGACAGCGGCTCCGATGCGCGCGCGCTGTTTCGCGGCCGCGTCTGACGCCGTTAAGAATCCAGCAATCTTCGCACCATTTATGGTGAACGGTTTCTTAAACCTCCGCGTGTAGTTTGCGTGGTGTCGTCGCTTTTGCGTCGGCCCCGTGGTGCTTCCTCCACGGCCGAGCGTGTCGGTAGTGATCATGATCGTTCGTCAGTTTCTGCATTGGTTGCGTACCGCTCCGCCCTGCGAGCGCGCCGAGGCCACCAGCGCACTGGCCCGCGCGTACCTTTATTCGGATCTGACGGAGAACGATCGGGCCGCCGCCGAAGGCGCCATGATCATGCTGCTCGACGATCCGTCGCCGCTGGTCCGCCAGGCGCTTGCCGAGGCCTTTGCTTCCAGCGAAGCGGCGCCTCCGACCATCGTCCATGCCCTCGCCAGCGACCAGCCCGATGTGGCATCGCCGTTGCTGGAGCGGTCTCCGCTGTTCCTCGACACCGACCTGATCGATGCCTGCGCCAGCGGCGATGCCGCGCGTCAGGTGGCGATTGCGGGACGCTCGCATCTGCCCTGCTCGGTCACGGCGGCGATTGCCGAGGTCGGCTGCGCCGAGGCATGTCTGGTCGTGCTGGAGAATCCGAACGCCGAACTGGTGCCGTTTTCCCTCGACCGCATTGTGGCCCGCTACGGCCACCTTGCGGTGATCCGCGCCGCCTTGCTGACACGCGACGACCTGTCGGCGCCGACCCGGCAGGCGCTGGTCGCCAAGTTGTCGCAGACGCTGGCCGATTTCGTCGCCTCGCGTGAATGGTTGTCCGGCGATCGCGCGCAGAAGATCACCAAAGAAGCGTGCGAGAAGGCGACCGTGACCGTCGCCGCCGGCAGCGACAGCGGTGAACTGCGTCCCTTGATCCGTCATCTGCGCGACAGCGGCCAGCTCACGTCGGGATTGGTGCTGCGTGCGTTGCTGTGCGGCAACCTTGCGATGTTCGAGGAGGCGCTGTCCGAACTCACCGGCATGTCGCTTCCCCGCGTGGTCGGCATCGTCCACGACCGCAAAGGTTTCGGCTTCCATGCGATCTACGACAAGGCGGGCCTGCCGGCCTCGGCCTATCCGTTGTTCCGCGAGGCGCTGATCGCCATGCGCGAAGACGGCTTCATGAGCGAGCATGGCGACGCCACCAAGCTCAAGCGCCGCATCATCGAGCGGGTGCTGACCAGTTGCGAAAGCGCGGCACTCGATGACGTCGAGCCGCTGCTCACGCTATTGCGCCGCTACGATGCCGAGGCGGCGCGCGAAGAGGCGCGGATGTTCTGCGAGGATCTGGTGGCGGACGCGGCGGTGTCGCCGTTCGGCGAGGACGACCGCGCGCCGGTTCACTACTACGAAGAAGAAGAGCAGGCCGCAGCCTGATCAGAACTGCTCGCCGGGCGAGAACGCGGGGCTGAGGATCGCCTTCAGATAATCCGGCCGGTGGTGGTTTTCCGCGGCCAGGAATTCGTCGGTAACCACCCGCAACTTCGACGTCAGGCTGTGGGCGATCATGGTGATGTCTGGGCGCGCGTACTCGCGCACGATGGCGCGCACAGCATCGACGTGCTGGTCGATGATCGCCACCGGAATTCGCGTCATGTCGGGAGTGTGTTCGAGCAGCCGGCACAGGCTGTCGGCGGCGGGCGCCACCGCCGGAAAGCCGAACGTGCTGCAATCGCCCTTCACATCGTGGGCGGACAGAAACAGTTCCTGTTTGGTCTGCTTGTTGAGGCCTGAGGCCTTCACGCTGCGGCGCGCGGCGTCGAGCCGCTCGCATTCGTCGCTCATCCAGGTCGTGAACTCGCCGGAGATCTGCTCCAGCGCCTTCTCGGCGCGCGCCACCGGGTCGTCGTCGGTGGGCGTGGCCGGACGCACCAGCCGGCGCATCTTGCTGGTGTCTGGGGAGATAACCTCATGGTCGCCGTATGTGATGATGTCCGGCTTGACGCGTTTGGGGCTGTTCATGTCCACGGTGCTCCTCAGGCCAGCGCCTTGGCTTTATCCATGAGCGATTGCTGGCGGATCACGTCCGCCTTGCCGCCCTTGCGGCGCTCGGGGCCGATGTAGTTGGTGTTGACGTTGCGCCGCCGGTCCGGCCCGAAATAGGTCTTGGTCTTGATGAACGGGCGCGGGTTGGCGACCACATTGACGACGCGCTGATACAACGCCTTGGCGGAGATTGGCTTGGCCAGGAATTCGGTGATGCCGGCGTCCCGTGCCGCGGTGACGCGCGCCTTTTCGGTGTGGCCGGTGACCATGATGATGGGGGCGAACGGGTTGGCGTTGGCGCCGGGCTGCCGGATCATCTGCGCGAGCTCGAGCCCGTCGAAGATCGGCATGGCCCAGTCGGTCAGCACGATGTCCGGCAGGAAATGCGTGAAGGCGTCGAGCCCGGCCGCGCCGTCCTCCGCCTCATAGACCTCGCGCGCGCCAAAGCCGTGCAGCAGCGTGCGGATGATCCGACGCATGTGGGCGTTGTCGTCTATGACGAGAAAACGCAGGCGATTGAAATCGATGCGAACCATGCAGCCCCGAGTGCCGGTCGTTCTGTCCGGCCCACCCCAGGGCAGACGTTAGGATTTTCCCGTTAAGGAACGGTTTAGGATCACGCCGCGGCTCCGTGGAATTGCCCACCCGGATGGGCCGCCAATGGGCTGAAAGCGCAGGCAGTGCCTGCGTTTGCAATGTGATCCCGACCTGATAACGGTTGCCGGACACCCGCCGGAATCAGGACACCATGAAGCGCAGCACCGACCGCATCCTCACCACTCACGTCGGCAGCCTGATCCGGCCGCCGGAGTTGCAGGCGTTCTACCGCGCCAAACAGGCCGGGCAGGCCTACGACCATGACGCCTATGAGCGGACGCTCAAGTCCACGGTGGCTGAGATCGTCAGGCAGCAAGCCGATTGCGGCATCGACGTCATCAGCGACGGAGAATATGGCAAGTCGTTCTCATGGTCGCAGTACGTGCTGGAGCGCCTCGGCGGCTTCGAGCGCAGGCCGTTTCAGCCCGGCCAGAACACGTTTGCGCGCGGCGCTGACCGCTCACGGTTCTCGGAGTTCTATGCCGAACTTGACGCCCAAGAGAAGGCCGCGACCACAATGGATTCGGTCGTGGTCGGCCCGATCGCCTACACCGGGCAGAAGCTGCTGCAGAAGGACATCGACAATTTCAAGTCGGCGCTGGCCGGCGTGAAGGTGACCGAGGCCTTTCTGCCGGTCGCGGCACCCGCGAGCGTGATCCCGGATCGCAAGAACGAGTTCTACAAGAACGACGATGACGTGCTGGCGGCGATCGGCGCTGCGATGCGCGACGAGTACAAGCAGATCATCGACAACGGGCTCCTGGTGCAGATCGATGACGCGCGCACGGCGGTGACGTTCGATCGCATGGTGCCGCCGGCGTCATTGCAGGACTATCTGAAATGGGTGGCGCGCCACGTCGAGATCCTCAACGAGGCGATCAAGGGCCTGCCGCGCGAGAAGATTCGCTATCACGTCTGCTGGGGCAGTTGGCCGGGACCGCACGTCAGCGATATCCCGCTGAAGACCATCGTCAACCTGATCCTCAAGCTCAAGGTCGGCGCGTTCGTGATCGAGGGCGCCAACCCGCGCCATGAGCACGAGTGGAAGGTGTGGGCGGATGTGAAGCTGCCGAAGGACGTGGTGCTCATTCCGGGCGTCATCAGCCACGCCACCAACATCGTCGAGCATCCCGAGCTGATTCAGGAGCGCATCGTCCGGCTCGCCAAGCTGGTCGGGCGCGAGAACGTGATTGCTTCGACCGACTGCGGCTTCGCGCAAGGGCCGTTCTATCGCCGCGTTCACCCGAGCGTCATGTGGGCCAAGCTGCAGTCGATGGTCGAAGGCGCGAAACTCGCCAGCAAGGAGCTGTGGGGCAAGAAAAAAGCGGCGAAGAAGGCTGCCAAGCGCGTCCCCGCAAAGGCCAAGCGGCCGGCCGCGAAGCGCAGACGCGCGGCGTAGCAACTCGGCTCAGCGTTTGCGGCGCGGTTTACGCGCCGAGTTGCGCGGAGCGTTCTTCTTCGCCAGCGCCGATCTCAGCCAGCCCACCAGAACGCCTGCGACGTCGTCGCTGTTCTTTTCCAGCATCACCATGTGGCCGTTGCCACGGATGCCGATGTCCTCAAGCCGCATGAACGTGACCGGCACGCCGGCCTGGATGAGATAGGCCGCGGTGCAGTGATCGAACGCGGCGTGATACGACGCCTCGGCCGCGACGATCAGCATCGGCACCTTGGCGAGGTTGGGCAGTTTGCGCGCGGGCTCCGCCTGCAGCCAGCCGCGCACCAAGCCCGGCGCGTCCGGCTTGTCCTGGCGCACGAACGACAGTTGTTCGCCGGGCTTGAGCGGAGGGTCGTAGTGCATCGGCACGAAGCCCAGGCCGTAGGCCTTGCGCGGCCCAGTGTCCTCGAACCAGTCGGGCGGGCCCTTGAGCGACGACTCGTAGACCGGCGGGCCGTTCGGCTCGATGGAGATTAGCGCCTTCACCAGCCTGGGCCGCGCGTCGGCGACCAGCCAGCCGTAGGCGCCCGATTGCGAATGGGTGAGTATGATCGCAGGCCCGATCGTGTCGAGCAGCGCGACCACGGCATCGCGGTTGATCTCCTGCGACCGTTCATTGTCGACCAGCGAGGGGAACTGCGACGCGTAAAACGCATCGAAATGCTTGTCGTCCGCCTTGCCGGTGCCGGGCCATTGGGTGTGCCGCTTGGCCTGCGGCCAAAGCCCGGAGGTCTTCGGCGCTGTGAAGCGGCGCTCGGTGCGTCCGAGATCGGCCGGGCCGACCGCGCCTTGCGACATCGAGAAATGCGGCGAGCGTCCGCGCGCCACCTGATCCACGACATAAACCGCGTAGCCTTGCCGCAGGAAATATTGCGCCCAGCCTTCGCGTCCGTCCGGCGTGCCGGTGAAGTTGGTGCCGGTCTGCCAGTTGCCGTGGATCATCACGACCGGGAAGGGGCACAGCAGCTTCTGCGGGATCCAGAATTCCGCGTACATCTGCCCGACCGTGGGCGAGCCTTCGATCGAGCGATCGATTGTTCCGCCGGCGTAGAGGTGGCCGGAGCGGGCGATGGCGACTGGCTCGGATGCGGAGTGCTTCCGGAGCGCCATGATCAGTATCCGAACTGCTCGCGCAGGATGCGCTCGTCCAGGCTGTGGCCCGGATCGAACAGCATCCGCATCGAGATGGTGTGATCCATCCGGATATCGACCTCGCGCACGTCGCGCACCTCGACGTGGTCGGCGACGGCTGCGACCGGGCGCTTCTCGTGGTCGATGACCTTGAAGGTGACGCGCGCGGTATCGGGCAGCAGCGCGCCGCGCCAGCGCCGCGGCCGGAACGGGCTGATTGCGGTCAGCGCCAGCAACGGCGCGTCGATCGGGATGATCGGGCCCTGCGCCGACAGGTTGTAGGCCGTCGAGCCGGCCGGCGTCGAAACCAGCACGCCGTCGCCCATCAGCTCGGTGAGGCGCTCCTGGCCGTCCACCAGGATCTGCAGGCGCGCGACCTGATAGGTCTGGCGGAACAGCGACACCTCGTTGATCGCGTAGTGCTGCTTGACGCCGCCGCGCGAGGTTCGCGCGCGCATCACCAGCGGATGGATCACGCTGGTCTCGGCGGCGGCGAGCCGCTCCTCCAGGCCGCCGTCCTGGTACTCGTTCATCAGGAAGCCGATGGTGCCGCGATGCATGCCGTAGATCGGCGTGCCGGTGTTCATCAGCCGGTGCAGAGTCCGCAGCATGTGGCCGTCGCCCCCGAGCGCCACCACGACGTCGGCTTTTTCGGGCGTGACATTGCCATAGCGCTTGCTGAGCCGCTTCAGCGCTTGCTTGGCCTCCGCCGCGGGGCTCGCCACGAAGGCGATCCGCTCATATATGGGCTTTCGGCTTTTCGGCACCGGCAGGTCTCCCAGGCGGCCCCGGTCACGCCCGGACAAGGACAGGGACATGGATCGCGCGGTGATCGTCTATACGACTTGGCCATCGACTGTCGAGGCGGAGCGGGCCGGCCAGGCTCTGGTCGAGCGCAGGCTCGCGGCCTGCGTGAATATTCTTCCCAACATGGTTTCGATCTACCGGTGGGAGGGCAAGATCGAGCGTGCCGGGGAGGCGGTGATGATCGTCAAGACGCGGGCTTCGCTGACCGGCGCGGTCGAGACGCTGGTGAAGAAGATGCATTCCTATACCACGCCCGCCATCCTGGTGATGCCGATCGAGGCGGCGGAGCGGACCTATCTCGGTTGGATGCTTACCGAAACCGAAGGTGCATCAGCGTAGGGCGGCTACTTCTTGCGGCTCTGCTGCCAGTAGCTGAGATCGGTTACGACCTTGAGGTCGAATGTCCGGCCGGCTGCGATGTCGCCGGACTTCTGCAGCGTGTCGAACACCTTCGCCATGCCGCGCTCGTTGATGCCGAGTTGCGGATCGAGGATGGCGAGCTTTTCCATGTCGCCGAGCGCACGATTCGCAAGCTCGACCGTGGTCCGCAATTCGAGGGCCGCGATCTGCGCCACCTCGGCGCGGTTGGTGTTTATGAAATCCCGCCCGCGCTGCACCGCGCGAAGGAAGCGCACCACGACGTCGCGATTCTTCTCCGCCCACGGCCGGTCGGCGTTGATGGTGGTGAACTGCCAGTCCGGCACGAACGGGATCACCGAGCCGAGATTGTTGAAGCCCGCGGCCTCGGCCTCGTAACTCAGCGGAAACGGCTGGAGGCCCGCGTCGATCTTGCCTTCCTTGAGCAGGCGCCAGCGGGTCGGCGCGCCGCCCACCGCCGTCATTTTGTAGTCGGCGGGGGTCAGGCCGATCGCCTTGGCGATGTCCTGCACCACGTAGGTCGAACCTTCCTTCTCCGACAAGATGCCGATGTTGGCGCCGCGCAACTGCGCCAGCGTCTTGATCTCGGGTTTGGTGATGATGAAGTGCGGCAGCCGGCCGGTGTTGCCGGCGATGATGCGCAGCGTGCCGCCGGCATAGGCGTCGATCACGACCGCTTCCGGCGTCCCCATCGCGATCTGCATCTGACCCGAGCGCAGCGCCGCGTTGATCTTCTCGGCGTTGTCCAGAATATGACTGGTGACGTCCAGTCCTTCGTCCTTCATGAAGCCCTGACGCTGGGCCACCCAAAGCGGCAGGCTGAACAACGTGCGCGACACGTTGGCGACGTGCAGCACGTCCGCGGCCTTTGCGGCGGGCGTGGCTGCCAGGCAGGCGAATGCGATTGCGGACGCGATGATGGCGCGGCGGTCCACGGCGATCCTCCCCATAGGGCTGCGGGCGAGACTGGCTCGCCCGCGCGACGTCCGTTGCAGCCAGCCGCCCGCTCAGTAGGCGCGGGTGCCTTCGATCACTTCTTTCAGGATGATGTACTCGCGGCACTCGGTGCCGCAGATCGATGCCACCTTGGTCAGGTGATCGCGCGCCTTGAGCAGGTTGCCCTGCTCGGCGTGCCACATGCCGTAGTACGACCATGTGAGGGTGTGGTTCGGGTTGGCGGCCAGCGCCTTCTCGTACCAGTGCCTGGCATCGTCGTAGCGGCCGAGCTTGCGGCTGGAGAATCCGATCAGGTTGGCGACGTCGGGATGATCGTCCTGGCCGAGCGAGCGCAGCTTTGCGATGCCGCCGGCGAAGTCCCCGCCCTGGTAGATCATCGCATGCGCGGCCCTGTAGCCGTCGATGAACTCCTGCTCCGACTTCTTTTCTTTTTCTTCCTTCTTCTTCGCCGGCTTCTTTTTCTTGTCCGCCGCCGGCTGCTTCTGTCCCGAGGAGGTCTGCGGTGGCGAAGTTGGCGTGTTGGTGTCCATCGCGACGGAGGGGGTGGGCAAAGCGATGCTCAATCCCAACACGGACGCAGCGAGCAGGGCGCTGACGCGAAAATTGGAATTCATGTTTTCCTCCGGGCGGCCGCACGGCCTGCCGCATTGTTGCGGATCGTGCGAGATTAGCCGATCCCGATTTGAGAACAACATGGCGGCGCTGCTATTTCACCACGCGGCTTCAATCCGGCGTGATCGCGGGGCCGCTTGACAGAACCAACGCGGATTGGGACGATTGGCGCGTGTTGGTTCCTCGGCGCGAGCCGGGGAGGCAAGAGGGAACACGGAGACCGCACGTTGCGGGCATCCGTGGCTGCCCCCGCAACTGTAAGCGGCGAGCTTTAGTCCGATCGCGCCACTGGGAAACCGGGAAGGCTGGACCGAGGCAACGACCCGCGAGCCAGGAGACCTGCCAGCACAGTCACCCAACCGGTGGACGGGAGGTCCATACGGAGCGGCTGTTCGCAGCGGTGACGTCGTGCCGATGCGAATGCCGTGCAGGGGTGACCTTTCACGTCAAAAGCACCGTGGGGCGTCCGTGTTGTCGTCCGTTCGCGTGCCTTCGCATCGGTGATTTCACCGAGCGCTCCATCACGGAGCGCACATGCGGAGGACGTGGCTATGGTTGCGTATTGTACTCACCGCGGTTCGATGGACCGCGGCCGATCGTCGTTTCGGCAGTCTTTCAAACTGTCACTGCTGGCTTCAATTGCAGGGCTTGCTTGGATCGTGCCGGCCGGCGCGCAGGGCAACCTTAACCTGCCGACCATCGTTGTCAGCCCGACCGGAATCCCGACGCCCGAAAGCCAGATCGGGAGCTCGGTCAGTGTCGTCACCGCGGCCGACATCGAGCGCGATCAGCGGCGCACCGTGCCCGATGTGCTGCAGACCATCCCAGGCCTCAATGTGGTGCAGATCGGCGGGCCGGGCGGTCAGACCTCGGTGTTCATGCGCGGCACCAACTCCAACCACGTCAAGGTTCTGATCGACGGCATCGACGCCAGCGATCCCAGCAACCCGGGCCGGCTGTTCGATTTCGGTCACCTGCAGACCTACGATATCGAGCGGATCGAGGTGCTGCGCGGCCCACAAAGCGGCCTTTACGGCGCCGACGCGATCGGTGGCGTGATCTCCATCACCACCAAGAAGGGCGAGGGCCCGCCCAAGGTGCGGGCCCTGGTCGAGGGCGGCTCGTTCGGCACGTTCAATCAGGCCGCGGGGGTAAGCGGTTCGCAATCGCGCTTCCACTATTCCTTCAACGTTGCGCACCTGAACGCCGGCAACACGCCGGTGACGCCGCAGCGCCTGCTGCCGCCCGGGCGTGCCGCGATCGACAATTTCTACGAGAACACGACGGCCTCGACCCGGCTCGGCGGCGATGTCACCGAGAACCTGTCGCTGGACTTTGTCGCGCGCTACACCGACGCGTTGCTGCGCTTCACCGGAACGGACTTTCCGGCGCCGCTCTTCATCGGCGTGCCGTCGGCGGCGCAGAGCAGCGGCACGACCAACCAATTCTACACGCGCGGCGAAGCGCTGTGGTCGATGCTCGACGGCCGGATCAAGAACCGGTTTGGCGTCGCCTACACCGACGTCTTCAACCGCAACACCACGCCGACCGGGGCGCCGACCACCAACCAGGGCACGCGCGACAAGTACAACTGGCTCGGCGAGTTCGGGCTGGCGCCCGGCCATATCGTGCTGGCGGGTGTCGAACACGACAATGAAACTCTCAAAACCAACACCAATCCGCTGACGCGGATGAACAGCAACACCGGCGCATTCGTCGAGTTACAGTCGCAGTTCGCCAACCGGTTCTTCATCGTCGCCAACGCCCGTCACGACGAGAACGAACGGTTCGGCGGTCACTCCACATGGCGTGTGGCGCCCGCCGTGATCCTTCCCCTCAACGAGACCAAGCTGAAGGCCAGCTACGGCACCGGCTTCAAGGCGCCGTCGCTGACCCAGTTGTTCGTCGACTTCCCGCCATTCTTCTTCGCCAACCCGAACCTGCGGCCGGAAATCAGCACCGGCTACGACGTCGGCTTCGAGCAGCCGCTGTTCGGCGATCGCGTCCGGCTTGGCACGACGTACTTCCGCAACGACATCACCGACCTGATCAACTGCAATACGTTCTGCACGACCGTGATCAACATCGACCAGGCAAGAACGCATGGCATGGAGACATTCATCACCCTCGCGATGACCGACCGGCTGCGGATACGGGGCGATCACACCTATACGGTTGCCAAGAATCAGGCGAACGACCTGGAACTGGCGCGCCGCCCGAAGAACAAGTTCAGCGTCCAGACGGCGTGGCAACCGATCGATCCGTTGACGCTATCGACCACTGTGCTGTGGGTCAGCTCGTGGATCGACGTTGACCGGGCCGGTGTCCAGATCCGGCCGGTGACCTCGGGCTACACCATCGTCAACCTGGCCGCCAACTACGCGGTCAATCCTTACGTGACGGTGTTCGGCCGCATCGACAACCTGTTCGATCAGCGGTTCGAGAATCCGAACGGCTTCCTGGCGCCGAGCCTCGGCGTCTATGGCGGCATCAAGGTCGCGAACCGGTAAGCGGGCAGGCGGCCGGCGCGTTGTGCCGGCCGCGGCCTGTCAGAGCGGCTGCCACATCGCGGGCATGAACTCGTAGCCGGTCGCGGTTCTGGCGATGTGGCCGGTGGCGGGGAACGGAAAGTGATAGCCGTGAACCAGCATGCGGTCGGCCGCGGCGCGATCGAGCAGGCGGCGCCGGTTGTCGACCGCCATGCCGCCGTCCATGTCGAAGGTGCCCTGCCACTGCGGATGCCGCGCGAACAGCCAGGGATGATTGGTGGTGTCGCTCAGCACCAGCAGCGACCTGTTGCCTGAACTGACGGTGAAGGCGCAATGCCCCGGTGTGTGGCCGTAGGCCGCGATTGAGCCGATGCCCGGCGCGATCTCCACGCCGGGCTCGAAGCGCTTCACCTGCGCGGCGATGTCGTGAAAGATGCGGCGCGCGTTGAGGAACTGCGTCCGCATCGCGTCGGGCGCCGCGGTCATGCTGGCGTCGTCCATCCAGTAAGCCCATTCCGGCGCAGGCACATGGATTTCGGCGTTGGGAAACACCCTGCGGCCATCCTTGTCCTTGATGCCGTTGATGTGGTCCGGATGGAAATGCGAGATCGCGATGGCGTCGATCGCTTCGGGCTTTACGCCTGCGGCCGCGAGCGCCGCCGGAAGATATCCGCTGGTGGCGCCGAGTTGTCCGCCGGTGCCGGCGTCGATCATCACCAGCTTCGAACCGGTGTTCACCAGCAGCGCCGTGAAAGACGTAGGCACGATGCCCGGTTCGAGAAATGAGTCCGTGAGCGCCTTGTTGACCTCGGCTGCGCCTGCGTTGCGGACAAATTTCTCGTCGATCTTTCGAAACCAGGTGCCGTCGTAGAGCGCCGTCACCTCGAAGCTGCCGACCTTCATCCGGTACACGCCCGGTCCTTGCACATTGGCGGCGGGCGCCGCGGCATGTACCGGCATGGCCTGTAGCGCAGCGGCGGCGCTTGTTCCGGCCAGCAAGGTGCGGCGGGTCAACGCGGTCATGGCGAAATCCTCCAGAGAGCTTCGGGCGGATTCTATGCCAAACTTGCGGAGAAGGTCAGCCCGGCAGTTCAGACTTGTGCTGCGGGTAAAGATGATCGTAGGCGACGCGCCCTGCGATCAGGATCGGCGTCGCCAGGAACGCGCCCATCGGGCCCCACAGCCAGGCCCAGAAGGCGATGCCGAGAAAGATCGACAGTGGATGGATCGACAGCACCTGGCGCCCAACGATCGCTGGCGAAAGGAATTGCCCCTCGACAAGTGTAATCGCCATGAAGATGCCGGGCGCCAGCAACGCCCCAAGGAAGGTGGGAAACGTCATGATGCCGATTGCGAACAGCAGCACGTACATGATCGCCGGGCCAACGTAAGGAATGTAATTCAGGCCGAAGGCAAGCGCCCCCCAAAGCAGCGGCGCCGGCAAGCCGATTGCGTACGCCATGATCGCGGTTACGATCCCGAGCGACAGATTGATCGCCGTCACCACGAGCAGATACCCGCCCATGTTGTCCTCGATGTCATTGAGGATCTTGAGAGCGCGCAGCCGCGCCTCCCGAGAGGCGAACCAGTTCAGTGCATATTTTCGGAATTCGGCGCGGCCGACGATGTAGAAGAACAGCGTGCCGAAGAACAGCACCAGTTGCATGACGAACTGCACCGCGGCAGGGGTGACGACCGTCACCACACCTTCGAGCACGCGCGAGGTGCTGACATCCATTTTCGGGCCGGTCGAGCCGAAGCCGAGTGCGGTTTGCAGTTCGTAGAATGCGGCAATGGGGCGATCGAGAATCTGAAGTTTTTCCTTGATCGCGCCGCCGATCTCCGGCGCGCGGCCGATCAGCTCCGTGACCGGCTGCGCCAGCGTAACCACGGCGACATTCATCAGTCCGATCAGCACCGCCAGGACTGTGACCGCCACCACCCATGCGGGGACACCACGCTTGGTGGCGTAGCCTATCGCCGGTCCCAAGGTCATGCCGACCGTAATTGCCGCAAGGATCGGCACAACCAGCTTGCCTGCGAAGAACAGGAACACGCCGAACGCCAGCACCGCTATGACGATGGTGGCGGCCTGTGCCACCGCGCGCCAGAAAATCACCGGGTCCGGCAGCGGCGACGGGTCGCGCGCTTCCAGCGTGAGCCACGGACGCCGCTCGTTCTTCAACGGCGGCTTGTCCATGCTCGTGTTCGGCGCAATCGGGCGAGGTGTTGCCATCGGTCCGCCTCGCGGGACATCTTCTATCCCTTGGTTTGAAAAGCACGCGCGCAGTGCGCGGCCGCAAGGACTCCGCTGCCCCCGGCTCGGCCCTTTAACGTGCGCCAAGGGTTCCGGTTCCATTGGTGGGAACCGGGCGGGCGGATTTACGTGCGGAATAACGTTCCTTAGGGGATCAGGCGCGGCGCGGCAGCCGGGTGGGCGTCTTCGTGGCCACTTTTTGCGGGTCCTTGATCGGCGGCGCGTGGCGCAAGTTGAGCTTGCGCGGCGCGCGTTCGTCGAAGTCGTCATCGGTCTTGAAGCCGGCGGCGCGAATGCCCGCGATGGCGCACAGGTCGTCGACCTCGTTGGTGTCGCCGGTGGTGGCCAGCGCGCCGATCACCTCGCCCTCGCTATCGCGGATCTGCTGTCCACCGCCCTCCAGGAACATCGGCCCGTCCGCCAGGTCGAGCAGCGACTGCATGAACAGCGGCTTCTCCTTGGCCTTCTGTAGCACCAGGCGCGACTGACGCCCCATGGAGAGCGCGGCGTAGGCTTTGCCGTAGGCCACCTCGAAGCGTAGCAGCGAGGCGCCATCCTGCTTCATGGCGCACTTGAGCCGGCCGCCGGCGTCCAGCAGCACCGCGGTCAGCGGATAAGCGTCGCGCCGCTTCGCCTCGGCGAAGGTTTCGTTGATGATCCGCACCGATTCATCCAGCGTGATCGCGCGCATTTCAGTCTCCTGCCAGATAAGAACGGCCAGAGGGGCCGGGGATCGATTGATGCCGTGAGCGATGAAACCATTGCCGGGGCGGACTTGGAAATGCGCGGCGATTGGCTGCGGTCGGCAAGCGGGCGACGATAGCAAACGCGGCCCAGCCCCGGAACCCCAGGGCTCGGCCTCCCAAAAGCGCCGTTCTGTGATGGCCATCACATCGGGGAAATACAGACCCTGTATTCTCCAATCACCGACGCACACACCCAACCCTGCTTCGGACGCGTAAAAGCCCGCCAGTCCCCACTGGCGGGCTTATTTTTTTGCGGCAGCGGGCGAGGCTATTTCTTCCTGGCCGCGCGCATGCTCTTGCGAGCGGTCTTTTTGGCAGGCTGTTTGGCGGCTTTCCGGGCGCTTTTGCTGACGGCCTTCTTTGCCCTGTGAGCGGCCGGCGGGCCCTTTCAAAGACAAAGGGCCCCACCGGCGCGGGCGCGAGAGGCGCTTCGCGTCGGCCCGCAGGCGGTATAGCCAATGAATCGTGACAGGAATGAGTCGGTGCCCTCCCGACACGGGGCCGCGCGTGGCGCGGGGACATCCCGCAGGGAGGGCGTTGCAGAATGGTGACGAGATGAAGCGCACTTTTGCAGGTCTTGCGCGTGGCCCGGTGTTGGGTGCGTTGCTTGTGCTGATGCCCGGTACGGCCGGCGCCGACGTTCTGCCGAAGTCGATGCGCGGGGAGTGGGCGAGCGATCTCGCGGCCTGCCCCGAGCAGGCCAGCGAAATCAAGATGACGGTCGAGCCGAAGTCGGTTCTGTTCTACGAACACGGCTATGAAATCAGGCGCGTGGTCCGCCTGAAGGACGGTTCGTTGAAGGCATCCGGATTCGCCGTTGCGGATGACGGCCGCGCGCGGGGTTCGATCACGCTGAAGCTCCTGTCCGCGGACACGCTTCAGGCCAGAGGCGAAATCTATCACCGGTGCAAAAAGTAGAACGCGGATTGTTCCGGCCCGGTCTGGCGCTTCTTGCTATTGTTTCGGCCCGGCTGTGCCGGTTGTTTTGACGGGCAAGTTGACGTCCCAGTCCGCGAAATTCGGAAAAACTGGTGCCGGATGAGGGGATTGAACCCCCGACCTTCGGTTTACAAAACCGCTGCTCTACCGCTGAGCTAATCCGGCATATGCTGTTGATTGAACAAGTTTAAAACGAACCGATGGGGCCAAGTAAAATCCTCTTGGTAGCCAATTGGGTAGCCACTTTTTCTTTCCTGAGCAAGTTAGCGACCAAACTGTACGGCGTGCTTTTCCGGCGCACTGAGATAGTCGAGATACATTTCTGTTGTCTTGACGCTGGTGTGGCCCAAGTGCTGTTGCAGTTCGTAAATGCTGCCGACCTTGTTCTTGAGATAATCAACGGCGAAGCGGTGGCGCAAGTCGTGGAAGCGAAACCGCGTGATCTTGTCGCCAAGGTTTTTCACCAGCCGATAGAAGCTCGTTTGGATACTCTTGTGATGGCCGCCATCCTCGGATGGAAACAAGGCCGATCCTGTGGCCGCCCGTGCCGCCGCGCGAATGATCGCATAAGCAGCGTCGCTTAAGTCGATAGTCCGCATCTTGTTGCGCTTGCCGATGACCGTCAATTGCCGGTGGTTGTCGCTGAAATGCACCACCTTGGCTTTAGCCAGTTCGTCTTGCCGACAGCCGGTGGCGAGTGCCGCTGCGATAATCCCCTTCATGGTTGCCCCGGCCTTAGTGATGACCGTGGCAACGTCGGCAAGCTCTGGCAGCATGATCGGAACGCGCCGCTCTTTGAGTCGTCCAAGGCGTGGCAGAACTGGATTGGCTTCAAGCCAGCCTTCGTCAATGCAGAACCCCATGACACTCGACAGCGCCACAAGATCGCGCTTGATGGTGGAAACGGTCACACCAGCCGCGCGCCGACCGTTCACGATATCGGCAATCAACGCGCCGTTGATTTGGTCTATGAACGTGCCGTTTAGATAAGGCGAGATTTGTTCAAGCGAACAGAGGTAGCGGCGGGCAGTTTTTTCGGACACCCGATCTGATAAGCCAGTGTGCCATCGCTTGATGGCTTCTTCTAAAGAGTAGCGGGCTTCGCCGTGCTTTACGCGGCCAATGAATTCAGCCTTGATTTTATCAAAGCGTTGCGCCGCAAGTTTTGTATCGTCTGTGTCAAGTGGCCGCACGAAAGGCTTGCGACCCTTGAGGCGTATTCGACCCCAGAGAGTGCCCCGCTTCCAAAACGTTCCGGCTGGTGCTTTTCGCTTTGACATTTGATTTCGTCCTCTCTCAACCACGCGCGCACGACAGCTTCATTGAATGTCCACCGTCGCCCCAGTTTCGAGGCTGACGGGATTCGTCCCTTCGCCGCCATTGTCTGAACAGACCGTGGAAATAACCCCGTGATAGCCGCCACGTCTTCGCAGTAGATTCGTTCTGTCTTAATGTTATCGTTGGCTGCCTGCATTTATCATCATCCTTTTTGATATCAGAAACACAATGCCAAAGCCACGGAAGAAAAAGATAGGTCGCCCAGCCACCGGCCAAGGCAAGCCGATCTTGCTCAGGCTTCACCCGCCTCAACTCGCCGCCCTTGATGCTTGGATTAAGGCCCAGCCCAAGCCGCGATCTACCCGGCCAGCCGCTATCAGGGCGCTGCTGGCCGAGGCCTTGAAGCGCCACCGGCCCTAGGCGGGTAACCGTCGCCCGCGTTCGGTCGCGCGCTCGACGTGAGGGCGTGAACGCAATCCTATTTCGGCCTACGCAGCCGCCACACCGGCCCGGATTTGCTCCCACGGGTCGGCTTTAGAACGCCCCGCCGTGTGTTGTTTGAGCCTCACCGGCTCGCTGTCCTGGCCGGTCGGTACCGTGGGGCGATATTTCACGAAACGTGGCTGCCTGCGGCCTTCATGCACCGTCAGTTGAGCGGCTTCGCCCAGCTTGCCGGTCAAGTCGGCCTCAGATTTGCCGGTCCTAAGCATGGCTAGCGTTTCGTTGGGGTCGAAGCCGCGTGCGATCAAGCAGCGTGCGCCGTCAAGGAACGGCGTTGCCGATCGGCAGAGTAACCGGCCTTCGTGGCGAGCTTCGTACATGCCCGCGCGGTCAACCGCGTGAATAAATATTTCGATCAAATGTTAGCTCCTAAAATGTTACGCTGAAAACATGGACTGGCTTGTGTTGTTGCTAGTTGCCTATCTCACGCGCGGCGCGTCTCGCGTCTATTCTGACTTCGCCGCGCACCCCATCGAACGCCCCGCGTATGCCCGCACGGGCAGTCTTGGACTTTCGATCTTGGCAGCATTGACTTGGTGGAGGCGGCGGCCACTTGGCACCGTTGTTCTCAGTATCGGGTGGACGTTCGGAATCCTTGCAATCTCCTATTGGCTATTGGGATTGCTCGTTGCTTCATCCCCCATCCGCTTGCTTATTTTGATGCTCGCACCTGTCTTAATCTTCATTTCTGGGATTACTGCACGGCGCTAGATGAAAATGGTGGGTAACCGGGCCGGTGCTTTGGAGCGCCACCGCCCTTTAGGCTGCCTAGCTTGCCCGCTGTGTAACCCTGGTGCTGGAGTCGAGCAGTGAGCTATCCTGTCGCCATGGCTTGGAGCGATATTCCGTGGTGGACGGTTTTCTGGTGGGCTGTTGCAGCGGCGGGGCTTTACCTTGCCCTCGTCATTCTCAGAGCCGTGCAAATGCATTTTGAATTGAAGAAGCAGCTTGAAGCCGCTGAGGCGCAATCCGCAGAGAGAAAGAAGAAAGCCGACTAGGGGCCAACATGGAAGCTGCAAAGCTACACGCGTGGGAAGAAGTCTACAAAATGAAGCCAGCGGAGATGCGGATCGGAGGAATTTCGATCCTCATCAATCGCGTTCGAGTACCCGGCGGCTGGATTTACATCTATTCGATGCAACAACGCCGATGGGGATTCTGGCAGAAGTGGGAAACAAGCACGGTTTTCGTTTCCGATACGCCGGGCGACTATCGCCCTGTGTAACGAAATCACCGTCTTGCGGTTGTCCTTTCCGGCCATATATCTCCGCTGGTTTTAGTGGAGCGCAACCATGACCTTTCGAGTGCAGATTTATTGCGAAACGGACGGCGTTCCGTTTCCGTTGGACCCCCAAACTGTCGATGCAGCCACCGGGAAGGCAGCGGCAGAGCAACTGACTGGAGGAAGGCTATTAGAGGCCGGTCCTCACGGAAAACTCGCTGCCATGGTTTGGCGTGACGGGGAATTCAATCCAAAGAAAGTGCCGCTCTATCGGCCATAGCGCACCCGTTCTTGGTTGCGCGGCTGCGGCCCGTACATTCCCGGCTTCCAGCTATACCGCGACTTGTCACCGTGATCGGCCCATAGCGCGGCCAGCACATCGCCGTCGCGGAATGATACGAACCCGTTCGGCGTCTCACCACGTAGCCATCTTCGCTCGTTTTCCGTGATTGGTTCCTTGCGTTTTGCCTTGCGGCGTTTCACTGGCATCAACGACTCCTGTTTGAATGAAGCGCAGGCGGGCGCGGAGGTGTAATCGCGTCGTTGTCTAGGTCGAGTTCGCGACACAGCCGGGCAAATGCGATTCTGGAATCGCGTTCTATTGCCACGCACGGGTGAGCGTGCGGCCCACCGAACCGATCTAGGAACGTCAACCCGTGTTGGGCCAGTGCTTCGCGCGCTTGCGTGCCACGGTCAGCGGCTTCACAGGCCAGTGTCAATATTTTCAAATGATGCGGTTCAAGTTCATATTCAGCGATAACGCTTTTGAACCAATCGCGCGCCGCTGGTGATAAATGGCTTGGTGGTTTTGTAATCATTTCGGCCTCTAAAAATCGCGTTTCATTCGGGGTGCTGCCCGTAACGTTTCTCGCCCCGGTCGGTCGCCGCCCCATTCGCGGCAGAGACAGACACCCCCCTAGTGGGTGAGCAAGATCGGCGGCATGTCACTATGAAACACGCCGCCGACCGCATCGCGCTGTCGGCGTACTGCGTCACGCGCGCAAGGAATACCGCACATGCCACCATACCGACTCCCGTGAGACGCCGGGTTGCGCTGATAGTTTAGGCGCTGATCTTGAGTAGCTTGATCGCGTCAGTGTTGCTTACACCGCCGCCGACTCTTTTAAAGCAATCAAACAGAACGTGTGGCTTGCTCGTGAATGGATCGCGGGCAAACCGCATCCCAAGCCTATCGATGATTACGTAGCCACGCGGCCAATCACCAAGAGCAATCGGATAGGTACCAGCACCGATTGCGGGCATGTTTTCGTCAAACTCAACCGGCTTGCCGAGTAATGTGGGTGGGAGTCCGGCCACCGAACTGTCTCTCCAGACGTAGTCTCCAGTGCCGTTCTTGAGCTTGTCTATTGCGTTGGCAGTGGATGACGCCATAAGCCATGTCGCATTGGCGCGATGGCCAGCACGCAGTGACCAGAACAAGTCCCGCAGGCCGTCAGCCGTGACGGTCGTCGCGCCACCAGAAACCACAAATTGCAACGACGTAGCTGGCCGGGATGCCATGTCGCCAAGCAAACTCTTGCCCAGCGTCATGAAGCCCTGCGGCTTCAAAGGATCGGCACCGCTCACGAACTCGACGCCCTCGGCACGGGCGAACTTGTCCGATAGTTTTTCTTCAATCCATGCACCGACGTTGATGTATGACGTATCGAGAAGCTTTTGAGTGATCGGCTGTTGCGCCCATATCTCACAGAGCGGAATTGTCAGCAACGCCAAGTCAGGGGTCGCGGTTGCGCTCCGGGTTTGAGTTTCGCCAACCCAGACCGCTTCGCTTTCATCCTTATCGAGTGGTTCTTGAAACGAGTCGCCAGACTCCATCGTGACGTTGCGTGCTAGTCGCCGTATTGGGCTTTGGTCCCAAATGCGTTTGGTCATCGACGTTGAGACGGCGGGAAGCACAACGTAGCCGCCGCTTGGATCAACCTGAGTTTGCATAGACTTGAACTCGGAGTCGTCGCCGCTTCGGGCGAACATTCCGAGTGCCTTATGTTCCGTATCAAGAGTTGGCTTGACGTTGTCGTTGGCCGCGTCGGAACGGAAACCGGGTCGGCCAGCTTTGGCTTCGAGCCTGCCTAGAGCATCGGCAAGCTGTGCGACTTCGGCAGATTGCTTGGTCAGGGCAGCGGTTGTGGTGGTGGTCAACGCGGCAATCGCGTCTTCAACATCAACGTGGCCTGCGTGGTTGTCTTGCTCAATCGGATCAAGTGATTTGGTTTGGTATGCGTAGCGAGTCATAAAAATCCTTAATGTGAAAATGCGTTGATCGCAGCCGTGGCGGCGATCAACTTGCGTGTGAGTATTTGATCCGCGAGCGCGGCATCCACCGGGCGCAGCGCGGCCTTACCAAGAAATGCAATTTCCCTGGCTTGTTTTCTCGAATAGCCGAAATCATTCAGGCATTGTTCGAGTCCACGAATAGAGTTGAGTTCGCCCACATCGGCGCGGGCCTTGACGCTTGTAAGCCGTGCGTTTGTGTTGGCCGGTATGCTCACGATAGAAATCTCGTGCAGCGAAACAGCCGTAAGTTCCCGGCCACGTCTGCCGAGCGGTCTTGAAGCTTCGGCGCGGTAGCCGATAGAAAATGCGACCGCACCCATTTTCATCAAGGCGTGACAATCTCTGGCAAGTTCAATATCGAGCGCAAGCTTGCCGTCGATTTGCAGACCGTAGGAGTCTTCGCGCAACTGCGAGACAACTCCTATGGGAGATTGCATTGAGTGGCACCATAGCAGCGCAGGCGAAGTGCCCTTGGCGCGGTGATCGGTAATAGTAGCCTTGAAGGCCCCCGGCGCGATCACGTCGCCCATTGCGTCAGGCAGGCCACCGAAAGAACTGGCGTAGCCCTGAAACTCACCGGCCTGGGATTTGGCGGAGAGTTTAACCTGTAGCGGAAATGAGTATCGCTTGTTGCTTAGAGTGGTGTCGTTGTCCATTACGCGGTTTCAATAATCTGGAATGGAACAGTGACGCGGTGGATTGGCCCGGTATGTTTTAAGTTGGTCGCGATCCGGTGCAGCGTCTTGCCGTCAATCGTGTAGCTGCGGCGCATCACTTCCCTGAACTCAGAAAACGCAAGCAGCGTTCCGTTCAAGTTGTGCCCAAGGAAAACAACATGCTTCGGGCCGTCTGTGGTTTCGGTCGTCATTCTGACGCCGGGTTGCGAGTGGCATACCTCAAAGCTGCTTCGGTAAGCGACTTGCGCCGTCTTGTCGCCTTCGCTCGAATAGTGTGTGAGCAACATCGCTTCAATCATTTCACCGCAGTTCAGCACGCTGTTGGGTACGGTGTTGGTGTCCTGCAGGGCGGAGTAGCGGTCGGCAATCTCCATTGCGTTAGCAGGACTGGCGTTTGCCGCCAGCGCGAGTAACAGCCTCGCGACGTAACGCGGCTGTAACTCTGGATAGTTCGCGCCGTCAGCGGCGGGCGCATCCCAGGCTTCGGCCAAGGCGTTGCCTATCTCACGGACGTGTTCGGCACCGTAACCGGTGTACTCGGCAACGGTGTCTTGAGTTTGAGTCATGGTCGCCATTGGGCGGCCTCCTAGTGTGTGTGAGTGATGGTGCCGCTACGCGGCGGGTAAACGTGACGGTCCCGGTTAAGGGGCTAGCCATTTAAAATCCGTGGTCGGTGCGTCTGATCGGGTGGGGATTAAATCAACCCACCTCGCAGTACGACTCAGCCGTTCGCGGCTGTTGTGACACGCCCCGTAGCAGGGTCAACGCATGACGCAGCCCGTTTGAGAAGCATGACACACTCGCAAGTCAGTTTGTCGACAAAGGCCAAGCTAGCGCGCGGCGGCGCATTCGAGCCTCAAAATGCTGCATTGCCCGATTCCATTCGCTTGGAAGCACTGGATCATGAACAAGGTGGTCCCAGTCAGCTTGAGCCTTGGCCAAAGCTCGCAAAATGGCGCAAATCTCAGCCCAGCCAGCCATGGCTCGTGAGTTGCGATCTTTGATATGCGGCGGGGCCAACTCAGCCGGAAGGCTGCCCGCGCAAAACGCGGTCAACTTCCTGTAGGCCCTGTCATCAAGCTGGCCGCGAACCCATATCAGTTCATCCCTGTCGGTCGTGAATTGGTCGTCCGTGTCACGAAGGAGACGGCCATGCTGCTCCGCAACGACGTGCTGCTTTTGCATAAATCGGCCAACCGCATCCGCAAGGCGAATAGTCTCGCCCGGATCGTCACCCAATTTCATGGTGCGAATTAATTTGCCGATATGTGCAGTGTCATCACGATAAGTCGGGACGACCGCTGGCGTGTAGTGGGGGGTATCCAAATCCACGCGCGGAGTGAGTAGTGGCGCGTCGGCACGGGGCGGCTGGTACCCCGTCCGCTTGCCTTTGTGGTCCGGTGCCGGTGTCGGCGGTTCCGATCCCCACTGCGGTCCCATCGCGTCCCGCATATCGTCATCGTCGTCTGGCTTGTTCGTCATGTGTTCGCTCCCTGCGGCTGCGCCGCGATCTATTCGGCCAGCCATTCGGCATGGCTTCGCCGCCACGCGAAGCGCGGTGTTTCGTCGGTAGACCCCGAACTAACTTGGAGTAGTGACCGGCCTTTGCGGCTCGCGTTCACTCAATTCGGCGCAACCATTGCACCGAGGCGGTTCTTTACCGGCCTTGATTCGCTATATCCGGTGCGCGCCAAATAGAGTCAAACAAGTCCAGATTGCACACCAATCCCTGTCTCGCCTACGGTTGCGTCATAACGCGTGAATCGAGCCAGAACGTCCGGTTTGTCGTGTGCCAAACTTTTTTCAGTCGCGCCATGAAACGCTACCGCTCCGACGAAATTAAAGACGCTGCGATCCGCAGCGCAGCGGACCACGCCGCGCGCAACGAAGCCGTCGCCATCGTTGAGCAATGGAATGTCCAGCTTGCGGACAAGCGCGTGCCGCAGTTCTCGCCAACTATCGGTGCGGCTATTCGCGCCGGTAAACCGTGGTTACGGTTGCATTGCCCCGGCTGTCGTCAGGTTTATGAAATTGACTTGCGCCGCATCGTTAGACCGCAAGACTTTCCGATCACGGCGTTACGCGCCGCGCTGGTGTGCGAGTCGATGTGTCGCAGAGAAGGACCGCAGCCGGAATTGTTAGAGCTTGCCGCCGTGCCGTATGATGCGCGCAAGCTGACGTGGAATGATCGGGCGTAGGAACAGCGTGCCAACAGCCGTCAAAATCCCACAGCCCGCCACATCCAATCGGCAGTGGCGACGACTAGGACGGCGAACGTTATCACCGCAACAATCTTGAAGAATGTTTCTACAATCGTCTCCACGACAGTCCCGAGGTCATTTTGGATTGATGCAAGTGGTCGGATCGATGCGATAGTAGCCGTTCGAAAACTTCGGCCAATCACAGGCGTTGCCCCCGCGCACCATTTCAATTGCAACATCCATGCTGTCTAAGAAGCATTGCGCGACAACACGCTTGCGGTTCGTGGGCCTCGAACGGCCATCGCATGGCGTGCCAGCGCCAACTTGAACGCAACGCACGATCTTGCCGCCGATCAATGCAGACAATGCAGCCTTAGCCGGGCGGTATCCAGCGTGGCCGCGCTCCGGGCTATCGATTCCGCAAAGCCGGATACGCACCTTTTCTGAGTCGCCGCGCATATCGAAGGTGTCACCATCTTCAATGTGGATGGCCCGTCCGCTGTATTCGGCGGTGCGGGCAGCCTGCGTGATTGCCAATAGGCCGCCAACCACCGCTAACGCCGCACTGGCGACTCGAAAGCCGCTGCACCAGACTGGGGTCTTGCGCCGTGGGACACGAGACCTACATTCCAGGTGGGTATGGGGTCCGTGCATTTCGCATCCTCACCTTGGAATTAGAAACATACAACGGCCCGCATCTATGGCCGAACGCTAGGGAGCGATGCAATGCAACTGTCCGATGGTGAAAAGCTCATCCTTGTGATGCTTGCCGAGATATATAAACACCACAAAATCAACGGAGAGATTGATCCTGAACTCGTGGTCACCAGCATTTTCAAAGACAAAGCCTGGGGCCTAAAGTGGAAGTACGGCGGCTTGTTCAACAAGCCGGAGAGTAACTCGCCGGTCGTGGAGGAAACTTGCAATATTCTTGATATGTACCGGGTTCTGACTCCGTCTTTCGACAAACTTTCTGCGGCTGAAAAAAAGCGCGTGCAAGACGAATGCAAGCACTCTGCCGAGTACCTAAAATTTCAAGGTTTCGACTTCAACAACGATGACCATGCCGGTGTGCTGTCTTATCTCGTGAAAGACCTCAAGCTGTACGACGAACTCGGCGGTGTGGCACTTAACTCCCACAGCATCTCCACCCTTGGGATGTACCGGCGAATGCGGAAGGTGTTCACCCCGATGCTTGACCCCTATCCGCATGGTGGGTTGACGGCTGATCAGATTATTGAGGTTCTCACAGCCTAAGCACCTGAGTCCCGCCACCGGCCTTAACGTTCAAAGAATCGCTAGTCCTTGAGGTCATCGCCCAAGCGCCCCAGTTCGTTTTAATCTTGTTGTACTGCCCCGCCCCACCCC
>JAKFYI010000007.1 GCA_021730985.1 Hyphomicrobiales bacterium | reverse complement strand
CGCGGGCCGATCCTTCAGCGATAAATCTTTCTCCTTACGGACGTATTCGGTATTAGCCCAAGTTTCCCTGGGTTGTTCCGAACTGAAGGGTACGTTCCCACGTGTTACTCTCCCGTCTGCCGCTCCCGTATTGCTACGGGCGCTCGACTTGCATGTGTTAGGCCTGCCGCCAGCGTTCGCTCTGAGCCAGGATCAAACTCTCAAGTTGGATGAGATTGATCTCAGCTAGTCACAACGTTTTTTTGACGAGGTCCCACCTTTAATCACCTGCACGATTTGCATCGCGCCTGTGACCATTGGTGTTGACCTAAAACGTCGACCGCCGAAGTCTCGTCCGACCGCTCTTCTGGCGAAGAACCCGTCTTTCGACGTCTTCTCCGTTCGAGGAAGCGGTCCGCAAGGACTCCGCCGTCCACGTTTCTCTTTCTTCCGATTCACTTGTCAAACAGCCCGGGGCCGGAGCCCCCACTTCCCGGCGAGCCGAAAAGCCGACGAAACATAAGCCTCCGAGCCTTATCGGGGCTTTTCCTCGCTGTCAGTGAGGAGCTTCAGAGGCGCGTCATCGCGCCCGTAAGCGGACGGCGCGCCGTGATGGACGTTTTATATGGGCTACCCCCATCCGCTGTCAACCGAAAAGCCGAGCTATTTTCATCAGGGCAATTCCCGGCGAATCCAGCGTTTAAGCGAATTTTCACCGGTTGTCCTCCACCGGCGCGCCGCACTTGAGCCACATTCCTCCGCCGTTCTTGCGTCAGTTGGGAAGCGCAGGGGAGCTCTGTCAAACGTCGCTAGGTCCGGCCGTCGGCTTTTCCGGGTAATTGACGGGAAAAGCTCCCTCGCGGCATCGTGTCCCGGCTCGAATCGTCCCGCGGCTATGGCCGGCGGAATGTCATTTGGGCATCTTGCGAACGCTTGGCGCGCCACCGCGACTGCAGGGGACAACGCTTGGATCATCCACGGGGGCGCGCTCGGCAACGTTCCAGATTTGAGCACGAGACCATCGATCTCGGGAACGAGCCGCCGCTTTCCGTCGATGGCGGCAACAGTGACCCGATCGATCGCCGGCGCGTTTCAGCTCAGTGGTTTTCCGGCACGATCCTGACGGGCTTGAGCGGCGCCGCGCTGATGGGTGGCGCCGTTTTCGCGTCGCTCGACGGCGAAACAAATTTCGCAGCGCTGCCTGACCGTATTGAAAACGTGATGCGTGGTTCGATCGGTGGCGGCGACAAGCTCGCCGGTACGCGCAAGAGTGATCGCCTGCCTCCCGCCGGCGAAACCAATGGCGCGCGGCAAGTGATCCGCGTCACCACCATGAACCGCGTCGGCGACCGTGAGGTCGTACGCGTACGCCCGTTCGTTCGGGTTGCCGCCAACCTTTCAATGACCACGTCAGAGTTGACCGCCAGCATCCCTCCATTCAACGCGCAAAAGCTGCTGGCTGCCGCAGGCGCCGACGGCGTGCCGATGGAAGAGCCTGGCGCCGAGCCCGACGCCGAAGTGACGTTCGTGACGCGCGACCTCGCCGGACTGCTCGGCCGCGCGAAGATCGTCACCAACCTGCCCGCCGACGACATCCTGGCGAAGGTCCGCGATACCGCGAGTTGGAGTGGCGGAGCGCAGCAGGCGCGCTATCAGGTCGCCGGCGTTCAACAGGTGCCCGCGACCACCACCCTTGCCTACGCGCCGGCCGATCGCGAAGCCGATCCCTACGCCGGCTTCGAGGCGCGGATCGTGCCGGAAAACATTACGCTGCTTCCAAAAACTGCGAGCCAGGTCACCGGTGGCAATTCCTGGAACGAGCGCGCTGTCGCGGTCAAAAAGGGCGACAACATCGCGAGCGTTTTGCGTGAACTCGGCGCAACACCTGACGAGATCAAGGCAATTGCGGCCGCACTCGGAAACCGTGGCCGCGACAACGGCCTCAAGGAAGGCCAGCGTCTTCGCATCCTGGTGTCGTCGGTCGATGGTTCGCAGCGCCTGCAGCCGGTGCGCGTCATCATTACCGGTGAAAGCGCGGTCGAGGCTGTGGTCGCGCTGTCGGATCGCGGACGCTACGTTCCGGTGGACGTCTCCACCATGAACACCGAAGTGGCCGACGCGTCCGACGACGACGAGGATGACGGCAAGGGCATGCGGCTTTACCACAGCCTCTACGAGACAGCGCTGCGCAACCAGATTCCGCGGCCGGTGATCGAAAGCCTGATCCGCATCTATTCGTACGACATCGATTTCCAGGTCAAGACGCAGCCGGGCGACAGCTTCGACGTGCTATTCGCCGAGGACGAAGCCGGCGCCGATGCCAAGTCCGATGTGATGTTCGCAAGTCTGACGATCGGCGGCGACGTCAAGAAGTTCTATCGTTTCCAGACCACCGACGACGGCATCGTTGACTACTACGACGAGACCGGAAAGAGCGCGAAGAAGTTCCTGGTCCGCAAGCCGCTCGGCCAAGGCATCATGCGCTCGGGCTTCGGCTCGCGCCGTCACCCGCTGCTGAACTACACCAAGATGCACACCGGCGTGGACTGGGCCGCGCCGCTCGGCACGCCGATCTACGCATCCGGCAACGGCACGATCGAAAAGGTCGGCTGGGAATCCGGCTACGGCAAATACATCCGCATCCGCCACGCCAACGGATACGAAACCGCTTACGGACACATGACTGCGTTCGCGCGTGCGGTGCAGCCAGGCGCACGCGTGCGCCAAGGCCAGGTGATCGGCTATGTCGGATCGACCGGCCTCTCGACTGGCCCCCACCTGCACTACGAGATCCTGGTGAACGGCCGCTTCGTCGATCCGCTGCGGCTGCGGCTGCCACGCGGCCGCGTGCTCGACGGTCCCATGCTCTCCGGATTCGAGCAGGAGCGCGACCGCATGGACAACATGATCACGCGCAACTCGCGCGTGGCCTCGACCGGCCAAGCCGCCCGCTAGCTCTCCACTCGCATCAGGCTGCCTCAGCGACCTGACCGTTGAAGGTCAGGCCCTGTGCACCGGCCGAGATCGTTACCGTCTCGCCGTCACGGATCTTGCCGGACAGGATCAACTCGGCGAGCGGATCCTGCACCGACTTTTGGATCGCGCGCTTCAGCGGCCTTGCGCCGTAGGCTGGATCGTAGCCTTTGTCGGCGAGCCATTGACGCGCCTTGGGATCGAGCGTGAGCACGATCTTGCGATCTTCCAGCAGTTTGCCGAGCCGCGCGAACTGGATATCGACGATCCATCCCATGTGCTCGCGCTGCAGCCGATGGAACAGAATGATCTCATCGACCCGGTTCAAGAACTCGGGGCGGAAGCTCGCCCGCACAACCGCCATCACCTGATCCCTAACGGCATCGGTGTCTTGGCCTTCCGGCTGGTTGACCAGAAAGTCGGCGCCGAGGTTTGACGTCATCACGATGAGCGTGTTGCGGAAGTCCACGGTGTGGCCCTGACCGTCGGTCAGCCGGCCGTCATCGAGCACCTGCAGCAACACGTTGAAGACATCGGGGTGCGCCTTCTCGATCTCGTCGAACAGGATTACCTGGTAGGGCCGGCGCCGCACCGCTTCGGTGAGCGCGCCGCCCTCGTCGTAACCGACGTAACCCGGAGGCGCGCCGATCAACCGCGAGACCGAGTGCTTCTCCATGTACTCGGACATGTCGAGCCGGATCAGCGCCTGCTCGTCGTCGAACAGATACGAAGCCAGCGCCTTGGTCAGTTCGGTCTTGCCGACGCCGGTTGGTCCGAGGAACATGAACGAGCCGATCGGCCGGTGCGGATCCTGCAGACCGGCGCGCGCACGGCGCACCGCCGTTGACACCGCCTTGACAGCCTCGGCCTGGCCGACAACGCGCCGCTGAAGCTGATCCTCCATCTTGAGCAGCTTTTCCCTCTCGCCCTCCAGCATGCGATCGACCGGCACGCCGGTCCAACGAGACACCACTTGCGCGATATGATCGGAGGTCACGGCCTCCTCGACCACCGCGCCGCCGGCGCCCTTGGCCTCGATATCCTTGACCTTCTTTTCCAGCTCCGGGATGCGGCCATAAGCCAGTTCACCGGCACGCTGGTATTCGCCGCGGCGCTGCGCGTTGGCGAGTTCCCCGCGCAACTGGTCGAGCTCGGTCTTGAGCTTCTGCGCTTCGGACAGCTTGTCCTTTTCCGACTTCCAGCGCGTCGTCAGATCGGCGGACTCCTTCTCAAGTGAAAGCAACTCGGTTTCCAGCCGCTTCAGGCGGTCCTTGGAGCCGGCATCGCTTTCCTTCTTGAGCGCCTCCTGCTCGATCTTGCGCCGCACGATCTCGCGGTCGATGGAGTCGAGCTCTTCCGGCTTGGAATCGACCTGCATCTTCAGCCGCGCCGACGCCTCGTCCATCAGGTCGATGGCCTTGTCCGGGAGGAAGCGGTCCGAGATATAGCGGTGCGACAGCGTCGCCGCGGAAACCAGCGCGCCATCGGTGATCCGCACACCGTGATGCTGCTCGTACTTGTCCTTGAGACCGCGCAGGATCGAAATGGTGTCTTCGACGCTCGGCTCGCTGACAAACACCGGCTGGAAACGCCGCGCCAATGCGGCATCCTTCTCGACGTGCTTCTTGTACTCATCGAGGGTGGTGGCCCCGATGCAGTGCAGTTCGCCGCGCGCCAGCGCCGGCTTGAGCAGGTTCGATGCATCCATCGCACCATCGGCCTTGCCGGCGCCGATCAGCGTATGCATTTCGTCGATGAACAGGATGATGCCGCCATCAGCCGAGGTGACCTCGTTGAGCACAGCCTTGAGCCGCTCCTCAAACTCGCCGCGATACTTCGCGCCGGCGATCAGCGCGCCCATGTCGAGCGCGAGCAGCTTTTTGTCTTTCAGGCTTTCCGGCACGTCGCCGTTGACGATCCGCAGTGCCAGACCTTCGACGATCGCGGTCTTGCCGACGCCAGGCTCGCCGATCAGCACGGGGTTGTTCTTGGTGCGCCGCGACAGCACCTGGATGGTGCGCCGGATTTCTTCGTCGCGGCCGATTACCGGATCGAGTTTGCCGTTGCGCGCGGCCTCGGTCAGGTCGCGGGCGTATTTCTTCAGCGCGTCGTAGGCATTCTCCGCCGACTGCGAGTCGGCGGTGCGGCCCTTGCGCAGCGCCTCGATCGCAGCGTTGAGGTTCTGCGGAGTGACGCCGCCCCGTGCCAGAATCTGGCCAGCCTCGCTGTCCTTCTCCAGCGCTATGGCGAGCAGCAGCCGCTCGACCGTGACGTAGCTGTCCTTGGCCTTGTCGGCGATCTTCTCGGCATTGTCGAACAGCCGCGCGGTCGCAGCCGCGAGATAGACCTGTCCGGCGCCACCGCCGGACACCTTCGGCATTTTGCCGAGCGCAGCCTCGACCGCAGTCAACGCCTGCCGTGAATTGCCGCCCGCACGGTCGATCAGGCCGGCCGCCAACCCCTCGGGGTCGTCGAGCAGAACCTTGAGAACGTGCTCCGGGGTAAATTGCTGGTGGCCCTCGCGCAGCGCGAGAGACTGCGCGGATTGGACAAAACCGCGAGCGCGGTCCGTGTATTTCTCGATATTCATCAATAGCTCCCTCCGGGCCCTCTGGAGGCGCCCGCAATGGCGGACCTCATGAAGCGTCCGCCGAGACAGATGTAGGCAAGGTTCCACCAGTCGAAAAGGGGCCGGGACGCAATTTGCAAGGCGGGTTCAGGCTGTTAGGACTTTCAGCAATGGCTCGGATCGACGCAATTTACCGCTATCCGGTGAAGGGGTTCACCCCCGAACGCCTGCCCCATGTCACCCTTTCGCCAGGGGTGGCCCTGCCACTGGATCGCGCCTACGCAGTGGAGAACGGCCCCTCGAACTTCGACCCGCAGAAGCCCCAGTATTTTCCGAAAATTCGCTTCCTGGAATTGATGCGCAACGCTCGGCTGGCGGCGCTGCGCACATCGTTCGATGAAAAGAGCCACGTATGGAGCATCCGCTATGACAACCGCGAGGCCGCGCGCGGAGATTTGCGCACGCCCGAGGGACGCACCGCCATCGAACAATTCCTCGCCGAATACTGCGCCGACGAATTGCGCGGTCCGCCCAAGGTTCTGAATGCACCGGGCCACAGTTTTTCCGACGTAGCGAAGCAAGTCGTGTCGATCATTAACCTGGCCTCGGTCGCGGAGCTTGAGAGCGGCGCCGGCGCTCCAATCGACCCGCTGCGGTTCCGCGGCAACCTGCATGTCGCCGGCTGGCCGGCCTGGCATGAATTCGGACTGCTGGGATCAAAGATCGCGATCGGCACGGAGGTGACGCTCAAGATCGTCAAGCGGATTGTGCGGTGCGCCGCGACCGAGGTCGATCCGGACACCGCAATCCGCGACTTGCCCATTCCACGGCTGCTGATGGATACCTACGGCCACGCCGATTGCGGCATATATGCCGAGGTCATCGAAGGCGGCAAGATAACGACCGGCGATACGATCGAGGCACCATGAGCAAGACTTGTGCAGCATGCGGCGCGGACGTGTCCTTGTGGGCGCGCTATTGCCGAGAATGCGGGGCTCCGAACCCACGGCGGCGCACCGCCGTCGCCACGGTGGCCGTGCTCGCCGTGCTCGGACCGGCGATTGCCGTCGCCATTTACGCCGCGACTCGTTGGGATAATCCGCTGATCCAGGGTGATCGCCCAGCCGATTCCGCCCTGCCCTCGCAAACCATCACCGCGCGCGATGACAACTTCGATTGGCTGGCGCTGGCGATGAAGACTTGCGACGAGAAGGCCGCAGCGGAACAAAATGCCGTGCACTTCCTCGTGATTCCGATCGCACACACTGCGAGCGTCGTCGAAGAATGGCGGCGTGTGGCGCTCAACCGGATCGGCAATGCGCTGGTGCTTCCGGGTGACGAGACCTTGGCGGCGTTACGGAAGAAGACCCTGTCGATTTCATCGCAACCATACGTCTTCAGCATTCGCGACAACCAGACCGGGGCTGTTCGCAAATGGGACGCCTCCGCCGGGGTGAAATGGTTCTCCATCGCCGACGCGGAGAATTTCTCGGTGTTCCAGATGCAATACCGCCCGACCGGACTCGGTAAGGACGAAATCTGGGGCAATACCGTTTTGCATCGCAAGGGCAACTGCTACTGGGTGAACGCGCTCTACGAGGACTGAGCCGACTCGTCCAGGAACGCGAGCACGGCGCCGAATAGATATCCGCCGAACACGCTCGTCCGCGATCCGGCGTCGATCAGCACGCCTAACAGCCAGGGGCCAGCAGCGCCGCCGACGCCAGTGCCGATCGCATAGAAGATGGCGATGGCGAGGGCGCTTTGAGAACGGGGCGCGGCAAGGTTCGTTCCAGACGTCATAGGCGGCGGGTTGCCCCGCCGCCTACCGGTAGGCTTTGTTCGCAGCCGTTACGGCATCACGTATGCGAAAATCCGTCCGCGCGGGTAGACGGATTCGGCGACACGCCGGTTGTGGTTGCCCGAAACGATGATCGGGTTTCCGTTCGGGTCGATGCCGCTGACCACGCCGACGTGCCCGCCGCCGCGACCGCGCGACATCACCGCGATGGCGCCGATCTGCGGTCCGGAGATCCGCGTGCCATACGAGGCAAACGAACGCGCGGTGTTGGAGCCGCTGCTGCGGTGGCCGCTGCGCTCCAGCACCATGTTCATGAAATGACCGCACCACAGGCTGCCGCGGCCGGTCGGGTTGGTGCCCATGTAGCGCTTCGCCTCCGCGACTAGGCCGCCACCGCCGCCATGCGATCCGGCGCCGGATTGATGTTGATCCGGCGTGGACGCGTAGGCGTTTTCCGCCGAAGCGTAGGCGTTGGCCGCCTTGGCTTTCGTCTTGGCTCTGGCAACGTAGGAATTCGCTGCGACAGAGGCGTAAGAATGACCCGCAGATGCGTACACATTGGCAGCGACGCCGTGTTGATCGGCCGCGACATGACCCCAGCCGTTGACGGCCTCGGCTTGCGCATGCCGCGGCAGGCGATAGCGCGCGGAATGTCGCGCGGGCTGATAGCGGCGCGCGTGGTGGCGCACGGCCTTGTGCCGGCGCTTCGCGCTGATATCGGTGAATGCAACCGGGCCGCCAGATGAGCGGAGCGATGTCGAGAAATCCGGCGCCGATTTCAATGTCCTCGCGGACGCGGGCGTCGCAGCGAATGCAATCGAACTCAGCAGCACGACAGTGGTCGTTCTCGCAAATACCATTACGGGTGTCCTTTTTGTTGTGTCGTCCCCGATGCCGCAATGCAGCATCGCGGGTCGAATCAACAGTTCCCGTGGCGAGACGATGATCAGAATGAGGCAGCGGGCGATTGATCGCGCGCACTGGTGAATGCGTGCGCGCGCGTGCGCTAAGTCACCCGCTCACAACAGATTTTGCGATGGCACCCAGACGCATGGCGAGCGCCAGCGAGCGCATGGCTGGTTAATGTATGGAACTTTGACGCTCAATCGAGATCGGTCGCGATGCACGCAACTGCGACTATCGCAATCGCGTCTTTCGATTCGATCAGCGCCGGCTGAGCAGGAACACACCCTGCTCGCCGAACAAATTCCAGAACCACCACGGCGCATTCAGGCGCAGCGGCGAGCCCCAGGCATTGAGCGCCACCGCCTTGTCCATCTCCACGCCCGCGACAAGGCAGAGCTGGCGGAAGTCCTTGATGGTGCAGAAATGGATGTTGGGCGAATCCCACCACGCGTAAGGAAGGTTGTCGGTCTGCGGCATGTGGCCGCCGAGCGCGACCTGCAGGCGGATGCGCCAATGCCCGAAATTCGGGAACGACACGATGGCGCGGCGACCGATGCGCAGCATGTGCTCCAGCACAATGCGCGGATGGCGCGTGGCCTGAAGCGTTTGCGACAGGATCACGTAGTCGAACGCATCGGCGGGATAATCCGCGAGATCGGTGTCGGCGTCGCCCTGGATCACCGCGAGACCCTTGGCGACGCATTCGTTCACGCCTTCGCGGGAAAGCTCGATGCCGCGGCCATCGACGCCGCGCCGTTCTCCGAGCAGCCGCAGCAATTCGCCGTCGCCACAGCCCACGTCGAGTACGCGCGCGCCCGGCGCCACCATGTCGGCGATCAGAAGCAGATCGACGCGCGAGCCGCCCGGCGTGCGGGCGGCCTCGGCCATCGTGAGATCGCGCTTGAGACGGGACAGCATGGTCACCTCGCCGCGCCTGGAGCGAGGCCGCGTGCCTTGGCGGCACCGTCAAGGAAGCCGCGCACAATCGCGAACAACTCCGGCTCATCGAGCAGGAATGCGTCGTGGCCCTTGTCGGTCACGATCTCGGCGAACGAGACGCGCGCGGCCGCTGCGTTGAGCGCATGGACGATTGCGCGAGAATCCGAGGTCGGGAACAACCAGTCCGAGGTGAACGACACCACGCAGAACCGCGTCTCCGAGCCCTTGAACGCATTGGCGATCGTGCCGGAGAAATCCGCAGCGAGGTCGAAATAGTCCATCGCGCGGGTGAGGTAGAGATACGAGTTGGCGTCGAACCGCTCAACGAACGAACTGCCCTGATGGCGCAGATAGGATTCCACTTCGAAATCCGCGTCGAAAGAGAACGTCGGATTTTCGCGATCCTGGAACTTGCGGCCGAACTTGCGATGCAATGCCGCGTCCGAGAGATAGGTGATGTGCGCGCCCATGCGCGCCACCGCGAGACCGCGCCGCGGCAGCGTGTCTTCGATCAGATAACGGCCCTGACGCCATTCCGGATCGGCCATCACCGCCTGGCGGCCGACTTCATGGAAGGCGATGTTCTGCGCGGAGTGGCGGGTGGAGCAGGCGATCGGCAGCGCCGAGAACACGCGCTTCGGATAGCTCACCGCCCATTGCAGCACCTGCATGCCGCCCATCGAGCCGCCGGCCACTGCGAACAAGGTCTCGATGCCGAGCGAATCCACCAGCATCGCCTGCGCGCGAACCATGTCGCGGATGGTGATGACGGGGAAATCGAGACCCCACGGCTTTCCGGTGTCCGGGTTTGTGGAGGCGGGACCGCTGCTGCCGAGGCAGCCGCCGATCACATTCGGGCAGATCACGAAGAACCGCTCGGTGTCGATCGGCCGGCCGGGGCCGACCATGGTTTCCCACCAGCCGGACTTGCGCGTCACAGGACTGACGCTCGCGACATGCTGATCCCCGGTCAGCGCGTGACAAACCAGGACGGCGTTGCTGCGATCCGCGTTGAGCGTGCCGTATGTCTTGTACGCGATCTGGAAAGGCGCCAGCGAAACACCGGCGTCGAGCTTGAGCGGCTTGTCGGCGCCGAACCGCGCCACCAGGCAGTCGCGCGGCTCGTCGGCCTCGCGGTTGCGAGCCGATGCACTGGGCACGGTATCGACCTCAGCCATGACGTGCGCGTTCCGGCAGCCAAAAAAGGCCCATTTGTCGGGGGTTAGTAGGGATCGGCGGGCTGGGATGTCAACGCTTTCTTTGACCGCCATCGGGGTTTGCCCGCAAGCCCCGGCACAGCCTGACAAGCCGAGCCGCTACGGGTAGTGTCGCCCGCCATGACAAAGCCCCCTGCAACCGGCACCCCGGCGCTGGCCGAACTGCGCAACAATATCGATCGCATCGACGAGGCGATGCACCGCCTGCTGATGGAGCGCGGCGAGATCATCGACCGCCTGATCGCGGTCAAGAACACGCAAGAGGTGGGCTCCGCGTTCCGTCCCGCACGCGAGGCCGACATGATGCGCCGTCTGGTGCAGCGCCACCATGGCATCCTGCCGCTCGACACCGTCGAGAGCATCTGGCGCGTCATCATCTCGACCTTTACCCATGTGCAGGCGCCGTTCGCCGTGCATGCCGACCTGTCCGCGGGCGATGCGCTGATGCGAGACAGTGCGCGTTTTCACTTCGGTTTCACGGTGCCGTTCATTGTGCACACCGGCGCGTCAGGCGTGGTCGCGGCGGTTTCCGAATCGAAGGGTGACTTGGGCCTGGTCCCGGCATTCGCCGCGCCGCATGCCGGCGCCTGGTGGACCGCGCTGGAGTTCGAGAGCGCGCCGAGGATCATCGCGCGTCTGCCGTTCCTGGAGCGCGCTGATCATCCCGCGGCGCTGCCGGTGTTCGTGGTTTCGCGCGTGGCGCCGGATGCCATGGTGACGGAGACCGAAGTCTGGAGCCTGCACGTCACCGGCTTCGGCCCCGACGTGGGGCGCGCCGCTTCCCTACACGGCGCACCGATCGCGGTGCCCGACCCGATGCTCGATGACGGCACGGCGCTGCTGATCTCGGTCCCGGCCGGCGGCAGGATCGCCGATATCCAGGCGGCGCTGGTTAAGGCTGGCGCCAAGGTGCATTCCTCAGCCCTCGTCGGCAGCCACGCGACCCGCTATACGGTGCCGGCCGCAACCAAGTAGTCCTTTGTCATGACCGCCAACCGACCCCAACCGCGCCCCGGCGTGCTGGACATCGAGGCCTATGTGCCCGGCAAGAGCACCGCGCCCGGCGCCGCCAAGGTATTCAAGCTGTCGTCGAACGAAACGCCGCTTGGCCCCAGCCCGAAGGCCATTGCGGCCTACAACGCTGTCGGCGCGCACCTGGAGGACTATCCGGATGGCGCGGCCACGGAGCTGCGCGACGCGATCGGCCGCGTGTTCGGCCTCGATCCGGATCGGATCGTGTGCGGCGCGGGCTCGGACGATCTGCTCAACCTGCTGGCGCGCGCCTACCTCTCCGACGGCGACGAGGCGATCCATACCACCCACGGCTTCCTGGTCTATCCGATCGCCACGCTCGGCACCGGAGCCAAGCCCGTGGTTGCGCCGGAAACGGACTACACCGCCAACGTGGATGCGATCCTCGATCGCGTGACGGCGAAGACCAAGATCGTGTTCCTCGCCAACCCGAACAATCCGACCGGCACCTATCTGCCGTTCGACGAGGTCAAGCGCCTGCACAAAGGCTTGCCGCGTCATGTGCTGCTCGTGATCGACGCGGCCTACGCCGAATACGTGCGCCGCAACGATTACGAGGCCGGCATCGAGCTCGTTGCCACCAGCGAGAACGTGGTGATGTGCCGCACGTTCTCGAAAATCTACGGGCTCGCCGCGCTTCGCCTCGGATGGATGTACGGACCCGCCCATGCGGTCGATGCCGTCAACCGAATTCGCGGGCCGTTCAACGTCAATGCTGCGGCGATCAAGGCCGGTATCGCGGCGATCGAGGACAAGGCGCACCAGGACAAGGCGCGCGAGCACAACACCAAATGGCTCGCCTGGACTACGGAGGAGCTCGGCAAGCTTGGACTCAAGGTGACCCCGAGCGCCGGCAATTTCGTGCTGATCCATTTCGCCGACACCAAAGCCGCCACCGCGGCCAACGCGCACCTGATGAAGAACGGCTTGGTGCTGCGTCAGGTCAGTGCCTACAAGCTGCCGCAGGCCCTTCGCATGACGATCGGCAGCGAAGAGGCCAACCGGCTCGTGATCGAGGCGCTGGCGGAGCTGCTGGGGAAGACCGCGTGAGCAAGCTGCAGCAGCCGATCTACAACAGGCTGGCCCTGATCGGCGCAGGCCTGATCGGCGGCTCCATCGCACGCGCCGCCCGCGCGCAGGGCGCGGCGCGCTCGATCGTGGTGACCGCCCGCAGCCCCGCGACGCGCAAGCGCGTGGCGGAATTGGGCTTTGCCGATCAGGTCGTCGAGTCCAACGCCGCAGCGATCGATGGCGCGGACCTCGTCATCGTCTGCGTTCCGGTCGGTGCCTGCGGCGATGTCGCCAGGGAAATCGGCCCACACCTGATGAAGGGCGCAACCGTGTCCGACGTCGGCTCGGTGAAGGGCGCGGTGCTGCGCGACATGGCCCCGCACCTGCCTCCGAGCGTGCACTTCGTTCCCGCCCATCCGGTCGCCGGCACCGAGAACTCCGGCCCCGACTCCGGCTTCGCGGAACTGTTCGTCAACCGCTGGTGCATCCTCACGCCGCCGGAGAATGCCGACAAGGCCGCCATCGAACGGCTCGCCGCATTCTGGAGCGCGCTCGGCGCCAACGTCGAAACCATGCCGGCGGACCACCACGATCTGGTTCTCGCGGTGACCAGCCACCTGCCCCACCTAATTGCCTACACGATCGTCGGCACCGCGGACGAACTGGGAGAGGTTACGCGCTCCGAAGTTCTGAAATTCTCCGCCGGTGGCTTCCGCGACTTCACCCGTATCGCGGCGTCGGATCCGACCATGTGGCGAGACGTGTTCCTCGCCAACAAGGACGCGGTGCTTGAGATGCTGGGGCGTTTCAGCGAGGACCTCTCGGGTCTGACACGGGCGATGCGAAGCGGCGACGGCGACGCACTGTTCGAGCATTTCACCCGCACCCGGGCGATCCGCCGCGGCATCGTCGAGATCGGACAGGACTCGCCGGTGCCGGACTTCGGCCGCACGCACGGCGGCCTGCCCGCCGAACCGCTGCCGCGGCCTTATGCGGCCGATAACGAATAGCGCTCAGCCTTTTTCCATCGACCCGAAGCAGGCCAGGCATCGCAACCGCTCGGACGACCGGCGAATGACGTAGGGCCGCCCGCACACGCTGCAGTCCGGAAGCGCGGGCTCCGTGCCGCGAGACAAGTACGGCCTGCGGTCGATCCCCAGCCGCAGCAGGTTGACCACGCCGTAGAACGCCTCCCATTTGGAAATCTTGGACTCGCCGGCGTGGCGGTCGCGAAAGTGGATCGGAATTTCTTTGACCTTCAGCCCAGCGCGCACCAATCGGCTGACGCAGGCAACCTGATAGGAATATCCATCGTTCTCGATGGTTTCGATCAGTCCGTCCGGCACACGGGCGAGCTTCGCGGCCCGCAACGAGGTGGTGTATTCGGTGAGCGGCATGCGCAACACCAGCGCCGCGAGAACATTGGCGTTGCGGCTGACGAAGCCGCGAATGCCTTGATAGTCGAGCCGGCCACCCGGCATGAATCGCGAGCCGATCGCCAGATCGGCGCCGGCGTCGAGCGCGTCGCTGAGCCGCTGAACGTCCGCCGGGTCATGCGATAGATCGGCGTCGATCTGCACGATGCGCGCGTATCCCATGCGACGCGCATGGACCCAGCCGAGCTTGAGGCCCGAGCCCAGGCCGAGCTTGCGCGGGCGAACGATCACGCCAATGCGGGGCTCCGCCGCCGCCCGCTCAGCCAGCACATCCAGCGTGCCGTCAGTCGAGCTGTCGTCCACCACCAGTACGTCGCAACGAACCGTCAGCCCGAGCAATGCGTCGAGCATGAGCCCGATCGATCCACGTTCGTTGTAGGTGCAGACAAGCACCAGCGTATCGCTGGTTCTGACCGGCGCGGCGAATTGCAGATTGTGTTGAGTTGAATGCAAGTCGGACTGCCGTGACACCGCTAAACGCTAGCACAGCTTGGAACGCGCATGACAGCCCCGCCTAAAACAGCGGCGCCGCTTGCCCAAGCGGAATGGGCCCCAGCGACACCGTGCCGTCATTGAACCGCAGCGGCAACGATATGGCGCGCTTGCCTTCGATCTCGGCAGGCTGGCCGATAAAGCTGAGGCCGGCAAGAATAGCGGGAGCCGCGTTCTGCCGCGCCACGTTGCCAAGGCCCGGCGCGACACGGTCGAGCCGCTCGGCGGTTTTATCGACTGGTGTCCGGACGGGCTGCGGCGCGCGCCCGTCGAGCCCAAGCACCGGCAGCAGATCGCCAAGGTTGGCGACCACCAGGCGCAACTGACCGTCCGGCCGGCCACGCGCCGAAAGTCCGAGCGCGCCACTCGCGGTCGCGATGGTTTCGCCCTGCTTCACGCGGGCCTTGGTGATCTCGATACGGCCGCCCGCCGCCTGGATTTCGCGGAAGCGATCCGGCCACGGCTTCGGCCTGAAATCCTTGAGCCCGCGTAATACCGCGGTGATATCGGCGTCGAGCGGCTGCTCGGTGACGGCATGCAGCGTCGGCGCAGCCGCCGCTGCAAGCTTGAGCGCAATCTCGATGACCGGATTGGCGAGCGCCGATCCTTCCAGCATGCGGCCGCTGAGCTCGAGCCGCGTTGCGCCGAACAGCCGTTGCGGCGGCACGGTCTCGGTTCGATCGACCACAGGCTGGTCGAGCACCAGGGTCACCTGCTCCGGCGAGATCGACAGGCCTCGCATTTCGGTGTGCGCGCGCTGCCAGGTGGCGGTGATGGTGGGGGCCTGGCCCGGCTGCGCCACCGTCAAGGGTCCGGTGAACTCGGCGTCCAGCCGCGTCGGCTGCCAGAGGTTGGCCGTGACCAAAATGTCCCTGGCCTTGATGCTCAAGGGCGGCTCGGCGGATTTGATCTCGAGGCTCGGCTCCGCGCAGCGCATTTCGAAGCGGAAGGGGAAACCGCTGACGGTCTGCGAGCCGCAGGCGTGGATGCGCCCGGCCTTGGCCTCGCGCTCGCGCCAGCCGGCGATCACGGTTTCGGCGCGATCCGCGGCATAAAACCAGGCACCGCTCCAGGCTGCGGCCACAACCGGGACCAGGAGGATCAGCACGATAAAAGGCCAGAGACGCCTGCGAGATTGCATGTCTTGATTCATCGGACTGGTGAAGCCGCGGAATGCGGCGTTTCAAAGATGACATATTCCTGGCGAGGCTGCCTCGCTATCCACCGGTTGCGACAGCCGTTCCGGCCTGATAGCGAGCCGCTTGGGAATACCAAGACATGGATGCCAGCTTCGATCACGCCCCCGAAGACCTTTGGGTGTTCGCCTACGGCTCGCTGATCTGGCGGCCGGGCTTCGATCATGTCGAGCGCGTGCCGGCGCGGCTGGTGGGGCTGCACCGTTCGCTGTGCATCTATTCGTTCGACCATCGGGGCACACCTGAACGACCCGGCCTTGTACTCGGGATCGACCGTGGCGGCGCGTGCCGCGGCATCGCCTATCGCGTGACCGCGGCCAACCGCGCGGCAACGCTCGCCTATCTGCGCGAACGCGAGCAGACAACCTCAGTTTACCGCGAAACCGTCCGCACCGCCTGGCTCGAAGGCAAACCGGAGCGCCGTATCGAAGCGGTGTGCTTCGTGGCGGACCGCAGTCATGCGCAATACGCCGGACGGCTGACGCTCGAACAGCAGTTGCACCTGGTGCGCCAGGGTCACGGGCGATCCGGCAACAACCGCGACTATGTGATCGAAACCGTGGCGGCACTCGAATCGCTGGGCTGCCGCGATGCCCCGCTGCACCTGCTGGCCGAGCGTCTCAAGGGCCCGCACGAAACGCCCGCCGACTCCTAGCGCCTCAAGCCGGCCGCTGGGCCGCCGTGGCGGCATTGCGGCTCAACTCACGCTCGCCTTCGGCAATGAGCCGCACGGTTGTGGATTCGATGTCGCTCTGCAGGCGTTCGAAAAACAGCTGCTTGTCGAGGCCGGGAGCGATCGGATCCATGAACTCCACCACGATCGTACCGGGCAGACGCAAGAACGAGCGGCGGGGCCAGAACAGTCCGGCGTTCAGCGCAACCGGCACGCAGGGAACACCGACCACGTCGTAGAGATGCGCCACGCCGTACTTGTATCGGGGCTCGGCGCCGGCAGCGCGCCGCGTGCCTTCGGGAAAGATCATAAGTTGCCGGCCGCCGCGTATCACCTTGCGGGCGCGCGCCGTCATGTCCGACAGCGCCTGCGAGCCGGAGCCGCGGTCCACCGCGATCATGTCGGCCTTCCAGGCCAGCCAGCCGAACAGCGGCACCCAAAGCAATTCGCGTTTGATGATGAAAACGGGGTAGTCGAACAGCGACAGCAGCGCGAAGGTTTCCCAGGTGGATTGGTGCTTGGCGGCGACGATCAGCGGGCCGCGCGGGAGCTTTTCCACGCCGCGATATTCCACCTTGGTTCGGCACACCACGCGCAGCAGCCAGAGGCTGGTGCGGCCCCACAGCTTCGCCATTTCGATGGTCGCGCGCCCCGGCATCAGCAACGTCGGTAGCGCGATGATCATCAGCGTGATCAGGTTTGCGTAGAACAGCGCATTGAACAGAATGGAACGGACAATGATCACGGTGGGAAAACCTGTCGCTTCTGCCGCCGGCTCAGGCGAATGCGTGAAGCCGCATGCGGGCCAGCGCGACCATATACTTCAAATATTCCCAAAAGAGGAGCCGTGCGGTCGCCGGGTTCGACCACCATGTTTCGACGCGCACCCGGTCAGAGACCACCGGGAACGGCACCAGGCGCACATCGGGCAGCTCGTGGGAAATCTCGGCCAGCGCGCGCGGCAGGTGGAAATCCGAGGTGACGATGATCAGCGACTTGACGCCCTGCCCCCTCGCCCACCGCTTGGTCTCGACCGCGTTGCCAATGGTGTCGAGCGCGACATGGTCGAGATCGACACAGCAGGCGAACCATTTTTCGAACTGCGGCGTCATCCGCGCGATTTCAGCGAGCTTGGTGTCGGGATAGACGCCCGTGATCAGCAGGCGCTTGCCGTGCCCGGCCGCCAGCAGTTCCAGCGCGTCGGCGATACGGAACGCGGAACCGGTCAACACCACGATGGCATCCGCCTTGGTCGTCATCGGGACTTCGCCTTCCGGCAGGCGGCTGACGAACCACAGGAAGCCCGCGCCCAGAAGCAGCGCGGCGAGGCCGGCGGCGGCGAGGAGTTTGCGGAACATCGGTCTAGTCCCCGGTCCACATTACCACGGTATCGGGCGCTTCCATGGCGCCAAGCTACTCAACCGTCCGCAGCGTCTGGTTAACGGTGTGCCGCGAGGTCAGCGCCGTCACCAGCCCGGTCGCGAGCGCCTGAATCGCGATCGCGAGATAGCCCTCGATCCCCAGCATGAAGGTGCCGAACAACATCGCAAGCTGCTCGCCGCCCGAAAACCCTGCTCCCCACTTGCCGGCCAATCCCGCCAGGATGAACACCACAATTGCGGCAGCACCACCGATCAATCCGCCTTCAAGACCGAGCACCAGGAAATGGCGCTGGAATTGATAGGCGATGAAGCGGTCGGTGGCACCGATGAAGTGCAACACCTCCACGATCGGCCGGTTCGCCGCCATCGCGCCGCGGGTGGCGAACGCCACCGACAGCATAGTGGCCGCCAGCATGAGCAGCAGCACGCCAATGCCGCCGAATATGGTGGTGTTGGCCATCGCGCGCATGCGGTCCATCCAGGCGCGATGATCGTCGAGGCTGGCGCCGGCGACCCGCTCGTTCAGCAGCTTGCGCAACTGCGCGAGGTCGGGAGTTGCGTTGGGGGCGATCCGCACGATGATGATGCGCGGCACCGGCAGGTCCTGGAGCGCGGGCCCTGAGCCGAGCCACGGCTCGAGCAATTGCGCCGACTCCTCCTTCGAGAACGCCCGCACTTCGCCGACGCCCGGAAACTCCCGCGCGGTCTCGATCGCGCGCTGGATCTGGCCCTCGAAGTTCTGCCCGGTCTCCGGCCGCACCTGGATGGTGATCTCGCGCGAGACATCGGACTGCCAGTCGCTCGCTGCCGCCCGCACCAGCATCACGGCCCCGACGGTGAGCGAGGCCAGGAACGTCATGATCGCGACCACCGCCACCATCGCGCGGCCTGCAATCGAATTCTTCGGTACGATCGGCGTGTCGCTCTTCGGCAGCAGCCCGGCCATCCGCTGCGTCACCGTAAGCTCGCCATCCATGCGCAGATCGCTCATCGGGCGCTCAATCGTAGGAATGCAGCCGGCCATCGTGCAGCACGAGGCGGCGGGCGTCGTACTGGTCCATCAACCCGATGTCGTGGGTTGCGATCAGCACGGTGGTGCCTGACTTGTTCAATTCGATAAAGAGCCGCAGCAGCCGCTGCGCGAGCGTCGGATCGACGTTGCCGGTCGGCTCGTCGGCCAACAGGAGCTGGGGGCGTGCGATCACCGCGCGCGCGATCGCCGCGCGCTGCTTCTCGCCGCCGGACAACACGGCCGGCAGCGCGCCCATGCGCTCGCCGAGCCCGACCCAGTTCAGCAACTCCACCACCTCGCCGCGATAGCTCGACTCGTCCTTGCCCATCACCCGGAACGGCAGCGCGACATTCTCGTAGGTGGTCATGTGGTCGAGCAGGCGGAAGTCCTGGAACACGATGCCGATCCGGCGGCGCAGCACCGAAAGCTCGTCCTTGGCGAGCGACACCACGTCGTTGTCGAAGATGGTGATGAGACCGCGAGTGGGTTTCAGCGAAAGGAACAGCAGGCGCAGCAGCGAGGTCTTGCCCGCGCCGGAGGGCCCGGTCAGGAATTGGAACGAGTTCGGCTCGATGTGGAAATTGAGGTCGCGCAGAACCTCCGGGCCGAGCCCATAGCGCAAACCGACATGTTCGAATCGGACCAAGCCTCTCTCCAGCCGGCCGCAGAGGCGGCCGCGATTCGTCCAGGGTCAGCATAGCTTAGGATGCCGTTTACCCGGCGTTAACCCGGCCCGCCGGGCAAACCTCAGCAACCACGGCATTGTCATGGTTTCCGTTGCGTTAACGGACGGCTGGTACGGTTTGGCGCGAACCCAGACTCCGCCTCAAGATTCGAAGATGCAAATCCTTTGTCCGAACTGCGCGGCCGCTTATCAGGTCAGTGCCACCGCGATCGGTGGGTCTGGCCGGTCGGTCCGTTGCGTGCGCTGCCGTTCGGTGTGGTTGCAGCTGCCGGTCGCTGAGGTCGCCGCGCTCACAATCGCGCCGGCCGCGGTGCGGCAGCCGGCCAGCGACGAGACAATCGCCGCATTCAAGTCCGAACTCGGCAACGAACCGCAGCCCGCGCCGGAAGCCGAGCGCGAACCGCCCGCCGCTTCGGCTCCAACGCCAGAGAATGGCGATGCGGCCGGCCCATCGCTCGCCGACCTGATGGCCGCCGGCGCTGCCGAACCGCCCGCGTCCGAGGCGCAAGCCGAGCCGGCGTCCGAAGCCGCGCCCGCGCTGGCGGAAATCGCAATCCCAGCCGAGACCGCGCCGCCGACCGTCCCAAATGACGACACGCCCGCAGACACCGAAGGCAAGGCGCCCGGCAACATCGAAAGCATCGCCGCCCGCCGCCGCAGGCCCAACGCCGCGCGCCGCCGGTTTCCCGTTCGCGGCAGCGTGACGCCTGCGATCATCCTGGTGCTGGCCGGCGTGATCGCATCGCTGATCGGCTGGCGCGCCAACATCGTGAAGCAAGTGCCGCAGCTCGCCTCGCTCTATGCCGCGATCGGAATGCCGGTCAATCTGCGCGGCCTCACCTTCTCCGATGTCAGGGTGTCGCGCGAGACCCAGGATGGCGTGCCGGTTCTTGTGGTCGAAGGCAGCATCGCCAGCGCGGCGTCGCAGCCGGTCGAGGTGCCGCGGCTGCGCCTTGCGATGCGTAACGACGCAGGCGGCGAGATCTACGCCTGGACCGCCATGCCCACCAAGGAGGCGCTGGCGCCCGGCGAGACCTTGCCGTTCCGCAGCCGGCTCGCCGCGCCGCCCGGCGAAGGCCGCGACGTGACCGTGCGCTTCTTCACGCGGCTCGACGCCGTCGCCGGACTGCGCTGAGGTCATCGTGGCACGCATCCTCATCGCCGAGGATGAGCCTTCGCTCCGATCGCTGGTGGCCCGCGCGCTGGAGATGGATGGCCACAAGGTCACCGCCACCGCCGACGGCGCCGAGGCACTCGACGCGATCAACCGCGCATCGGACGCGTTCGACCTGGTGCTGGCCGACATCAAGATGCCGATCATGGACGGCATCGCGCTGGCGCTCGCCGTCGCTCGCGATCACCCCAAGGTCGCGATCCTGCTGATGACCGGCTACGCCGATCAGCGCGAGCGCGCCTCCGGTCTGGAAGGGCTGGTGCACGGCCTGATCGCCAAACCCTTTACCGTGGCCGACATCCGCTTCGCGGTCGCGGCCGCGCTGGTGTCCGGCAAGAAATAGAATCAGACCACCAGCTCGCGCGCCACCGAGCGGCAGTCCATTTCGTATTCCAGCATCTGCACCGGCGGCCGCGCAAAATGCCATGTCAGGCCCGAGCGCGCGGCACCGCGCCGCACGATCTCGTCGGCCAGGAACGGATGCAGGTCGTGCACAGTGTACACCTGCGTCGCCGTGGTGTCGGCCCAGCCGAACTTGAGCAGGCCGAGCCTGCGCTCCATTTCGCCCAGCGTCTGCACCGCCTTGTCGCGCATCGCGCCGGGACTGGTTTCGCCATAGCGCACGATGCGCTCGCGGTAGCCGCCCGCGCCGCCGCGCGCCTCGGCGCCGCCGGCAATGACGAAGCTCGGTGCCGCCGATGGGCTCGCGACCGTGTACGAGAATGCGTGGAAGGACGGCTCCGGCGGCGGATCGATCGGCGGACAGACGTTGGAACGCGCCACCGGATTGTGCTCGCCGCCGTCGAACACGCCCCACTTCTGCAGCGTGACGACATAGACCTTGTTGAAGTCGAAGAAGCCCTGCTCGGTGAACGGCGCGGGCGAGCGCAACTCGCAGGCGCAGAACGAGGTGAGCGGACGGCCGCTGGCCTTGATGTGCGCTTCGATCCGCTCGAAGCCCAGCTTGAGCGGCACCGGCGTGCGGAATCGCACGCGCTCGATCTCGTAGCCCGGATGCGCCGCGACACCGCTGGAATACTGGAACGCGTAAGGCAGGAAGCGGTAATTGCCCGGCGCGAAATCGGCGGTGTCGGTCATAAGCGCTCATCTTTCTGTTCGCGTTTTTGTTTTGGATTCTGCTTGCGCTTCTATCTCCGCTGTCGTCCCCGCGAAAGCGGGGACCCAGTAAACACCACCCTATCGAGAGGTCCGTGTGTGTACTGGATCCCGCTTTTCGCGGGGATGACAACGCAACATTCAATCAATGCCGCCTCCATCGTTTTTAGCCAACGCTCCGCCTCCCGGGTTTTTTGTTTTCGGGCGCCCGGGTGAGCCCGCATCCCTGTTTCCTTTTCCCCTCCGGAGAGGGATGGAGCGCCGGGAGGCGCCAGAGCGGTGTGCGTTATCCACCGCCCTTTACGGACCGCTATCGGGGGTCCGTTACGCGCTCACGGCGATATCCCCGTTACCGGGGGTCGCCGCTTACGGGAGCGCGCGAGCCCACTGACGGGGGGCCCAGCGCCTCCCGGCGCTCCACCGCGGCGGCTGTTCGCGGATGCATCCGCGCGTCGCCACCGCTCCCGATCCACATGACTGACGCGGCCGCGCTGGTCACATGGATCGAGACGCGGCCACGATAAATCCGCCGGGGACACCCGGGGATAAGCGATCACGGAAATGTGATTAAATTCCTGTGACGGGCGGCAAGCCGGCCCGCTACTCCGGCCGGTTCAGCGCAAACATGACGCAGAGATTGACCTCGAGCTGGCCGTCGGGTTTCGGCTCACCTGCGAAGCGATAGGCCCGGCCGGCCTGCATCGGATAGCCGCACGCCGACGAGATGGTGCCGGTCGTCACCTGCATCGTAGCGGGCACATCGCCCTTGATTGTTTCGGTGACGCGCACGGTCGCGCGCTGCCGGTCGCCTGCCTCGGCGCGGGTCGATTGCACGAGGCCCACGAACGCCACTTTCGATTGCGCGATCGACTCGGCGCGGCTCACCAGCGCGCAAGAGCAGGCCGACGCGGCCCCGGTGGACAGCGCGAGAGTGGCGATGGCAAGTGCGGTACGGCACAGCATGATGGAAACTTTCTCAATCTGCACACGAACCCTCACCGTTCGTCCCCGCGAAAGCGGGTATCCACCAAGTGCGTAGCCCGCATGGAGCGAAGCGCAATGCGGGGAGCATCCGGCAAACACAAGCCCGGATTTCGCTTCGCTCATCCGGGCTACGGTCGGCTTGCCGTATCCGCTGGGCCGGATCGTGGCGGCGGTCGATCAAAAGTCCTTGAGCAGCCGCTCGATGTATTCGAGCTCAAGCTGCGGACGGAAGCCTTCGCCGAAGCGGCGGCGCAGCTCTTCCAGGATGCGGCGCGCGCGCTGCACGTCGATTTCGCCGGGCACCTTGACCGTCGTGTCGTCGCCGTAGTCGCGGCCGCGCAGCGGCCGGCCGAGCGGATCGGTCTGCTGGTTGGCGCGCGGCTGGCCGAGGCGGCCGGGCTGACCCGGTCCCGGGCCTTGTCCTTGCCCCATCTGCTGCTGCATCGACTGCGCGAGGCTGTCGCGGCCGCGCCGCATGGCATCGAGCGCGCGGCCCTGCGAGTCCACCGCGCCGTCGGCGTTGCCATCGCCGAGCTGGCCCTGGGCGTCGCCCATCGCTTCGCCGGCGCTGCCGAGATCGTCGCCACCCTGGCCCTGCTGGCCGGGCTGACCTTGTTGGCCCTGCTGGCCGGGCTGCGGCATGCCGCGCTTGCGCAACTCCTCAAGCAGCTTGTTGAGCTGATCGCGCAGCGCCTGCTGGTCCTGGCGCAATTCGCCGAACTGGTTCGGATCGCCCTGCTGCGGACGCTGCTGCTGCTGACCGCGCTGGCCGCGCTGCTGGCGGCGCTGGTCCTGGCCCTGGCGGAAGGTGCGGTCGCGCAACTGCTGCTGCTTGCGCATCATGTCGTTGAGCTCGTCGAGCGCCGACGACATGTCGTCGCCGTCCTCGCCCTGCTCGCCGCCGGGCCGCGCCATCTGCAGGTTCTCCAGCATCTGCTGGAGCTGTTCGAGCATCTGCCGCGCGGCATCCTTCTGGCCGGAGCGGGCCAGCCGCTCCATGCGGTCGAGCATGCTGCGCAGATCTTGCGAGCGCAGGTTGCGCATCGAATTCGGATCGAGCGGCCGCGCCATCTGCGGGTTGCGGCGCATTTCCTCGGCGAGCGCCTGCAGAAACTTGTCGAGCGCGGCGCGAAGCTGATCCATCAGCTTCTTCATTTCCTCGTCGGTGGCGCCGCGCTCCAGCGCCTCGCGCAGCGCGTCCTGGGCGGCGCGCAAGGCCTGCTCGGCCTCGGAGACGTTGCCGTCCTCGATGTTGACCGCCATGCCCCACAGCCGCGCCACCACGTCGCGCAGCCCGTCGTCGCTGTTGGCGCGGGCGAGGTGCCAGTAGATCGAGCGCAATCCGAGGTAGATGTTGGTTTCCGGGATGAAGCGCTCCGGCGCGATCGACAGCGCGTCGAGCGCGGTGAGCACGCGCGGCTTTGCCTCGGCGTCGAGCGCAAGCTCGCGGCGCTGCTCGATCAACGCGCGCGCCAGCGGCTTGACGAACGGCCGCTCGGGCAATCGCAACTCATGCGGCGACGACTTGCCCTCGTTGCTGGCCTCGTCGCGGGCGACCAGCGTCATCACCACGTCGGTGCCGGCGTAAGGGTGCTCGGTGAGATCCTTGATGGTCGAGCCGACGCCGTTCTTGGTGCGCGTCTGCGGCAGCACCAGCGGGAAGTCCGGCGCGCCGAACAGCGGCCGCGCAGGCTTCGCGCCCACGGCGGACGGCTTGGCTGCTGGCTTGCGCTCGAACACCGCCTGCGCTTCGGTCACGCCGTAGTCGTCCTCGATCTTGTAGGACAGGCCGAGCGAGCCGCGCGCCTGCGCCTCCGGCTCCTTGGCGAGCGAGATCACCGGCACGCGATCCGGGATCGCGGTGAAGGTCCAAACCAGGTTGTCGCCCGCGCCGCGCACGGTGGCACTGCCGGCTTCGCTGATGGTATAGCGGCGCTCCTGCGTGCCGGCCGGCGCCTGCGGGCGCGCATCGACGCCGACTTCGGCAATACCGCCGGACACCGCGACGGTCAGGTCGGTCTTGCCGGTGAAGCGAACCACCAGCGTCGATCCGGCGGGAACAGACACCGCGCCTGCGGCGCGCACCGGCTCGCCGGGCCGCGCGCCCGGCAAAATCACCGGCGGGCGGCCGGTGTAGGTCGGCGGCGTCACCCAGGCATCGACGCGGAAGTTCGCGGGCGCGACGACACCCTGCCAATCGAACGCGGCGGCAACGCGCTTGAAGCGCTCGCTGCCGGCGGCAAAGAACGTCGCGACCACAAGGATCGCCACCAGCGCGCGCAGCGCATAAGGATCGCGCGCCACCAGCCGCGGCTGCGGCTGGCCGGCCTTCAGAATGCGGGCCGTGGCAAGCGAGCGCTCCATGTGAGCGCGCCACAACGCTGCGGCAAACGAGTCGTTGGCCTCCGGCACCAGCCGGTCGGCGATCGCCGTGGCGGGACGGTGCGGCAGGCGGCTGTTGCGGTCGAGGCGGCGCAGGCCATCGCCGGTGCGCGGCACGCGCACCATGAACAGCGGCACGCAGGCTGCGGCCGCCAGCACGAAGAACACGAACACGCCGATCGCACGCCCGATCGGCGGCAAGGCGATCCAAAGCCCGAGCCAGGAGACGGCCAGGAACACTCCGGCGGCGGTGGCGATGGCGGCCAGCGCGGGCCAAAGCCGCTCCCAGAGGATCGACCAGCGGGCGCGGGCCAGTGCCCGCGACAGCAGCGTTCGGCCGTGCTCGGCGGGTTGGCCGTCGCTGCTTTCCGGGGTCGAAACGGTCACCAGGGTCTCCGGGCAGGGAATCTCGATCCAGGCAGTCTAACATGGGGCCAAGCCCCGGCTACCTCAAGCAAAACGCAAGCCAGGCTCACAGCCAAGCAGGCAGCCGATCGAGGCCGATCAATTGGTCGGCATCAAGGCGGGGACCGGAATCTGGGGCAGAGGCTATCCGCCGGGCTTAAATGCCGGGGGGTAGAGTGCTATTTTGACATCATGACTCAAGAGCAAATGAGGAAAATCCTCGACCGCGTGCTGACCTGGCCGGCCCAGCGGCAGGAAACCGCGGCGCGCCTGCTGCACGAATTGGAGCAGCAGCATACAAGCTCCTACCGCCTGAGCGACGAGCAGGTGGCCGAGGTCGAGAGCCGGCGCACCGACTTCATCCAAGGGCGCGAACGCCATGCGAGCGACGATGAGATGGCCGCCCTGTGGAGAAAATGCGGCCTATGAGGGTGCGTTTTCGGAAGCGCGCTCAACTCGACATCGAATCCATTCACGAATTCATCCAAGCTCGGAATCCGCGTGCGGCCTCTGAGATCGCAGCCCGCATTCGCGACGCTGCGTCTCGCTTGCAGGAATGGCCGTTCATTGGACATTCCTGCCGGGCACAAGGAACCTATGAATGGGTGGTGGTCGGCTCACCCTACATCATCGTCTACGAAATTCACGAAGCCGCCGATGAGGTTGCAATCATCGCGGTATTTCATGGGGCGCAAAACCGCGGGCAAGACGACGAAACGTAGGCTGTGAGCGATCCGCTCCATGAGTGGATCGCGGGTAACGCCAAGCTCACAGCCAGGCAGGCAGCCGATCGAGGCCGATCAATTGGTCGGCATCAAGGCGGGGGCGGACCACGGCCCATTCTGCGCCGTTCACCAGCACTTCGGGGACCAGGGCGCGGGTGTTGTAGGTGCCGGCCTGAACCGCGCCGTAGGCGCCGGCCGTCATCACCGCCATCAGGTCGCCGGGCGCCGGTTCCGCAAGCTCGCGGCCGAGCGCCAGGAAATCGCCGGATTCGCAGACCGGGCCGACCACGTCCGCCTTCACGCGCGGCGCGTTGGACTTCGGCTCGGCGACCAGCCGGATGTCGTGGTGCGCCTCGTACAGCGTCGGGCGGATCAGGTCGTTCATCCCGGCATCGACGATGACGAAGGTCTTGGCCTCGCCGCGCTTGAGATAGAGCACGCGCGTCACCAGGATGCCGGCGTTGCCGACAATCAGCCGGCCCGGCTCGAAGATCAGCCGGCAGTCCAGCCCGCGGGTGGCGCGCTTCACCACCGCCGCGTATGCCGCCGGATCGGGCGGCGGATCGTTGTCCTCGCGATAGGGAATGCCGAGCCCGCCACCCAAATCCACATGTGAGATGGAGTGGCCGTCGGCGCGCAGCTCCCGCACGAAATCCGACAGCAGCGCGAACGCATCGTCGAACGGCTGCATCTCGACGATCTGGCTGCCAATGTGCATGTCGACGCCCGCGACCTTGAGGCCGGGCAGCTTCGCCGCGCGCGCATACACCTCGCGGGCGCGGCTGATCGGGATGCCGAACTTGTTCTCGGACTTGCCGGTCGCGATCTTGGCGTGTGTCCTGGCATCGACGTCCGGGTTGACGCGCACCGAGACATGCGCGGTCGTGCCCTTCGACGCGGCGATCCGCGACAGCAGCTCCAGCTCCGGCTCGGACTCCACGTTGACGCAGAAGATGTTGGCGTCGAGCGCCATCGCCAGCTCGTCCGCGGTCTTGCCGATGCCGGAGAACATGATGCGCTCGGCCGGCACGCCGGCCTTGAGCGCGCGCTTGAGTTCGCCCCCGGACACGACGTCGGCGCCGGCGCCGAGCTTTGCCAGCGTCGCGATCACCGCCTGGTTGGAGTTCGCCTTGACCGCGTAGCACACCATCGCCGGCACATCGGCGAAGGCGTCCGCGAACACGCGGTAGTGACGCTCCAGGGTCGCTGTCGAATAGCAATAGAACGGCGTCCCCACCGCCTCGGCGAGGCTGGCGAGATTCACCCCTTCGGCGTGCAGCACGCCGTTGCGATAGGCGAAATGATGCATCGCAGGCTCAGTTGAGAAGCCAGTCCAACAGGAAGCCTTTGCGCTGCCCCTTGGGTTCAGGCGGGTTGCCGTATTCGTCCGGGACTTCCGCCTGTTGCGGCGGCGCGGCCTGCTGCGACACCGGCTGGGCCTGCGCGCGCGGCGGCGCGTCGAGCGGACCCTTGCGGCCGCATGCCGACAGCGTGAACGACACGGCCACCGTGCCGGCCACGGCCATGCGGAACAACCAGGTTGTCAAAGCGGGCTCCCGAATTGCCGGCACCATAGCAGAACGGCGCTCCAATTCACCCCGTCCGGCTCCAGCATCTCTACCCACGTTCGTTTTCCAACCTGTTAAGCCACTTCTTGGCCTGCGCGCGCACGTTGTTCGGCGCGGTGCCGCCAAAGCTAGTCCGGCTCTTCACCGAACGCTCGACCGAGAGCACCCCGAACACGTCCTTGGTAATGCGGGACTCGATCTTTTTCATGTCCGCGAGCGGCAGCTTTTCCAGCGGCAGGCCCAGTTCCGAGGCCTTTGCCACAATCCGCCCGGTGACATGGTGCGCCTCGCGGAACGGCATCTTCAGGGTCCGGACCAGCCAGTCGGCGAGGTCGGTCGCGGTGGCATAGCCGAGCCCGGCCGCCGCCTTCATGCGCCCGGTGTCCGGCTCCATGTCGCGCACCATGCCGGTCATGGCATCGAGCGACAGCGCCAGCGACGACAGCGCGTCGATGGTCTGCTCTTTGTCCTCCTGCATGTCCTTCTGGTAGGCGAGCGGCAGGCCCTTCATCACCACCAGGATCGAGTTGAGCGCGCCGATCAGACGCCCGGTCTTGGCGCGCACCAGTTCGGCGGCGTCCGGGTTGCGCTTCTGCGGCATGATCGATGAGCCCGACGTGAACTTGTCGGACAGCGTCAGCATGCCGACCTGCGGCGAGGTCCAGATCACGATCTCCTCGGCGAAGCGCGACAGATGCACCGACGTGATCGCCGCCGCCGACAGCGTCTCCATCACGAAGTCGCGCGACGACACGGCATCGAGCGAATTGCGCATCGGACCGTCGAACTCGAGCTGCTTCGCGGTCATGTGGCGGTCGATCGGGAACGACGTGCCGGCCAGCGCCGCGGCGCCGAGCGGCGAGTCGTTCAGGCGGACCTGCGCGTCGAAGAAGCGATTGCGGTCGCGCTGCGCCATCTCGACATAGGCAAGCAGGTGATGGCCGAACGTCACCGGCTGCGCGCTCTGCAGGTGGGTGAAGCCCGGCATCACGGTGCCGGCATGCAGGAGCGCCTTTTCGGCCAGCGCCTGCTGGTAGTCGCCGAGCATGGCGTGAAGGTCATCGATCCGGTCGCGCATCCACAGCCGGAAGTCGGTCGCGACCTGGTCGTTGCGCGAACGCGCGGTGTGCAGCCGGCCCGCGGCCTCGCCGATCAGCTCGGCGAGCCTGCTCTCGACATTCATGTGAATGTCCTCGAGCTCGCGCTTGAACTTGAACTTGCCGGACCCGATCTCTGACTGGATCGTGTCTAGACCGTGAACGATCTTGCGGGCATCGTCCGCCGTGATGATGCCCTGCTTCGCCAGCATGGCGGCGTGGGCCTTGCTCGCGGCGATATCCTGCCGGTACAGGTGCCAGTCGAAGTCGATCGAGGCGTTGATCTTCGCCATGATCGCGTCGGGGCCGGACGCGAAGCGGCCGCCCCACATCTGGTTGCTCTTGTTCTTGCCCTTGTTGCCCTTGGCCGTTTTCTTAGCCATCAGTGATCGCCGATCATGACAGAGACTCGCGAAGCCCAGCTCAAACTTGCCAAGAAACGGCTCGCCATCGTGCTGGCGGGCGGCTTCGCCGGCGTCGCCGTGGCGCTGGCGGGGATATACGGGATCGGCCGCCTGGCAGGCAATGTGGCCGTGGCGCCCGAATGCCGTCCGGCACAGGAAACCGCGCAGCGGATCGCACCTTTGGTCCGCGGCGAGGTGGCCGCCCTGACCGTGGCCAAGAGCCCAAAACGCCTGCCGGAGCTGGTTTTCCAGGACGAGGCCGGCGCCCGCAGGACGCTCGCCGACTGGCGCGGCCGCGCCGTGCTTTTCAATCTGTGGGCGACCTGGTGCGTGCCCTGCCGCAAGGAGATGCCGGCGCTGGACGAGCTGCAGGCCAAGCTCGGCGGGTCGAACTTCGAGGTCGTGGCCGTCAACATCGACACCCGCGATCCGGCAAAGCCGAAGGCGTGGCTCAAGGAGGTCGGCATCGGGCGACTCGGTTATTTCGCCGACCCTTCGGCGAAGGTGTTTCAGGATCTCAAGGAGGCCGGCAAGGCGTTCGGCATGCCGACCACGCTGCTGGTCGATGGGGCGGGCTGCGAGATCGCGACGCTGTCGGGTCCGGCGGAATGGGCGAGCGAGGATGCGCTCAAGCTGATCTCGGCGGCGCTGAAAATCTGACTAGACGGTAATATCGAGATTGCCGCCAACGCCAGTCGCGAGGTTGGTCATCTGCTTCATGTTCTGCTGCGCGGCTTCGAGCAACTTCGCCGCATTGCCGGCCTGGTCGGCGTTCATCTTGAGCATCTTCGCAGCCATCGCAGTCTGCATCTGGCTGGCCTGGGCGGCGATGAAGGCGCCGGCGATCGAGGCAACGTCCATGATGCTGCCCCGTTACGCCGTGACCGAAATGATCAGCCCGGTGACGGTGTCGATCTTGGTGCCGTCGGGCATCACCAGGATGTTGTTGGCGGTGTCGAGATAGGAGCCGTTCGCGAGATTGATGATCGACGCCGGATCGACCCAGTTCGCGCCGGTGACCGAATTGATCTTCTTGCCGTTCACCATCGTCAGCACGTTGTTGACGGTGTCGAGCGTCGAGCCGTCGTCGAAGTAGATGAAGGGATCGAGCTTCACCGGCGGCGGCGGCGGCGTGCGGAGTTTCTCCAGGAACGCGGCGCGCTCCTGCATCCGCTTCTGCTTGGCGAGGTCGCCCGCCTGGATCGCCAGCGTGGTGAGATCGGTGGTGCCGCCGGCGGTGATCGTGGACAGCGCGTTGGCGGCGACGGCGTTGTTGGCGAGATAGGCCTTGCTGCTGCCCATCGGATATTTTCCGGCGCCCTGCAGCGCGCCCATCATTCCGCTGCCCTGGCTCACGGACGCGCCGGTGCCCCAGACGGACGAAATCCAACTGTCGGTGCTGAAAATGGTGGTCATGACGCGGTACGGCTCGCTCCAGGTGTCAGTTTAGGCCGCGATCGTTAACGAACCTTAACCATCGGTGCGCCCCGGCTGCGATTGCTACTCTCTCGGGTTGCCAAACACCCCAGCGTGCCGTCTTCGTGCGACAACGACCTGGGCTCAGCATGACGAGCGAAAGTCCGGCATTGTGGCGCAAAGCCTGAGACTGACAGCGCAGCGGCTTGCCCGCGCTGCGGCGGCTTGGATGCACAAGACCGAAACAAGAGTCAGCATCTATCGGGCGGCGCGTTCCACGCGCCGTTTTTTTGCTGGCCTGCCTAGTCGCAATCGGAAGCGAGGTCGTCCGACTGGAGGAGGTTTAGTTATTAACCTATCTCCTCAAGCGAAAAATTGAGGAATGCGTCAACAATCGGAAACGCCGCTGCGGTCCCTTTGGCGTTGGTAGCGGTGATCTTCACGCGGTACGCCCGCTGTCGCTTTCCCTCTGAGGTCTCCCAATTCAAAGTCACGCGCGCAACAAATGGCGCGCTTGTCTCGCCAATTTTGTCCGGGATTCGCGCGGCTAAATATATAGCTGCGAGGGGCCAGAGTTCCTGCGGAAAAAATACATCGGCCTCTTTTGCGACCACCTCCATTGTCTGCTTAGGAGATTCTTTTAAATAATAGACAAAATTAGCGCGAGGACCGCTTGCGGCATTGGCGATTATGTCGAGACGAATGTCACTTGCAGCGAATTGCGCCACAGACAGTTTAGGCGAGGCCGTGACCTCCTCTTTGATGTTCAGTGAAGTCTCAGATTTCCAAACAGCCGATACTCGGTATGCAACCGTGTTGGTGCGGTTTCGTAAAATGAAAGCTGGGTTATTTCCCATGTCTGGATTTCGTTCTGTATCAAGGCGCACATAAAACGATACGAAGCGATCCGATGGCCACGTAAACCGGTAGCGGCCTTCGGGGGGTAAAAGGAAAAAATCAGGATTTCCAATCGTGTTAGGTGTCGCAGACACTTCTCGAACCGAGGCACCACTCAACACCTGCAATGAAAGCCACACTAGGCCAACGCCAGACAATACAATGAAGGCCACGACACCAGCAGTTGTCAGAACTACCGGCCACATAAACGTTCCCAATCGTGTTTGGAGGAATTGAAACAGACCTCCATGAGGTTCTAGGCGCCAGTAGAATGGCCACCAACAGAGACGAAGCAAAAAGACAACTATAGCGCCAGCGGCCGCGCCTATAATGATGGCTACGACTGCTCCAAGTGCCGGATTGTCCAAAATTGCTTGGGGAACTTTCAAGCCCCAATACCAGATGACGAAGCCGCCAAATACTCCGCCAAGCGATTGCAGCCACAGCGCGTCCCATTTGCGGCCGGACCCGTGCCACGCGTACACCAGTGCCTTGCGATTGATCGCCACGCTTTCCCTCTCAGGGTAGCGTACCCCGAACTGGCCTAGGTCAGACAGCCACTTTGAGAGCCTAGTCATCGGCGGGGTCTCCGCCGGCATCTGGGGCTTTCCCCGCCGTTAGGCTTCCAGGAGTTGCACCATAATACTGCGAAAGTCCGGTATCCCAATGCCTTCCCCTTCCGCCCCACCC
>JAKFYI010000041.1 GCA_021730985.1 Hyphomicrobiales bacterium | reverse complement strand
CTTGGCGCAGATGTCGCGCGCGATGGCGGCGCGGTCCTGCGTATCGCGGTCATACAAGACGACTTCGGCGCCGAGCGCCGCGGTGCGCTCGCGCTTGGCGCGCGGCGCGTCCTGCGGCATCACGATCACCGCCGGCACGCCGCAAAGCGCCGCCGCATGCGCCACGCCCTGCGCGTGATTCCCGGACGAATAGGCGACGACGCCCGCCGCCTTCTTGTCCGATGGAATTTGAGAGATCTTGTTGTAGGCGCCGCGAAATTTGAACGAGCCGGTGCGCTGCAGGGTCTCGGCCTTGAGGAACACCCGCGCGCCGAGCCGCTCGTCGAGCACGGGTGAACTCACCAGCGGCGTCCGCAGCGCGACGCCCTTGATGCGGGCCGCCGCGGCATCGACATCGGCGGCGGTGGGGAGTGTGATGGTGGCGGGTGCGTTCATGGGTGGGAAGGTAGCAGCGCAACGACAAACTCTCCACTGTCATTCCGGCGGCGATCCGGAATCCATACTCCGCAGCGATAACGTTCTGGAGTCAACAATCGCTTGACGTTGTGTATCTTTTTAGATACAATTTTTGTTGGATGTCCAACAACCTCAAACCAATCCCTCTCGTGTTCTGGAGATCGGTCACCGGCCGCGAGCCGGTGCGCGAATGGCTGAACGAATTATCCCGCGAAGACAAGCGAACCATAGGTCGCGATATCGCCAAGGTGCAGTTCGGCTGGCCGGTCGGATTGCCGCTTTGCCGGCCGCTGAGCGGCGGGTTGTGGGAGGTGCGCTCAGCGCTGCCAAGCCGGCGCGAAGCGCGGGTGTTCTTCGGGTTTCACGACAGCATGCTGATCGCGCTGCATGCCATCATCAAGAAAACTCAAAGAACGCCCATTGAGGAACTGACGTTAGCGAAACAGAGATTGAAGGAGGTGCAATCGTGGCGAGGAAGAACCCGCACATAGGATCGAGCTTCGAAAGCTGGCTCGATGAAGCTGGAATTCGCGAAGACGCGACCGCGGCGGCAGTCAAAGCTGTGGTCGCGTACCAGCTCGCCAGCGAGATGAAGAAGAAAAAGATCACCAAGCAGCGCATGGCCGAGTTGATGAAGACCAGCCGTGCGCAGATCGACCGCCTGCTCGATCCCGACAACGGCAGCGCGACGATCGAAACATTGCAGCGCGCCGCGCGCGTTGTCGGGCGCGAGTTGAGACTGCAGTTGGTGTGACATGCAAGAGGCACGCGGGCTTCGCTTCGCTCAGCCCATCCTACGCGTACCGACATCTGGGCACCCTTATCCGCCTCACCCTGAGGAGCCATGCAAAGCACAGCGTCTCGAAGGACGAGGCGGCCCCATGCTTCGAGACGCATCGATACGCGATGCTCCTCAGCATGAGGCCGAGAAAGTTGAGCGGCGCCTGCAATGGTGTTCGCGGAGCCTTGCAAAAACTTTCTCGGCTGCAACGTCGGGACGTGGATCGGCGAGCGAAGCGCCTATTTTCTCGCGCATTGCTTGATCGGCTGTGGCGCCGCGCTGGGCGCGAACGAGCAAGCTACTGGAATGTTGAATTTTGGATCGCTTGAGCATGCCGTTTACCCATGACACCCGTCAGCGAGTTGTAGTGTGTGCCAAGAAGACATCGCAAACTCCGAACTGACGAACCGGATTGGGACGGGTCAAGAATCCCAATCCGGCAACATTTGAAATCTCAGCCCGCTCCTCAACTGAGGATCACGGACACTCAGGAAGCGACAGAAGATTGTTCTGGTCTTCCCCGTCGTTTTCAGTCTTCAGATACTTGTTGCCGTAACGACTGGTAGCCACGACAACCCAAACTGACTCATTGGCGTTGGGCGGCTTAACCCAGAACTTCCACCTGCCACTCTCGATGTGGTCGATGGCTTCCTGCTGGGTGATTTTCCAAGGCTCAGTTTCGTAGCCGCCCACATGAGTAATCCGCTCATGTGGGTTGGGTCGATCATGCTTGTTAATGCACTTGATCTGGACCGTCTTCGTTGCGGTAGTTGTGGTCATAGTGGCTCAATCCTCTGGTTAAGGTGCGAGCCGTCTTGACCCAAGCATTCGAGTCGGATTCATTCGTCTCGTTACACAGCCTGTCCAGCGTGCGGCTCAAGCAACGCTGGCGAAAATCGAGAGATGGAGCCGTCGGACCCACATCCGGCGGCTTCTCGATTCTCTAGTTCTAGTAATATGGGAACAAAAAAAGAACTCAGTCAATCCGTCCTGGAGGCCGAACTACTAGATGTAGTGTCCTTGACTTGACCAAAATCCTATGATTATATTCCTTCACCCCACTCAGTGAGGGCGTCAACCGGTGACGCTGTTGATGGAGCGGGGTGCGGCGCCTGCGGGCGATGCCTCGTCAGCATCGCTCCCGGGAGGCCTCGGGGCCCCGCCCTACGGACACTACGATCCGTGTGCAGGGAGCCTGCTGGACGGCCCAGGTCTTCGCGAAAGCGCGATCCGGGTTCGCAAGCGCGGCCCGAGAGCCAGTGCGGACAAGCGTAACGCCCCGCACGAAAACGCCGCGGTGAAGCGCCGAGTGGCGCGCCGGCCCGCGTGATGGGCCGGCAGGTCCCGCAAGGGACCGGCCCGATCGCAAGGCGGGCCACGGGGTGCGGCGATCCGCACCAGCGCCAATCGGCGCTTCACCACCCTCGCCTTTCGCGGGGGCGGACTTGTGCCCCAAGGCCCGGCGCAGACGCGCGGGCCATCGCAGCGCGTGGCGCGCAACAATCGGAAAGGAGAGAAACAAAATGCGGAAGCGGACGAGGAAACAAGCGGCTGAGCAGACGCCGAAACAGCGCAAGGCTCAGGCGAGACGCGTGCGCTATCACGCGCGCAGCCTGGCATTCTGCAACAGCCTGCAGTTCTGGCAGGAGTGCCAAATCGGCGCCTGCCGGCGCAATCATTCATGCCGCGGCGAGCCGCACGCCTGCTTTACACGGCACTGGCGCAGCGTGCCCGAGGATGAATTTGCGATGGCGCGCGCGGAGATCCACGCGCGGCAGGAGCGAATGCGATGAGAGCGGCAAACACCGCTGTCGTCCCCGCGAAAGCGGGGACCCAGTACACACCGGCGATTGCTGGATCCCCGCTTTCGCGGGGATGACTCCTGAGTGTGGCGCTGCGATAAGATCGGCCGCCAACAAGGAGGAACGTGCATGGATCTCGGAATTGCCGGCCGGAAGGCCATCGTCTGCGCCTCGAGCCGCGGGCTCGGGCGGGCCTGCGCCTTCCGCCTGGCCGAGGCCGGCTGCGACGTCATCATCAACGGCCTCGATCCGAAGCGGCTGGAAAGCACCGCCGAGGACATCCGCAAGGTGGCGAAGGGCAAGGTCACGGCAGTCGTGGCGGACGTCAGCACCGCCGAGGGTCAGGCCAAGCTGTTCGCCGCGTGCCCGGAGCCCGACATTCTCGTCACCAACAACGCCGGTCCGCATTTTCGCGATTTCCGCGAGCTCGACCGCCAGAAGATGATCGACGGCACGATCGGCAACATGGTGGTGCCGATCGAGCTGATCCAGCGCGCGATCGACGGCATGGTCGCGAGGAAATTCGGCCGCATCGTCAACATCACCTCCGGCTCGGTGAAGATGCCGATCGCGGGCCTCGACTTGTCGTCCGGCGCGCGCGCGGGCCTCACCGCGTTCCTGGCCGGCGTGTCGCGCACGGTGGTGCAGCACAACGTCACCATTAACTTCCTGCTGCCCGGCCCGTTCGACACCGACCGGCTGCGCTCCAACAACGAGAACACCGCCAAGAAGCAGGGCATCACCTTGCAGCAGGCGGAGGCGGCGCGCGCCTCGACCATCCCGGCCAAGCGGTTCGGAAAGCCGGACGAGTTCGGCGCGGCTTGCGCCTTCCTGTGCTCGTCGCACGCCGGCTTCATCACCGGGCAGAACCTGCTGATGGACGGCGGGATATTTCCGGGGGCGTTTTGATTTTTGCGCAGCCCTCACCGCATGTGTCCCGGGCGAGCAAAAAGCGAGACCCGGGACCCCGGTTTCTTTCTTCTCGCGGCAACAAACCGGGGTCCCGGCTCGCGCTCGCTATCGCTCGCTTGGCCGGGACACGAGACACACCATCTTGCCGACGCGCCAACACCGACGCATGATGCACCACCCAATCCATCAACCATCCGAAATCAACTAAGAGGAAACACCCCATGAAGCTCGTTCGCTTCGGCGCGGCCGGCAAGGAAAAGCCCGGCATCATCGACAAAAATGGCAAGATCCGCGACCTCTCCAAGGTCGTCAAAGACATCAACGGCGAGGCGCTGTCGTCCGCGGGCATGGCCAAGATCAAGAAGGCCAACATCGACAAGCTGCCGCTGGTGAAGGGCAACCCGCGGCTCGGCCCCTGCGTGGCGCGGCCGTCGAACTTCATCGCGATCGGCCTGAACTATGCCGACCACGCCGCCGAGGCCGGCATGAAGCTGCCGCCCGAGCCGATCATCTTCAACAAGGCGCTGTCGTGCATCTGCGGGCCGAACGACAACACCATCACGCCGAAGGGATCGACCAAGCTCGACTACGAGGTCGAGCTCGGCATCGTGATCGGCAAGCGCGCGAGCTACCTCACCAAGGAAAACGCCATGAGCGCGGTGGCGGGGTATTTCCTGTCCAACGACGTGTCGGAGCGCGTGTTCCAGATCGAGCGCGCCGGCCAGTGGACCAAGGGCAAGGGCTGCGAGTCGTTCGGCCCGATCGGCCCCTTCGTCGCCACCAAGGACGAAATCAAGGATCCGCAGAACCTCAACCTGTGGCTCAAGGTCAACGGCGAATACCGCCAGCGCGGCAACACCAAGACGATGGTGTTCGGCGTCGCCGAGATCGTGTGGTGGTGCTCGCAGTATTTCATCATGGAGCCGGGCGACATCATCGTCACCGGCACCCCGTCCGGCGTGGCGCTCGGCATGAAGCCGCCGAAGTTCCTCAACGTCGGCGACCTGGTGGAATTGGGCTGCGACGGCCTCGGCACGCAGAAGCAGAAGGTCGTGAAGGCGCGCGCCTGATTGAACGTGCCGCAAAAGAAAAAGCCCCGGGCCGAGGCCCGGGGCTTTCGATTTTCGAGCGTTGCGCGGCTACCAGCGCGTGAAGATCGGCCCGGAGAACTTGTAGTTCAGGCCGGCGCGAACGACGTGCTCCTTGAAGCTCACGTTGTTCACGACGGGAGCCGTGAAGCCGGTGTCGAAGCTGCCGAGATCGACGTAGAGATATTCGATCTTGGCGGTCCAGTTGCCCATGAAGGCGTATTCGAGACCGCCGCCGGCGGTCCAGCCCATGAGCGTGTCGGTCGAGGAAACGAGCGGCCCTGGGTTGACGCTGGCCCTGACGCTGCCGAACGCGCCGCCCGCGGTGAAGTACGGCAGGAAGCGGTCGAAGGCGTAGCCGACGCGGCCGCGAACGGTGCCGAGCCAGCGGTTGGCGGTTTCGCAGGTGAAGCCTACGCCGCAGGCTACGCTGCCCTTGACGTCGGCATAGCCGATGTCGCCCTCAATGCCCCAGACGATGGAGCCGGTCTGGTAGTTGTAGCCGAGCGTGCCGCCGACGAGGAAACCCGTGGGTTTGTTCGTGACGGCTGGAATGCCCCAGTCCGATGTGCCCCAGCCGTAGCCAGCGTTGATACCGGCGTAGAATCCGGTCCAATTGTAATAGGCAACGACCGAGCGGACCCCCTTGTAGACGGGCCGCGGCATATCGGCGGCCTCCGCAGCGAACGATGTCGCGAGCAGGGCCATGGCCGCTAAGCCTGAGCCGATCAGCTTGAATCTCATATCTCGTCTCCCATGCGCCGGTGAGTTCCTGACGCAATCGGTGCCCGCATCGCACCGTGCGCATACGCAACGCGTAGTCGGGGGACTGGAATCACTCGGTCCCGGCGCACCGCCTCGATCGGCAACCGCCCGAACGCTGTTTACTGGGAACACCTGTCGCGATGCGACGAGGTCCGCTCCTGTGGATATCCGTCCTTACCCCGGTGAAAGACGGGGACAACGCCCACAGATACAAGCGAATCACTTGACTCTTGAGGCCAAGATTACCCAGCGATCTTCTGTCTGCAAGACTCACAATCTGCCGGCGATCGGTTCGAATCCCTATTCGTCCAGTTGTGGCCAGCACGCCACAGTCGTCCTCTGGACGACACGCACGAAAAAGCCCCGGGCGAAAACGCCCGGGGCTGCTTGGCTTGAAACTCCGGACTGCGCTGGTGCGCAGACCGCAGCGAGGTCAGAACCCGCCGGAGAACTTGTAGTTCAGGCCAGCGCGGATGACGTGCTGGTTGTACGAAGCCTCCACGAGGCCGGGCGTCTGGAATTTGCCGAGATCGACAAACAGGTATTCGATCTTGCCGGTCCAATTGCCGAGGAAGGCGTATTCCATGCCGCCGCCGAGGGCGTAGCCGAACTGCGACGAACTCGCCGAGTCGGGGATTGCAGGAATATTGAGATCGACCTTGCCGTAGGCGCCGCCGGCCGTGAGGTAGGGCATGAAGCGGTCCATGGCGTAGCCGAAGCGTCCGCGGAAGGTCGCGAACCACGGATTTGAGGCTTCGCAGGTCAATGCACCGAGGCAGGTCGAACTGCCTTTGACGCTCGAGAAGTTGTAGTCGCCTTCGAGGCCGTAGACGAACGATCCCGCTTGCCAGTTGTAGCCCACGGTCACGCCGTAGAGCATGCCCTTCGGGGAGATGTCGGCAACCGATACGCCGGCCACATCCCATGCCGATGTGCCGGTGCCGTAGCCAACCGTGGCGCCGACATAGAGGCCGGACCAGTTGTAGTACGAGATCACCGAGCGCGGCACGCCCTTGTAGACAGGCGGCCTGATGTCCGCCGCGACAGCGGCAAACGGAGTTGCGAGTAGCGCGATTGCTGCCACGCCTGCCTTGATTAGATTGATTGTCATCGATCCCTCTCCCCTCGGGGTTTGCATCGCTTCGAGTCAAAGTGAATCGCGCAACCGGCGCGGACTCGCGCGCTGCTACGATCCCAAACACGCTGCTGTTACTGGAAACACGCGACGGGGCTTCGACGTCGAACAATGGACGCACGCCATCTCGGGGATGGCCGAAGCGCTTTGGTTAATGAATCCGCCGCGAATCATTAAGGACCGGTAAACACCGGCCAAGCCTTCAAAAAAGCCTGCGATCGCTAGCCTTCGCGGGCCTCGAGGATGGCCTTGATCGAGATGTTCGACCAAGGCGCGGTGCGTTCGCGGAACGCCGAGTAGGACGCATGGATCTTCTGCGAACGCTCGCTGCGCGCGGCAAGCTCGGAGAGCACTTCGCTCGCAGTCTTGCGAGCCGCGGCGATCATATCGCCCGGGAAGGTGCGCAACTGCACCTTGTGGGTCGTGGTAAGCGCGGTCAGCGCCTCGGCGTTGAGCCGCTCCATCTCGGCGAGAGCGAACGACGCTTCGGTTGCGCAGGCGTGCGCCACGATCGCCTTGAACTCGGAGTCGAGCCCGTCCCATGTCTTGCGCGAGACGAGGCATTCGCCCGTGCCGTTGGGCTTGTTGAAGCCCGGGCCATAATAGAGCGGCGCGACGCGGTAGAGGCCGAGCGCGATGTCGGTGCCTGGGCCGACGAACTCGGCGCCGTCGATCACGCCGGACTGCAGGCTGGTGAGGATTTCCGCCGGTGGCGTGGTCTGCGGCGTCGCGCCAAGTCTGCGGTACACCTCGCCGCCCAGCCCCAGCGAGCGGATTTTCAGGCCGCGCAGATCGGCCAGGCTCTTGATGTCGCGGCGGAACCAGCCGCCCATGCAAACGCCGGTGTTGCCGCCCATGAACGGCTTGGCACCGAACGAAGCGTAGAGATCGTCCCACAGCGCCTGGCCGCCGCCGGCGTCAATCCATGAGACGTGCTCCGACGGCGTGAGACCGAATGGCACGGTGGTGAAAAACGCGGCGGAGGGATCCTTGCCCTGCCAGTAGAAGGCGGCGGTGTGGCCCATCTCGGCGACGCCCGCGCCGACGGTGTCGAGTACCTCGAATGCCGGCACCACTTCGCCGGCGGCATGGACCGTGATCTGGAGACGGCCGCCGGACAGCGAATTGATGCGCTCGGCTATGCGTTCGGCCGACATTCCGGGGCCTGGCAGGCGTTTCGGCCACGATGTGATCATGCGCCAGCGGCGAGTCTGCGCACGCGCGACCGAGGGTGCGGCAAAAGCACCCATGATGGTGCCCGCCAGTACTGTTCTTCGGCCGATCTTCGTCATCTTCTTCTCCCTTATTCCGAAGCGCTTCTCGCCGTCTTCTTCCACCACTGATGAAAATGGTGCACCGGCCCGTGCCCCGAGCCGATCGTCAACTCACCCGATGCGGCGATCGCGCCGCTGACATAGGCCTTCGCCTCGCGCACCGCCTCGATGAGCGGCAAGCCCTTTGCCAGTCCCGCGGCCACCGCCGACGACAGCGTGCAGCCGGTGCCGTGGGTGTTGCGCGTCTCGATGCGCGGCGCCGCCAGCCGCGTGACGCTGTCCCGCCCGACCAGCAGATCGACGCTCTCATGACCGCCGCCATGGCCGCCCTTGATCAGCACCGCTTGGGCGCCGAGCGCCAGCAGCCGCTCGGCCTGGCCGCGCATCTCGCTCTCGCCGTCGGCGGCCGGACAGCCGAGGAACGCCGCGGCCTCGGGCAAATTCGGCGTGATCACCACCGCGCGGGGAAACAGCAGTTGCACCAGGCGCTCGATCGCATCCGGATTGAGCAGCCGGTCGCCCGAGGTTGCGACCATCACCGGATCGAGCACGACACTCTTGGCGCGGTGCCGATCGAGGCCCGCCGCCACCGCCTCGATGGTCGAAACTTGAGACAGCATGCCGATTTTCACCGCATCGACCGCGAGGTCGGAAAACACCGCGTCGATCTGCGCCGCGATGAAATCCGCCGGCACGTCGTGAATGCCGGTGACGCCCCTGGTGTTTTGCGCGGTCAGCGCCGTGATCACCGACGCGCCATAGACACCCAGCGCCGAAAACGTCTTGAGATCGGCCTGGATGCCCGCGCCGCCGCCGGAGTCCGATCCAGCGATAGTGACCGCGATCGCCGTCATTTTCGTTTCCGCCTCGCCAGCGTGGCATCGACCACGGCCAGCAGCTCCCGCGACGCGGCCTGCGGATCCTTGGCGAGCGACAACGCCGAAATCACCGAAACGCCATCGGCACCAACTTCGATCACCGGGGCGGCGTTCGCCGCGTCGATCCCGGCGATGCCACATGTCTGGAAGCCCGGTTTGCGGCGGCGCAGCGCCTCGATCACGCGCGCGAGGCCGGCGGTCCCGATCGGCGTGTTCTTGGTCTGCTTCGAGGTGGTGCCGTAGACGCCACCGATGCCGGCGTAGTCGATCAGGTCGAGGTTTGTCGCATCGGCGCGCTGCGGCGAGTTGATGGTCAGTCCGATGATGGCGCCGGGGCCGAGCAGGCGCCGCGCGTCGGCCGGCGCCATGTCGTCCCAGCCGATATGCACGCCGTCGGCGCCGGCTGCGAGCGCGACATCGACGCGGTCGTTGATGAGCAGCGGCACCTTGCCGAGCGCGGCCTTGATGGCGCGGGCACGCTCCACCATGACGCGCGTGTCCGACAGCTTGTCGCGCAATTGCACCAGCGTCGTGCCGCCCGCCGCCAGGCTCCTTGAGAGATCGGCGAGATCGTGGCCGCCGGACACCTCGGGATCGACGATGGCGTAGACGCGAAGATCGAGCACCGCTTTGGCCATCACGTCACCCTCGCCTTCCCGATCAGCGTCACGCGGTTGAGCCCGTGCAACGCGTCGATCATCTCCACCGCAAAGCTGCCGGGCCCGCGCGCGCGCTCCGCCGCAATTTCGCCTGCGACGCCGAACGCAACGAGCGCCGCAGTGGTGGCGAGCCAGGCATCGCTCTCGACCGCAAGAAAGGCCGCCACCACAGCCGAGCCGGCGCAGCCCATCGCGGTCACCTTGGCCATCAGCGGATCGCCGTTGGCGACGGTGGCGAGCCGCGTGCCGTCCGATACGAAATCGCGCTCGCCCGTCAATCCGATCACCGTGTGCATCCTCGCGGCATCGCGCGTGAACGCCGCCAGATCGGATGCCTTGCCGCCGAGCGCGTTCAATTCCTGCTCGTTCAGCCGGAGCGCGTTGGGCTTCTTGGCAACCAGCCGCCGGGCCAGCGCCGCGCGAGGGGCAGACCGGTCGATGTAAACCGGATCGAGCACCCAGGGCTTGCGAGCCTTCTTGGCCGCTGCAATGGCGGCAAGCGACGCCTTTTGCCGCTCGTCGTCGAACATGCCGAGATTGATCAGCAGCGCGTCGGCACGCCCGACGAACGCGCCGACCTCCCGCGGTGAAATGGTCATCGAAGGCACCGCGCCCACCGCCAGCAGCACGTTGGCGGTGAAGGTCTGCGCCACCGCATTGGTGATGCAATGCACCCGCGGCCTTCGCTGGCGAAGGCGCTCGACGATATCGGCAACAACTTGAGGCAGTTCGCTTTGCGGCGACCGCATCTCTCTCCCTCCGCCGGCATGATCCGGATCAGGTTCGATGGGTTGGCTTTCGCCTCTCAGCCCGGCCAACGCCGGCCAGGCACCCCACGAGATTGCGTGGAAAAGTTAATCCGGACGGGGCTTTGACGCAAGAGCAGGCATGCGCTCTTGGGCTGATGACCGGGGATGGCGATGGGGCGTATAATCCGCCCCGAGATTTCAAAAATAACATTACACAAATCGACGACTTTGGAGAACGCACGATGTCGGGCCTCGATGTCTTCGCCTGGATCGTTCTGATCGTGCTGCTGGCCAGCACCGTCGCCGTCGTTATTTTCCTCGCCATGCTGCCGGGCATGATCGCCAAGAAACGCAACCATCCCTGGGCGCAGGCGGTTACGGTCGCCGGTTGGGTCACGCTGTTTCTCGGCTTCGCGCTGTGGCCGGTGGCGCTGATCTGGGCCTACGTCGATGCGCCGGCGCCGCACAAGGCGGAGGCGCGGCCATGATCGTCGTCCTCCTCAACGTCTATCTGGTCATCCTCTTCATCCTGGTGAAGACGAAGATCGTTCCGTTCAACCTGTTCTGGAAAATCTCGCCAATCATCGTTCTGCTTCTGCTGTTGGTCGGCCTGTTCATCCCGATGGGCTGGGGCGCGCCGCAAGGCTCGGCCCTCGTCGTCCGCAATTCGGTGCAGATCGTGCCGGATGTCGCGGGCGAAGTGCTGGACGTGCCGGTGGAGCCCAACAAGCCGCTGAAGGCCGGCGACGTGCTGTTCCGCATCGACCCCACGCCTTACGAGTCGTCGGTCAAAGCACTGGAAGCACAACTCCAGTTTCAGGAGCTCCGGCTGGCGCAGATGACGCAATTGCAGCAGCGCGACTCCGGGCGCGCGTTCGACGTGGAGCAGCGCCAGGCCGAGGTCGATCAGCTTCGCGCACAACTCACCAACGCGAAATGGAATCTCGACAAGGCCGTGGTGGTGGCGCCCGCCGACGGCTACGTGACCAACCTCGCACTGCGAAAAGGGGCACGCGTCACCAATCTGCCGCTGGCGCCCGTGATGGCGTTCATCGACACCTCGGCGACGATCATCGGCGTCGAGATTCCGCAGATCGATGCGCGCTACATCGCTCCGGGACAGGACGCCGAGTTGACGTTCAAATTCTTCCCGGGCCAGGTTTTCTCCGGAAAGGTCGAGGCCGTTCTGCAAGCCATTGCGACCGGCCAGGTGCAAACGTCAGGTCTCGCCGTGACGCCCAAGGCGGTGCAGGCGGCGCCCTTCGTCGTGCGGGTCAAGCTCGACGACGCAGGCATCGCCAGCCGCCTGCCGGCCGGCAGCACCGGCGAGGCCGCGATCTTCACCGATCGCGTGAAGGCCGCCCATGTCATCCGCAAGGTCCTGCTGCGGCAGGTGGCGATCACCAACTACATCAATCCGTTCTGAGCCATCGATGGCGCAACGAAGGAATTCCGGCATGACGCCCACGACCGCTAGGCGCTTCCACCTGGCCGTATTGCTGCTGTTGGGTCTTGGCGCAAGCCCCGGCGCTTTGGCGCAGCAGCCGGCGCTCGATCCGGCCCAGGCCCGAGCCATCGCGAAAGAGGCCACCATTTACGGCTTCCCGCTGGTCGATACCTACCGAATTCAGCATTCCTATTTCGTCGATAAGAGCAGCCCGGAGTTCAAGGACTCCTGGAACAAGATCGTCAACAACGCACGGGTCTACACGCCCGACGACAAGGCGATCCAGACGCCCAACTCGGACACGCCCTACTCCTACGTCGGCGCGGACCTGCGCGCCGAGCCGATCGTGCTGACGGTCCCGGCGGTCGAGAAGGGCCGCTACTACTCGCTGCAGTTCATCGACATGTACACGTTCAACTTCGCTTACGTCGGCAGCCGCGCCACCGGAAACGGTGCCGCGAGCTATCTGCTCGCCGGGCCGAAGTGGAACGGCAAGAAGCCGAAGGGCATCAAGTCGGTGATCCGCTCCGAGACCGAATTCGCGTTCGTGCTGTATCGAACGCAGCTTTTCAATCCGGGCGACATCGACAACGTCAAGAAGATACAGGCGGGCTACAAGGTCCAGACGCTCTCGCAGTTTGTTGGGCAGGCAGCACCTGCGCCCGCCCCCGCGGTGGATTTCATCAAGCCGCTCTCGCCCGAGCAGGAGCGCACGTCGCTCGACTTCTTCAACGTCGTCAATTTCGTCCTGCAGTTCGCCCCGGCGGATCCTTCGGAGAAGGCGCTGATGGCGCGCTTCGCCAAGCTCAACATCGGCGGCGGCCGCAAGTTCGATGCGAGCGCGCTGTCGCCGGAATTGCGAAAGGCCGTGCAGGAGGGCATGGCGGACGCGTGGGCGACCTTCAAGGAGTACAAAGAAACGCAGATCGATACTGGCAAAAAGAGCAGCTCCGATGCGTTCGGCACGCGCGCTTTCCTGAAAGGCAGCTATCTCGACCGCATGACAGGAGCCGTCCTCGGCATCTATGGCAACTCCAAGCAGGAGGCGATGTATCCGGCCTACTTTGTCGATGCGTCCAAGCAGAAATTGGAGGGCGCCAACCGCTACACGCTGCGCTTCCCGGCGGGCCAGTTGCCGCCGGTCAACGCGTTCTGGTCGCTCACGATGTATGAACTGCCGGCCAGCCTGCTCTCCGCCAACTCGATCAATCGCTATCTGATCAACTCGCCGATGCTGCTTGGCCTCAAGAAAGACGCCGACGGCGGGATCACGCTGTACGTCCAGAACGAATCTCCTGGACCGGACAAGGCCTCGAACTGGCTGCCCGCACCAAAGGGCCCGTTCTTCGCGGTGCTGCGGCTTTATTGGCCGAAGCCTCCGGCGCTGAACGGCAAATGGAAAGCGCCGCCGCTGCAGCGCACGAACTGACATACGGAAGGATCGCAATCATGAAAATCAGCTTCACTCTCTGCTCCTTGATCGCCGTGCTGGCGGCAATCGGCACTGCGCATGCGCAACCGGCCGGCAATACCGTGCCGGTCACGGTCGACAACTTCCCCCGCGCCGAAAGCGATCTCTATTTCGGCGGATTGCTGAAAGACAGCGGCGGGATCGGGAAATTCCTGCACCGCCGCGAGCCGGCACGGATCGAAAATCAGACCGTGATCCGGCTGAACCGCGACACACTTTACTCGTCAGCCGTGTTCGATCTGGATGCCGGCCCCGTGACAATCGGAATGCCCAACGCCGGCAAGCGCTTCATGTCGATGCAGGTGATCAACGAGGACCACTATGTGCCGGCGGTTTATTATGGCGCAGGCTCCTACATGCTCGACAAGAAGAAGGTCGGGACGCGCTATGTCGCGGTCGCGATCCGCACCCTGGTCGATCCAAACGATCCGAACGACTTGAAACAGGTCCACGCACTGCAGGACGCCATCAAGGTGATCCAGAAGTCGCCGGGCACGTTCGAGGCGCCGAACTGGGATCAGGCAAGCCAGAAGAAGGTGCGCGACGCGCTGCTGGTTCTCACCACCACGATCCCCGACTTCAAGGGAGCATTCGGCACCAAGGCGCAGGTCGATCCGATCCGGCACCTGATCGGAACCGCGGCGGGCTGGGGCGGCAATCCCGACAAGGACGCCACCTACCTGAACATCACTCCATCCAGGAACGACGGCAAGACGGTCTACAAGCTCAACGTCAAGAACGTGCCCGTGAATGGCTTCTGGTCGGTCAGCCTGTACGACGCCAAGGGCTACTACGAGCAAAATCCCTACAACGCCTACACGATCAACAACATCACGGCGAAGAAAGAGAGCGATGGCTCCGTCGCCATCCAGTTCGGCGGCTGCGACGGCAAGATTCCGAACTGCCTGCCGATCATGGCCGGATGGAATTACACGGTGCGGCTCTATCGTCCGCGCGCCGAAATCCTGAACGGCAAATGGAAATTCCCCGAGCCTCAGCCGGTGAATTGAGCGCAGCCGCGCGATTAACGACGCCTGTTTATGATGAACGCCGGATTCCCGGCGGCCGCGAAATCGCGCCGATAGATTGCGCGCCGTAGCGCCGCCGCTCCGGCGGGCGTCATCGATTTCGCGTCATGAATTCTGGTCTGCGTCGCCTGGCCATGGTTGCGAGCGCGATTGCGCTCGGCAGCACCGGCGCAGCCGCAGCACCCTGCTCCAATCCGAATGCGCTCGGCATCAGCCGCGTGATGACGGTGGATGCGCGCGCCATGCCGCTGATCGGCAGCCACGACTACGGCGTCACCCTGCCGCTGGCGCCGGGCGAAGTGGTGCTGACGTTCGACGACGGTCCGCTGCCGCCCTACACCAATGCGGTGCTCAAGGCGCTGGCGGACGAATGCCTTCGCGCCGTGTTCTTCATGGTGGGGCGTCAGGCCCGCGCCAACCCGGAGCTGGCCTGGCAGGTCCGCGCCGCCGGCCACACCATCGGCACCCACACCCAGAACCATCCGCTGTTCCGCATGCCCGCGGATCGGGCGGCCTACGAGATCGACACCGGCATCGCGTCGGTGGGTTCGGTGTTCGGCACGCAGCGCGCGCTGGCGCCGTTCTTCCGCTTTCCCGGCCTGTTCCGCACCATCGAGGGCGAACAGCACCTGCGCTCGCGCGGCCTGATGTCGTGGAGCGTGGACGCCGACTCCTACGACTGGAAGAAGATCAGCTCGGGCCACATGCTGGCGCATACGCTGGCGGAACTCGAAAAGCGCCGCGGCGGCATCCTGTTGATGCACGACGTGCAGCCGAAGACCGCGCTGATGCTGCCGGCGCTGCTCGCCGAACTGAAGGCGCGCGGCTACCGCATCGTCCATGTGGTGCCGAAAGGCGGCGATCCGGCCGAGGACCTCGTCGCCAGCGCGATGCCACCGCAGCGTGCGGATCCGATTGCGCGCCCGCCGGCCGCAGCCGAGCCGCGCGCGGCGCGGCACTATCCGCCAGCGGCTGTGCCCGCCGAAGGACCGCCGCCGCGCATCCAGCCAGGCGGGAACGGGCTGTTCGAGGCGATTTTCACCGCGAGCGGCCACCGCTGGGGGCGCTAGGCTTCGTATCCGCGGTCGCCTTGCACTTGCGCTGCCAAACGGCAAAACTCGCCCCGCATCTCCTGAACAAGCCGCGCGGAGCGCCCGTTTGGAAAAGTCTGCCTTGATCCTGGGCATCGCCGGCCAGAACGGGGTGCTTCTGACTGAATTCCTACTGCAGAAAAATTACCGCGTCGTCGGCTTCGGCTGGAAAGACTCAATCGAACGAAGCGAGGCGCTGAGACCGTTCCGCGACAAGATCGATATCTGCTACGGCGACTTGCGAGACACGGAGTCGCTCGGTGCGGCGATCCAGAGCCACGCCGTATCGGAAGTCTACAACTTCGCTGCCCAATCGCAGCCAGGACTCTCGTGGCAGGCCGCGGTCGAGACAGGCGAAGTCAATGCGATCGGTGCACATCGGTTGTTCGAAATGGTGCGGCAGCATCGCCCGGAGGCGCGCATCTTCCAGGCCTCATCGTCCGAAATGTTTGGCATCCCGAGCGAGACGCCGCAGCGCGAAACGACGCCCTTCCAGCCGGTCAACCCATACGCTGTCGCCAAGACCTACGCGCATCAGACTGCGGCCATCTATCGTGCCCATCACGGCGCTTACATTGCGTGTGGGATCCTGTTCAACCATGAGAGCCGCTACCGTGACATGAACTTCCTCAGCCAGAAGCTGACCTATGGCGCGGCCTGCGCAAAGCTCGGCGTCGTCAACTCGCCGCAACTCAACGAGAAGGGCGAGCCGATGGTCAAGGACGGCAAGCTCGCCATGGGCAACCTCGACGCAACGCGCGACTGGGGCTACGCCGGCGACTACATCAAGGCGATGTGGCTGATGCTGCAGCAGCCCCACGCCGACGATTTCGTCATCGGCAGCGGCGTGGGCCGGACCGTGCGCGAGATGTGCGAAACTGCTTACGCGGCGGTCGGCCTGGACTGGCGCGAGCATGTCGTCACCGACCCGCGGTTCCTGCGCCCTGCCGAGACGGCCGCCAGCGTGGCGGATAGCAGCAAGGCCCGACAGCAACTCGGCTGGAAGCCCGCAATAAGCTTCAAGGATATGCTGGCGGACATGGTCGCGGCGCATCTGACGAGCTTGGAGAGGCGCTGACGCCGCTTGTCACGCCCCGCCGTTTTTGCTGGATTGGGCCCGGAGGCTCGGATGGTTCCCTTCTTCGTTCAGATCAAATGCCAGCTCGGCAAGTCCTACGAGGTGGCGAACCGCCTCGCGGACGCCGAGATCGCGTCGGAAATCTATTCGACCGCCGGCGAGTTCGATCTGCTCATCAAGGTTTATGTCGATAGCGGCACCGACATCGGACACTTCGTGAACGAGAAGGTCCAGACCGTGCCCGGCATCCAGGACACGCGGACCATCATCACCTTCAAGGCGTTCTAGATCACGTTCGCAGGTCCCTCGGACTCGCGCTCGCGGCGCAGCCGCAACTGCCGCTCGCGCCAGATCACGAACAGGCCCGAGACCACGACAATCGTCGAACCGACGTACACATAGACGGTCGGCACCTCGCCGAACATCCAGTAGCCCAGCAGAAACACCCAGATCATCATGGTGTAGTCGAACGGCGCGATCACCGACGCCGAGGCGAACCGGTAGCTCTCGGTGAGCAGAATGTGTCCGAGTCCGGCGACCAGGCCCGCGCCGATCAGCGCCGCCAATTGCAAGCGGTCGGGCCAGAGCCAGCCGAACGGCAGGGTCGCGAGCCCCGCCAGCGCGCAGATCACCGAGAAGTAGAACACGATCGAGGATGTCGTCTCGGTAGCGGTGAGACGCCGCGTCTGGATCACGGAGCCTGCGTTGGTGAACGCTCCGGCGAGCGCAAACATCGCGCCAAGCGTCGCCGCCTGCGCCACCGCGCCTTCGGCGGAAAACTGCGAGAGGTCGAGGTAAGGCCACAGCATCACGATGACGCCGATGAAGCCCACACCCACCGCGGACCAGCGGTAAATGCGCACCCGCTCGCCGAGAAACCATGCGGCGAACGCCACCGTGATCAGCGGGGCCGCAAACGAGATCGCGGTCGCATCGACCAGCGGCAGCCGCGCCAATGCTGCGAAGTTGAGAAACATGCCGACCACGCTGATCGTCCCGCGGCCCAGGTGGCCGAGCGGACGCGCGGTGCGCACCGCCGACATCAGTTCGCGCCGCCATGCATAGATCAGCACCACGGGCACGATCGCGAAGGCGCTGCGGAAAAACACCGACTGGCCGACCGGGACGCCGGTCTCGCCGAGATAGCGGACGAACGCCGACAGCAGCGCAAACAGCAGCGCGGAGACGACTTTCAGCGCGATGGCCTTGGCGAGGTTCCTGGGGCCGGGCGCGGTCACACGAGGGGCTGCTGCACGAAGGATCGGGGCGCTCGGCTATTTCTTCTCGGGCTGGCGAGGGCCCTCGACCGGCGGCAGCGATTTGACGTAGGCCGCCATGGCCTTCTGGTCAGCCTCGCTCAGTTCCCTGATGTTGGCCACCACCTTGCCCATCTCGCCGCCGACCGTGTCGGCGTCGCGGTTCTCGCCGGTGGCAAGCAGCTTGGTGAGGTCCTCGACCGTCCACGCCGACAGTCCATGCTGCGTGATGTTGGGCACCCAGCCGTCGCCGCCCTCCGGCGACGGCCCGCCGGCAAAGCGCTGGCCCGACACGATGCCGCCGAGCAGGTTGCGCGGCGAATGGCACTCCGCGCAGTGCGCGGGACCGTTGACGAGATAGGAGCCGCGATTCCACCCCGCGTCCTTCGAGGCGTCGGGACGGAACGGCGCGCCATCGAGAAACAGGAGCTTCCAGCCGCCGAGCGTGCGGCGGATGTTGAACGGAAACGGCAGATCGTGACCGCGCACCCTGCCCTGCACCGCCGGCAGCGTCTTCATGTAGGCGAACAGGTCACGCAGGTCGTCGTATCGCATGCGCTGATACGACGGGTAAGGAAACGCGGGATAGTAATGCTGCCCGTCGGGCGAGGTTCCCTTGACCATGGCGGTGACGAACTGCGCGTCGGTCCAGTTGCCGATGCCGTCGGCTTTGTCCGGCGAAATGTTGGGAACGTAGAAGGTGCCGAACGGCGACTTCAGGCCAAGTCCGCCGCCGAGCCGCGTCTTGTCATCCTGCTTCGGCGTTGCGTGACACGAGGTGCAGCCGCCGGCAAAGAACATCGACCGGCCGTTGTTGAGGTTGGACGTGTGAGGCGCCAGCGCGCTGGCCGGAACGGTGCCCGGAATGGTGAGCACCCAGAACAGGGCAAGACCCAGGATCGCGGCGGCGACCACCAGCAACAACAGCCTGCGCAGCATCAGCCTCTCCTCGCACCGATCCTATTTCGATTGCCTCGCCCGGAATAGCAAGGGCGGCGCATCCGGCGATGCGCCGCCCCGTTATTGCCCGGGCACGAGGCCTGTCGGGATCAGCTCTTCTTGCGATAGACGTTGTGGCAGCCACCGCAATTCTGTCGCACCGCGCCGATGCCGGTCTTCAAGCTGTCGAGATCGGTCACCTTGTCGGCCGCGGCCTTCGCGTCGGCGCCCATCTTCACCATCTTGGCATCGAAGTCGGCCTTGTTTTCCCAGATGGCCGGCAAGGCGGCGGTGTCACCGTCCTTGGAACTGGCGGGGAACAGCGGGGCGATCTTGGTGGCGTTCTCGCTGATGGTCATCAGCGCGGCCTTGGCCTTGGTGACGTCGAACGGCTGCTTGCCGTCGAGCATCTGGGTCACGGCGCCGTTCGAGCTGCCGACGCCCTTCATCATTCCCTTGCGGGCCGCAATCGGATCGGACTGGGCCATGACGGCGGTTGCGGCAAACGCGGCAACAACGGCAGCGAGCGCGATACGAACGATCATGAAATTCCCTCTTGGTTCTCGGGCGTGGCGCCCAATGTTCTGGTTGGTGATGTTCTCAAACTCAGGCGGGACAACGGCCCCCAGTACCGGGCCAACCCCGACCGTACTTTGTTATTCCTGTAAAGTGGCGGTCGCGGCGTCGCAGCCGCCGGTCACGAGTTCGTGATCCGCTTGGTCTCTCTTAAGACACTGAGATATATCGGTAATTCACATCCGATGCATGAGCCGAGCATCCTCCATAGCCGCCCATAAGCGCTGCGGTGTGGCCGGCATATCGATGTGGCGAATGCGGTGCGCGCGCCACAGTGCATCGAGAATCGCGTTCATCACCGCGGGGCACGAGCCGATCGCTCCGGCTTCGCCCGCGCCTTTCACACCCAGCGGATTGACCTTGCAAGGCACGTTGTGGGTATCGAACGCGAAGTCCGGCATCTCGCTGGCACGCGGCATGGCGTAGTCCATCAGCGAAGCCGTGACGAGCTGACCCGAATCCGTGTCGTACACAGTCTGCTCCATCAGCGCCTGGCCGATGCCCTGCACCGCGCCGCCGTGCACCTGGCCGGCCAGCAGAAGCGGATTGAGCGTGACGCCGAAATCGTCCACCACCACGTAATTGACGATGCGCGTGGCGCCGGTCGCCTCGTCGATCTCGATCTCCACCACATGGGTGCCGTTCGGATAGGTCGGCTCGCCCGGTGTGAAGGTGTCCGATGCGGTGAGCTTGTCGGGCGTGGCGTCGGGCCGCTTGGCGAGATCGGCAAACGCGATAACGCGGTCGGTCCCGGCGACCCGCACCGTCCCGTCCGCGATCTCCAGATCGCCGGCGCTCGTCTCCAGCGCGTCCGCGGCGAGCCGCTTGAGATTGTCCGCCAGTGTCCTGGTGGCGCCGGCCAGCGACGCGCCGCCGCACGGGATCGAGCTCGATCCGCCGGTGCCGATGCCCGATGCGACGCGATCGGTGTCGCCTTGCACCGTGCGCACGCGCTCCGGCGGCAGACCGAGCTGCTCGGCGACAAGCTGGGCGTAGGCGGTGGCATGGCCCTGCCCACTCGACTGCGAGCCCATCAGCGCGGTAACGCTGCCGTCCTTTTCGAGCCGAACCGTTGCGAGGTCCGGCCCCATGTTGCCGCAGGCTTCGATGTAGGTCGCCAGACCGATGCCGCGCAGCAATCCATTTTTCCGCGAAACAGCCGCGCGCTTCTTGAAGCCGTCCCAGTCCGCCATCGCCTGCGCGCGGGCCATGTGGGCGGCGAAGTCGCCGGTGTCGTAGATTTTCCCGACCGCGGTCGAATACGGCATCGCCTTCGGCTTGATGAAATTCCGGCGTCGCAACGCGTCGGGCGCGATCTCAAGCTCGCGCGCCGCGGCATCGACCAGCCGTTCGATCACATAAGCCGCTTCCGGGCGTCCTGCGCCACGATAGGCATCGACCGGCACGGTGTTGGTGTACACGCCGCGCACCCGGACATGGCAATGGGGAATGTCATAGACGCCGGGCGACATGCCGGCGCCGAGAAACGGAATGTAGGGCGCGTAGGCCGAGAGATACGCGCCCATGTCGGCAATGAGGTCGATGTCGAGCGCGAGGAAGCGGCCCTTCTCGTCCAATGCCAGTCTCGCCGTGGTGATGTTGTCGCGGCCCTGCGCGTCGCCGAGGAAGTGCTCGCTGCGATCCGCGATCCAGGCCACCGTCTGTTTGAGGCGGCGCGCGGCCACTGCCGCAAGCGCATATTCGCGATAGATGAACAGCTTGGTGCCGAAACCGCCGCCGACGTCCGGCGTCACCACGCGGATCTTCTCCGGCGGCAGCTTGAGCATTTCGCACAACGTGTCGCGCATGTAGTGACTGCCCTGGCTGCCGAGCGTCAGGGTCAGGCGATCGCGGCCGGCGTCGTACTCGGCAATCACGCCGCGGGTGTCGAGATAATTGGTGACGAGGCGCTGGTTGACGAGTGTCAGCGCGACGGTGTGCGGCGCGCTCGACAATGCCTGCCCGGTCGGCCCCTGCTCGCCGAGCGCGGTCTCGAATGCCAGGTTGCCCGGCCGGTCAGGCCAGACCTGCACGGCCCCCTGCTCCAGGGCCTCGACGGCGCCGATCACATGGGGCTGCGCGTCCCATTGGATGTCGATCGCTTCGGCCGCATCCTTCGCCTGCTCCAGCGTGTCCGCCACCACGAAGGCGACGGCGTCGCCCACATGCCGCACTTCGCCTTGGGCCAGCACGGGATAGACCGGCACCGGAATGTCGGCACCCGGCACACCCGCCTGCATCGGCATCAGGCCGATCTCTTTGATGTCGTCTCCCGTGAGGAGGAGCCGGACGCCGGGCATCGCCCGGGCCTTGGCGGCATCCAGCCGGAACGTGGCGTGGGCGTGCGGCGAGCGCACCATCACCGCGCGCAGTGCGCCAGCAGGAACAGCATCGGCGACGTAACGGCCCGCGCCACGCAGCAGCGGGTCGTCTTCCTGCCGGCGAACGGATTGGCCGATACCGAATTTCATGACTTGCTCCGCCGAGTTCCGTGGCCCGCTATCCGATCAACCGATCATAGTCGGCATGAGATCCGATCCAGAACCAAATAAGATCGTCGTCCTCCTGGATCGCGAGAGCCCGATAACTGCGGCCAATCCGGACAGACCAAAAACGTTCCATTCTCTTGAAATGCAGCGATGGATGCTGCGGGTTTTGCTTCAGGAGCTGGTAGTTCTTGTCGGCCAATTCACGAACATGGGACGGAAGCCTTTGATAGGCGTCCCAGAAGGCCGGACTGGCCAGATGCCTCATAGTTCGCGGGCGCGGCCTTGGCGTAAGTCGGCAACCGCGGCATCGGCCAGCCGATCCAACTTGCCGGACGCGGCATCGCGCTCGATCTTCGAATCAAACCGGGCCGCATCGAATTCCTCGAACCAAGCACGGAACTTGGCGAGTTCATCGGCGGCCAGTCTGGAAACGGCTTTCTCAATATCTTCGACAGTCATGGCGATAAACTAGCATATCAGGCGGGAAATCGCGACCTCCCTACTCCGCCGGGTGCGCCACCGGCACCGCGCGGCGGCGGCGCGTTCGGTCCGCGAGCCAGCGCGAGACCACGTAGAACACGGGCGTGAAAATCAGCCCGAAGAACGTGACCCCGATCATACCGGAAAACACCGTGGTGCCGAGCGTCTGGCGCAGTTCGGCGCCCGCCCCCACCGCCCACACCAGCGGCATGACGCCGAAGATGAAGGCGAGCGACGTCATCAGGATCGGCCGCAAACGCAGCCTGGCGGCTTCCACCGCCGCGGCAAAGCGGTCGCGGCCCTGGTCCTCAAGCTGCTTGGCGAATTCCACGATCAGAATCGCATTCTTCGCAGCCAGCGCAATGAGCACGATGAAACCCACCTGCGTCAGGATGTTGTTGTCCTGCCCCCGCAGCACCACGCCGACGATCGCGGCAATCAGGCACATTGGCACGATCAGGATGACCGCAAGCGGCAGCGTCAGACTTTCGTACTGCGCGGCCAGAACCAGGAACACGAACACCACCGCGAGCACGAAGGCGAAGATTGCCGTGTCGCCGGCGCGCTGTTGCAGGAACGCCAGCGTCGTCCATTCGTAGGCAAAGCCCTCGGGCAGCGTCTCCGCCGCAACCCGCTGCATGATGTCAATCGCCTGGCCCTGGGAGTAGCCCGGTGCCGCGGCGCCATCGAGTTCGGCCGCCGGATAGAGGTTGTAGCGCGGCACGCGGTAAGGGCCCGACGTATCGCGAACGGTTGTGAACGAGCCGAGCGGCACGGTGTCGCCCTCGGCGTTTCGCACCCGGATGCCGAGCACGTCCTTCGGGTCGGTGCGGTAATCGCCCTCGGCCTGCGCGACCACCCGGAAACTGCGGCCGAACAGGTTGAAGTCGTTGACGTAGGAGGAACCCAGATACATCTGCAGCGCAGAGAACACCTCGGGCACGCGCACGCCGAGCAGTTGCGCCTTGGTGCGGTCGATATCGAGATAGATCTGCGGCGTGCGCGTTTCGAACAGCGAGAACACCTGCGAGACGCCGGTGGTCTGCCCCGATTTGATCATCATCGCCTGCACCGCCTCCTGCAGGGCTTGCGACCCGCGGCCGGAGCGATCCTCGATCATCATGCGGAAGCCGCCCGCATTGCCGATGCCGGCCACCGGCGGCGGCAGGATGACCAGCACCTGCGCCTCCTGGATCGACGCGAACTCGCGATTGAGCTTGCGTTGCAGGCCCGACGCGGACTGGTCCGGGAAACCGGCCCGCTTGGTGAACGAGTCGAGCACCAGGAACACGGCGCCTGCATTCGACGCGTTGGAGAACGACGCGCCGGAGAAGCCCACGATGTTCATCGCGCCGATCACGCCGGGCGTGTTCAAGGCGGCATCGACGATCCGGCGGTTCACCGCGTCGGTTCGCGCCAATGCGGCACCGGGCGGCAACTGGACCGCGACGATGATATAGCCGCGGTCCACCTGCGGGATGAAGCCGACCGGGGTCTTACGGAATTCGTTGAGGCCGAACGCCAGAATTCCAACATAGAGCAGCAGCATCAGCGCCGCGAAGCGCACCACCCGCACGGTCAGCCAGCCATAGCCGCGCGCCACCGCGTCGAAGCCGCGGTTGAACTGACGGAAGAAGGCGCGGATCGGCGCGCCCCACCGGCTCTGCTTCTCTTCGCCGTGCGGCTTGAGCAGCAGCGCGCAGAGCGCAGGCGACAGCGTTAGCGACACGATCAGCGAGATGATGGTGGCACCCACGATGGTGAGCGCGAACTGCCGGTAGAACTGGCCGGAGATGCCGGTGATGAACGCAGACGGCACGAACACGGCGCACAGCACGAGAGAAATCGCGATCAACGCACCGCCGACCTCGTTCATGCTTTTTACCGAAGCGTCGTGCGGACTGAGCCCGTTTGCGATGTTGCGCTCGACGTTCTCCACCACGACGATGGCGTCGTCGACCACGATGCCGACCGCGAGCACCAGGCCGAACAGCGACAGATTGTTCAGCGAGAATCCGAACAGCGCCATGAAGAAGAACGTGCCGATCAGCGAGATCGGAATCGCAATCAGCGGAATGATCGCGGCACGCCAAGTCTGCAGGAACAGGATCACGACCAGAACGACGAGGAAGATCGCCTCGAGGATCGTCTGCTGAACCGCCTCGACCGATTGCTCGATGAACTGGGTCGGGTCGTACACGATGGCGTAGCCGATGCCGGGCGGGAAACGCTTGGCCAGCGTCGCCATCGTCCCGCGCACCGCCTTGGCGGTCGCCAGCGCGTTCGAGCCAGGACGCTGGAACACCGCCATCGCCACCGCCGGATCCCGGTTGAGGTAGGAGTTGGACGAATAGTCCTGGGCCGCAAGCTGGATCCGCGCCACGTCCTTGAGGCGCACCACAGCCTGCGGCGTGGTCTTGATGACGATGTTGGCGAATTCGTCGGGCTCGGCCAGGCGGCCCAGCGTCTGCACCGGAACCTGGAACGATCCGCCCGCATCGATCGGGGGCTGGTTGAGCACGCCCGATGCGACCTGGATGTTCTGAGCCTGCAACGCCACCGTGATGTCGGTCGCGGTCAGCCCCATCGATTGCATCCGGTTCGGGTCGAGCCACACCCGCATGGCGTAGTCGCGCACGCCGAACAGCGTGAGCGATCCGACGCCGTCCACACGGGTCAGCGCGTCCTTCAATTCCAGGCTGGCGTAGTTTGAGACGTAGAGCGGATCGCGCGAACGATCCGGCGAGAACACATGCACGACCATCATCAGGTCGGGCGAGCTCTTGATGACGTTGACGCCGATCTGGCGCACGTCCTGCGGCAGGCGCGGCTGCGCGATGCCGACGCGGTTCTGCACCTGGACTTGCGCGATGTCGAGATTGGTGCCGATGTCGAACGTCACCTGGATGGTGAAACGTCCGTCGCCGTTCGAGTTCGACGACATGTAGAGCATGTTCTCGACGCCGTTGATCTGCTCCTCGATGGGAGCGACCACGGTCGAGGCGATCACGTCGGCGTTGGCGCCGGGATACTGCCCGGACACGTTGATGATCGGCGGCTGGATTTCCGGGTATTGCGCGACCGGCAGACGAAGAAAGGCGACCCCGCCCAGGATGACGAACACCACCGAGACGACGCTGGCGAAAATCGGCCGATCGATGAAAAAGTGCGAAATGCGCATCCGGCGGCAGCCTTATTGGGTTTTGGCTGGTGATGCGGCGGGTGCAGCCGCCGGCTTTTCCTCCTGCGGCGTGACCTTCTGGCCAGCCCGCGCACGCATCAAACCGTTGACGACAATCCGCTCGTCGCCCGTCAGGCCTCCCTTGACCACCCGCATGTTGCCCGCGACGACATCGCCCAGCGTCAGATACTTGGAGACCGCGGTGTTGTCCGCCGTCACCACAAGCACGAACTTGCGCCCCTGGTCGGTGCCGATAGCATGATCCGGCACCAGCACGGCCTCGTAGGGCGGCGATCCCGGCAACTGGATGCGCGCGAACATGCCGGGCGTGAACAGCGAGTCCGAATTGTTGAACACCGCGCGGCCCCGGATCGTTCCGGAGGAACGATCGATGACGTTGTCGATGAAGTCCATCCGGCCCTTGTGAACGAAGGTCTTCTCGTCGAGCAGGCGGAGCCTGACGTCGGTGGCCATGCCCCGGCTTGAGTCGGCGAGCGACTTGGCCAGCCGCTCGTAACGAAGGAACGACGCCTCGTCGAATGTGAACTCGAAACGGATCGGGTCGATCGAGACGATTGTGGCGAGCAGAGAGGTATTGCCGGTGAGTGTCCCGGTGACGAGATTGCCCGGCGAGACTCGCCGGTCGCCGATGCGTCCGGTGATCGGCGAGCGCAGATCAGTAAACTGCAAGTCGAGCTCGCCCTGCTTGATCGACGCCTCCTGCGCCGCAACCTGGGCCTGGGCGTTGCGGTGAGCCTGCGTGCGCTGGTCGAACAATTGCTCGGTGATGGTCTTTTCGCGCACCAGAGATTGCGCGCGCTGCAGGTCGGTTTCGGTGAAGGCGAGATTGGCCTTCGCCTGGGCCAGATTGGCACGCATCTGCTCGAGCACGTTCTGGAACGACCGCCGGTCGATCGTGAACAGCAGATCGCCCTGCTTAACGATCTCGCCGTCCTTGAAATGCACCTTGTCGAGATAGCCGGACACCCGCGCGCGGATTTCCACGGAATCGACTGCAACGAAACGCCCGACGTATTCATCCTGATCGGTGATGGTGCGCTTCTCCGGCTTTGCGACCGTCACCGCAGGAGGAGGCGGCGCGGCCGGCGGCGCCGGTTGCTGGCCGCACGCCGCGAGCGCAAGCGACAACGCCGCAACGATCAGCCATGCGGCAGCGGCGGAAGCGCCTGCGGATTCGTTGTTGTTGAAGGGGACTTGTTGCACTGCGGCAGACTACAAGGCCGAGGCATGAAACGCAAAATCGCGAATTCGTGACCCGGGCAATTGCAGGCTTTAGCGGCCCTTCAGCAAGGCCACGTCGTTGCGGACCATTTCTTTGACCAGATCGGCGAACTTCACCTTCGGAACCCAGCCCAACTTCTCGCGGGCCTTGGTCGGATCGCCGCACAGCAGTTCGACTTCGGTCGGCCGGAAAAACCGCGGATCGATTTCGACCAAAATACGGCCTTCCTTGTCGATGCCCTTCTCAGCCACTCCAGAGCCGCTCCAACTCAGCGCGATGCCCACCTCAGCGAACGACAGATTGACGAACTCGCGCACGCTATGCATCTCACCGGTCGCAAGCACGTAATCGTCCGGCGTATCCTGCTGCAGCATGCGCCACATCCCTTCGACGTAGTCACGCGCATGACCCCAGTCGCGCTTGGCGTCGAGATTGCCGAGATAAAGCTTGGACTGGCGGCCGGCGCTGATCGCCGCCGCGGCGCGCGTGATCTTGCGGGTGACGAACGTCTCGCCGCGCGTCGGCCCCTCGTGATTGAACAGGATGCCGTTCGATGCGTGCATGCCGTAGGCCTCACGGTAGTTCACCGTGATCCAATAGGCGTACATCTTGGCGACGCCATAAGGGCTCCGCGGATAGAACGGCGTCGTTTCGCGTTGCGGCGTTTCGAAGACCTGCCCGTAGAGCTCGGATGTCGATGCCTGGTAGAAGCGCGTCTTCTTCTCCAGACCCAGAATGCGGATCGCTTCGAGCAGGCGCAGCGTGCCGAGGCCGTCGGCGTTCGCCGTGTACTCCGGCGTCTCGAAGCTCACATACACATGGCTCTGCGCAGCCAAATTGTACAGCTCATCCGGCTGGATCTGCTGCACCAGGCGGATCAGGTTGCTGGTGTCGGTCAGGTCGCCGTAGTGCAGGAAGAAACGCACGTTCGCGCCGTGCAAGTCCTCATAGAGGTGTTCGATCCGCCCGCTGTTGAAAGACGACGAACGCCGGCGCACGCCGTGGACCACGTAGCCCTTCTTCAGAAGCTCTTCGGCCAGATATGCGCCGTCCTGTCCGGTCACACCTGTAATGAGCGCAACTTTGGCCATAACGATCTCACGATGGGGTGATAGGCGGCTTGGTTTAAGTGGCGGACGGCCCGATGTAAATACCGCGGAACCGGGCCCTTTTCAGCGTTTTACGAGCATCAGCCGCCAGCCGACCGGAGCAAGCGCCACGGCGCCATAGACCAGCACGCCAAGCACGCCCAAAGCGGCCAGTGACGCCTCCTGACCGAGCGGCCATCCCGCGAACAGGTCCGCGACCGGCCGCCGGGCCGCCAGCAGCACCGCGGCCAGCGCGATGCTCGCCAGGGCGATCCTCACCATCGACTTCCACAGGCGGTCCTCGATGGTGAGAAGCTTGGCACGGGCAGCGAACCAGATCAGCAGCGTGAGATTGACCCAGGCACCGGCGGCGGTGGCAAGCGCGAGTCCGACCTGGGCATACTCATCCATCAGCCACACCTTCAGCGCCACGTTGACTGCGACGGCGACGAACAGCGCCTTGACCGGCGTGATGGTATCGCCACGCGAAAGGAATGTGACCGTCGCGCTGCGCAGCAGCACGAACGGCAGCAGGCCGATCGCGTAGGCCGCGAGCGTCGCGCCGGCCGCTTGCGCGTTGGCCGCGGTGAACGCGCCACGGCCGAACAGCGCGCGCATGATCAGCTCCGGCACGATCAGGAATGCGACCATGCAGGGGACCGCCAGCAACAACGTGATCTCGATGGCACGGTTCTGCGAGTGCCGCGCGCCGGTCTCGTCTCCGGCGGCGATCCGGCGCGCCATTTCGGGAAGCAGCACGGTGCCAGCAGCTATTCCGATCACGCCGATCGGAAGTTGATTGAGACGGTCCGCGTAGTACAGCGCGGACAGCGCGCCGGTCACCAGGAAGCTTGCGATGATCGTGTCGGCGAATAGTGCGATCTGCGTTTCGGCCGAGCCCACCGTCGCCGGCGCAAACCGCTTGAGGAAGGTCTTCATCTCGAAATCGAGCCGGGGCCAGCGGAACTTCGGCAGCGCGCCTTGCTTCCATGCGTCGCCTGCCACCAACAGCACCTCGAGCACGCCCGCGAGCAGCACGCCCCAGGCCGCGGCATGGCCCGCGGTCGGAAAGAACGCAGCCAGCGCCAGCGCCATCATCATTGAAAGATTCAGCAGGATCGGCGCGCCGGCCGGCGAGGCAAACCGGCCGAGCGCATTGAGGATGCCGCCGTAGAGCGTCACCAGGCTGATCAGCAAGAGATAAGGGAACGTGATCCGCGTCAGCTCGACAGCCAGACCGAACCGTCCCGGATCCTTGTTGAACCCGGGCGCCAGCAGGCCGATGACCGCCGGCATGCACGCCAGGGCGCCAATGAGCAGCACCACCTGAACGGCAAGCAGGAGTGTGAAGACCCGATCGGCGAACAGTATGGACGGCTGGTGGCCACCGGTTTCCCGGATGCGCGCGTAGGCCGGCACGAACGCGGCATTGAAGGCGCCCTCGCCAAAGATGGCGCGAAAATGGTTGGGAAGCCGCAACGCCACAAAGAAGGCGTCGGCGACCGGTCCCGCGCCCAGGATCGCCGCCAGCATGATGTCGCGGGCGAAGCCCGTGATGCGCGACAGCAGCGTAAAGCCGCCAACGGTGAGAATGCGGTCGATCATCGTGGGGCCAAATGCTGTCCGAAAGCGCGATTCGCCACCTGTGCCAACAGTCTGGCTATCGCGGACGGATTTTGAAATAGTGCCGCCCGAATGACCAAGATCGTCCCCGTACTTCTTGCCGGCGGCGCCGGAACACGACTTTGGCCGGTGTCTCGCGACGCGCTGCCCAAGCAATTCCTGCCGTTGATCGGTGAGCGTTCAAGCTATCAGGAAACGCTGCTCCGGGTCCGCAAACCGGACCTATTCGCGCCACCCATCGTGGTGACGGGGGCCGATTTCCGCTTCTTCGCCCGCCGCCAAGCCGAGGAACTGGGCATCGAGGTCACGGTCGCCATCGAGCCGATGCGCCGCGATTCAGGGCCGGCGATGGCGGCGGCCGCGGCGCTCGCCAAACGCCACGATCCGGATGCCGTGGTGCTGGCTCTCGCGGCCGATCACGAGATTTCCGACCTGGAGGCGTTCTACGAGGCGTGCCGGGCCGGTCTCGACGCCGCGCAGGCGAGCCGCATCGTCACGTTCGGGATCAAGCCCAGCGCGCCCAAAACCAGCTACGGCTATATCCGCCGCGGCAAGGCGCTCGGTCCCAAGGACGTCTATGAGGTCGAGGCCTTCGTCGAAAAGCCGGATGCCGCCACCGCCGCCCGCTACGTCGCCGATGGCTATCTGTGGAACTCCGGCAACTTCCTGTTTCGCGCCGATCTGCTGCTCTCGGAACTGTCCCGTTTCGAGCCCGGAATAACGGAGGCCACGGAAGCCGCGGTCGATGCGGCAGTCGAAGACTTAGGTTTCCTGCGCCTCGATCCGGCTGCGTTCGCGAAGGCCGCGCAGAAATCGATCGACTATGCGGTGATGGAAAAGACCGACCGGATGGCGGTGGTCGAAGGCCGGTTCCGCTGGTCGGACATCGGCTCGTGGGACGCGATTTTCGACATTGCCAAGCATGACGCCGCCGGCAATGCGATCCATGGCACAGGCCTCGCGCTCAATACGCGCAACTGCGTCATTCACAGCGACGACCGTCTGGTCGCGGTGCTCGGCGCGGACGATCTCGTCGTCGTATCGACGGCCGACGCCGTGCTCGTGGTTCCGCGCTCGCGCGCGCAGGACGTCAAGGAACTGGTGGCGCAGCTCAAGACCGCCAAACGGCCGGAGGCGACCGACCACCGCCGCGGGCACCGGCCCTGGGGCTATTACGACTCGATCGACCGCGGCGAACGATTCCAAGTGAAGCGTATCGTTGTGCATCCAGGCGGCATGCTGTCGCTGCAGAAGCATCACCACCGCGCCGAACACTGGGTGGTGGTCAAAGGCACCGCCGAGGTGACCGTCGGCACCGACGTCAAGGCCGTGCACGAAAACGAGTCGATCTACATCCCGATCGGCGCGGTGCACCGGCTCGCCAACCGCGGCAAGATTCCGCTCGAGCTGATCGAGGTCCAGACCGGAAGCTATCTCGGCGAGGACGACATCGTCCGCCTCGACGACGTCTACCAGCGAAATTAACGGTAAGCGCCTGACGTGAGCGGCCGCGCTAGTTGCGGCCGAGCGTGTTGCGCACCGCGTTGATGATGCGGTCCTGGGTCGCCTCGTCGAGGTAGGCGTGCATCGGCAGGCTGATCACCTCGCCGGCAAGCTGGTCACTGACCGGCAATCCGCCACTCACGATCGGGAAGCCCTTGTAGGCTTCCTGCCGGTGCAACGGCTTGGGGTAGTAGATCGCGGTCGGGATGCCCTGCTCCTTCAGCGCCACAGCCAATCCATCGCGCTGGCCTGGCTTGAGGCGCAGCGTGTACTGCGCCCACACCGAGGTCATCCCATCGGGGACGCGCGGCACGATCGCCACATCATGGAGGCCGTCGGCGTAGCGCGCCGCGGCTACGTTCCGCGCTTCGATCTCGTCGGCGAATATCTTGAGCTTTTCGATCAGCACGGCGGCCTGGATGGTATCGAGGCGGCTGGTCATGCCGATCCGCGTGTTGTCGTATTTGTCGGTGCCCTGGCCGTGAACGCGCAGGCTCTTAAGCACATCCACCAATTCGGCGTCGTCAGTGAGGATCGCGCCGCCGTCGCCGTAGCAGCCGAGCGGCTTGGCCGGGAAGAAACTCGTCGCGGTGGCATCCGCGAGTGTGCCCAGCGGCCGCCCGTGCAGCTTGGCGCCGAACCCCTGCGCCGCATCGTCGAGCACGAAAAGACCCTCGGCTTTGGCAACCGCCGAGATGGCGTCGAGGTCCGCCGGTAGCCCGAACAGATCGACCGGAATCACAACCTTGGGCTTGAGGCCCAGGCGCTTGGCCGCGGCAACCGCGCGCTCCAGGCTTGCCGCGTTGAGATTGAACGTATCGGCATCAACGTCGGCGAACACCGGCGTGGCGCCGAGCAGCACCGCCACCTCCGCTGTGGCGCAGAACGTAAACGCCGGGCAGAGCACCGCGTCGCCGGGACCGATGCCCTTCGCCCGCAGGACCAGCAGCAGCGCATCGGTGCCGCTCGCGCAGGTCACCGCGTAGCGCGCGCCGCAATAGGCCGCGAGTTGGGTCTCGAACGCCCGCACCTCGGGCCCCAGGATGAACTGGCAATGCTCCACGACGCGCGCGATCGCCTCATCGATAGCCGGCTGCAGGCGCCGCCGCTGCGAGGCGACGTCAATGAACGGGATCGGAGCGGAATCGACGCGCGCGCGCTGGTTCATCGTTCTGTTCAATTCGTAAGCGGCGCGTTGT
>JAKFYI010000054.1 GCA_021730985.1 Hyphomicrobiales bacterium | reverse complement strand
CTCCCTCTCCCCTTGAGGGGGAGGGTTGGGGAGGGGGGTGGTTGTTGGTTCTGCCGTTGCCGCAACAACGACCCCCCTCCCGACCGCGCTGCGCGCGGTCGACCTCCCCCGCAAGGGGGGAGGTGACCCCAAGCAACTATCGAAGTTGGAATTCTCAATGGATGTCCTGATGCCGCAACTCGGCGAGACCGTCGCCGAGGGCAAGATCACGAAATGGTTCAAGGCGGCGGGCGATACGGTGAAGCCCGGCGACAACCTGTTCGAGATCGAGACCGACAAGACCTCGATGGAGGTTCCGGCGACGTCGGCCGGCGTGCTGAGCGCGATCTACGTCCAAGTGGGCGAGGTGGTGAAGGTCGGCGCGGTGGTGGCGGTTGTGACGGGCGCTGGGGAAACGGCGTCTGCTTCGCCGCCGCCGCAGCAAGCGCCGGCTCCGCGCGCAACTCCATCGCCGGTCATCCCCGCGCCCGGGTCCGCGCAAGGTGCGGCCCGAGTGCAGGCTCCAGCGGGGATCCAGGGCCAAGGGTTGGCTCCCCGCTTGCGCGGGGACGAGCGGATTGTGGATGCCGCCAGCTTTGCTTACGCAAATCCCGACCCGTTCTTCGAGGTGAGGACACCCACACGCAACTTCGGCCCCGCCAAACTGTCCAGCGGCACATTTGTCACGCCGCTGGCGCGGCGCCTGGCCGGCGAGCGTGGCATCGACCTGTCGCGGATGAGCGGCTCGGGACCGCACGGCCGCATCGTTGCGGCCGATGTGGAAGCGGCGATGGCCGGTGGCGCCGGACGTGCGGTTGGAGCCGCGATGCCAACCGGCGTGTCGCCCGAGCAGGTCAAGGCGCTCTATCAGGGCGTCGAGTTCGAGGAGGTCCCGCTCGACGGCATGCGCCGCACGATTGCGGCGCGGCTGACCGAAGCCAAGCAGACCATTCCGCATTTCTATCTCGCCATGGACGTCACGCTCGACGTGCTGCTGGCGTTGCGCGAGGAGGCGAACGCCGGCGCGCCGAAAAAGGGCGGCGACGTCGCCTACAAGCTTTCGGTCAACGATTTCGTCATCAAGGCGCTGGCGCTGGCGTTGCAGCGCGTGCCGACGGCGAACGCGGTGTGGGCCGGCGATAGCATTCTGCGCTTCAAGCATTCCGATGTCGGCGTGGCGGTGGCGATCGATGGCGGGCTGATCACGCCGGTCATCCGTAACGCCGAGCAGAAGTCATTGTCCGCGATCTCGAGCGAGATGAAGGAACTGGCGGCACGCGCGCGCGACAAGAAGCTGAAACCCGCCGAATACCAGGGCGGCGCGACGGCGATTTCCAATCTCGGCATGTACGGCGTGCGCGAGTTCTCCGCGATCATCAATCCGCCGCACGCCACCATTCTGGCGGTCGGCGCGGCGCAACGGCGTCCGGTCGAGGCCGCGGACGGCAGCGTCAGGTTCGTAAGCCAGATGACGGCGACGTTGTCCTGCGACCATCGCGTGGTCGATGGCGCGCTGGGGGCCGAATTGCTGGCGGCGTTCAAGTCCTTGATCGAAAGCCCAGTCCGCATGCTGGTTTGAGCGGAAACAGCGGCTGCCGCCGCTCTTTTTGCGATGCACAAAATTATCACATAGTGAAAATTATTGTATTTCGCCGCGCTCGTGGCTAGCCTGGGATCATTCCAAGCAAGCCGGCCTCGTCATGGCGCAGAAGCAGACAGCGGACTTTGAGACGCGCGAAAGCAGCGGCGACCGGCTGCTCGCGGTGCTGGCCCTGTTCACGATCGAACGCTCCGAATGGACCGTCGAGGATGCCGCCGCACAACTCGGCGTCTCGGCTCCGACCGCCTACAGGTACTTCAAGCGGCTGACGGTCGCCGGACTGATCAGCCCGGTGTCCGGCGCAAGCTATACGCTGGGCCCTGCGATCATTCAGATGGACCGGCAGATCCAGATCAGCGATCCGATGCTGCGCGCGGCGCGGGGCGTGATGCACGACTTGATCGGGCATGCCGCCGAAGGATCGGCGCTGCTGCTGTGCCGGCTGTTTCATGACCGGGTGATGTGCGTGCATCAGGTGCTCGGGCGCGGTCCTCAGGCGCCGGTCAGCTATGAGCGTGGCCGGCTGATGCCGCTGTTTCGCGGCGCGACTTCGAAGATCATTCTGGCGCACCTTCAGTTGCGCACGTTGAAGTCACTGTTCGAGCGGGACGGTGCGGAGATCGCGGCCGCGGGCTTCGGGGGCACCTGGGACGCGTTTCGCACTTCGCTCGGAGCGATCCGGCGCGATGGCTTCATCGTGACGCGCGGCGAGATCGATGCGGGCCGTGTCGGCATCGGCGTTCCGGTGTTCGACAAGGATCGCACGATTCTGGGCAGCCTGAGCTTTGCGCTGTCGGAGGCGCGGGCCGGCACGGCGCTGATCGAGCGGCTGACGCCGCTCACCGTGGCGGGCGCACGCGACATCGAACGCATCATGAATGACGCCCCATCCAGCCAAGTCAGTTCGGCTCGGTTGCGGGTGGCCCGCTAGGGAGAAAAGACATGAACCTTGGACCCCTCAAGCTCCGGATCATCTTGTTCGGGCTTTCGCTGCTGCTGCGGTTTCAGGCCTGGCGGCACCCGAAATATCGCGCCCGGATCAAGGAAAAGAACCTCACCGCGCAGTTCATCGCGCGCGACGAGGAGATCGGCCGTTGGTTCAAGTTCCAGGACGGCCGCATCGCCTCGGGCAGCGGCATCCGGCGCGATGCCGACGTCACCGTCGGGTTCAAGAATGCCGCGGTCGGCGCCGGCCTGCTGATGCCGCCGATCAACTGGCTCGACCAGATCAATGCGCAGAAGGAATTCCTGCTCACCGTCGATGGCGACGACGGGCTCGCCAACTGGTTCGCCCAGACCGTGATGCTCGCGCAGTCGGCGGGATTCCAGACCGGCACGAAAATGCCGGACGGCTCGATGCGCTATTGCAACATGACGAACGGCGGGCCGGTCTTTGTCACCGTCAAGGACGGCAAGATCGTGCGCATGACGCCGATCGATTTCGACGACGAAGACCCGCAGCCGTGGACCATCGAAGCGAAGGGTCTGAAGCTGACGCCGCCGCGCAAGACCACGCTGGCGCCGCACGGCCAGAACGCCAAATCCATCGTCTATTCGCCGGACCGGCTGCTCTATCCGATGAAGCGCGTCGATTTCGATCCGAACGGCGCGCGCAATCCGCAGAACCGCGGCAAGTCGGGCTACGTTCGCATTTCCTGGGAGGAGGCGCTGACGCTGGTCTCAAGCGAGATCAAGCGGCAAAAGCGTGAGCATGGCCCGGGCGCGATTGCCGTGTCGCACGGCTCGCACCACACCTGGGGCAACATCGGCTACTACCTCTCGGCGCTGTTCCGCTTCACGAATGCGGTCGGCATGACACGCGTCCATCACAACCCGGATTCGTGGGAAGGCTGGTATTGGGGCGCGGTGCACCACTGGGGCCATACGCTGCGCGTCGGCCAATCGGAGACCTACGGCACCGTCGAGGACTGTCTCCAGAATGCGGAGATGATCGTGTTCTGGTCGGCGGACCCGGAAACGACGTCGGGCTCCTATGGCGCACAGGAAGGCACCGTGCGCCGCCAGTGGCTGAAGAATCCGAAGCTTGGCGTGAAGATCGTTCACGTCGATCCGTACTACAACGCGTCGGCGCAGTTCCTGCCGGGCAAGTGGTTCGCGCCGAAGCCGACCACCTCGCCGGCGATGGCGATGGCGATCGCTTACGTCTGGATCAAGGAAGGCCTCTACGACAAGGAGTACGTGAAGACCCACACCGTCGGGTTCGATCAATGGGCGGCGTATCTCACCGGCGACGAGGACGGCATTCCGAAAACGCCGGAGTGGCAGGAGAAGGAAACCGGCGTGCCCGCGCGCGACGTGCGCGCGCTGGCCCGTGAGTGGGGACGCAAGCGCGTCTATCTGGCGCCGGGCGGCTGGGGCAACGGCCACGGCGGCGCCTGCCGCAACCAGACCGGCATCCAATGGGCGCGCGTCATGGTGTGCCTGTCCGCGATGCAGGGGCTCGGCAAGCCGGGCTGCAACATGGGCAACCTGCAATGGGGCTGCCCGATCGACTTCAATTTCTATTTCCCCGGCTATTCCGAAGGCGGCATGTCGGGCGATCTGGAAAACACGGCGATGCCGGTCGCGCTCTATCAGCGGATGCCGCAACTGCCGAGCATGAACTCCAACGCGCAGCAGATTCCGCGCATCTGGCTGCCGGAGGCGATCTACGACGGCAAGGCCGAAGGCTACCGCTGGGTCGGCAAGTCGATCGAGCACCAGTTCGGCAAGCTGGTGTATCCGGCGCCCGGCCATTCGCCGGTTCATATGCTCTACAAGTACGGCGGCTCGATCCTCGCCACCATGAACAATTCCAACCGCCATGTGCGGATGTACCAGTCCGATCAGCTTGAGTTCGTGGTCAACCAGTCGATCTGGTTCGAGGGCGAGGCGAAGTTCGCCGACGTGATCCTGCCGGCCTGCACCAACTTCGAGCGCACCGACATTTCGGAATGGGCGGGGCTCGGTGGCTACGGCCACCACGGCCAGCAGCAGCTTAATCACCGCGTCATCATCTTCCAGTCGCAAGCGATCGAGCCGCTCGGCGAGTCGAAGTCCGATTTCTGGATCTTCAACGAAATCTGCAAGAAGCTCGGCCTCTCCAACTATTTCTCGGAAGGCTGCAACGAGATCGACTGGGTCAAGCGGAGCTATCTCGCGTCCGACCTGCCCAAGGTGATCTCGTTCAAGAAGCTGATGAAGCGCGGCTATTATGTCGTGCCGGCCGAGAAGGAGAAGCTGCGCGCGCCGGTGTCGTTCCGGTGGTTCTGGGAAGGCCGCAAGAAGGACGTGCCGGAGGCGCAGCCGCTGCCGTCCGACTATACCGAGGAGTTCATGCGCGGATTGCAGACGCAGTCCGGCAAGCTCGAATTCGAGTGCAACAGCCTCAAGCGATTCAAGGACCCGGAGCGGCCACCGATCGTCAAATACGAGCCGTCGTGGGAGGGCCCGCACTCGCCGGAGTACGCGCGCTATCCGCTTCAGCTTCTCACGCCGCACTCGAAGTACAGTTTCCACACCCAAGGCGACGGCAAGAGCTCATTCCTCAACAACATCGCCGATCACCGCGTCAAAGTCGGAGACTGGTACTACTGGGTGCTGCGCCTCAATGCCGAGGATGCCGACGAACGCGGCATCAAGAAGAACGATCTGGTCAAGGTCTATAACGATCGCGGTGCGGTCATCTGCGCGGCGCTGCCGACCGAACGGCTGCAGCGCGGCGTCTGTCATGGTTACGAATCCTCGGCCGTCTATGCGCCGATGGGCGAGCCGGGCAAGTCGGTCGACCGCGGCGGATGTCTCAACCTGCTCACGCCGCACAAGACCCAGACCAAGTCCACGCATTCGCTCGCCGGCGCGCAGTCGATCGTGCAGGTCGAATTGTGGGACGGCCGCATCGAGCACATGTCGGAGACCTTCGTCGAAATGGAGAAGGGCGTCGCGGTCAAGCGCGCTTTGCGCGAAGCGGAATTGGTGCCTGCGAAATGACGAGCGCGTCACGCACTGACTGTCATGCCCGCGTAAGCGGGCATCCAGTAATCACCGACCAAGCTGTGGTTACTGGATCGTCCGCTTTCGCGGACGATGACACCGAATTTGGAGCTGGAAGCGAGTAACGTCATGAAAAAATGGAACATGATCATCGACGTCGCCGAATGCACCAACTGCAACCTGTGCACGCTTTCGGCGATGGACGAATACGTCGGCAACGCCTGGCCCGGCTACTCGGCTCCGATGCCGCGGCACGGTCATCGCTGGATCGACATCAAGCAAAAGGAACGCGGCCAGGGCACGATGGTCGATGTCGCCTACGTGCCGACCATGTGCAACCACTGCGACGACGCGCCGTGTGTCGCCAAGGGCGGCGGCGCGGTGAAGAAGCGCGACGACGGCATCGTCCTCATCGATCCGGTGGCATCGAAGGGCCGCAAGGACCTAGTGGAAAGCTGTCCGCACGGCCAGATCTGGTGGAACGAGGAGCTGCAGATTCCACAGGCCTGGACATTCGACGCGCATCTGCTCGATCAGGGCTGGCAGCAGACGCGCGGCCAGCAGGCCTGTCCGACCGGCGCGATGCGCGCCATCAAGGCCGATGACGACGAGATGGCCCGCATGGCCAGTGAAGAGTCGCTGGAGGTGATGAAGCCTGAGGCCGGCACCAGGCCCCGGGTCTATTATCGGAACCTGTGGCGTTTCTCGAAATGCTTCATTGGCGGCAGCGTGGCTTCCGAGGCGAACGGCGTGGTGGATTGCGTCGAGGGCGCCGCCGTGCGTCTGCTCAAGGACGGCGCGGAGGTCGCGACCGCCGCCACCGACAACTACGGGGACTTCAAATTCGACCGGCTGGACGAGGACTCGGGCGGCTACACGATCGAGATTTCGGGCCTTGGCCGCACGAAGACAATCCAGGCCAAACTTGGCGTCAGCATCAGCCTTGGTGAAATCAGGATCTAGTGGAAATGAACCGAAGTGAAATGTCCCATCCGTCGCGACTGGTAGCGCTCGCCCTTGCAACCAGCCTGCTCGGCATCACGGTCTGCGCCGCGCAACCGGCGTCCGACTTTCCGAACCGGCCGATCCGCATCATGGTCGGCTTCGCGGCGGGCGGTCCCTCCGACATCATCGCGCGCGTTGTCGGCTCCAAGACCTTTGAAATTCTCGGACAGTCGGTCGTCGTCGAAAACAAGACCGGCGCCGGTGGCATGATCGCCGTGGACGCCGTCGTGCGTTCCGCGCCGGACGGCTACACGCTTTCGAACACCGCAACGTCGATTGCCGTCAACGAGACGCTGTCGAAAACCATCCGGGTCGAATTCGGCAAGGACCTGATCGCGGTCGCGCCGCAGGCCGAATCGGCCAACATCCTCGTCGTGCATCCGTCGCTCGGCGTGAAGTCGATGGCCGAGCTGGTCTCGATGGCGAAGTCGAAGCCCGGCGAGTTGCTCTACGCCAGCGCGGGCCGGGGCAGCGCCACGCATCTGGCGGCGGAAACATTCAACATGATGGCCGGTGTGAAGATGATGCCGGTGCACTACCGCGGCGGCGCCGAGACGATCAAAGACCTGATCACCGGTCAGGTGAAGGTCATGTTTTCGACCATGCCGCCGGTGCAGGAATTGATCCGGCAGGGGCGGCTGATCGGTCTCGCGGTCACCGGCCCGAAGCGCGATCGCGCGTTCCCCGATTTGCCGACGGTGGCCGAGGCCGGCGTGCCGGGATATGACGTGCGCTTCTGGGTGGGGCTGACCGCGCCTCGCGGCACGCCCTTGGACGTCATCAAGAAGATCGAGGGCGCGAACAACAAGGCGCTGGCCATGCCGGAGGTCCAGACGGTGCTGGCCGCGCAGGGCTTCTCGCCCTGGATCGGCACGTCGGAGGAGTTCGACGCCTTCTACCGGGCCGAGCGCGACAAATATGCCAAGGTTATCAAGGCGTCCGGCATGGACAGCGAATAGGGTACAGGGCGGAACCCGGCTTGCGCCCTGCGCCGGGCACCATTATTCTTGGCTGCAACGAACCGGCGCTAGGCGCGTTGGCTTCGTGACGATTGTCCGAGAGGAAGCACCATGGCCTGGACGACCCCGACCCTTGTCGAGATTTGCATCGGCCTCGAGATCAACGGCTATCTGCCGGCTGAGTTCTGATCTTCAAGCTCCTGCCGCCTTAAGTGCCTTTCACCGCCATCGTTCTCGGTGCGGCGGCGGGCGGCGGCTTTCCGCAATGGAATTGTAACTGCGCGGTGTGCCGGCTCGCATGGGCAGGCGATAAGCGTGTGCGTCCGCGCACCCAGGCCAGTCTGGCCATCTCCGGCGATGGGCAGCGCTGGACCCTGATCAACGCCTCGCCCGATTTGCGCTCCCAAATCCAAGACAATCGCCGGCTCCATCCGCAAGGCAATACGCGCGGCAGCCCGATCGACAATGTGGTGCTGACCGGCGGTGAGATCGATCAGACCGCGGGCCTTCTCAGCCTGCGCGAGCGGTCGCCTTTCACGCTGATCGCCACCGCGGCGACGCTCGCTGCGGTGGCGGACAATCCGATGTTCGGCGTGCTGGCCTCCGATGTGGTGGCGCGCCGCGCCGTGTCGCCGGGAGAACCGTTCCCGATCGGCTCCGGCCTCAAGGCCGAGCTGTTCATCGTGCCGGGAAAGTTGCCGCTCTACCTTGAAGGCGACAATCCGGACACCGCCAGCGAAAGCGCAGCCAACGTCGGCATCGAGATTTCGGATGGCGCGAAACGGCTCGTCTACGTGCCGGGCGCTGCTGCGATGACGCCATCCGTCGAAGCGCGCGTCAAGCGCGCCGGCGTGGTGCTGTTCGACGGCACGCTTTACACTGACGACGAGATGATCCGCAGCGGAACCGGCGCCAAGACCGGCCGGCGCATGGGCCACATGCCGATCGAGGGGGAGGGCGGTTCGCTCGCGGCGCTGGCCGGCCTCGCGTCACGCCGCATCTTCGTGCATATCAACAACACCAATCCGATCCTGATCGATGGCTCGCCCGAGCGGACGCGCGTCGAAGCCGCAGGGTGGGAGGTGGCGGAAGACGGCATGGAGATCGTGCTTTGAAGCTGCTGTCGCCGGATGAACTCGAGGCCGCCCTGCGCGACATCGGCGCGCGCCGCTATCACCGGCTGCATCCGTTCCACAAGCTGCTGCATGGCGGCCAATGCACCAAAGGCCAGGTTCAGGCCTGGGCTCTCAATCGCTACTATTACCAGTCGATGATCCCGATCAAGGACGCCAGCCTGATCGCGCGCTGCGATGACGCCGCGGTGCGGCGCGAGTGGCGTTCGCGCCTGGTCGATCACGATGGCGCGGCCGAAGGCGATGGCGGCATTGCGCGCTGGCTGCGGCTGACCGAAGGGCTCGGTCTCGACCGCGAGTACGTCAAATCGCTCGACGGCCTGCTGCCGGCCACGCGGTTCGCGGTCGATGCCTACGTGCGCTTCGTGCGCGAGAAGACGCTGCTCGAAGCCATCGCCTCGTCGCTGACCGAGCTGTTCTCGCCGCAGATCATCACCGAGCGGATGGACGGCATGCTGGCGAGCTACCCGTTCGTCAACCGCGAAACGCTTGCCTATTTCGACAAGCGGCCGCCGCAGGCCGAGAAGGATTCCGATTTCGCGCTCGGCTACGTCAAACGGCACGCCCGCGCGCCCGAGCAGCAGCAGCAGGTTCTGGCGGCGCTGGAGTTCAAGTGTTCGGTGCTGTGGGCGATGTGCGACGCTCTGCAGCACGCCTACGTCGATCCCAAAGAAATACCGCCCGGCGCGTTCGTGCCGGGCGATTGAAACACAAGTTCAGCTTCGCAGCTTCAGATATCCCGAACGGCCGAATTTACTTTGCCGCTTGCGCCTTATTCACTTCGCGCACGATCGGCCACCACAGCTTTTCTTCGCTGCGCATGAACTCGCCGGTCTGTGCGGGGGTGTAATCGCGGGAGTAGGTGCCGAGCTGGTGGAAACGCTCGATCACATCCGGCATGGCGACGACCTTACGGAGGTCGGCGTTGAGCTTCTGGATGATGGCGTCGGACACCCCGGCCGGTGCCATCAGCACGATCCAGCCGCTCGACACCGCACCTGGTACGGTCTCGTTGATCGCCGGCAGGTTCGGCAGGTTCGGCAGGCGTTTCTGTGCCGCGACGCCGAGCGCCTTGACGCCGCCGCCCTGCAATCCTGGCGCGAGACCCGCGAGGCCCTCGAACATGATTGGGATGCGGCCGGCGATCACGTCATTGAGTGTCGCAGCCGCTCCGGCGGCGTGAACGAATGAGACGTTCGCTTTTGAGAGGTCGCGAAACAGCTCGCCCGTGAGGTGCGCCTGTCCGCCGCGATTGGTGGCGCCAAATAGCATTCCGTCCTTGGTCTTGTTGGCGAGGTCTATGAGTTCCTTCACGCTGTTGGCCGGAACATCCTTGTTGACTGCAACCGCGATCGGCTGCTCGCCGACCATTCCGACCGGCGCGAACGCCTTCTGCAGATCGACGTTCATCTTGCCTTCCTGCATGACAGGCAGGACCGTGTAGGTCGAAGCCTGCGTCATGTAGAGCGTGTATCCGTCCTTCTCGACGCCGCTTGCTGCCGCGGCCTGCGCCGCGATCAACCCGCCGGCGCCGGGGCGATTGAGGACTACGATCTGCTGTTTCCATATCTGAGACAGCTTGTCGGCGACGATGCGCGTCACCACGTCGGGGCTGTTGCCGGCAGCGGCCGGCGTGATGAACGTCACGGGCTTGTTCGGATAATCCTGCGCCTGGGCTGCTCCGCTCGCGACAATCGCGGCTGCCGCCACGCCCAGCGCCTTCAGCCATTGCATTTTCATTTGTTCCTCCGCTGCCATTCTCGCCGTTTCTTGCCCGTCATTTGTCGTATAACACGCCGGATCGACGCGCAAACTGCGGCATGGAGGCCGTTTGACCGAGGGGATCGCCATTGCGCCGGACGCCAGGCCGCGCTTGCCGCGCGGCGTGCGGCTGACCAACAACGAGGCGCAGGGCGGCTGGGTGCTGCTGGCGCCGGAGCGCATCTTCAAGGCCGACGCGATCGCCGTCGAAATCCTCAAGCGATGCACCGGCGAGGCGACCTTCGAGGCGATCGTCGATGACCTGACGGCGGCGTTCAAGGCGCCGCGCGAGCGCATCCACGCCGACGTGACCAAGCTGCTTGCGGGGCTCGCCGAAAAGCGGCTGTTGGAGTTGTGATTTGACGAACGAGAGGTTCGTACCCTTGGCATCCCGCGATCAATCGCTGCACAGCCCGCTCGGCCTGCTCGCCGAACTCACGCACCGCTGTCCGCTGGGCTGCCCATATTGTTCGAATCCGCTGGCGCTGGAAGGCCGCGACGGCGAGCTCGATACCGCGACCTGGGCGCGGGTGTTCACCGAGGCTGCGGCGCTCGGCGTGCTTCAAGTGCATCTGTCCGGCGGCGAGCCCGGCACGCGGCGCGATCTTGTGGAGATCGCGTCGTCGGCGCGAGAGGCCGGGCTCTACACCAACCTGATCACCTCGGGCGTCGGCATCACGACCCGGACCATGCGCGATCTCTGGGAGGCCGGGCTCGATCACGTCCAGGTCTCGATCCAGGATTCGGATGCCGTGTCGTCCGACCATATCGCGGGCTACAAGGGCGCGTTCCAGCGCAAGCACGCTCTTGCGGCGGAAGCTGTGCGGCTCGGCCTGATGCTCACCATCAATCTGGTCGTGCACCGCGCGAATATCGGGCGGATCGGTGCGATGGTCGATCTCGCGCTGGCGCTCAAGGCGAGCCGGATCGAGATCGCCCATGTGCAGTACTACGGCTGGGCGCTGAAGAACCGCGACGCGCTGATGCCGGCCCGCGAGCAGGTCGAGCGCGCCGCCGTCGAGGTCGAGGAGCTGCGCAGGCGTCACCAGGGGCGCATCGTCATCGACGCCGTGGTGCCCGACTATCACGCCCGATTCCCAAAGCCGTGCGTGGGCGGTTGGGGGCGGCGCTCGCTCAACGTGACGCCGTCCGGCAAGGTGCTGCCGTGTCACGCCGCGGAAACGATCCCGGGTCTGGAGTTCTGGAACGTTCGCGATCATTCGCTGCAGGACATCTGGGCGTTGTCGCCGGCTTTCGGCGCGTTCCGCGGCACGGATTACCTGCCCGAGCCCTGCCTGAGCTGCGAGCGGCGCGAGATCGACTTCGGCGGCTGCCGCTGCCAGGCCTTCGCGCTAACCGGTGACGCGCGGGCGACCGATCCGGTGTGCCACAAGTCGCCCGACCATGGCCTTGTGGCGCGCCTGGCGGAAATTCACGCCGACGAGCCGTATCATTATCGCCGGTGAGCGGCCGCCCAAGCCGGAATCCCCGTTGCGGCGAGACGGCAAAATGTCGGACACTGGACGCAATGCCGCCTGGATCAAGGACGGCCGTTGTCAGAGGGAGGAGTAACGATGCAATCGTGGTCTCATAAGTCGCTGTTGCTGGCGAGCGTGTTGGGTGGACTGGCGCTCGTTGCTCAGCCTGCCGCCGGCCAGGCGCCGCCCGGGTTCAGCCCGATCGACCAAACCAAGGTCAAAGAGAGCAAGCAGGACGCCACTCTCAAGCCGCACGCGACGCCGCCGACTGTGACGGCAGCGGACAAGCTGCCGATCGACAAGATCAAGCTGCCCGCCGGCTTCAAGGCCGAAGTCTGGTCCAGCGGACACCCCGGCGCCCGCACGATGGTGGAAGGCCCGAAAGGGACGATCTTCATGGGCACGCGCCAGCTCGGCCGCGTCTATGCGATCACCAACAAGGACGGCAAGCGCGAGGTAAAGACGCTGCTGCAGGGTCTCACCCAGCCGAACGGCCTCGCCGTCAAGGACGGCGCGCTCTACGTGCTGGCGATCAACAAGGTGTTCCGCTTCGACAACATCGAAGACAATCTGGACAAGCCGGGCACCGGCGTCGAGCTGACCGACAAGTTCAACCTGCCGGATACGATCCATCACAACTGGAAGTACGCCGACTTCGGGCCCGACGGGAAGCTCTACATCCAGGTCGGCGCCAACTGCAACATCTGCGAGATCAACAATGGCGTCCATGGGCAGATCCGCCGCTACAATGCGGACGGCTCGGGCATGGAGATCGTGGCGCGCGGCGTGCGCAACACGGTCGGCTTCGACTGGCACCCGGTGACCAAGGAGCTGTGGTTCACCGACAACGGCCGCGACTGGGCCGGTAATGCCGGACCGGAGGATGAGTTGAACGTAATCGGCAAGGGCAAGGAGGGCGCGTTTTTCGGATTCCCATACTGCCACGCCAATGGCATTGCGGATCCGGACGTCAAAATTCCGAACCCCTGTGCCGGTGTGACATTGCCCGCCGCGTTGACGGGACCGCACTCCGCGGGCCTCGGCATCAAGTTCTACACCGGCAACATGTTCCCCAAGAGCTACCAGAACGTCGCCTTCATCGCGCGGCGTGGCTCCTGGAACCGGGAGCAGAAGTTCGGCTACGACGTCGTCGTGGCGCGGACCTCCGGCGGCAAGGCCAAGATCGAGCCGTTCATGACGGGCCTGCTCGATGAAAAGGGCAACGCATTCCACGGCCGGCCGACCTACGTTCATCAGATGAAGGACGGCTCGCTGCTGGTGTCGGACGAACAGAATGGCGCGATCTATCGCATCACCTATCAAGGCAAGACGGCCAGCCGGTAGACGCGGAGCGATGGAGTTTGCTGGAAAGTATGGGCGGCCGCTGATCCTCGGATTGGCGGCCGCCGTATTTTGGACAGGCGCCGCGCTCGCGCAGGGCGGATCGCTCAGCGAGCGCATCCAGACCTGCGAAGTTTGTCATGGCGAGGACGGCAACTCTCGGATGGAGAACATCCCGTCGATCGCCGGCCAGCCGGCGTTCTTCATCGTCAATCAATTGATCCTGATGCGCGAGCGGGTGCGGCCGGTCGAAGCCATGGAGCCGTTCGTCAAGGATCTCAAGGACGAAGATGCGGTGGTCTTGGCCAATCATTTCGCCAAGCTGACGCCCAGGCCAAGCGACGAGAAAATCGACCCCTCGCTGGTCAAGCGTGGCGAAGCGCTTTCCGTCGCCCGGCGCTGCGGCTCCTGCCATTTGCCGACGCTCGCCGGTCAGGAGCAAATCCCACGCATCGGCAAGCAGCGTGTGGACTATCTGGTCAAGTCCTTGAAGGAGTTCCGCGACGGCACGCGGCTGGGCGCCGACACCAACATGAGCGTCCCGGTGGTCGGGCTATCGGACGCCGACCTTGCGGCGCTGGCGCAATATGCTGCTTCTCTGTAGCGCCTTGTTCTTGCTGTTCGAGAGTCACGCCCTCGTCGCAGGCCCGCCAGAGGTGCTATGGTAGGCAGTGGACCCGACTGAATCGGGCGCGATCATAACAATTCAAGCCAGGGAGGATTTCATGCAATTTTTCTCGACGTCTGGCGTTACGCGGCGCGGCTTCATGGCCGGCACCGCTGCCGCAACGGTTGTCTTTGCATCTGGCGCCTCTGCGCAGGCTCCGTCGGGGCCGTTTAAGCTCGACGCTCTCGGCTACGCCAACAATGCGCTGGAGCCGCACATCGATGCGCGCACGATGGAGATTCATCATGGCCGCCATCACGCCGCGTACGTGACCAATCTCAACAACGCGGTGAAGGATCATTCCAACGTCGCCGCGATGCCATTGCAGGACATCCTTGCCAAGCTTGGCGAAATGCCCGAAGCGGTCCGCACCGCATTGCGCAACAACGGCGGCGGCCATGCCAACCACACGATGTTCTGGCAGATCATGGCGCCCGGCGGAGGGGCGCCGCAGGGGGATATCGCCGCGGCTATCACACGCGATCTTGGCGGGCTGGAGAAACTGCAAGGCGACTTCAATGCGGCGGGACTTCGCGTTTTTGGATCGGGCTGGGTGTTTGTCACCGCGGCGCGCGATGGCAAGCTCGCGCTTGAGACCAAGCCCAATCAAGACACTCCACTGATGGAAGGGAAGCGGGTTCTGATCGGCAACGACGTATGGGAGCATGCTTATTACTTGACCTATCAGAACCGGCGCGCTGACTACCTCAAAGCCTGGTGGAGCGTGGTGAACTGGGCCAAAGTCGGCGAGCGTTACGCGGCGGCAAGAAACGGCACGCTGACAATCTAAGCCGGCGATTGTGACGGGCGCTGGGCGACGCGGGCTGCGCTCGCGCGCGCTGCGCTAGCTATTCGATCTTCAGACCCGCGAAGCGGACCACCTTGCTCCACTTCTCGGCTTCGGCCGAGATGAACTTGCCGAACTCGGCAGGCGAGCGCGTGAACGGATCGCTGCCGAAACTGGCAAGCTTGGCGGCGATTTCAGTATCGGACACCACCGCGCCGATATCCTTGTTGAGCTTCTCGATGATCTCCGGCGGCGTGCCTTTCGGCGCACCGATGCCGAGCCAGCCGGTCACGGCATAGCCCGGGACCGTGTCACCTATGGTCGGAATGTCCGGCAACGCCTTGACGCGCGTTGGCGCCGTCACTCCGAGCGCGCGCAGGCTGCCGGCCCTGACGTGCGGCATCGCGGAGGGCAGGGCATCGAAGATGACGTGGACCTCGCCCGCCATCAGGGCGGTCAGCGCCGCAGGCGTATTCCGGTAAGGAACGTGGACCATCTCGATGCCGGCCGCCATCCGGAACAGCTCGCCGGACAGGTGCGTGAGATTGCCGTTACCGCTCGATGTGAGGTTCACCTTGCCGGGGTTCGCTTTCGCATGAGCGATGAATTCGGCGACCGTCCTGATCGGCGACGACGGGTTGACCAGCATGACGAACGAATCGTTGTTGATGCTGGCGACCGGGGCGATGTCGCGCTCGACACTGAGATTTTGCTTTTCGTAGAGCGTCACGTTGACGGCGTGGGGCGTGGCGATGAGCAGCAGCGTATGCCCGTCGGCCGGCGCCCGCGCCACCGCCTGCAGGGAGAGGTTTCCGCCGCCGCCCGGCCGGTTCTCGATGATGACGGGCTGGCCGATCCGCTGCGACAGTCCGTGGCCGATCAGGCGGGCAATGATGTCGGGCGCGCCGCCCGGCCCGACGAAGACCATGATCGTGATGGGCCGGGACGGAAAGGCCTGCGCGCGTGCGGACTGCGGCGCGGCCGCCAGCGTTGCGCCTGCGGCAAACTGCAGAAACCGGCGGCGGGGAATTGTCATCTTGCCCTCCCTGATCCTGTGTTTTCGAAAGTATGCAGGATCGCGGAGGGGCCGTCAGCCTTTATCGGCGGCATCCACCTCGGCCAGCTTGGCGCGCCAATCGCGCCGCGAGATCATCGAGTAGGCCGCGAGCAGAAGCAGGATCGCCGAACACGCAAACAGCGTGGCGGAGATCGGGCGCTGGAAGAAGATGAACCAGTCGCCGCTCGACATCACCAGCGATTGGCGCAGGCTCAGCTCGAAGGTCGGCGTGATGACGAGACCCAGCACCAGCGGCGCCGGATCGAAGTCGAACTTGCGCAGCAGATAGCCGGCCACGCCCATGATCAGCATGATCCAGACATCGATGATGGAGTTGTTCACCTCATAGACGCCGATGATGCAGAACATGATGATGAGCGGGTAGAGATAGTAGTAGCGGATGCGCAGCAGGTTCACGAACATGCCGACCAGCGGCAGGTTGAGCGCCAGCAGCACCAGGTTGCCGACGTACATCGATGCCACGAAGCCCCAGAACACCTGCGGATGATCGTTGACCAGCGTGGGGCCGGCGGGAATGCCGTGCAGCATGAGTGCCGCGATCAGCACCGCGGTCACCGGTCCGGTCGGGATGCCGAGCGCCAGCATCGGCACGAACGCGCCGGTTGAGGCCGAATTGTTCGCGGATTCCGGTCCCGCCACGCCGGCCACGGCGCCCTTGCCAAATTCCTCCGGGTGTTTGGAGATCCGCTTTTCGATTGCGTAGGACAGGAAGCTGGAAATGATGTGCGCCGAGCCCGGGACGATGCCGATCAGGAAGCCGAGCACGGTGCCGCGTGCGATCGGCATGCGCGACTGCCGCCACTCCTCACGGCTGGGCAACAACTCCCGCAGCTTGGGCCGGATCACCTGGCCGGTGGCGTCCTTGCTGGCCCTTGAGAGGATTTCGCCAAGCCCGAACAGGCCCACCGCCACCGGCACGATGCCGATGCCGTCGCCCAGTTCCTTGATGTCGAAGCTGTAGCGGAAGTGCCCGGTCATCACGTCGATGCCGATGGTGCCGAGCAGGAGTCCGACCGATGCCATCAGCAGCGTCCGCACCAGCGAGGTGGACGACATGTAGGCCAGGAAGATCAGGCCGAGCACCAGCAGCGCGGTGTATTCCGGCGGCCCGAACCGCAGCGCGAAGTTCGCCAGCGGCGGCGCCACCAGCGTCAGCATGATCACGCCGAAGGTGCCGGCGATGAACGAGCCGACCGCGGCAATGCACAGCGCGGCGCCGGCGCGGCCCTTCTGCGCCATGGCGTAGCCGTCGATACAGGTCATGACCGAGGACGCCTCGCCGGGAATCCGCATCAGGATCGAGGTGGTCGAGCCGCCGTACTGCGAGCCGTAGTAGATGCCGGCCAGCATCACGATCGCCTTGGTGGCGTCGAGGCCGTATGTCACCGGAAGCAGGATGCTGATGCCCGCGAGCGGCCCGATGCCGGGCAGCACGCCCACCAGCGTCCCAACCACGCAGCCCAGCACGGCGTACCAAAGCACGCCCGGCTGCAGCGCAACCGAGAACCCGAGCATCAGCGAGTTGAGTGTTTCCACGGAGGGTTAGAACCAGAGCAGTCCCCGCTCCAGCGGGGTCTTGAGCAGATATTCGAACGCCGCGTAGGTCGCGAGCGGAATGGGAATGCTGAATGCGAGCGCGGCGAACAGATTGCGCCGCTCGACGATGTAGACCAGGACGAACAGCATCAGCGCCATACTGATGACGAATCCCAGCGTGTTGTAGAGCGAAGCCGTCACCGCGGCGACCGCCGTGAGCTTGGCGGCGTGCGGCAGGTCGTGCCAGGACACCTCCGCGAGCGGCGGACTGGAGCCGGCCTGCAGCATCACGACAAGGCCGAGCAGGATCATCAGCGACGTGATCAGCACCGGCAGCATGCCGGCGCCGGGCGAGGCGAGCCGGCCGATCGGCAGATCCTGGCTGACCGCCAGAACGACGATGCCGGCGGCAACAAACGCAGCCCCGGCGATGTGGTCCCTGCGAAGGATCACGGTCGCGGCTCCCGGCGTGCGCCGGCGCCTGCGATCATGATTGCAGCTTGCCAATCTGGCGAACCGCCCCCTCGACGCGCTTGGCATCGGCTTCCAGGAACTTGGCGAAGTCCGCCTGATCCAGGTAGGCCACCTCGTCGCCGATGTTGGCGATCGATTGCTTGAACGGGTCGGAGGCGACGGCCTTGCGCGATTCCTCGCGCAGCTTGTTGACGACCTCGGCCGGCGTTCCCTTCGGCGCGAACAGGCCGACCCACAAGTAGAACTCGATGTCGTAGCCGAGCTCCTTCATGGTCGGCACGTCGGGCATCGAGGCGAGCCGCTTGTTGCCGTAGTAGGCCAGCGCACGAACCTTGCCGGCCTTGGCCTGTCCGCTGGCCGCCGCGACCGACGAGGCCAGAATTTGCGAATTGTTGCCGAGCAGCGCGGTGAGCGCGGGTCCGCCGCCATTGGTCGGCAAATGCTTCATCTTGATGCCGGCGGCCTGCAGGAAAAGCTGCGCCGGCAGATGCAGCGCGCCGTAGATGCCCGAGGAACTGAAGATCAGCTTGTCGGGGTTCTTCTTGCAGTCCTCGACCAGCTCTTTCAGCGATTTGTAGGGCGACTGGTCGTTGGTGTAGAGCGCGACCGGTCCCGACGTGAAGCGGGCGATCGGGATGAAGTCATCCAGCGTGAACTTTGGCTGGCGGCCGTTGATCCGGTCGGCTTCGGCGAAGCCCGAGATCGATACGATATGGAGCAGCAGCGTGTAGCCGTCCGGCTTGGCGGTGGCGGCGAACTGCGCGCCGACCGCGCCGGCCGCGCCCGCCTTGGTCTCGATCTTCACCGATTGCTTGAGCAGCGGTTCGATGGCGGCGGCGAACGGCCGTCCCACCACGTCGGCGGCGCCGCCCGGGGGAAACGGATTGATCAGCATGACCGGCTGGGACGGGTATGCGGCCTGGCCGAACGAGGGGCCGGCGGCGAGCGTGGCGGCTGTGGCGGTCGAGCCGATGACGAAGTGGCGCCTATCCATGTGATCCTCCCTGACGAATGGCGATTGCGCCGATTAAGCGCCTGTTTTTGTTGATCGATCGCCCCAATCGATGCGGCCGGATGGTAGCGGCAGTGGGCAGCTTGGGCAACCTTGTGACGCGGCCACGGCGTCGCAGATCGCTACGCGATAATCGCCACCGCCCGTGTCCAGCCGCCCGACGCGGCGCGGATCTTCACCGGGAAGCAGCTCACCGTGAACCCCGTCGATGGCAATGCTTCGAGATTGTGCAGTTTCTCCAGATGGCAGTAGCCGATCTCGCGGCCGGCTCGGTGACCTTCCCAGATCAGGCCTGCGTCGCCGGTTTTGGCATACTTGTCCTTGGTGTAGACGAACGGCGCGTCCCAGCTCCAGCCGTCGATGCCGGTGACGCGCACGCCGCGCTCCAGCAGATAGAGCGTGGCCTCGCGGCCCATGCCGCAACCGGTCGCGACATAGTCCGGCTTGCCGTAGGCCTTGCCGGCCGCGGTGTTGACCAGAACGATTTCCAGCGGCGAAAGCGTGTGGCCGATCCGCTTGAGTTCATCCTCGACATCCTGCGCGGTTGCCACGTAGCCGTTCGGAAAATGCCGGAAGTCGAGCTTCACGCCCGGCTGCATGCACCAGTCGAGCGGAACCTCATCGATGGTGATGGCGCGCTTGCCGCGGTCCATCGTGGCGGAGAAGTGGTAAGGCGCGTCGAGGTGCGTGCCGCTATGAGTGGCGAGCGATATCCATTCGATCGCCCAGCCTTCGCCGTCAGGCAGATCCTGCTCGCGCAACCCGGGAAAGAACTTGAGAACCTCCGGCGCAGTCTGCTTGTGGTTCTCGTATCTGATTTTCGGGCCGTAGCCCGGCGGATCGGCGGGCACGTCGTTTTCAAGCGGGATCGAGATGTCGATGATCCGGCGCGGCATGGCTCCTCACCCGTTTTGTCAAAGGTTGCGCTTGCGTCCAGTATTGCTGGTCCGAACGGCGATAGGCTAGCGTTCTGCAGCGGCACAAAACAATGCCGCATCCGGGAGGTGAGGATGGGGCGTGTTTCAAGGCGGCGCGCGATGCAAACGGGCTTCGCTGCGCTGGCGGCCGCGGCGGTCTCCACGCGATTGCGTGCGCAGGAGGTCTATCCGGCGCGGCCGGTCACCATCGTCAATCCGTTCGCGCCGGGGAGCATCTCGGACGCCGCGGCCCGCATCATCGGCAACTCGCTGCAGGAGCAGTTTGGCCAGCCTTTCGTGGTGGAGAACAAGGTCGGCGGCGGCGGCCTGCTCGCGGGAACGGCGGTGCAGCGCGCCAAGCCCGACGGATATACGCTCATGCTGACCGCAAGCTCGAGCTTTTCGGGCGTCGCGCTCTACAAGTCGATGCCGTTCGATCCGGTCAAGGACTTCACCCATGTCGCCCGGATCGGAAGCTTCCCGTCATTTGTCGCCAGCGATCCGAAGGCGCCCTTTACGTCGATGGTGGAACTGGTGGCCTATGCGAAGGCCAATCCCGGCAAACTGAGCTACGGTCATGGCAACAACGTCGGCCAGGTGGTCGGCGAAATCCTCAAGAAGCGGGCGGGCGTCAACATCGTGCGGGTGCCTTACCGCAGCAATCCGGCGGCGGTGACCGATCTGCTGGGCGGCACGATCCAGATCATGATCCCGGATTTCAACACCGGCCTGGCGCACGCGGAGGGCGGGCGGATCCGGCCTCTCGCGGTGTTGACGAAGGAGCGGCACCCGCGCCTGCCGAACGTGCCGTCGCTGCACGAGACCGTGCTGCCGGGCTTCGACATTTTGCCGTGGTGCGGACTATCGGCGCCGGCCGGACTGCCGGCCGACATCGCCAACAAGCTGGCTTCTGGCGTAGCCAAAGCGCTGGCGGATACCACGCTGCGCCAGCGGTTCGTTACGTCGGGTGTCGATGTGTTCGGCGGCGGCCCGCAGGAATTCCAGTCCTACATCGTGGCGCAAATCGCGAACTGGACCGGCCTGATCAAGGATGCCGGCATCGAACCGGAGGGCTAGTCATCCAGGCTAACAGGTCACCACGGGCGCTCGATCGAATTGGTGACGTGTTCCCGGTCCGGCGAGGTGAAGCACAGGCCTACGCACAGATAGGGCAGGTCGGGATGCGGGTTATGCCCGCGGTGAAACTTGGCGATCGGCTCGGAATAGCATTCTCCGGCTTTGGCCTTGACCAGTACGCCATCTTGAAAATGTGCTTCGAACTGGCCCTGCAGCGCGACGAAGAACGCGGCGCCGTTGTGACAGTGCCAATTGGTGAAGCCGCCCGGCACGATCTCGGCATTGTAGATCTGAACCTTCACCTCAGGGTCGCGCGGCAGCGACGCATACATCGCGTCGAACAGCAGGTTGCGGTGGAACCCGTGCCCGGCCGGCACCATCCCGTCGAGCTTGAGTTTCAATGCCTTGTAGTCGTCGGGTGCGTGCATGGCAGTTCTCACGTTGATTTTGTCAGCCGCCGGCAAGACGTCCCGCCCAGGCGGACACAGCGTCTCCGCTGCTCATGTCCGGCTGAACCAAGCCATCGATCATGAATGTCGGGCTAACATGAATTCCGTTTTGCCTTGCGTACCGGCAATGCACTTTGACCGTTTTGTCCAGGTCGGGAATGTCGAATGCCGCGGTTAGTTTGATGCCGCTATAGCGCTCGATCCTCGCAATAATGTCGTTGGGCGTGGCTGTGCGGTTGGGGCCGATGCAATGTTTGTCGAATTCGAATTCTTCGCGGTGTGCCGCGACGGCTTCCAGGACGCGCCAAGCGGCTTCCCGGCCATTGTCCAGCGTCGAAGCTGCAAGGATCGCCCGAACGATCACCCCGGAATAGAGATGCCACGGCTGGGATTGCAGCCGGACTTTGACGATAATTTTATCTTCTCCTGCCGCCGACAGAAGTTCTTTGATTTTGCCGAAGGCCTTGTTCGAGAATGGACAAGTCGGCTCCAGAAACATCTCGAAAATCCGAGGCCCATGCCCCCATTCAAGTTCAGCCGCCTTCCAACCCGGCATTTCCATTTCCTCCCACCATTGATCACTGTCACTGGGCCAGCCCGATGTCCTTCGGCGGATACTTCTTGAACGTCGCCGCATGGGCCTTGAGCTCGGCCGCCATTGAGGCAAGCCAGGCATTCATGCGGTGGCCAACCGGGTATTGCTCCTTGGGGTCGATGTAGAGGTTGAACAGCCACGGCGCCAAGCCGACGTCGCTGACAGTGGTCATGTCGATGTTGAGCCATTGCGCGTGATGTTGAACGACCTTGATGTGAATCTTGTATTCATACATTCGCATCGACATTAGATTGTGCTCGTTCCAGATGTAAATCTTCTCCCGGCGGGAACGGCCTCCGTCTTCGATAAGAAACGATGTCTGATCGATACCGTCGATATAGCGATCCGTCGGAATCTTGCCGGGAATACCGGCCAGATTCAGGGACGTGTTGAACAGGTCCATCAGGTCGAACAGCTCGTCACTTTCGCGGCCCGGCGTGATCGTGTCCTTCCAGTAGGCGATACCGGGAACGCGCACTCCGCCTTCCCAAGCCGAGCCTTTGGCGCCTCGGAATGGTGTGTAACCGCCATCAGGCCAGGAATCGAGCTGCGGACCATTGTCGGACGTGATGAAGATAAAGGTATTTTCCAGGACACCGGCGTCCTCTAGCGCCTTCACGATCTCGCCTATGTAGGCGTCCACCTCAACGACGGCGTCTTTATAGGGATACTTGCTGGCGCTCTTACCCTCGAACGCCTTGGACGCGAAGTTGTCCGCGTGCACCTTCATGAAGGCATGTTCCAGGAAGAAGGGCTCGCGGCCTCTCGCCAACTCCTTGATTTTGGCGACACTGAACTCCTTCAACAGACGGTCGCCTTCGGCCATCTTTTCCGGGGTATCGACTGTCTGCACCTCGGTCGTCTTGCCGCCCTTGAATCCGTGAATCAACGCAACGCTCGATCCGGTCTTCCGCAACATTTCAAGCCGCTCGGGATTTAGGACCAGGTCCGGATAGCGCGCCTTGTAAACGTGCTGGGTGATCTCTTTCTGCGCTCCGTAGTAGCCGTAGAATTCGTCAAAGCCCACGTCGTGGGGCCGCATGCCTTCCGCTTCGCCGACATGCCACTTGCCGGACAGCACGGTCTTGTAGCCGGCATCGCCCAGCAGCTTCGGCAGCGAAACTTCGTCGGACCATGGATTCTTTGTGATTTTGTCTCCAGCCAGGATCGGCCGGGTCAGGCCCGTGCGCACCGGCAAACGGCCAGTCAAAATTGCGGAACGCGTGGGGGTGCAGGTCGCCTGCGAATATGTCGATGTGAGTTTGAGTCCTTCCCGCGCCAGGCGGTCCATGTTAGGCGTCGCCGCGCCGATCGCGGCGCCGCCGCCGAACGCCCCGGGATCGCCGTAGCCCATGTCGTCGATCAGCAGCCAGACGATGTTTGGCCGTTTGCCGTTCTTTGTGCGCAGAGCCTCGAGTTTCCTTTGCGCAGCTTGTTCCTGCGTCGAAAAGGAAAGCGCCGGCTCCATGCTTTCGCTGGTTCGGATGGCCTTGGTGAGCGTGGACTGGGCCATCCCGGCGTTGCTCCCGAGCAAGACGAGCACGGAACCAATCGTTCCAAATAGCGCAGCGCGACGTTTTACGGCGCCTTTCGTTCGTGGCTTCGCATTCATGTCATCGTCCTCACGCTGCATTTTTACCGGGAGCTGAGTTGGCGTAGTCTCGAACTCGACCGATTGATCGCTCCGGTGAAGGCTCAAGGCGCCCTTGTCGCGACAGGTCCTCCCGTCACCAGCTCCGCGCACCACGCAATACCGGTGATCCGCGCCATCCACCAGAACAGATGAGCTGCGGCGAGTTTTCGTAGCCTTGGAAGTCCGCTTCGTTACTCCGCCGCGGTCTTGTGCGCCGCGGACATTTTCGCCTTCACCACCACCTTGATCGCGTCATCCACGCGATCCTTGGCGTAGCGGATCGCGGTCGGAAGATCCTCCAGTGGGAAGGTGTGCGTGTGAATCTTGGTCGCGTCGAAGCGCTTTTGCCTCATGTAGGCCTCGGCGCGGTGGGTTGCCGACTGGCCCTCGCCGCGAATGCCGTAGACGTAGATGTTGTTCTTGGCGAGGTGCCCGATATCGACCATCGCCTCGTCGTGCGGGAAGGCCGCGAGGCAGACTTTGCCGCCGCGATTGACCATCTTGATCGCGTCGTTGAGCGCGCTCGGCGCCGCCGAGCACTCAAGCACATAGTCGACGCCTTTGCCGCCGTTGAGCTTTTTGACAGCTGCAATGACATCCGGCTCGTTGCGGATGTTGACGACATAATCGGCGCCGAGTTCGAGGCCGATCTTGAGGCGATTGTCGCGGGTTCCTGTGAGAATGACGGGTTGAGCCCCGAGCGCCTTGGCGACGGCGACGCCCAGCAGGCCGATCGGCCCGGGGCCGGTGACGACCACGCTCTCGCCGGCCACCAGACCGCCGAGTTCGGTGAGCCCGTACATCGCCGTGCCGGCGGTGACGACCAGCGTTGCTTCCTCGTCCGACATGTCGTCGCGGATCGCGACCAGCGTGTTGATGTGATTGACCTGGTATTCGCAGAAGCCGCCGTCGGTCGTGAAACCGTTGGCGCGGTGGCCCTTGTCGACGTCGCCGTAGTTCAATCCGTAGTTATGGCAGGAGGTGTACATGCCCATCCGGCAGCGCTTGCATTGACCGCAGCCGGCGTGGATCTCCACCGTGATGCGTTGGCCGATCTTGTATTCGTCGACGCCGGGGCCGGTCGCCACCACCGTGCCCATGTATTCATGGCCCGGCGTGAAATTCTTGTTGTGCGGCAGGCCGCCCTGAATCATCGCCGGCGGGCCGTGATAGATCACCTCAAGATCGGTCGCGCAGATCGCCACCGCGTCGATGCGAACCAGCACTTCGGCCCTCTTGGGCACCGGCACCGGCTTGTCCTTGAGCATGAGTTCGCCAGGAGCCCCCAACACCCACGCCTTCATCGTGTCGGGAACGGGGAAGTCCTTGCTGGTCTTCACTCCTGGAGGCGCATACATTTTTGTTGCTCCGCTCGTGACCGTTGCGATTGTGAGCCAGTTGACCGTGGCCCGTAATTGTAAGGCCTATTTCGGCGTTTGCGAACGGGCTTACGTGCCGGCCGTTCAGCCCTTGTACTCCAGAATGTACATGCCGCCGTTGAAATCGGTCGTGTAGATCACGCCATCGCAGGTCACCAGCACGTCGCAGGACTGGATCACTTTGGTGCGGTGCAGCCGGCCATCGACCAGCCGCTTTGGCTCCGGCGGCACGAAGGCTGCGACTTCCTTGGGCTGGAACGCGTTGCTGATGTCGGTCACCCGAATGCCGGCGTTCTGGTAGGTCGAGAAGATCAGGCTTGAGCTGACGAAGGTGTCCGGCCGGTTCTCGTGGATATTGTGTGGGCCGAAATGCGCGCCCTTCTTGCAGTACTCCGCCTCATCCGGCGTCGGGAAGGTCGAGATGCTGACGGGGTTCGTCGGCTCGCGGATGTCGAACATCCAGGTGTACTTGATGCCGTCTTCGCAATCGTCGAGCACGGCCTCGTCGGCCACGACCAGCAGGTTGCGATCCGGCAGCGGCAGGCAATTGTGGGTGCCGCCACCGAACGGCGGCGACCAGTTGTGATGCTTGATGAGCTTCGGCCTGGTGCGGTCGGCGACGTCCATCATCACGAGCCCGCCATCGCGCCACGCGCCGTAGGCGGTGTCGCCGTTGACGATCGCATGATGCAGGCCGAAGCGGCGGTTCGGCGCCCAGTCCGGGGTTTCGCCTGCGGCCGTGTTCATGCCGGGCAGCCAGTAGCGGCCGGCTTCCCTCGGCTTGGTCGGGTCGGCCATGTCGACGGTCATGAAGATGTAGTCGGTGAAGCCGTCGAGCATCGCCGAGACGTAGGCCCAGCGTCCGCCGGTGTACCAGATGCGATGAATGCCGCCGCCTTCGACCGGCATGAAGCCGATCCGGCGCGGCTCGGCCGGGTTGGCAATGTCATAGACCGTCATGCCCGCGGTCCAGTCGCGCGCACTGGCTGGCGCTGCCTCCGCCTCTCCGGCCTGATCGCTGTGCGAGCCGATGTAGTATTTGCGCTCGTCCTGGAATTCCGGCGCCGCGAACATGTCGCGCGCGTTGATGACCAGCAGCAGGTTTTCGTAGGTCTGGAGATGGATGGTCCAGGTGTTGTGTGGCGCCGGCACGTACTTCACCGGCTTCGGGTTGCGCGGATCGCGCACGTCGAGCACGCTGAATCCTTTCGAGAACATATGGCCGACAAAGGCGTGACCCTTGTTGACCATGACCTGCACGCCGTCTTCCCGCCCGCCCTGATCGGAGTAGCCGATCAGCTTCATGTTTTTGACGAAATCGGGCTTGGGTAAGTCTTGACTGCTCATAGCGTGTCGTTCCCTAGAGAAATTCGCGCTCTTTGTTGAACGGCGCGTCCATCGTGTAGCCGTGCGCGGCGCGATATCCGTCGTAGCGGTAGCCCTTGTATTCGAGCACGATCGCCGTGACGAAGGCGATCAGCACCGCGCCGACAATGAACTCCGCGAGCCACGGCATCGGATACTGCATCACGCCGGTGGTGACCGCACCGGCAGCAAAGAAGAATACGAAGTAGCCCGCGGTCTTGTGATAGGCCTCGAAAATCCGCCGGCGCTTGGTCATGTTGTAGTGATCGCCGAACCAGGTCGCGGGGTCGTTCGGATCGGCGGTGTGGTAGTTCTTGCCGCCGTGGTTGCCCCGGAGCCAGCCTCCCATGATCTGCAAACACCCCAGAGCGACTGTCGCAATGCCGAAGATCGAATGCAGCGAACCGCTGTAGCCGCCGCTGACCACGATCGCGACGACGGCGCCCGCGAGTGCCATGCCGATCGAAAAGATCAATCCGTACTTGTGGGTGCTGAACCACCACCACTCCGCATTCCAGATGCTGACCTTGCGATGCAGGCCCGTCAGCGTCGGCTTCGGCTTTCCGTATCGGATGATGAGAATGCAGATCGGCACCAGCACGAACCAGATCGAGACCATCAGGATGGCGTGGTAGTCCCACCGGATCGGCATCGTCAGCCCCAAGAAATCCAGATGAAATTCGGTTGGGATGTGGGGCTGAACCAAGCTCATCTTCAATCCTCTTGAGGTCCGGGCCGGTGCCGGTCGCAGGCGGTGCCTGCGAGATATACAACAGCGAGGATGTTTCCGGCCATCCGCGGGTGGGCCAAAGGTGGGCAGTCCCTGCGGCACCGCACCCCTAGCGGGACGGCGGCGATTCCGCATAAACTGCCGCCAACGAAAACCCTTGGGGAGGATGTCTGATGCTTCACAAATGGAAGCTTAAGTTGCTTGCCTGCGCGGCGCTGGCCGCGTTCGCGTGGCCTGCCGGTGAGTCCAACGCCCAGTCCAAGGAGCCGATCAAGATCGGCCTGTCGATGTCGCTGACCGGCCCGCTGTCGCCGAACGGCAAGCAGGCGCTGCTTGGCTTGCAGATATGGGAAGAGGAAGTGAACGCCAAGGGCGGCCTGCTCGGGCGTCCGGTCAAGCTCATCCACTATGACGACCAGAGCCAGTCGGCGCCGGTGCCGGGCATCTACACCAAGCTGCTTGACGTCGATAAAGTCGATTTGATCCTCGGGCCCTACGCCACCGTGCCTGCGGCGGCCGCTATGCCGGTCGCGATGCAGAAACAGAAGATGATGATCATCCTGTTCGGGCTCGGCGTAAACACCGAGTTCAAATACGACAAGTTCTTCGCGATGATCCCCTCGGGACCCGATACCAAGCCGGCGTTCACGACCGGATTCTTCGAAGTCGCGATGCAGCAGAATCCGAAGCCGCAGACGGTTGCGTTCATTGCCGCCGACCAGGAGTTCTCGCGCAACGCCTGCGACGGCGCGAAGACCAACGCCAAGAAGGCCGGCTTGCGCACCGTCTATGACCGCACCTATCCGCCGAACACCACCGACTTCACGCCGGTGATGCGCGGCGTCGCGGCCGCCAACCCGGATGTCGTCGCGGTGTGCTCCTATCCGCTCGACTCGGTCGGTATCGTCAAGGCGACCAACGAGATCAACTTCAAGCCGAAGATGATCGGCGGCGCGATGGTCGGCCTGCAGGCCACCGGCATCAAGAACCAGCTCGGCAGCCTGCTCAACGGCTGGACCAACTACGAGACCTGGGTGCCGGACAAGAAGATGTACTTCGAGGGCACCGATGCGTTCTTCAAGAAATACCAGTCCCGTGCGGCGGCCGCTGGCGTTGACGCGCTCGGCTACTATCTCGGCGGCTGGGGCTATGCCTACGCCCAGGTCCTCGAGCAGGCCGTCCAAGGCGCCAAGACCCTGAACGACGCCCAGCTCGCCGCCTACATCAAGAAGAACAAGTTCAAGACCATCCACGGTGAGATCGAATTCGGCGCGGATGGCGAATGGAAGAAGTCCGGCATGCTGCAGGTGCAGTACCACAGCATCAAGCAGGGCACGCCGACCGTCGAGACTTGGCGCGGCATGGACTACCAGACCGTGCTGACGCCCGGCGAATTCAAGACCGGAAACCTGAAGTATCCGTTCGAGGGCGCCAAATAGCCTGACAGATCGCTGATGCGAGGCTTGGGCCTCGCTGCTAAGATGACGCCGCGCGGTGACGATCCGCGCGGCGTTTTCATTCAAGGAGGCTGCGATGGAAGTCACCGGGCTGTTTCATGTGGCGATCAAGACCAACGACCTCGATGCGACGGTGAAATTCTACACCGACGTGCTCGGCATGAAGCTGGCGAACCGGCCCGACTTCGGCTTTCCCGGCGCCTGGATTTCGCAGCCGGACGGCACCCCGATCATTCATATCTACGCCGGCGGGCCCGCGCTGGTTGACGGCCGCACGCCTTACGGCACCGGATCGGTCGATCACGTCAGCCTGACCATCAAGGGCTGGGACGAGTGCCTCGATCGCGTCAAGCGGATGGGCTACGACTGGCGCGCCTCGATCGTGCCCGGCACCACGCTGTGGCAGATTTTCGTGCATGACCCGAGTGGGGTGATGATGGAGCTGACCTTCGACGGCAAGGTCGAGCAGCGCCCCACGCCGGAGATCCCGCCGGATCGCGTTTACAAAGCCGGTGAGCCGTTCGGCGCGCCGAAGCAGAAGGCGGCGTAGAACGTCGCGCGATTTCGTGTCCCGGGCGAATCGAGAGCTCAGCCCTGCCACACAATCGGTGTCATGCCCGCGAAAGCGGGCATCGAGTACCCGAGGTGGTTCCTCGCGCCGGCGGCGTTTACTGGATCGTCCGCTTTCGCGGACGATGACAGCGCGGGTGGGGCAGCGGCGCGTGGAATAACAGCCCTCACAACCCCAGATAAAATTTCCGGATCAGGTCGTTGTTGTTGAGCTCCTCGGCGGAGCGGCCCTCGAACGCGATCTTGCCGTGGACGATCACATAGCCGCGGTCGGCGATGCGCAGTGCCTGGGTGAAATTCTGTTCGGCCATCAGCACGGTGAGCTGATAGCGCTCCTTGAGCTCCTTGATCTTGTCGATGGTCCGGCTCACCAGGATTGGGGCAAGGCCGACCGAAGGCTCGTCCACCAGCAGGATTTTCGGCGCGAGCATCAGCGCGCGGCCGAGCGCCAGCATCTGCTGCTCGCCGCCGGACATCGAGCCCGCGAGCTGGCTCTTGCGCTCCGCAAGGCGCGGGAAGGTCTCGAAGCAGGCGTCGAGATTCTGCTTCATTAGCGCGCGCGCGGTCGGGCGATAGGCGCCGAGCGCGAGGTTTTCCTCGACCGTGAGCATGGGAAACAGCCGGCGGCCTTCCGGCACCAGTGCGATGCCGAGATCGACGATCTGTTCGGTGGTCAGCGCCGTGAGATCGTGCTGGACGCCGTCGATGGTCGCCACGATGCGCCCGGTGCTCGGACGCACGATGCCCATGATGCACTTGATCAGCGTGCTCTTGCCGTTGCCATTGGTGCCGAGCAGCACCACGGTCTCGCCCGGCTTGGCGTTGAGCGTGACGCCCTCCAGCACGCGCACCGCGCCGTAGCCCGCATCGATGCCTTCGATGGTGAGGCTACTGGCCAAGGTAGGCTCCGATCACCTCGGGATTGTTGACCACGTCCTCCGGCTTGCCGTCGGCGATCTTTTTGCCGGAGACCAGCACCACCAGCCGCTGCGAGAACGCCATCACCGCGCGCATGATGTGCTCGATCATGATGATGGTGATGCCGCGCTCGTTGAGCGTGATCAGCAGGCCGACGATATCGTTGATCTCGGACTGCGAAAGGCCGGCCATCGCCTCGTCGGCGATCAGGAGCTTCGGCTCGGCCGCCATGGCGCGGGCGAGCTCCAGCTTGCGCATCTCGACCTGGGTGAGGTCGCGCGGCAGCTTGTTGGCCTTCTCGGCGAGACCCACGAGTTTCGCGAGGTCGGCGCATCGGGCATCGATCTCGGCGGTGGAGAGATGATTTCCGGGGCGCGCGTTGACCGTGTAGAGCAGGGGAATCCGCAGGTTTTCCGCCACCGTCATCGAGACGAACGGCCGCGGCAGCTGGAAGCTGCGCGCCATGCCGCGGTGGGTGCGAATGTTGGCGGGCAGTCCGTTCATGGAATGGCCGTCGAACTGCACGGTGCCCAACTCGTTCTGCAGCGTGCCGCACATGCAGTTGACCAGCGTGGACTTGCCGGAACCATTGGGGCCGATCAGTCCGACGCGCTCGCCGGCTGCAACCGACAGGTCGATGCCGTCGAGCGCAACGAAACCGCCGAAGCGCTTGCCAAGGCCCTGGACGTCGAGCAGCGGGCTCATGAAGCGGCTCGCTGCTCGAGGGGGCGCTTATAGAGCGGATCGATGTCGTTGCTCCGAAGCAGCCAGATCATCACCAGGTCGATCACGATGGAGATCGACAACCCGACGACGTTGAACCGCGTCGGGTCGAGCCAGATGAACAGCAGCGACAGCGGGATAGAGACCGCGAGCGCCACCGTCGTCAGATACGGGCTCCAGCTATCGACCTTCAGCAGCCCATAGGAGGCGGCGAGGTAGACCAGCGAGAGCACGATGGTGAAGCTTCCGAGCCAGGTGAGCGCGGAATTCTTGGCCGCCAATGCAGCCGAGAGGCCGAACACAACGCCGCCGAGGCCGATCAGGAAGCAATAGCCCGCGATTGTCAGCACCTTGACCGCGCGCAGGTCCATCCGCTCGGGGGCGGCTGCGCGCCGGAAGTCTTTGACCAGCCCGATGATGCCGTTCGGCGCCATGATGACAAAGCCGATCAGCAGCAGGCCGACGATCAGCAGGTTGACCGCCGACGAAATCGTCACCGTCGCGATCTGCTGGATGATGCCGAGCAGCAGCGCGCCGATCAGGGGTCCCGCCCACATCGTGGTGCCGCCGATCATCGGCATGGCGATGGAGTTGACCGCGTAGGCGAGGCCGAATGCCGAGCCGGGCTCCAGGTAGCCGATGTAGTAGGGGAAGGATGCACCCGCCATGCCCATCAACCCGCCGGAAATCGTGGTGGCGATCAGTTTGAGCTTGAGGGTCGGCACGCCGCAGGCCTCGGCGGCAAGCTCGTCGTCACGGATGGTGGCGAAGCCGTAGCCGAGCCGCGAGCGCTCGATGACGCGCGCGGCCGTCAGCGCCACCACTGCCAGCATGACCATCAGGAGGAAGAGGTACTGGATGTAGCTGCCGATGATCGGCACGGTCTGCGGCCGGATGATGTAGGCGCCGCGCGAGCCGCCGACGTAGTCCCAGTTCACGATCAGGGTCTGCAGCACCACGGCGAGCGCCAGCGTCGCGATCGCGAAGAACGCGCCGCGCAGCCGCAGCGTGAGATAGCCGGTGGCGAGGCCGATCAATCCCGCGACAATGCCTGCGATGATGGTCAGGATGGGGATGGAAAGCGGCATGATTGCGTGCAGCAGCGGGGCGACCGCCTCCGCCGCATAGCGATCGACCGCCATTCCGAGCTTGTGCAGGGCAACGGTGGAATAGGCGCCCACCGCGAAGAAGGCTGCGGAGCCGAAGTTCACGTAGCCGCAGTATCCGCCAAGGATGTTCCAGGCGGTCGCCAGCACGATGAATTGCAGCACCGTGTAGCCTGCGAAGAACAGGTAGTCGTTGCCGATCCAGCGCGCGGTCAGAAAAACGGCGGCGCCGATCGCCGTGGCGATGATGAAGAAGGTGGGGGAGCGCACGGCCGCCACGTTCCTATCGCCCCAGCAGGCCGGAAGGACGGAACGCCAGCGTCAGCAGCAGGAAACCGAATGACACGGCGGGCGCCCATGACGGTCCGTAGAACGTGGCGGTGATGCTCTCGACGATGCCGAGCAGCATGGCGGCGATCACGGTGCCGGGCAGGCTCTGCAGTCCGCCGAGCACGCAGATCGCGAACACGCGGCCGATGAATTCGCGGCCGACCGAGGGTTCGACCGGCTGGATGACGATCAGGAACGCGCCGGCCATCGAGGCGGTGGCGATCGCGATGCCGAAGGCGATGGTTTTGATGCGGATCGGATCGATCGCCATCAGGCGCAGCGCAAGCTGGTCCTGCGACACCGCCATGATGGCGCGGCCGGTGAAGGTGCGCGACAGAAAGAGTTGCAGCGCGCCGATCATCAGCAGCGAGATGACGCAGGGCACCAGCATGCGGAACGGCAGGTCGGCGAAGCCCAGCCGGATCGTCTTGTCGATGTAGCCGGCTTGCACGTAGCGATAGTCCACGCCGAACACCAGGATCAGCATGACCTCGGTGACGAACAGCACGCCGAAAAAGAACGCCAGGCCGCGCAACGCGTCCTGGCCGTACTTCTCGAACGAGTTGTAATAGACCTGATAAATCGCAGCCCCGAGCGCGAAGAATGCCGGCAGCACGATGATGCTGGTCAGGATCGGGTCGAAGCCGAACGTCTGGTTGACGATATAGGCGATATAGGCGCCCAGGATGATGAACGCCGGGTGCGCGATGTTGACGATGTCGAGAATGCCGAAAGAGATCGATATGCCGACCGTCACGGCGGCGTAGAAGCCGCCCAGCAGAATGCCGGCGATAATGGCGTTGATCAGCAACTCGATCGGAAAATCCATATCCCCCCGGCTCCGCAACTTTTCATGGCGTGGCCGCCATGAGCGCGATGCGCACAGTTGTGCAGGAAGCGTAGCGGCTTGGCTAGTCCGCCGCGGTTTCTCGTCGCGCGGGTGGGAT
>JAKFYI010000032.1 GCA_021730985.1 Hyphomicrobiales bacterium | reverse complement strand
CCGGTATCGCCGGCATGTCCGGCACGGAGGTCGGGGCGAGGGGGGAAACGGGGGAGGGAGCGGCCATGACGATCGACCTGATGAACTCGATTGCGAGCCACCGTCATCCCATAAGCATCATGGCCGGGACAAGCCCGGCCATGTGTCATTCAGTGAATGGTATGGATCAGCGCTGCTGATTACTTCTTATCCGCGGGCGCGTCCGCCGGCTTATCCAGCCGCTCGATCTTGGCGGCTTCGCGCAGCTTGGTGACGTACTCGGCCTGCGACTTGCGCTGCACGAAGGTCTCGATCTGGTCCTTGACCTGGTCGAACGGCGGCGGCGACTTGGAGCGCTTGTCCTCGACGCGGATGATGTGCCACCCGAACTGGGTCTTCACCGGATCGGAGAGCTGGCCCTTGTTCAGCTTGAATGCCATCTCGGCGAATTCCGGAACCATCTGGTCCTTGCTGAAGTAGCCGAGGTCGCCGCCCTGCGCCGCGGCGCCGGGGTCGTTGGACTTCTCCTTGGCAATGGCTTCGAAGTCGCCGCCCTTCTTGAGGTCGGCGAGGATTTTCTTGGCCTCGTCCTCGGTGGCCACCAGGATGTGGCGTGCGCGCACCTCTTCCTCGCCGCTCATCTGCTTGAGGGCGCTGTCGTACACCTCGCGCATCGCCTGCTCGGTCACGGCCTTTTTGCCCTCGACCTGAAGGATCTGCTCCATCAGCAGCTTGTTGCGGATGAACTTGAGGCGGGTCTGGAAGTCCTTGCCCTCGGCGGCCTTGGCGGCTTCCGCGGCCTTCGCCACCAGCATGATGTCGGTGAGATAGGAGACGATGAAATCGCGCCGGGCGTCGCCCCTGACCTGCGGCGGGATGTTGGAGCCCAAATCCTCCTCGGCGAGCGCCACTTCGCTCTCGCGAACCTCAACGCCATCGACCTTGGCCACCACCGGATCGACCGTCTGGGCTGAGGCCGGCGCCGGCGACAGCAACACGGCCACAAGCGCCACGGCGAAGCTCAAGCGAATCGCGGCTGCGAGGTCCATGGAAAGGGGGTGGGTCCAGGCGCGAAACGCGGCGCGGTGCATGTTGCGATCCTTGGGCTTGGGTGCATTCGGCGGGTCCGAATGGCGGGCTTGTCGCCCATCCAGGGGGTATTGGCAATGCCCGAATGGCGCGGGATTCTAACGTCCGCGTGAGCGGATGCCGGCAATTGACAAGGCTTGGACCCCCTCCTATGTCTCGACGAAGCCGCGGTCGCCCGACGCCCACATTCCGTTGCAATTGCTTGAAAAATACCGCATTTCGCATGCTTGCCGCCGACCCGTCCCGCGCCGGTTTGGCCGCTTGGATGACGAGATAAGGACCGCACGATGCTGACCGCCGTTGCCCGCAAGCTGTTCGGCTCCTCCAACGACCGGCGCGTCCGCAAATACCAGCCGCGGGTTCAGGAGATCGGCGCTCTGGAGCCCGAGCTCGTGACGCTCACCGACGATCAGCTCCGCGCGCGCACCGAGGAATTCAAGAAGCAGGTCGCCGACGGCACCTCGCTCGACGACCTTCTGGTTCCGGCGTTTGCGACCGTGCGCGAGGCGGCCAAGCGCGCCATCGGCCAGCGCCACTTCGACATGCAGATGATCGGCGGCATGATCCTGCACGAAGGCCATATCTCCGAGATGAAGACCGGCGAAGGCAAGACGCTGGTCGCCACGCTGCCGGTCTACCTCAACGCGCTCGCCGGCCGCGGCGTGCACGTCGTCACCGTCAACGACTATCTCGCCAGCCGCGACAGCGAGTGGATGGGGCAGATCTACGGGTTCCTGGGCTTGACCGTCGGCAACATCGTCCACGGCATGGACGACGAGCAGCGCAAGAAGGCCTACGACTGCGACGTCACCTACGGCACCAACAACGAGCTCGGCTTCGACTATCTGCGCGACAACATGAAGTACCGTCTGGAAGACATGGTCCAGCGCGGCCACACCTACGCGATCGTGGACGAGGTGGACTCGATCCTGATCGACGAGGCGCGCACGCCGCTGATCATCTCCGGCCCGCTCGAGGATCGCTCCGAATTCTACAACACCATCGACAAGTACCTCCCCGACCTGGAGAAGACCGATTACGAGGTCGATGAGAAGCAGCGCGCCGTGTCGCTGACCGAAGCCGGCATGGAGAAGATGGAGCAGCGCCTGCGCGATGCGGGCCAGCTCAAGACCGACTCGCTGTACGACGTCGAGAACGTGTCCGTCGTGCATCACATCAATCAGGCGCTGCGCGCGCACAAGCTGTTCCAGCGCGACAAGGACTACATCGTCCGCAACGACGAGGTCGTCATCATCGACGAGTTCACCGGCCGCATGATGCCGGGCCGCCGCTATTCGGAAGGCCTGCACCAGGCGCTGGAGGCGAAGGAGCACCAGCCGATCCAGCCGGAGAACCAGACGCTCGCTTCGATCACCTTCCAGAATTATTTTCGGATGTACGAGAAGCTCGCCGGCATGACCGGCACGGCGCTGACCGAAGCCGACGAGTTCATGGACATCTACAACCTCGAGGTCATCGAGGTTCCGACCAACCTGCCGATGATCCGCGACGACCAGGACGACGAGGTCTATCGCACCAACGTCGAGAAATACCGCGCCATCATCACGCTGCTCGAGGACTGCAAGGTCCGCGGCCAGCCGGTGCTGGTCGGCACCACCTCGATCGAGAAGTCCGAGAGCCTTGCGGAACTGCTTCGCAAGGAGGGCTGGGAGCAGCACGATTTCACCGACCCGAACGCGTTCGCGGCGCTTTACAGCGGCGACGAGGGCGCCAAGAAGACCAAGGTGTTCGCCATCCTGAACGCGCGCTACCACGAGCAGGAGGCCTACATCGTCTCGCAGGCCGGCGTGCCGGGCGCGATCACGATCGCGACCAACATGGCGGGCCGCGGCACCGACATTCAGCTTGGCGGCAACGCCGACATGCGCATCCGACAGGAGCTCAAGGACAAGGAAGGCGCCGAGCGCGACCGCGCGGCGGACGATATCCGCTCGCAGGTGTCACGGCTCAAGGAACTGGCGCTCAAGGCCGGCGGACTGTTCGTGCTCGGCACCGAGCGCCATGAGAGCCGCCGCATCGACAACCAGCTACGCGGCCGTTCCGGCCGCCAGGGCGATCCGGGCCGCTCCAAATTTTTCCTGTCGCTCGAAGACGACCTGATGCGCATCTTCGGCTCCGACAAGCTCGACGGCATGCTCACCAAACTCGGTCTGAAGGAGAACGAGGCGATCGTTCATCCGTGGATCAACAAGGCGCTGGAGAAGGCGCAGCAGAAGGTCGAGGCGCGCAACTTCGACATCCGCAAGAACATCCTGAAGTTCGACGACGTCATGAACGACCAGCGCAAGGTCATCTTCGACCAGCGCGTCGAGTTGATGAGCGACGAGACGGTGGCCGAGACCGTCGCCGACATGCGCCACGCGGTGATCGAGGACGCCGTCGCCAAGCACGTTCCCGAGGATGCTTATCCCGAGCAGTGGGATGTGGCCGGCCTCAAGGAAGAAATGACCAAGCTGCTCGGGTTCGACCTGCCGGTCGAGCAATGGGCGAAGGAAGAGGGCATCGCCGACGAGGAACTGCTGTCCCGCATCATGCGCCGCGCCGACGAGCACATGGCGGCCAAGGTCGCGCAGTGGGGCCCCGAGGTGATGCGCTACGTCGAGAAATCGGTGCTGCTGCAGACGCTCGACCACCTGTGGCGCGAGCATCTGCTCATGCTGGAGCACCTGCGCCAGGTGATCGGCCTGCGCGGCTACGGTCAGCGCGATCCGCTCAACGAGTACAAGGCCGAGGCGTTCAACCTGTTCGAGGCGATGACGACGAGCCTGCGCGAGGCGGTGACGTCTCAGCTCATGCGCGTCGAGGTCGTGCAGCAGCCACAGGAAGACGGGGCGAGCCTGCCGCCGATGCAGGCGCATCACATCAACCCGATGACCGGCGAGGACGAGATGGCGCTCGCCGCCGCCGGCGCGCAGACCCTGGAGCGCGCCGGCATCACGCCGCGTCCGGCGGTCGATCGCAATCCGAACGATCAAACAACCTGGGGCAAGGTCGGCCGCAACGAGGTCTGCCCCTGCGGCTCAGGCAAGAAGTACAAGCACTGCCACGGCCGGTACGGCTAGCGCGTCCGCCGAACCGTCATCGCAAACGAAAATGGCCGGGCTTTTGCCCGGCCATTTTTCTTTGAATGGGTCGGTTGTCGCTTAGCGGAACGCCGACCAGCGGGTGTCGAACGTGCCGGTGGGCACGACGGGCGCTGCGCCGGCAATCGCGCCGCTGCCGGACGGAGCGGGCTGCGGCGCCGCGGTGGTGCGGGCGGGTTCGGCGTCGGCGGGCTTCGGCCGGATCGCGCCGTTCGATGAGGTTGTGCCATTCGATGCGGCCGGGGCGGGCTTCGGAGCGGCGGGCCGCGCAACCGCGACCTTGGGCTCGGCCTTCGGCTTCGCCGCCGGAGCGGCCTTGGCATCGTCGGACTTCAGACCGATGAGCTTCGCGGCGCGATCCACCATGCCATCGTCGCTCTTCTTGCCGGAGCCGGAGAACATGTTGCTGAAGAAGCCGCCGGCTGAGCTGGACGACGTGGCCGCTGCAGGAGCCGCAGGTTCGGCAGAGGCGACGCGCACCGGCTCGGCGGACGCCGTCGCGGCCCGCATCGGTGCGCCGTCGACGGTATGCGAACCGCCGGCGGCGGGCGTGATCGGCTGGCCGGTCACCAGCGGGGAGTCGGAGAGCTCGGGGATGCGCGGCGGCCGCACCGTGGCCGGGATGGTGCCGGGCAGCGAGGCGGTCGAATATGACGTCGGCGCGACGCCGACTTCGTTGCGCTTCACCGCGGCCACGAACACCGGATGCATTCCGCCGTCGGCGTTGGTGCGCACCGGCGCCGCCGCGATGCCGCGGCTGGCCAGTTGCGCGGCCCTGATCTCGTCGCCGCGCTGCTTTTCCTGAACGGCGGCGACCACTTCCTCCGCCACCGAATAGGCCGGGCACTTGCCGGCGGCGTTGAACGACAGCGGCCGCGTCGGATCGTTCGGATTCTCGGCGTCGAACACGTAGCGCTTTTCGCAGACGTTCACCTTCGGCTCGAGCCGGGTGGTCTCGAAATGGTCGTTGCCGCGCTTGAGCATCTTCCAGAACGCCATGTGCGGACTGTTGCGGTGCTTCGCCAGATTTTCCGGCGTCATGCGGAACGGATAGGCCTGCACCTGGAACGCGCGCTGGCCGCCGAAGAAGGCCTCGCGGCCGAGCGCGTAGATCTCAGTGATCTGCTCGTCGGTCATCGAATAGCAGCCGCGCGACGAGCAATCGCCGTGCACCATCAGGTGCGCGCCGGTGCGACCGTGGGCGCGGTCAAACGCGTTCGGATAGCCAAGATCGAACGACAGATAGAACTGCGAGTTCGGATTCATCTGGCCGGGGGTGATGGTGTAGAATCCCTCCGGCGCCTGACGATCGCCTTCCTTGATCTTCGGACCGAGCTCACCAGACCAGCGGCAGATCGGATAGGTCTTCAGCAGCGCGAAACGGCCGGTGCGGTCCTGCTTCCAGATTTCGAGCTCGGATTCCTGCTTGAAGACGCGGACAAGGATCGCCGATTCCTTGTCCATGTTTTTGGATTCGATGTCGGAGACCATCCGCGTCGAGAGCGGGGCCAGGGCCTTGCCGCTCATCGGCAGCGTGCCGTCGGTGTTGCAGCCGGCAAGCGAAATCGCGGCGACGAGCGCGGCCGACGCCAAGAGCGTTCGAACGAGCGGGCTCCGTCTCAAACGCGACACTCCCCAACCGTTGGCCGGTGACGCCGGCATTCCCCAAGCGTCCATCGAAAATCGATAACCCCAAGGCACCAAGTCCGCAAGAACCAAGGCCCACAGGCGTTTTTCGATTGAGCACAAGTAATGTGAACGAACGGTAAAATTGTGGCTAAGCACCAGGATATTGCTGGCGAATTCGCTGCTTTGAGCCCGTTTTTCCCCGGAATGCTTCGCTCTGCGCGTCAATTGGGCGCGAATCCTGCCCTGGCCGCCCGGCCCGGGGAACCCCGGCCATGCCAGCCCCTGCTTACGCTTTGAGCAGGCGCTTGGGATCGGCCTCCAACTGGTTCTTCAGCACCCAGTCGGAAATCTCGGCGTGCGAGGCGAACCAGATGTCGGGGAACTGGGCGAAGTAGGCGAACAGCTTGTGATAGATCGCCGTGATCATCGGGCGTCCGCCGTTGTGGCAGTGCAGGGACAGCGGCAGGTAGCTGCCCGGCTCGCGCAGGTAGAGGTAGTCGAACGCCTCCTTGTAGACGTCCCAGAGGTCCATCGAGCTCGATCGCAACACGCGGTTGTCGGTGAAGTCGCTCCACGGAATATGCGCCATCTGGCCGCTCTTGGTGCTGACGACGCGCGGCAGGTCGGAGTCGCGGGCGTCGCCGTGCCACTTCAGTTTGGCGGCGCCCAGCAGATCGAGCGTGTGCGGCGAGAATGCCATGCTCGGGCTGATCCAGCCGATCGGCCGCTGGCCCGCTGTCTTCTCCAGCAGGTCGAGGCATTTCGCGATCGTGGCCTCTTCCTGCTCGGGCGTCATGCCGTTCATCGGCTGGTCCTGCAGGTAGGCATGCCCGGCGACGTCGTGGCCGGACTTCACGATCTGCGCCACCGCGTCGGGGAATATCTCGCAGCAGCGGCCGTTCACGCCGAACGTCGCCTTGATGTTGTGCTGGTTGAACAGATTGATCAGGCGATAGACGCCGATCCGCCCGCCGTAGCTGCCCCAGGCGATGCCGGCGAGATCGACGACGCCGGGTTTGGGTGAGGTCGCCTGCACGCCGTAGGGCGGCGCCTTGCCCTCGGACCAGGTCTCCAGCATCGCACTCACCGAGATGCAGATGCGCTTGCCTTCGGGCCAGTGAAATTCCGTTGCCATATCGCTTCCTGCTGAGTCGATTCCTACTGCTTCTCGATGCCCGACTCGTTGATCACCTTGCTCCAGCGGTCGGCTTCGTTGCGCATGCGCACCGAGAGTTGCTCGCCAGGCGTCGGGGTGGGCTCCAAACCCAACTCCTGATGCCGGTCCTGGACCGCCTTTTCCGACAGCACCTGTGTCACGGCCTTGCTGAGAACGGCCAGTACCTCGGGCGGCGTGCCGATCGGGGCATAGAGCCCGTTCCACGATGCGACTTCGTAACCGGCGACGCCGGCTTCCTGCGCCGTCGGCGTGTCCGGAAGCTGCGGGATGCGCTTCGCCGTGGTGGTGGCCAGCGCGCGGATTTCCTTGCGGTCGATGCCCTGGCGCAAGCCGCCGTAGGCGTTGACCACCACATCGACGTCGTTGCGCAGCAGCGCGATCGAAAGCTCGGCGGGGCCGCGGTACGGCACCACGACGATGTCGAGATTGGTGACGGACTTGAACAGCAGCGCGGCGAGATGATTGGTCGTACCGGCGTTCGACGTGCCGAAGGTGAGCGGCTGCTTGGCGCGGCCCGCGGCGATCACCTGCTCCAGCGTCTGGAATTTTGAATTCTGGTTGGTGACGAACAGGTAGGCGAACTCCACCATCCCCACCACCGGCGTGAGGTCCTTGCGCGGGTCGAACGGCAGGTTCTTGAACAGGCCGACGCTGACCGCCCAGTTGTTGCCGCCGAGCGAAAGCGTGTAGCCGTCTGGCTGCGCGGTCATCACGGTGCGCGCCGCTGCGACGCCGCCGGTGCCGGGCTGGTTTTCGATGATGACGGGAACCTTGAGCAGTGCGGAGAGCCGGTCGCCGATCACGCGCATCGAAATGTCGGACGTGGAGCCGGCCGCCAGCGTCGAGGTGATGCGGATCGCGCGGTTCGGATAGGGCGCCTCTGCCGTTGCCTCTTGGGGCCAAAGCGCGACCGCCGTGAGCGCACCCAAGCCCAGAACAAGCCGGCGTAGAAAAAGCCCTGTCATCCGCGGCGTCCCCTCGTCTTATATTCTTGCTTGGCAGTCCCTGCGCCGGTGCACAAAGCGCATCGGAAGCGCTGGCGTCAATGCACGGCAGTCACTGGAGCGGGTATGCCTGCCATGCCGGCGCAACGGGCAGGCTATTGCAGGCCGCGTCCGATCGCGAGGAACTTGTCGCGGCGCTGACGGCGCACGGTCTCGCGGTCGAGCCCCTTGAGGCTGGCGAACGCCGCGGCGATCGCATCGCCCGCCGACGCCATGGCGGCCGCGGGATCGCGGTGCGCGCCGCCGAGCGGCTCGGTGACGATCGCGTCGATGATGCCCAGACGTTCGAGGTCCTGCGCGGTGATCTTCATGTTGGTGGCGGCCTCCTGCGCCTTGGCGGTGTCGCGCCACAGGATCGAGGCCGCGCCCTCCGGCGAGATCACGCTGTAGATCGCGTGCTCCAGCATCAGCACACGGTTGGCGGTGGCGATGGCGATGGCGCCGCCGGAGCCGCCTTCGCCCAGGATCATCGCGACATTCGGCACGCTGAGGTTGAGGCAGGCATCGGTCGATCGCGCGATCGCTTCGGCTTGGCCGCGCTCCTCGGCGTCGATGCCCGGATACGCGCCGGCGGTGTCCACCATCGCCAGAACCGGAATGCCGAAGCGGTCGGCCATCTCCATCAGCCGCACCGCCTTGCGGTAGCCCTCCGGCCGCGCCATGCCGAAATTGTGCTTGAGGCGGCTTTCGGTGGTCGAGCCCTTCTCGTGGCCGATGATGCAGACGCTATCGCCGCGGAAGCGGCCGAAGCCGCCGACGATGGCATTGTCGTCGCCGAACTTGCGGTCGCCGGCGAACACCGCGAAGTCGGTGATCAGCGCGTTGATGTAGTCGAGGCAGTGCGGCCGCTGCGGATGGCGCGCGACCTGGGTCTTTTGCCACGGGGTCAGCGTGGCGTAGATGTCCTTGAGCGCCTCCGAGGCCTTGGTTTCGAGGCGGCCGATATCCTCGGTGATCGCGACCGCGGTGCCGGATTCCTGCATCGCGCGCAGTTCTTCGACCTTGGCCTCAAGCTCGGCAACCGGCTTTTCGAAATCGAGGTAGCTGCGCATCATGCTGAATAAACTGTTGAATTAACCACTGCTGTGGCGGTTGAGGTCAAACTGGCCTCGCGGCCGCACGCTAGTCAAGCAAGCTGCCGCGGGCGGGGTTCCCAATTCGCTAAAATGGCATTCAATTCCCTAGCCGGGCTTTAACCGCGTCTTGTGGCAGTTTGCCAGTCCGCATTCGCCTTTCCCCGAATTTAAGCACCTGTCTGCTTTCTCACGAGCGGCCAGGGGCAAAAGGTCAGGGACGGATGTCGTTGGACAGTTTGACGGCTGACAGATTTGCAGTCGCGCGAAAGGGCGAGACGGGCCGCGGCAGCGAGTCCCGGGGCGCGGCGCTCGTTCGCGGCAAGGCTGCATTTGAAAAGGCTGCATTCGAATTCGTGGCGTTGGACCGCGTGCCCGAGGCGGCATGGTCGGATCTCGCTGCGCGTGCGATCGAACCCAATGCGTTCTACCTGCCGGGCTGGGCGCGTGCGGTCGATGCGCATGCCACCGGCAAGTCGGATGGGCGCGCGTTGCTCGTTTGGGAGACCGCTCACAAGCAACGCCTCATCGGCATGGCGCCGGTCGCCTCTGCATGGCGAACGTTGAAGCTGCCGTTGCCGGTGCTGGTCGGCTGGGAGGCTTATGCGCCGCTGACCACCCCGTTGCTCGATCGCGACGACGTCGATGCTGCCGCGTCCGGCCTGCTCGCCGCGGCCAGGGAGGCGGGCGCGCATGCGCTGCTGTTCCCATGGCTGCCGATCGAGGGTCTCACATCCCAGGCGCTGCAACGCGCGGCGGCCGCCATCGGCGCCGTGCCGCGCATCATGGCCCGGCACGAGCGCGCGTCGCTCAACGCTTCGCAAGACCCGGCGGTCCTTCTCAGGGATACGCTCGGCGCCAAGAAGCTCAAGGAGCTCAGGCGTCAGCGCAACCGTCTCGCCGACACCGGCGACGTGATCTCCACCGTTGCGTCCGAGCCTGATGACGTGGCGCGCGCGCTCGATACGTTCCTCAAGCTCGAAGACGCGGGTTGGAAGGGCGCGCGCGGCACCGCGCTGGCGCAGGACGCGGGCGATGCCGCCTTCATTCGCACGGCGATGAGCCGGCTGTCCGCCGCAGGAATGGCCGAAATCGTCACGCTGTCGAGCGGGTCCGAGCCGGTGGCCGCGGGCCTCGTGCTTCGCCAGGGCCGCCGCGCATTCTACTTCAAGATCGCCTACGACGAGAAAGTCGCCAAACTATCGCCGGGCGTGCAGCTCACGCTCGATCTCACGCAGCGCCTGTGCGCCGACCCTTCGATCGACGACGTCGATTCGATCGCGGTCGCCCGGCACCCGATGATCGATCACGTCTGGCGCGACCGGCTCGCGGTGGCCGATCTGCTGGTGCCTACATTCGCCGGTGCGCTCCCGCGTGAGATTCTCGCCGGCGCGATTTCCGGGCGGCGCATCGCCCGCGCGTGGGCCCGCCGCTTCGTCCACCTCATCCGAACCCGACCACGGAGACCCTCATGAGCACCGCCCTTGCAATGATCGATGCCGGCGCCGGCGCGTCGTTCGATACGGACTTTCCGCTGAAGCCGTTTGCGATCCGTCACCGGCTCGCCGGTCACGCGCTGTTCGAGCTGCCGCGCATCATCGACCTGCTGCGCGCGTTGCCGCGCGACCAGATCGAGTTCAATTCGGGCAAGGTCGAGATCGGGCAGGACCCGGACAAGATGCCGCTGTTCGAGATGGAGCCGGTGGAGGTCATCCGGCGCATCCAGACCGCGAGCGCGTGGATGGTGCTCAAGCGCGTCGAGAGCGAGCCTGCCTACCGCAAGGTGCTGGAGGATGCGCTGCTGGCGGTCGCGATGCACAACGGCCACGCCAGCCTGCGGGATGCCGGCTTCTATGACATTCGCGGTTTCATGTTCGTGTCATCGCCGAATTCGACGACGCCGTTCCACATCGACGGCGAGGACAACGTGTTCGTGCAAATCCACGGCGAGAAGTTCTTCACGATCTACGACAACCGCGATGGGTCGATCGCGTCCGACGAGGTGATCGAGCATTCCATCACCAAGCACCGCAATCTGAAGTACCAGCAGTCTTACGATCCCAAGTCGAAGCGGCATCGTCTGCTGCCGGGTGACGGCGTGTTCGTGCCGTACCTCTGGCCGCATTGGGTCGAGACCGGCGATTCCTATTCGGTTTCGCTCGCAATCACCTGGAAAACCAAGGCGGTGATGCGCAACAACGACCTTTTGCTCTGCAACTCGATGCTGCGGCGCCTGGGTCTGGCGCAACCGTCGCCCGGCCGTTATCCGGCGTTCGATTTCGTGAAATCCGGCGCGATCGGCGCGGCGCGTGCCGTGGTCGAGCCGCTTCGCAAGATCGAGACGATCCGCGGCGCGCTGCGCAAGCTCGCGCTGGGCAAGAACGCGGACTACTACTTGAAGACCGGCGCGAAGGAAAAGCAGGCCGCCTAGCAGCTTCTTGTTTGAGCATGATCTTTTTCCGAAAACCGGTTTCCACTTTTCGGGATCATGCTCTAATGGAGCCGGCGCACCGGCTGCTCTCCAAAACCAGGGGCCTGCGCGCTGACCGTGCGCAGGTCGGCCCCATCGATCAGGCCGGTGCGGCGGGCTTCTGCGGCGTCGAGTTGGGCCTGGTATTGCTGCATCGTGCTGCGGTTTGAACCGCCCAGGATGAAGCCGGCCAGGATCGCGGTGATCGAGCCCATCGCGCTCGGGGCCGCGAGGCCCACGATCCCGAAAATGCCCGCGGCGAGCCACAGCGCGCCGCCCGCCAGCAGAACCTTCGCGAACACCGCGAGCTTGCCGCAGCGTTCCAGGTGCTCCGCCAGCACCTCGATCCTGGATTCAAGCCGCGCGATTTCCTCGTGCGGTTCTTCGATTTGGATGTCGCCGTTCATTTGTCCGCCAGCGGATGCAGGTCACGAACCAGGGTCTTCAGTCTCTCCTCCAGCACATGCGTGTAGATCTGGGTGGTGGAGATGTCGGCGTGGCCGAGCAATGTCTGCACCACGCGCAGGTCGGCGCCGTTGTGCAGCAGGTGACTGGCGAAGGCGTGGCGCAGCACATGCGGGCTCACCTGCGCCGGCCGCAGCCCGGCCGCGGCCGCGAGCGACTTGAGTTCGCGCGCGAAATGCTGCCGGCTCAGGTGGCCGCTCTCCCCGAAAGAGGGAAACAGCCATTTGGTCTGGTCTTTCGGCGTGCCCTCCTGCGCCTCCTCGCGCAACGCGAGATAGCCCGTCATCGCCCGCTTGGCGGCGTCGTTGAGCGGCACCATGCGTTCGCGGCCGCCCTTGCCGCGCACCATCAGCATCGCCTGGTCGCGCCGCGCCGCAGCGATCGGCAGCGCCACCAGTTCGGAAACGCGCAGGCCGGTCGCGTAAAGCACCTCGAGCAGGCAGGCGAGCCGCGCCGCGCGCAGCCGCTCGGCCGGCGCTTCCACGTTCATCGCGTTGCGCGCCTGCGCGAGCAGGTCGTCCACCTGCTTGACCGACAGAACCTTGGGCAGTGCGCGGCCGCGCTTGGGGCCTTCGATCACCGCCGCCGGATCGTCGCCGCGATGACTTTCGGCGTAGAGGAAGCGGTAGAGCTGGCGGATCGCCGACAGCCGCCGGGCGACCGTCGAGGCGGCAAGCCCGCGCTTGTCCAGCCGGGTGAGGTGCGCGCGCAACGCGTCGCTGTCGGCCCCGGCGATGCGGCTGCCGTGACCGGAGAGATCGGCGGAGAAGTCATTGAGGTCGCGGCGGTAGGCGTCGAGCGTGTTCGCCGCCGCGCCGCGCTCGGCAGCCAGCATGTCGAGGTAGAGCTCGATCAGCGTTTCATCGGTTTGGCGCGGCCGGCGGCCCATTCGGGTAAGCGGCCTCAGCGGTGTTTGGTGAGCTGGTTCGGCGGGATGATCACGGTGATCTCGCGCGGGCTCGGGTTGGTGAAGTTCGCCAGTGCGTACAGCGCGCCATAGCCGATACCGCCCAGCAGGCCGGCCACGATCAGGAATCGGAACAGGCTCGGCATTGGTCGCGAAAGGCCCGGATCGGCGGCATTAACCGCGGTTTATGAACGAAGCGATATTCGATACAAGTATATACCATGTCGGACGTTGCCATGCATAACGGCGCCGAAGCGCTGCAGGAATCCAAGCTGATCGCGGCGCTGGGGCGGCGTTCGATCGTGCTGGTGGGCATGATGGGGGCGGGCAAGTCCTCGATCGGGCGCAGGCTCGCCACGCGGCTTGGGATTCCGTTCGTCGATGCCGACACCGAAATCGAAAAGGCAGCCGGCATGTCGATCCCCGAGATTTTTTCCACGCACGGCGAACCATATTTCCGCGCCGGCGAAACACGCGTGATCGCGCGGCTGCTGGATAGCGGCCCGCAGGTGCTGTCCACCGGCGGCGGTGCGTTCATGAATGCGGAGACGCGCGCGAATGTCCACACCAAGGGCGTCTCGGTGTGGCTGCGCGCTACCGTGGAGGTGCTGTCGCGCCGCATCAAGCGCCGTGGCGACCGCCCGCTGCTCAAGAACACCGATCCGGTCGAAACGCTCAAGCGCCTGCTGGTCGAGCGCGATCCGATCTACGCCGAGGCGGATGTCACGGTGGAGTCGCGCGACGTGCCGCACGAGACCATCGTCGAGGAAATCATCGCGGGGCTGTGCGGGCAGCCACGGCTGACCGGTGGCGTGGCGCAGCAGCCGGGCGAGGGCGCACAATGACCGCGCCGTCCGCCGCCACGACACACAAGGGCGATGCCATCGAGGTCAACGTCGGGCTCGGCGACCGCGCCTATGACGTGGTGATCGGCCGCGGCCTGCTCGCCAGTCTGGGCGAACGTGTGGCCAGGCTGCGCCCGGGCGCCAAGGTGGTGATTGTCACCGACGCGACGGTTGCGAAATATCATCTCGCGGCGACGCAGGCCGCGCTCAAAGGCATGAGCGCCGAGCCGGTGATCGTGCCCGCCGGCGAGAGCACCAAGAGCTTCGCCATGCTCGACAAGGTCTGCGGCGCGGTGATCGGCGCGCGCATCGAGCGCGGCGATCTGGTCGTGGCGCTGGGCGGCGGTGTGGTCGGCGATCTCGCCGGCTTCGCCGCGTCCGTGGTGCGCCGCGGAGTCGATTTCGTGCAGGTGCCGACGACGTTGCTGGCGCAGGTCGATTCTTCGGTCGGCGGCAAGACCGGCATCAACACCGCCCACGGCAAGAACCTGGTCGGCGCGTTTCACCAGCCGATCCTGGTGATCGCCGATACCGCGCTGCTCGACACGCTGCCGGAGCGCGAGTTCCGCGCCGGCTATGCCGAGGTGGTGAAGTACGGGCTGCTCGGCGACCGCGAATTCTTCGAATGGCTCGAGGTGAACTGGCGCGACGTGTTCAAGGGCGGGCCCGCGCGCGGCAACACCGCGGCGCCGCGCGAATACGCCGTGCGCAAGAGCGTCGAGGCCAAGGCCGAGATCGTGCGTCGCGACGAGCGCGAGACCGGCGATCGCATGCTGCTCAACCTCGGCCACACCTTCGGCCACGCCTTCGAGGCGGCCGCGGGCTTCTCCGACCGGCTGCTGCACGGCGAGGCGGTCGGCCTCGGCATGGCGCTGGCGTTCGAATTCTCGGCCCGGCGCGGCCTCATCCCGCAGGCCGAGGCTGATCGCGCGATCCGCCATCTGGCGGAGGTGGGGCTGCCCACCCATATCAAGGACGTGCCCGGCACGTTTGCACTCGACACGCTGATGGACCTGATCGCCCAGGACAAGAAGGTGACGCGCGGCGCGCTCACGTTCATTCTGGTGCGCGGCATCGGCGCGAGCTTCGTCACGCGCGATGTGGAGGCCGCCGAGGTTCGCGCCTTCCTGGCCGAAAAGCTTAGCTGAACATGCTGTTCGAGGATTGGATCGCACTCGCCTTCGTCCTGTTCTGCATCGTGCTCGCGTTCTTCTTTTCCGCGAGCGAGACGGCGCTGACCGCATTCTCCCGCGCGCGCATGCTGCAGATGGAGAAGAGCGGCAACCGCCGCGCCGCCTTGGTCAACCGGCTGATCGAGACGCGCGAGCGCATGATCGGCGCGATCCTGACCGGCAACAACGTCGTCAATATCGCGGCCTCCGCCGTCACGACCGGCCTACTGCTGTCGTGGTTCGGCGATGTCGGTGTGCTCTACGCCACCGTCATCATGACGGTGCTGACGGTGGTGTTCACCGAAGTGCTGCCGAAGACGCTGGCGATCAATGCGCCGGATCGCGTCGCGCTGCTGGCGGCGCGGCCGATCGGAATTCTGGTGCGGATTTTCGGCCCGATGCTGGTCGGCATCGAAGGACTGGTGCGCTGGATCCTCAAGCTGTTCGGCATGCGCGTCGGCACCGATCAGGCATTCCTGTCGGCGCAGGAGGAACTTCGTGGCGCGGTCGATCTGCTGCATCACGAGGGCAGCGTCGAGAAGAGCGACCGCGACATGTTCGGCGGGCTGCTCGACTTGCGCGAGCTCACCGTGTCCGACGTCATGGTCCACCGCACCGAGATGGTAACGGTCAACGCCGACGAGCCGCCTGAAGAGGTGGTGCGCGCGGTGATGCTGGCCGAGTTCACGCGCATCCCGCTGTGGCGGGAAACGCCGGAGAACATCGTCGGCATCCTGCACGCCAAGGATTTGCTGCGCGCGATCCAGAGTTCGGACGGCGATCTGGAGAAGATCGATATCATGGCGATCACGCTGCCGCCGTGGTTCGTGCCGGACATCCGCCCGCTGTCGGAGCAGCTCAAGGCGTTCCGCCGCCGCAAGACCCACTTCGCGCTGGTGGTGGACGAGTACGGCGAGGTGGAAGGCCTCGTCACTCTTGAAGACATCCTGGAGGAGATCGTCGGCGACATCTCCGACGAGCACGATGTGCCGGTGCCGGGCGTCCGGCCGCAGCCCGACGGCTCGGTCAACGTCGATGGCGCGGTGCCGATCCGCGACCTCAACCGCGTGATGGACTGGAGCCTGCCGGACGCCGAGGCCACCACGGTCGCGGGCCTGGTGATCCACGAGGCGCGCTCGATCCCCGACGTCGGGCAGAGCTTCACCTTCCACGGCTTCCGCTTCAACGTGCTGCGCAAGTCGCGCAACCGCATCACCGCGCTGCGCATCACGCCGCTTGGCCGCAAGCCGCCTTTGGCGAAGGCGGGCTAGTCACCGGCCGCCTGCGGCAATTGATGCTCCATCCGCGTCATGCCGGGCTTGTCCCGGGCCTCAACGCCTTTATGGTGCCGCTTCAAGACGTCAATTTTTCGGGAGGAGACCGCGATGTTGCTGCGCCGGGTTGCCGTTGCTTTTGCCGCCATCCTCATCGCCGGCGTAGCCCAGGCACAAACCTACCCAGACCGTCCGATCCGCCTGATCGCGCCGTTCCCCGCCGGCGGTCTCGCCGACGTGCTGGCCCGCGCGGTCGGCGACGAGATGTCGAAGTCGCTCGGCCAGCCGGTCATCGTGGAGAACCGGGCCGGTGCGGGCGGCAACACAGGCGCTGACGCGGTCGCCAAGTCCGCGCCCGACGGCTACACGCTGCTGATGTCGTCGGCGGGCATCCTCACCGCCAATCCGCACCTCTACGCCAAGATGCCGTTCGACGCCGCCACCGCGTTCATTCCGGTGTCGAACGTCGCGCAGATGAACATGGTTCTGGTCGTCAATCCCAAGGTTCCGGCGCAGAACCTCAAGGAGTTCGTGGCGCTTGCGAAGTCGCAGCCCGGCAAGCTCAACTTCGGTTCACCCGGCATCGGCACCACCGGCCACCTCGGCCTCGCGATGCTGATGCACGCCGCCGGCGTGCAGATTACCCATGTGCCGTATCGCGGCGCGGCTCCCGCGGTGACGGACCTGATCGCGGGCCAGATCGACGGTGTGGTGGACAATCCGCCGACCGTGATCTCGCACATCCAGGGCGGCAAGCTGCGCGCGCTGGCGTTCGCGGCGAAGCAGCGCCTGCCGTTGTTGCCCGACGTGCCGACCGCGGCTGAGGCTGGACTTGGCAACTTCGAGGCGACGTCATGGTTCGGCATTGCGGCGCCCGCCGGCACGCCGCCGGCCATCGTCGCGCGCCTGCACAAGGCGATTGCGGACGCGGTGCGGACCCCGGCGATGCAGGAGCGATTCGCCAAGTCCGGCGCTCAACTGGTGGGTGACACGCCTGAGCAGTTCGCGGCGCAGATCCGTGCCGAGTCGAAAAGCTGGGGCGACATCATCAAGGCCGCCAACATCAAAGCGGAGTAGTTCGCTGCCGAAACCCGTGATCGGATGCCAGGCGAGGTATTCACCCTTGAATTCGCTAGCGGAACTTTGCGCAATGCGTGCAACCTGCAATAGTACGATTTTCTACCATCGTAATTCATGCCCCACAAATTCCTTGTATTCAGGGAATTTTCGACGTTGGCCATTGTTTTTACACAATGTACGGTTGTATCAACTTTGAATTTGCAAGTTCCAAAGTTTCGAAAGGTTCAATTTGGGAGGCGTGCGAACTGAAGCGGCTGGGTGACATTGCCATGAGCCTTGGGGGGCCGGATGCATCACCGTTACGACAGGAATCACATTCCTATTGAGCTGCTGCGAACGCTCGTTGTTATCGCCAGCGAGCGTAGCTTCACCAAAGCTGGCGATTTGCTCGGGCTGACACAGTCTGCCGTCAGCGCGCAGATCAAACGTCTGCAGCAATTGATCGGTGGCGATATCTTCGGCCCCGGGAACGTGCTCAACGAGCGCGGCATCACGACGGAGCGATACGCCCGCCGGATACTCGATCTGAACGATCAGCTTTTGTCGATGCCTGGCAGCTTGTCGCACGCGCGGTTGCTGCGGATCGGTCTGCCGAACGTTTTCGCATCCAGAATGCTCGCATCCGTGGTTCGCTTATGCTCGGCGGCAGCGAAGGGCAAGCAAATCCAAGTGCACTGCGGCACCGCCGAACAATTGCAGCAGGCTGTCGAGGGAGGCTATCTCGACATGAGCATGCTGGTGTTCGTGTCCGATCGGCCTGGCAAGCTGATCGCCGAATGGCAGGAGGACTACGCCTGGATCGGATCGCGTGAGTTGGTTTTGAGGCCGGACGAATCGCTGCCGCTCGTGAGCTGGCCCAACAGCGCTTTGGATCGGCTGACGATCCGGGCGCTTGAGCAGGCCGGCGTGCGTTATCACATCACGTTCGCCGGCGAAGATATGGGCTCCCGCATGGCCGCGATTCAGATGGGTCTCGGCGTCATGCTGATTCCAAAGCGCGCCGCTCTCGAAGACGTCCGGATGTTCGGCTCGCTGCCGCAGGCGGCGAGCATGCGTGCCGGCGTTTGCTTGCGTGACGGGATTTGCGCGAAAGAGGTGGCCGCGATCCTGGAGGCGCTCGAAATCGCCGTGCGGCACGACTCCCTGCCGCCCGACCCGCGCCCGATCCTTGCCACCGGCATGTCGCAAACGCTGATGTAGCAGGCCCGGAGGCCGCAAGACGCGGCGGCGGGGCGCCGTGTCTGCGCGCTCGCGCGAACGCCAGACTGCAACACACGTTATTGATCGGCGAGCAGTTTCGCTCCACTACGATTTTCGATGCCGCATCACGATTGTCGCTGACGCGATTTGATGGCTCATTGGGAAAATTTTCGTTCTCATTTACGCGATCCACATTCGTGCACGGCACCATGCATGTATGGCAGCACTTCGAAAACATCTTTCCCGCTTGAAGGAATGCACCGAAGCCGCCACCGCGGTGGAGTTCGCGCTGGTCATGCCGGTGTTCATGGCGATGCTGTTCGGCATCATCATCTTCGGCGCCTATCTGACGGTGGTGCACGGCGTGCAACAGCTTGCCGCCGAAGCGGCGCGCGCTTCCATTTCTGGCATCAACGAGAGCGAAAGGCTCACGCTGGCGCGCGACAACATCAACGCCAACGCCAGATCCTATCCGCTGATTTCCATGCAGCGTCTGCAAATCCAGACCGCTTCGACCGACCCCGCCACCAACGTGTTCGCGGTCACGCTACGATACGACGCATCGAACATCTGGTTCTTCAATTTGCCGGCGTTCGTTCCCGCGCCGCCCTCGACGATCGTCCGTTCGGCCGCCATTCAGCGTGGCGGGTACTAGCCGCCGTGCGCGAGCTCCTTCGCAGGTTCTGCAACGATCAGCGCGGCAACATCGCCATCCTGGCCGGCCTGTTCCTGACGGTGATCATCGGGTTCGGCGCGCTCAGCATCGACATCGGCAAGTCCTTCACGGAGCGCCGTAGAGCGCAGGGGTCGACCGATCTTGCGGCGCTTGCGGCGGTGACCGATCTGAACCTTGCGGCCAAGGCCGCCTCCGCGACGATCCACCGCAACAATTATCCGGCGACGACCCCGGTCACCGTCGATCTCGGGGTCTACACGGCCGATGCTTCCGTCGCGCCGTCGGCGCGCTTCAAGGTGACGGGTGCGTCCGGCGCGAACGCCGTCCGCGTCACTCTGCAAACCAGCACGCCGCTTCACTTCGGCCGCGCGCTCACAGGCAAGGATAGTTTCCGCATCCAGACCCAGGCGATCGCCACGCAATCGGCCTTCGCTTCGTTTGCGATCGGTTCCCGGCTGCTGAAGCTGGACGGCGGGCTGCTGAACGCAGCGCTCGGCGGCATGTTGGGTTCTAACCTGTCGCTGTCGGTGATGGATTATCAGTCGCTGGCCGACGCCAAGCTCGATCTGTTCGACTTCTCGAATGCGGTCGGGACGCGTGCGCGGATCACCGGCCCGACCTACGACTCGATTCTCAAGTCCGACGTTCGCGCCGGGGCCATCACGCAGGCGCTGGAGGATTCCGGAAAAGGCGCCTATAGCCCCACCAGCAGCGCGGTGCGCGCCCTCGATAAGATTTCGGACGCGGTGCGCGGTTCCTCCAATAAGCTTCCGATGGGCTCGCTGGTCGATCTCGGCCCGTACAAGACGATGACGCGGGGTGAGAAGCCCAAGTTCGGCGTGTCCGCATCGGCGCTCGACATGGTCACGGCTACGGCACAACTGGCCAACGGCCAGAACCAGGTCGCCGTTGGGCTCGATGTCAACATCCCCGGCATCGCGGGTGCGGTCATGAAGCTGTCGATCGGCGAACGGCCGGTGGGAACAAGCTGGGTCACGGTCGGCGCCGCCGGCGCCAGCGTTCATACCGCCCAGACGCGGCTGCTGCTGATCGTCGATGTCAACGGCGCCGGATCGATTGCGTCGGTGAAGCTGCCGATCTACCTCGAAATCGCGTCCGCCACCGCGAAGCTCAACAGCGTGAGCTGCGGCTTCCCGGATGCGAGCACCTCAACCGTGACGCTCGGCGTGACGCCTGCCGTGATCGATGCCTGGATCGGCGACGTTTCGGCAGCCGATTTCGTCAACTTCAAGCGTGCGCCCAGCCCGTCCGCCGCACAGCTCATCAGCACGCCCTTGCTGCGCGTCAGCGGGCGCGCCCACGCGACCGTCACCAACATGTCCGCCACGCCGGTCACGTTCAGCAACGCCGACATCAGCCGCCAGGCCAAAAAGACGGTCGGCACCAGCGACTTCACCGCGTCGCTGCTGTCGCGGTTGTTTCGCGATCTTAGCCTCGACGTTGCCGTGCTCGGCCTCGGCATCGGCTTGCCGGGGGCCGTCACCGCTCAAGTCGGCAACATCCTCGCCAACGCGGCCCGGCCGATCGACCAGCTTCTGGCCAGCGTCTTGAGCACCGTCGGCGTCGGTCTCGGCCAGGCCGACGTCTGGGTGCTGGGCGTGCGCTGCGACGGCGCGGTGCTGGTGAACTGACGCCGTCCCCGAGGGTACGTTGCCGGCTTTCAGTTCTCTCCCGGCGCGCGGGCATTGATCGCCAGCGCGTGAACCGTGCTTGCCAGCTCACCGGAAAGTGTCTGGTTGATCATGCGATGGCGATCGACCCGGGTCTTCCCCTGGAACGCTTCCGCCACGATATGCACCCGGTAATGGGTTTCACCGCCGGCGCGGTGTCCGGCGTGTCCGGCGTGCAGGTGGGATTCATCGACCACATCGAGGCTTTGCGGCGCAAAAGCCGCGCTGAGCTTCTCGGTTATGAGATTCTTCATCGACATGACGCCTCAGTAGGAACACTGCGGCGAAGAATCAATGGGGATGAGCCGAAAGGTTCCTTGCCGATTGTTGGAAATCCAACCTGTCAAGACTTGCAGCGGCTTCTCTTAAGTCCGCATAATGATCGGTCATGAAATTCGAATCGCCTCTTTTCGATAAAATCAGGGTGAAGCCCAGCCAGGACCGCCGCGCCCGCGCGCCGGAAACGCCTTGCTGCGAGTGGAAAGGCTGCAACGAGCCCTCGACGCACCGCGCGCCGAAGGGCCGCGACCGCGCGGACGAGCACTGGCGGTTCTGCCTGGCGCATGTGCGCGAGTACAACGCGTCATACAACTTCTTCGCCGGCATGAGCACCGATGCGGTGTCGAAGTACCAGAAGGATTCGCTCACCGGCCATCGCCCGACCTGGAAGATGGGCACCGGCAACGTGCCGGGCGGCTCGACGGTCGGCCCGAACGCGCAGGATCCGCTCAACCTGTTCCGCGAATTCAACAGCGGCTCCAACTGGCGGCGCAAGCCCGAGCGCGTCGAGCCGAAGCGCACCATCCGCAACGCTGAGCGCAAAGCGTTCGAAACGCTAGGTCTCGACATCGGCGCCGAGACCGTGGAGATCAAGGCGCGCTTCAAGGAGCTGGTGAAGCGCCATCATCCCGACGCCAACGGCGGCGACCGCGTCTACGAAGAAAAGCTGCGCGAGATCATCACCGCGTACAACTACCTCAAGTCGGTCAAGCTCTGCTGAGCTTCGGCGCGGCCACGATCAGCGCCGCCGCCACCAGTTTCAACGCGATGCATAAAGCCAGCGGCACGGCGTAGCCGCCGCTCGCGTCTCGCATGACGCCGAGCAAGCCCGGGCCGAACGCGTAGGTGAACTGCGTGATTGCCCATGACAGCGCGACCAGCATGCCGAACGACGCCGGCTCGAACTCGCGCTGGATCACGAGCGACGGCAGTGTGATCAGGTTGCCGGCCGAGAAGCCGTACACCGCGCATGCCGCGTAGAGCGCCCACGGTTCTCCGGTGACGATCATCGCCAGCAGCGCGGCGGCCTGGCTCGCCAGCGACCACGCGGCGAAGCGGCGCATATCGATGCTGGGCGCCAGCGCTCCCAGCACGAAGCGCCCGGCAATCGCCGCCACGGTCAGCACCGCCACCGACAAGCCAGCCTCGACGCGGCCCAGCACGGGCTGGAGAAACGCAACCTGGTGCACCAGGAATCCGACCTGCGCGGTCAGCGCCATGGCGAACGGCGCGGCGACGCTCCAGAACGCCGGGCTGCGCAGCGCGCGCCGCCGCGTCCAGGCGGGTGGCGCGGCCACCGCAGGCGATGAGGCTGCCGGGGCCGCAACCGAAGGCCGGCCGATCCACAGCCCGATCGCGGGCAGCAGGATCAGTCCGAACAGCAGCGCCGACGTGAGCATCGCGCTGGCGAAACCGTATTGCGCGATCGCGAACACCAGCGCAGGCGTCACCAGGATGCCGCCCGAGCTCGCGCCGTTCAATGCCAGGCTGAGCGCCAGTCCGCGTTGGCGCTCGAACCACAGCCCGATCACGTTGCTGATGGAGCCGACGTGCATCGAAGCCGCGCCGACCGCCATGATCAGATAGGCGGCGTAGAGCTGCCAGAGTTCGGTGATGACCGCGAGCAGCGCCACGGACGTGCCGAAGCAGGCCGCGCCGGCCAGCATGACGTTGCGTGGTCCGAGCTTGGCGATGGCGTTGCTGATGAACACGACCAGCGCCGCGGTCGCCAGGTAGAACACGGTGGTGGCGCTGGAAATCTGCGCCGTGGTCCAGCCGTGCAGCCGGTGCAGCTCGGCGAGATAGACACCGTGGCCGTACAGCCCGAAGCCCCAGCAGAACACCGCGGCGAGATAACAGGCGCCCACCACGCGCCAGCCGGCGTAGCGAGGCGACGTTTCGTCGGTGATGGCCGATGGCATCGCTGTCATGAATCCCGTTCCGCATTCTGAGACCGTGCGCCGCGCTCCGTCTACTGGGGAGTTCGCCGCCCGCCTGATCATGCCATGTTGACGCTCGGCCATACTTCGGGAATCATCAAACTATGAAAGAAGGCCCGGACATCTCGATCGTTGCCGCCCTGATCGGCAATCCCGCCTGCGCCAACATGCTGACCGCGCTGCTGGCGGGATCCGCGCTGACCGCGACCGAGCTCGCGCACGAGGCGGGCCTGACGCTATCGACCGTGAGCGGATATCTTTCCAAGCTGGGGCGGGCCGGTCTGGTCGCGATCGAGCGGCAGGGCCGTCACCGCTATTTCCGCCTTGCCGACCGCGACGTGGCGATTGCACTCGAAGCCTTGATGCCGGTGGCGACGCGCGCCGGTCATCTGCGCGTGCGCACCGGGCCGCGCGATCCCGAGTTGCGCCGCGCGCGCTCCTGCTACGACCATCTCGCCGGCGATCTCGCGGTGAAGATGTACGACCGTTTCGTTGAGAGGAAACTCCTGGCTGGAAAAAGCGACAGCCTCCGCGTCACCGACGAGGGCCGGCGCTTCTTCGCCAAAGCCGGCATCGACACCGATGCGCTGGACAACGGGCGGCGGCCGTTGTGCCGGCCCTGTCTCGACTGGAGCGAGCGGCGAACCCACCTGAGCGGCTCGCTCGGCGCCGCCGTGTTCCGGTATTTGCTCGACCGCGGCTGGGCCGTTGCGGAGCGCAAGACTCGCATTGTCCGCTTTTCGCCCGCGGGCGAACAGAAGGCGCGCGACTGGTTTTCCCGCTAGTCGGCGATCACCGCGCCGTCGCCAGCCGTATCTTCGGCGATGAACTGATCGATGGCGACAGGCTCACATAGGTCAGCGTGGACAGCCGCGACCTGACGTATCGCGCGCGCCCGCGCCGGCCGGCCAGACGAGCGACCTTGCCCTCCGACGCCACGATCTTGGTGTTGACCAGATCGTTGTATCCGGCGCGGTGGAATTGCGGACACTCCGCGTAGGGCGGCAGCTTGATGTCTTCGCCCTTGGAATCCTGACGCGCCCATTGCTCGATCGGAATGCCGGTGATACGGCGGACGTAATGCTGCGTCTCGGCGGGCATGCCGCCTTGTTTCGCCAGCCAGTCGGTCACGCGCTGCGGGCCTGCGTTGTAGGCCGCGGCGGCGAGACCGAGATTGCCGAAGCGGTCCAGCAGATAGGCCAGGAATTTGGCGGACTTGCCGAGCGCCTGGATCGGCTCGAACGGATCGCTCAGCCCGACCTCCGCGGCCGTGCCCGGCATGAACTGCGCGATGCCTTGCGCGCCGGCGTGGCTGACGACGTGCGAGCGGAAGTTGCTTTCCTGCTCGATCAGGTTCGCAAAGAAGCGGATCGGAAGTTTGTTGTTCGCCGCTTCGAACGCCACCGCGCTGCAAAGCTCGGTCCGCGACGGCGCCGGCGGGCGGATCGTGCCGTCTGCCGTCGTCGCGGGCGTGGCTGGTGGCGGCGGTTGAACGGGCGGCTTCGACATCGCTGCGTAGTCGAACGGCAGCGCCTCGTGCGACACGCCGGCCGGATAGGCGAACGCGCTTATCTCAGGCGGAACCTCCGCCGCGAACGCGGGGACGGCGGCACACAATGCGACACCAACCAGCATCGATCGCATGTCCAGAGCCCGCCCCCTGTTGCCGCTGCGCACTCAAGAAATGCGGGAAAATATCGGGATGGTCAATGCGAACGGGCTGTGGTTCCGGTGGGCAGCCGAAGTTCCATTCGGCTTGCCGCCTCAGCTCCGCAGTCCCGGCGCCTCTTGCCCCGTGCGCGCGACGTACTCCGTGTAGCCGCCGCCATACTGGTGAATGCCGTCGGGCGTCAGTTCCAGCACGCGGTTGGACAATGCCGCCAGGAAGTGGCGGTCGTGCGACACGAACAGCATGGTGCCCTCGTACTGCGACAGCGCGGTGATGAGCATTTCCTTGGTCGCGATGTCGAGATGGTTGGTGGGCTCGTCCAGCACCAGGAAGTTCGGCGGGTCGTACAGCATCTTCGCCATCACCAGCCGCGCCTTCTCGCCGCCCGACAGCACGCGGCATCGCTTCTCCACGTCGTCGCCGGAGAATCCGAAGCAGCCGGCCAATGCGCGCAGCGAACCTTGGCCCGCCTGCGGGAACGTGTGTTCCAATTCCTCGAACACGGTGCGCTCGCCGTCGAGCAATTCCATCGCGTGCTGCGCGAAGTATCCCATCTTCACGCTGCCGCCCACCGCCACCGTTCCATCGTCCGGCTCCGTCGAGCCTGCGATCAGCTTCAGCAGCGTGGACTTGCCTGCGCCGTTGACGCCCATGACGCACCAGCGCTCCTTGCGGCGGATCATGAAATCCAGTCCGTCGTAGATGCGCAGGCTGCCGTAGCCTTTGTGCACGTTCTTCAGGCTGACCACGTCCTCGCCGGAGCGTGGCGCCGGCAGGAAATCGAACGACACCGTCTGCCGGCGCTTGGGCGGCTCCACCTTCTCGATCTTCTCCAGCTTCTTCACCCGGCTCTGCACCTGGGCCGCGTGCGAGGCGCGGGCCTTGAAGCGTTCGATGAACTTGATTTCCTTGGACAGCATCGCCTGCTGCCGCTCGAACTGGGCCTGCTGCTGCTTCTCGCTCAGCGCGCGCTGCTGCTCGTAGAATTCGTAATTGCCCGAGTAGGCGTTCAGCGAACCGCCATCGATCTCCACCACCTTGGTGACGATACGGTTCAGGAACTCGCGGTCGTGCGAGGTCATCAGCAGCACGCCCTCATAGCCTTTGAGGAACTGCTCCAGCCAGATCAGGCTCTCCAGGTCGAGATGGTTGCTTGGCTCGTCGAGCAGCATTGCGTCGGGACGCATCAGCAGAATGCGGGCCAGCGCCACCCGCATCTTCCAGCCGCCCGACAGCGCGCCGACGTCGCCCTCCATCATCTCCTGGCTGAAGCTGAGGCCGGCGAGCACCTCGCGCGCGCGGCCGTCCAGCGCGTAGCCGTCCAGCTCCTCGAAGCGCGCCTGCACCTCGCCGTAGCGCACGACGATCTCCTCCATGTCGCCGGCCCGGTCCGGGTCGGCCATGGCGGCCTCCAGCTCCTTCAATTCGGTCGCGACGGCGGCCACCGGGCCCGCGCCGTCCATCACCTCGGCCACTGCGCTGCGGCCCGACATCTCGCCGACGTCCTGGCTGAAGTAGCCGATGGTGATGCCGCGGTCGACGGCGACCTGGCCTTCGTCCGGCTGCTCCTGGCCCGAGATCATGCGGAACAGCGTGGTCTTGCCGGCTCCGTTGGGGCCGACCAGGCCGACCTTCTCCCCCCGGTTGAGCGCCGCCGATGCCTCGATGAAGAGGATCTGGTGGCCGTTCTGCTTGCTGATGCTGTCGAGACGGATCATGGGCGCGAGGGACCTGGAACGAGCGATTTGGGACGTAAGACTTGGAGCGTGGGGCCGCCCTTATGCCATGCGGCACGGGCGCGGAAAGAGTGTTTCGAACACGCCTTTAGGCGAAGGACGCCCCAAATGGGGTGCGCGAAGCCAATCCGCCATTCTGTGACGGGCGTCACAGCGCGCTGGCGCGCCACCGGGTACACATTGAGCATCCCTGGAACGGTCTCGTCATGAACAACAGCCTGCACACTGCCGATCAGCTAACCCACCTCAAGATCGTGGTGGTTTCCCTGGTTGCGGCCATCGCGGTGGTGGGCATTGCCATCGCCTCCAGCCCGCGCGCGTCCGACGTGGGTGCCCGGGTCGAGGCCCGCGTGCCGCTGCTCAAGGCGGGCAAGCCGGTGATGTGGTCCGGTTCCGAGGCCTCGGCGATCCGCTGATCCGGTTTATTTCCTGTGATTGGCGCCCCTCGCGCCCGGCCAAAGCAGAGCCCGTTTTTGGCCGATTCCTCATACATTTCATGACATTCGAGCCATGCGCATGGCGGCTTTCGCAGCGCACCTGGGTTCTGCTAGGTTTGCCGGGACAACCGAATCCCCCAGCGACTACCCGGTAATTCATGCGGCCCCGCGCCGTCCCCGGGGCCACGGAGTAGCAATGGCAACTGCAGCTGCAACATCCACCGCGTCCGGCATGCCCGACATGAAGGTCTCGGTGCGTCAGGTCTTCGGCATCGACAGCGACATGGAGGTCCCGGCCTATTCCAAGGGCGACGACTACGTGCCGGAGCCCGATCCGGATTACCGCTTCGACCGTCCGACCACGCTCGCGATCCTGGCCGGCTTCTCGCACAACCGGCGGGTGATCGTGTCCGGCTATCATGGCACCGGCAAGTCGACGCACATCGAGCAGGTGGCGTCGCGGCTCAACTGGCCGTGTGTGCGCGTCAACCTCGACAGCCACATCAGCCGTATCGACCTGATCGGCAAGGACGCCATCGTCATCAAGGACGGAAAGCAGGTCACCGAATTCCGTGACGGCATCCTGCCGTGGGCCTACCAGAACAACGTGGCGCTGTGCTTCGACGAGTACGACGCCGGCCGCCCGGACGTGATGTTCGTGATCCAGCGCGTGCTGGAATCCTCGGGCCGCCTCACGCTGCTCGACCAGAGCCGCGTCATCCGTCCTCACCCAGCGTTCCGGCTGTTCGCGACCGCGAACACCATCGGCCTCGGCGACACTTCGGGGCTCTATCACGGCACGCAGCAGATCAACCAGGCGCAGATGGACCGCTGGTCGATCGTGACCACGCTGAACTATCTGCCGCATGACAACGAGGTCGAGATCGTGCTCGCGAAGGCGAAGCACTACCAGACCGATGCCGGCCGCGATGTCGTCAACAAGATGGTTCGCGTCGCCGACCTGACGCGCAACGCCTTCATCAACGGCGATCTCTCGACCGTGATGAGCCCGCGCACCGTGATCATCTGGGCCGAGAACGCCGAGATCTTCAAGGACGTCGGCTTCGCGTTCCGGCTGACCTTTCTCAACAAGTGCGATGAGCTGGAGCGTCCGATTGTCGCCGAGTTTTATCAGCGCTGCTTCGGCGTCGAGCTTCCGGAATCGTCGGTGAACGTGGCGCTGAGCTGATCGCTCGCCGATGACGTCCAACACCAAGCCAAAGGCTCCCGCGAAAGACTCCCCGACCGAGCCGTTCAAGCGCTCGGTGTCCGCCTGCCTGCGCGCGATCGCGCGGCAGCCGGAGCTCGAGGTGTCGTTCGCGGCCGAGCGGCCCGGCTTGGTCGGCGGCAAGGCGCGGCTGCCCGAACCGCCGCGCAAGATGTCCAAGCAGGACGCCGCAATCGTGCGCGGCCACGCCGATGCCGCGGCGCTGAAGCTCGCCTGCCACGATCCGGCGGTGCATCGCAGGCTGGTGCCGGGCGGCCAGCAGGCGCGCGCGGTGTTCGAGGCGGTCGAGCAGGCCCGCGTCGAGGCGATCGGCTCGCGCCGCATGATGGGCGTGAAGCACAACCTCTCCGCCATGCTCGACGACAAGTTTCATCGCGGCAAGTTCGACGAGATCACCGACCGCGCCGATGCGCCGATCGAGGACGCGGTCTCGCTGATGGTGCGCGAGCGCCTGACCGGCGAGGCGCCGCCGCCCGCCGCCCGCAAGCTGGTCGAGCTGTGGCGCCCGTTCATCGAGGAGCGCGCCGGCAAGGGTCTCGATCAGCTCGGCGGCCTGGTCGAGGACCAGCGCAAGTTCGGCGATGCGGTGCACGATCTGCTGGAATCGCTCGACATGGGCGAGGAACGCTCATCCTCCGAGGATGACGAAGAGGATGGCGAAACTGGCGATCAGGATCGCAAGAAGGACGAGCAGGGCGAGAAGGGCGAGGCCGCCGACTCCGAAGACCTCGAGAAGATGAGCATGGAGGAGGCAGAGGCCTCCGCCGACGCCGCCGAATCCACCGAGGAAGAGGCCGACGCGCCGGCCGGCGACATGGCCGACGACACCGAGATGGGCGACTCGGAGCAGGCCTCCGAGCCGTGGCGTCCGCGCAACGGCCGCAACGAACCGCGCGGCCCCGATTACAAGCCGTTCACCGGCCGCTTCGACGAGACCGTCGCCGCCGAGGATCTGTGCGAGCCGGAGGAGCTCGACCGGTTGCGCGGCTATCTCGACAAGCAGCTTTCGCATTTGCAGGGCGTGGTGGCGCGTCTCGCCAACCGGCTGCAGCGCCGCCTGATGGCGCAGCAGAACCGCGCCTGGGAGTTCGATCTCGAAGAGGGCATGCTCGACGCCGCCCGCCTGCCGCGCATCATCATCGATCCGATGTATCCGCTGGCCTTCAAGACCGAGAAGGAGACCAACTTCCGCGACACCGTGGTGACGCTGCTGCTCGACAACTCCGGGTCGATGCGCGGCCGCCCGATCACCGTGGCTGCCACCTGCGCCGACATCCTGGCGCGCACGCTGGAGCGCTGCGGCGTCAAGGTCGAGATCCTGGGCTTCACCACCCGCGCCTGGAAGGGCGGCTCGTCGCGCGAAAGCTGGCTCGCCGCCGGCAAGACGCCGAACCCCGGCCGGCTCAACGATCTGCGCCACATCATCTACAAGTCGGCCGACTCGCCGTGGCGCCGCGCGCGCAAGAACCTCGGCCTGATGATGCGCGAAGGCCTGCTCAAGGAGAACATCGACGGCGAGGCGCTGGACTGGGCGCACAAGCGCCTGCTCGCCCGCACCGAGCAGCGCAAGATTCTGATGATGATTTCGGACGGCGCGCCGGTGGATGACTCCACGCTGTCGGTCAATCCGGGCAATTACCTGGAACGCCACCTGCGCTGGGTGATCGAGGAGATCGAGACGCGCTCGCCGGTCGAGCTGATCGCCATCGGCATCGGCCATGACGTGACGCGCTACTATCGCCGCGCCGTCACCATCGTCGATGCCGAGGAGCTTGGCGGCGCGATGACCGAGAAGCTCGCCGAACTGTTCGAGGAAGGCCCGCCGGACGAGCAGGCCGGGCGGGCGCGTCCGAAGCGCAAGCTGCATTCGTAGACTTCGGCTCGCTCTGATCTCTCCACCGTCATGCCCGCGCTTGTCGCGGGCATCCACGCCTTTCTCTCTGTTCACAAGCAAGGCGTGGATGGCCGGGACAAGCCCGGCCATGACGACCGATGAATCGTGCTAATTGGAAGCGGCTTCAGCGCCTTGCTTTCGCCCTATCGCGGAGATCGTCTTTGCCTTGCACGTTACGGATCGTTGGCGGTGCGAGTGCGATCCTGTTGCTGTCAGTTGTCACGGCTGCAGCCCAGGCGCCGCGTGCTCCGGCTGCGCCGCAACGCATCGAGATTCGCGCCCAGGCCATCGAGGCGTTCGACCCGCGTGAGACCGGGCAGACGCAGTTCGGCGCGCTGCGGTTTCGCGGCGGTCTGGTGCTCACTTCCACGCATCGCGAGTTCGGCGGCGTCTCGGCGATCCGCATGAACGCCGACGGCGCGCGGTTCGTCGCCCTCACCGACAAGGGCTATTGGCTGCGCGCACGCATTGTCATGCGTGACAGCGCGCCGATCGCGATTGCCGATGCGGAGATCGCGCCGATGCTCGGACCGGACGGACGCCATGTCGGCACGAGGCGCGGCTGGTACGACACCGAGGCGCTGGCCGACGACGGCGGCACGTTCTACGTCGGCATCGAGCGCGCCCACGAGATTCTGCGCTTCGACTACGGCAAGGACGGTGTGCGTGCCCGCGGCCAGCCGATCCCGGTGCCGCCGGCCGTCAAGGCGCTGCCGCACAATCGCGGCATCGAATGCCTGGTGATGCCGCCGAAGGGCCAGCCGCTGGCAGGCACGCTGATCGCGATTTCCGAGCGCGGCCTCGATCCGGCCGGCAACATCCTGGGCTTTCTGATCGGGCCGCAGGCCGGCAGCTTCACCGTGAAGCGCACCGACGAGTTCGACGTCAGCGATTGTGCGCTCACGCCGCGCGGCGATCTGCTTTTGCTGGAGCGGCGTTTTTCGTGGACGCGCGGGCTTGCGATTCGCATCCGGCGCGTGCCGCTCGCGCGCGTCGCGCCGCGCGCGGTGCTCGACGGTCCCGAGGTGATCTTCGCCGACATGGGATATCAGATCGACAACTTCGAAGGCCTCGCGGTGCACCGCTCAGCCGACGGCGCGACCGTGCTGACGCTGATCTCCGACGACAACTTCTCGGCCCTGCAGCGCACCGTGCTGCTGCAGTTCACGCTGGTGGGGGAGTAGGGCGGCCAGCGCGGAGTGCAGGCGATTCCGGCCGAGGAAAGAGTTTCATCCGCGTCTAAAAGAAATGGCCGGGACAGGCCCGGCCACGTCACCAGGATGGATCGGAGAGGGTGCGGCCTTTAAACCGCGACCGCCTTCTTCACGATCTGGCGCTTGAGTTCGAGCGCCTTGGGCGACAGCTCGGTGTCGCGTGCCTTGGTCAGGAACGCATCAAGCCCGCCGCGGTGATCGACCGATTTGAGCGCGTTGGCGGAAATCCGCAGCTTCACCGAACGGCCGAGCGAGTCGGACATCAGCGTCACGTTCAGCAGGTTGGGCAAGAACCGCCGCTTGGTCTTGATGTTGGAGTGGCTCACCTTGTGGCCGACCATGGGCCCCTTGGCGGTCAGTTCGCAGCGGCGTGACATGACGCAATCCCGGAATTGGATGGAGCGGCGATGGCGCCGCAATCAATGTGTCTTGTGGACCGCGGACGTATAGTCAGAGGGCGAAAAGGCGTCAAGCAAGGCCTCGAGTCCACGCTAAGTCATTGCGCTGTCATCATAGAAACGACTTATTCCAGCCAGAGATCGGGGCATATCTTAACGGTTGACGCAGGAAGGCCCTTGATCCGGCCACTTCTGCCCGTCAAATGCCGGTCCTGACCGCTTCTGGAGAATGGCGATCGTGCCCTGGGGTTCCTTCCGGCTTGCCGTACTGGGCACGAGCCTCGCAGCCGCCTTGGCCGCCGCAGGGCCGGCCCATGCTCAGGGCCGGGTCGATGCCCGCTATGTGGTGACGCTGGCCGGCCTGCCGATCGGCAAGGGCACCTGGGTCATCGACATCGCCGACAAGGAATTCACCGCCGCAGCGAGCGGTGCGACCGCGGGCTTGCTGCTGATGTTCTCCAGCGGCACCGGCAGCGGCGCATCGCGTGGCGCCATGCTCGCCGGCAAGCCGACGCCTGCGACCTTCGCCTCCAGCGTCACCACCGGGAGCAAGACCGAAGAAATCCGCATGTCGATGGTCAACGGCTCCGTGAAGGATTACGCCGTCACGCCGCCGCAGCCGCACCACGACGAGCGCGTGCCTGTCACCGAAGCGCACCGCAACGGCGTGAACGATCCGATGACGGCGTCGCTGATCCGCGTGCCCGGCAACGGCGACGTGCTTCGCCCGGAGGCCTGTCAGCGCGTGATCTCCGTGTTCGATGGCCGTATGCGCTTCGACCTCAAGCTGACCTACAAGCGCATGGAGCAGGTGAAGTCGGAGAAGGGATACGAAGGACCGGCGGTGGTCTGCGGCGTGCAGTTCGTGCCAATTGCCGGACACGTTCCGTCGCGCTCCACCATCAAGTATCTGGTTGAGCGCCAGGACATCGAGGCGTGGCTGGTGCCGGTCGCAGCGACCCGTGTCCTGGTGCCGTACCGTGTCATCATCCCGACCATGATCGGCCAGGGCGTGCTGCAGGCGACCCAGTTCGTCACCGCGACGCACAAGCCGCGCGCAACCGCGACCGCACCGGTACCGCCGAAAACGCAGTGACGGCTGCGGCCCTGGGGGACTGGCAGCGGAGGACTTTGCACACGATATCCACAGGCCGCCGATCGCCAAGGCTGTTGACTCGGGCGCGGATTTCCTGCCGCCGCCGCGTTAACCTTTGGAGGGTGTAAACGCACCCACGGCGGTGTGGGAATCGCCCATGTGGTGGCTACACGAGGCCCGGACGCGACATGTCGTAGGGAACGAAGTCGGTCTCAGCCTGAGTCAGCGATTCGGGCGCGGTTCGTTCCAGACTCGTTCCCAAAGTTAAGCCTGGCGCCTTTCCCGCGTCGCACTGTGGAGCATTGTGGTACAGAAAGTGGTCCCGCCCCCGATGCGGGC
>JAKFYI010000039.1 GCA_021730985.1 Hyphomicrobiales bacterium | reverse complement strand
ACGTGCTGCGAAATCTGGAGGGTGTGCTCACCGACCTCGTTCGCATCGCACGCGAACGCGCGCCGAACCTGACCCCCTCCCTGACCCTCCCCCTTGCAGGGGGAGGGAATGGAGAGAGCGAGCCCATAGATCGAAACGGAGCCGCGACATGACCGCGCTCCTGTCGATCCGCGGCGTCAAGACGTTCTACGGCAACATCCAGGCGCTCAAGGGCATCGACATCGACGTCAACGAGGGCGAGATCGTCACGCTGATCGGCGCCAACGGCGCCGGCAAGTCGACGCTGATGATGACGACGTTCGGCAATCCACGCGCGCGCGAAGGCTCGATCCTATTCGAAGGCCGCGACATCACCAACATGCCAACCCACGAGATCGCGCGGCTGCGCATCGCGCAATCGCCCGAAGGCCGGCGCATCTTCCCGCGCATGTCGGTGCTGGAAAACCTACAGATGGGCGCGACCGTGGTCGATGCCGCGCATTTCGACGAAGACCTGGAGCGCGTCTTCACGTTCTTCCCGATCCTGGAAAAGCGCATCTCGCAGCGCGGCGGTACCCTGTCCGGCGGCGAGCAGCAGATGCTCGCGATCGGCCGCGCGCTGATGAGCCGGCCGCGTCTCCTCCTGCTCGACGAGCCGTCGCTGGGCTTGGCTCCGCTGATCGCCAAGCACATCTTCAAGACCATCCGCGAACTGAACCGCCGCGAGAAGCTCACCGTATTCCTGGTCGAGCAGAACGCGTTTCATGCGCTCAAGCTCGCGCACCGCGGCTACGTCATCGTCAACGGCGAGATCACCATGTCGGGCAGCGGCCAGGAACTGCTGACGCGGCCCGAGGTCCGCGCCGCCTATCTCGACGGCGGGCGGCACTAGGCCCGCTTGCTCTCCGTCGTCGCAATCCAGATTCCCGCAAACACCGCGATCAAGCCAACGATCAGATCGAGCGTGATCGGCTCGCCGACCAGTTGCGTCGCCACGAGGCTCGCGACGATCGGATTGACCGTCATGGTGTTGGCAACGCGCGTCGGCGAAGCACGCTCCAGCGCCATGACCCAGAGGATGAAGGCGAGCGCGCCAGCGCCCACGCCGAGATAGATGCCGGCGATCCATTGCGGCACCCCGAACGTGCCGAGCACCGCGATTTGACCCGTCAGCAGACCGACGGCGATCAGCGCCGCCGCGCCCGCGCCCATGCCGACCGCCAGGAACCCGAGCGCGCTGGAGCGCTGGATGAACGGCCGCGACCAGACGCTGTAGAATGCCATGCACAGCACCGCGCCGGTCATGATGAGTTCGCCGCGCCAGGCGCCGGCCGGCGCCGCGGCAAGCCCCGTTGCGAGCGCGGCCACGACGCCCAGCACCGCGATCAGGACGCCGATCGTCTTGCGCGCGGTGAGCTGCTCCAGGCCCAGCAGCGCGCCGACCACCATGGTCTGCAATGGCAGGGTCGAAAGCGCGAGACTCGCCCGCGCCGCGGTCGTGTAGGCCATCGCGATGTTGTAGAGAACGAAAAACAATCCGTAGAACGCGATGCCGAGCGCGCCGACGGCAAGCCAGTCGCCGCGCCGCGGCCATTTCGCCCGCATCAGCAGCGCCACCGGCAGCACGCAAAGAAATCCGATGCCCCAGCGCAGGATCGCCAGCGTCACCGGATCGGCGCCGGTCACGAGATAGCGCGTCACCGCAAGTCCGGCGGCCCCGAGGCTCACCGAGACGATGGCGATCAGGACTCCGAACCACTCGCCCAAGGCCATTCCCTCAAGGTGCGCCATCATGACGGGCGCCATCGCTTAGACAAGTGGCGCGCGGGCCTCTAGGCTTGCCGGTCACGAGCGGGAGGAACCCATGAGCCTATGGTATCCGGCGATAGCGGCGGCGATGAGCGCTGCCCTGCAGCTGTCGCAACCGTTTCCCGCCGCGGCACAAACCCAACCCATCAAGTTCATCGTGGGCTTGGCGCCGGGCGGCGCGGTCGATCCCTATGCCCGGATTATTTCCGAACGGATGGCCAAGGCGCTCGGGCGCACCATCATCGTCGAGAACAGGCCGGGCGCCACCGGCAACATCTCCGCGCAATTCATCATCGACGCGCCCGCGGACGGACAGTTGATCTGGGTCGGCACGCAGGCGCTGACGGAGATCAATCCGAGCGTGTTCGACAACTTGCGCTGGAAAATCGATGACTTCGAGCCGCTGATCAAGGGCGTGCAGGCGCCGCTGGTTCTGGTGGCGCATCCGAGCGTACCGGCCGCGAACTTCACCGAGTTCCTGGCATGGGCCAAGGCAAACCGCGGCAAGCTCAGCTATTCGTCGTACACCCCCGGCACCCCGTCCCACTTCCTGGGCTTTCAGCTCAACGAGAAGTTCGATCTGGATTTGACGCATGTGCCGTATCGCGGCTCGGGCCTGCAGGTGAACGGCCTGATCGCCGGGCACTCGCTGTTCGGCTTTGCCCAGGTCAATTCGTCGGCACCGCAACATTCCGCCGGAAAGCTCAAGTCATTCGGCATCACCAGCGCCGAGCGATGGCCGGCGATGAAGGACGTGCCGACCTTCGCCGAACTCGGCCAGCCGGAATTCACCACGCGGGTGTGGTTCGGCCTCCTGGTCAAGAAGGGCACGCCGCCCGACATCGTCGCGCGTCTCACCGCGGCGGCGAAAGAAGCGCACGCCGATCCCGAAGTGCGCTCCAAGCTGGAAGCGCAGGGCTACGAGGTCACTGGCGAAACCGGCCCGCACTTGATGGCCGACATCAAGACGCAACTGGCGCGATGGGCCCGGATTGTGAAGGCGGCAGGCTTTTCGTCCGAGGACCGCGGCAGCACCCAACGCTAGGCGCGCATTCACCTCGGAGCGATTGAGAGAGGCATACCATGACGATGCACTCACTCGCCCAAACGGCAATCCAAGGCTTCGCGATCCTGCTGGCCCTCGGCTTTGCGGCGGATGCCGCCGAAGTCAAAGTCATCGGTTCGCCCGCAATGCGCGTGATCATGAGCGAGCTTGGTCCCGAGTTCGAACGGGCGACCGGGCATAGGCTCGCGATCCAGTACGAATTGGGGCCCCAAGCCAGACGGCAGATCGCAGCCGGCGAGTCCTTCGATGTCGCCATCGTGTCGTTCGACGTCGATGACTTCATCAAGCAAGGCAAAATCGCCGCTGGGACGCGCACCGTGCTCGGCCGCACCGGGATTGGCGTCGCCGTGCGCAAGGGTGCGCCAAGGCCCGACATCAGCACGTCCGACGCGTTCAAGCGCGCGATGCTTGAGGCGCGATCGGTCTCCTATGCCGGCGGCTCTCCCGGCGCCCACATCCTCAGCCTGTTTGAGCGCCTGGGAATCGCCCAGGTCATAAAACCGAAACTCAAACCAACCACCGAGCTTTCCCTCGCGGACGTAATCGCGAAGGGCGAACCGGAAATCGCCGTCAACGGAGTTGCGCCAATCCTCGGTACGCCAGGCGCGGAACTCGTTGGATGGCTTCCGCCCGAATTGCAGGAGTACGTCGTATTCACGGCCGGCATCAGTGCCACCACCCGGGAGACGGAGGCCGGTCAGGCGCTGCTGCAACTGCTCAGGACGCCCAACGCGATCGCTGCGCTCAAAAAGATCGGCGTCGAACCCGCCGCTCCGTGAGTTCGCGCCAATAGCGTATCGTGTCCCAGCCTGCTTCTTACGCCCGCCTGGTCGGCAGCGGAACGCGATCGACGTGCTCGATCTCGGTCAGTGCGAGGCGTTCCATCATTCGCGCCCGCGTCGCGGCGTGCGCCGGCTGATCCCACAGGTTGTCGAACTCGCCGGGATCGGTCTGCAAGTCATACAGCTCGCCCCAGCCGGTGCCGTGGAACACGCTCAAGCGGTAGCGGCCGTCGATCAGCGTATGCACGCGCGGCGGCACGTTGTCCGAGCCGGGACTGGGGCTCTGATGGTCGTATTGAATGAAGACGCTGTCCCGGACCGGCTTTCCGTTCTCCAGCACCGGCAACAGGCTCTTCGCCTGCATGCCGGAAAACGGCTCGATCCTGGCGCGGTCAAGGATGGTGGCCCCGATGTCGATGGTGGAGGCCAGGGCATCGGTGCGCACCGCCCGCGCATCCGTCTGCGGATCGGACCAGATGAACGGCACCCGCACGATGCTTTGGTACTGCTCGGCGCCCTTAAGCATCAGCCGGTGATCGCCGAGATGATCGCCGTGGTCCGAGGTGAACATCACGACGGTATCGCCGCCGCGTCCGCTCTTCTCCAGGGCGCGCAGCACGCGGCCGACCGCATCGTCGACGCATGCGATCATGCCGGCGGTCAGCGCCCTCGCCTCCTGCGCCTCGCGGGCCGACACGCCGATGGTGTTCATGCCGGTGAGGTTCGCCTTACCGGCCTGACGCTCGTCGATAACGGCCTGCACCAGCGCGGGCGGCGTCCAGTCGTTGCGCTGAAACGCCTCCGGCACCGGGAACTGCTCCGGCTTGTACATGTCCCAATACTTGCCCGGCGGGTTGAACGGGTGGTGCGGATCGGGAAACGACACCATCAGAAAGAAGGGCGCGTCCGGGTCGCTGTCTTCGAGATAGGCTTCGGCGCGCTCACCCAGGAACGATGTCGCGTAAAGCTCTTCGGGAATCGCGGTGCGATAGGCCTGCGGCACCCTGTAGTCGTGCGGCAGCGCATTCTTTGGACCGAGCAGATGCTTCGCCTTCGGATCGCGCGCCTCCAGCCAGCGGTCGTAGTCGCCGCCCGGCTCGTCGCCGTGCGCGCGCACCAGCGTGACGTGATCGAAACCGTAGAACGGCGTCGCCACGCGCGCTTCCTTGGAGTCCCAATACTGCGGCGTCTCCTGTTCATATTTCTTGTCGGCGAGATCGTTTCGCAACGCCTGCGCCAATTCCTTCGGCGGCTCGTGGTAGCCCTCGCGCGGCGCGGGCCGCTTGACGATCGGATCGTGAGGCGTGAAATTCTGCAGATGGCTCTTGCCGATCAGCGCGGTGCGGTAGCCCGCCTCGCGCAACAGATCGACGAACGTCACCGAATTCATCGACAGCGGGATGCCGTTGCTTCGCACCCCGTGGACCGAAGGCATCCGGCCCGTCATCAGGCTGGAGCGATTCGGCATACAGACCGGACTTGCGACGTAGAATTTGTCGAACGTCGTGCCCCTGGCTGCGATGGAATCGATATTCGGCGTGCGCAACACCGGATGGCCGTAGCAGCCGAGGAAATCGGCGCGGTGTTGATCGGTGATGAACAGGATGAAGTTCGGACGCCGGGACTTGTTCATTGTCGATGCCTTGGCTCAGGCCTGTGATACTATCGGCTGATGAACGGGCTTTACGAGTCGGAAACGCTTCGCCAGGTTCTGCTGGTCACCGGCGCGATCGGCGGCGGCGCAGCCTGGCTTACCGGCCGCGCCATCGCCGCGACCTGGCGGCCGTTCTGGCATGTGGTGGTCTATACGCTGTTGCTGGGCGCCGCCGTCCGGTTCGTGCACTTCGCCCTGTTCGAGGCGGCGCTGCTGTCGCCCGCCTCCTACGGCGCCGACACGCTTTATCTGCTGATCCTGAGCACGCTGGCTTGGCGCGCCACCCGCGCCGCCCAAATGGCGACGCAATATCATTGGCTTTATGAGCGAACCGGCCCGCTGACGTGGCGGCCCAAGGCATGACCTCGCGGGGCTGGGCCAAAACTGTCGAAAATGCCGCTGCAAGCGGCACCAATTCCAGATGACATCCGCCAAAAACCGGACAAAATACAACGGACGAGCAACGCGGCCGGGGCGACCTTGGGGTCAGCGGACCGCCCATTGAGGAGAGAGACATGAAGAAGGTGTGGCTTGCGGGCCTCGCGCTTGGCGCGAGCCTGGTGCTGACCGGCGCGGCGTCCGCGCAGGATCTTTCCGTCGGCGTCGCCGGCCCGATGTCGGGCGGCGAAGCCTCGTTCGGACGCCAGATGAAGAACGGCGCCGAGCAGGCGGTGGCCGACATCAACGCGGCTGGCGGCGTGCTGGGGCGCAAGCTCAAGCTTGAGGTCGGCGACGATGCCTGCGATCCGAAGCAGGCGCGCTCGGTCGCCGAGAAGTTCGCAGGCGCCAAGCTGCCGTTCGTCGCCGGGCACTACTGCTCGTCGTCGTCGATCCCGGCGTCGGAAGCCTACGCCGAGGGCGGCGTGCTGCAGATCACGCCCGCCTCGACCAATCCGACGTTCACCGAGCGCAAGCTCTGGAACACGTTCCGCGTCTGCGGCCGTGACGACCAGCAGGGCGCGGTGGCCGGCGCCTACATCGCACGCACCTTCAAGGGCAAGAACATCGCCGTCATTCACGACAAGACCACCTACGGCAAGGGTCTCGCCGACGAAACCAAGAAGGCGATCAACAAGGCGGGCATCAAGGAAAAGCTCTACGAGAGCTACAACAAGGGCGACAAGGACTTCAACGCGCTGGTCTCCAAGCTCAAGCTCAACGCCATCGATCTCGTCTATGTCGGCGGCTACCACCAGGAGTCCGGCCTGATCCTGCGTCAGATGCGCGACCAGGGCGTCAAGGCAACGCTGATGGCCGGCGATGCGCTGGCCGACAAGGAGTTCGCCTCGATCACCGGAGCGGCCGCCGAAGGCGTGCTGTTCACCTTCGGACCCGACCCGCGCAACAAGCCGACCGCCAAGGCGATCGTCGAGAAGTTCAAGGCGAAGAACATCGATCCGGAAGGCTACACGCTCTACAGCTACGCCGCGTTCCAGGTGTGGACGCAGGCCGTCGCCAAGGCCAAGACCACGGACGCCAAGAAGGTGGCGGGCGTGCTCAAGTCCGGCAGCTACGACACCGTGCTCGGCAAGCTGTCGTTCGATGCCAAGGGCGACATCACCATCCTCGACTACGTCGTTTACAAGTGGGACAGCAAGGGCAACTACGCCGAGATACCGCAGGGCAAGCCCGGCTCGTAACGCCTAACGTCTTAGATTGGTAGTTGAGGAGCTCAGCGCTTCGCGGCGCTTGAGCTCCTCAATTTTTTGAGCACGTCCCGGCCGACCCACTGCGCCGCGGCGTCCTGCGATTCCGACAATCGCTGCGCCACAGCCCGGGCGGCGGCGTTGAGTGCGCGGTTGCGAATACCGATGGCGCGAAGCGCCATGGCAACGGATCTCTTCACAAGGTCGCGCTTGTCGCTGGCACCACGTTCGATCAGCGCCAGCGCCTCGATGAACGGGGCGTCGCCCGCGCGCTTGTCGTGCAAGGCGAGCGACCACAACAGCGCAAACGCCCCGCGCCTGACGAACTCCTCGCGCTTGCCGGCCCACTGGGCGACCTTGTCCCAGGCGTGTGGCGTGCGGTCGAACAGCTTAAAGCAGGCGGTGTCGCAGATCGCCCAGTTGTCGAAGCTTTTGCACCAGCGATCCATTTGCGCCGCTGTGACCTGCGCCGGATCGTCGATCATCGCGGCCACCATCCGCGCCTCGTACCAGCCGGTGTCCCAGAGCGCCAACGCGAGCGCGTGGTCGGTGCCGATGCCTTTGGCGATCGTCTGCATGTCGCGCATGGCCACGCCGAACGCCTTTTCGGTGTGGATGCCGTAGCGCGCCGGCATCTCCGCCCGAAGCTTGGCACTGCCGCGGCGTTTCAAGGCGGCGAGCACGTCCTGCACGCCGCCTTGGATGGATCGCGGCGGCGCGGCTTTCGCAGTCTTCGTTACGGCACGTCTGGTTTTGGCGGGCATGGTTCGGCGATGCGAAGTCAGCTTTTCAGCGGCCGGTTCAACTCGGTGCGCCAGGTTGACTGGTCGGGGCTCGATTGCGGGCCGACCGAATAGACCTCCCACAGATTCTCAGCCTGAGCGTGGCCGTTCGCTTTCATCCATTTGTCGAACTCGCCCCATGCGGCGGGAAGTCCTTCGTATGGACCCGTGTGGATGGTGCGCATGACGCGGGCCGCCGGAAGAAGGCCCGGCTTGACGCGCCCGCTCTCCTTCACCGGCGCGGTGACGACGACACCGAGCTCGAAATCGAACACGCCCGGGCTCATCGCGAGGTGATGCGCGAACACCGCACCAATCGGCCGGACGCCCTGCGACGCCAGCGCGGAGAACAGTTCCGCCACCGCGGGACCGAATTTCGTCATCATCTCGCTGCGCGGGATGGTGAGGCGGATGACTGCAGCCGGTTCGGCTGCGGTCTGCGTGATCTGCGGTGTGTCGAGCATGTTTGCACTCTCCTCGTTACAGCAAGGTGGTTTCGAGCCGGACGTAGCTTGCTTCCATGCCGTGCTCCATGCCGGAGGCGAGCATCATCGCGCGCACCTCGGCGTTGGGTAGCGTCATCCGCATGGTCATCAGCGTGCCCGCGCCATCCGGCGCGAACGTCGTCTCGACCTGATTGTCCGGCGTCGGATCGGGCAAGTGCATCCGCTCGACGTGAACGATGCGGCTGAACGGCACCAGTTCGATGAACTCGCCGGTGAGATGGAAGCCGCCGCCCTTGCCGTCCGCCCACTCGTAGCGAAACTTGCCGCCCGGCCGCGCCTCGTTGATGCAGACCGGCATGGTCCAGCCCTCCGGGCCGAGCATCCACTTCTGCACGAGGCTAGCTTCGGTGTGCGCGCGATATACTTTCTCCGGCGGCGCCGAGAAACGCCGCGTGACGACGATGTGGGTGTCGCCCTCGGTCCTGAGCGTCAGCTTGGTCATGGTGTTCCTTTCTTCTCGTTGGACGTCATCGCGGCCAGCACGCCATCGAGGCGGCCGTAGTTGGCCTCCAGCGCCTTGCGCAGCATCGCGAGCCATTGATCGATTTCGGCCATGCCGGCCGGCGAAAGTCGGCACGGGCGCTTGGCGCCCTCGATGCGGCGCGAAATCAGCCCCGCGCCCTCCAGCACCTTGAGGTGCCGGGACACGGCGGGCTGGGTCATCTCGAACGGAGCGGCCAGCTCCATCACGGTCGCCTCGCCCAAGGCGAGACGAGCCAGGATGGCCCGTCTGGTCGGGTCGGCCAGCGCCGAAAAGGCCGTATCGAGATTCATGTTACATTCCAGTTATATAACTACATTGTTATATATTTGGACAAGCGATGTCAAGCGGATTGGTTCGGCCAGCAGAGTTCGGTGTCATGCCCGCGAAAGCGGGCATCCAGTACGCCGCAGCTTCAAAGACTTTTTCGCCAGCCGCGACTACTGGATCGTCCGCTTTCGCGGACGATGACGGCGGAGTTTGCCGCGTTAGCGTTCAGCCAAGACGGCCCAAGGCCGGGAACGCCTCCAGCAGCCAGAAGCTGAAGGTCGTGATCGAGCCTGTGAGGAACGCGATGCCGGTGACGATCAATAGCGCCCCCATCGCACGCTCGACGTGCATCAGGTGGCGTTTGAAGCGCGTCAGAAACTTCGCGAACGGCTCCACGGCAAAGGCTGCGAGCAGGAACGGAATGCCAAGACCGGCCGAATAGACCGCGAGCAGCCCTGCCCCCTTCGTGACCGTCGCCTCCGACGCCGCGACTGCAAGGATCGCAGCCAGGATCGGCCCGATGCACGGCGTCCAGCCGAATGCGAAGGCGAGACCCATCCCGTAGGCGCCCCACAGACCGACGGGCTTGGCAACATCGATCCGCTTGGTGCGCGCGAGCCACGCGATCTGGAACACGCCGAGAAAGTGCAACCCCATCACAATGATAGCGACGCCCGCCACCATCGAGAGCTGATACGAGTAGGCGCGCAGCAATCCGCCGAACACGCTGGCGCTGGCGCCGAGCGTGACGAACACGGTGGAAAATCCGCACACGAACAGCGCGGCGGCGGCCACCGTCCGCCGCTGCGAGCCGGTGCGATGATCGCCGTCGTTTAATCGCTCCAGCGACGTGCCGGCCAGATAGACGAGATACGGCGGCACCAGCGGCAGCACGCAGGGGCTCAGGAAGCTGATCAGCCCCGCGAACAGGGCGGCGAGTATGTTGACGTCCGAAGACATGGCCACGTTGATGCCGGGGACCGGCGGGCAGCGCAAGCGCGGCAAGCACGTCATGGCGCCGATGTGATGTCGAGGTGATTGCCACCCTTCTCCCCGCATTGCCCCTCACCCGGCTTCCTCGCTACGCTCGGCAGCCGACCTCTCCCCGCAAATGCGGGGAGAGGTTCAAATCAGCGAGTGCAGCAGCGTCGTGACGCGCAACCTCATCACCGATGTCGCCGGCCTCAAGGTCGGCCAGGCCGATGACGCCAAGCTCGCGTCCGGTGTGACCGCGATCGTGTTCGACAGACCGGCGGTGGTTGCGGTGGACGTGCGTGGCGGCGCGCCCGGCACCCGCGAGACCGACCTGCTCGACGCCCACCGCACGGTGGAATCGATCGACGCGGTGGTGCTGTCCGGCGGCTCGGCGTTCGGCCTCGACGCGCCGTCCGGCGTGCAGGCCTGGCTGCGCGAACAAAAGCGCGGCTTCCCGATTGGCGACGTTACGATTCCGCTCGTATGCGGCGTGTGCCTGTTCGATATGACCAACGGCGGCGACAAGACATGGAGCCGCTTTCCGCCGTATCGCGATCTCGGCTACGCTGCGGCGGCGACCGCAGGCCTCGACTTCGCGCTCGGCACCGCGGGCGCAGGCTTCGGCGGCACCACCGTCTACCTGAAGGGCGGGTTGGGCTCGGCGTCGGCCGTGACACGCGGCGGGCACACGGTCGGCGCCATCGTCGCGGTGAACGCCTGCGGCAACGTCAACGTCGGCACCAGCAGGCACTTCTGGGCCGCGCCATTCGAAATCGGCAATGAGTTCGGCGGACATGGCTTTCCAGCCACGGTGCCGCCCGAGGCATTGGTTCCGCACGCCAAGGGGCAGCCCGGCGAGAACACAACCATCGCACTGGTCGCGACCGACGCAGCCCTCACCAAGGCGCAGGCCAAGCAGATCGCGGTGATGGCGCAGGACGGTTTCGCGCGCGCGATCTATCCGGTCCACACCACGCTCGACGGCGATACGGTGTTCGCGGCGGGAACCGGCGTGAAGCCGCTCGGCAATCCTGTGTTCGACGTGTCGGAAATCGGCGCCACCGCCGCCAACGTGCTGGCGCGCGCCATTGCGCGCGGCGTTTATGAGGCGCGGGCGCTGCCCTTCCCCGGCGCCAAACCGGCCTGGAAGGACAAGTTCGGCTGAGCGGCCAGCCTACTTCTGGCGGCGGTCGGTGCGCTTTGGCGCCAATTTGAGCATCCGGCGGTCACCCGTTGCGAGCATCAACGCCACCATGGCCGCCGAGATCGCCAGATAGGCCGCGGCCATCGTCCACGAACCCTGATGCCACAGGCCCGCGATCCAAGCTGCGGCTAGAACGGCCAGAAGGGCCTGTTTTGCCAAAATCATCGCATGTTTCCCTGACGCCGCCCCAATGGCAGCGTGCCCTTGCGATGAGGCAAATCTCAGGCCATCCCGACGTTCCCAAACCGGGTCACGGAATATGGCGCGGGATCGCAGAACGGCGTCGCCCCGGTCATCAGATCGGCGATCAGCCGGCCGGTGATGGGTCCGAGCGTCAGACCCCAGTGCGCGTGGCCGTAGGCGAGCCACAGTCCCGCCTGCCCTGGCGCCGGGCCGATCACAGGCTTGGAATCCGCAAAGCAGGGCCTGCTGCCCAGCCAGGGCTCGGCCTCAACCGGATCGCCGAGCGGAAACAGCCTTTTGGCCTCCGGCATCAGCCGGTCGAATTGCACCGGCGTCGGCGGTGCGTCGCGGTCGGCGAACTCCGCGCCGGTGGTGAGGCGGACGCCCTGCTCCATCGGCGCGAGGCAATAGCCGTTGTCGACATCGACGACCGGACGCGTCAGCCCGGCGTTGCCCTGCGGCTTGAAGTGGCGGTGATAGCCGCGCTTCCACTTGAGCGGCGCCTGGATGCCGAGCGGTCCCAGCACGTCGGGCGCCCAGGGACCGAGCGCGACCACCGCCTCCGGCGCGTCGAGCACGCCGGCCTCGGTGGTGACGCGCCACTTGCCGTCGGCGCGGCTCAGCGAGCGCGCATCGCCGCGCAGGATGACGCCGCCCAGTTCAGCAAAGTGCGCGGCATACGCCTTGGTGACGGCGAGCGGGTTCGACACGCTCGCGGCGCCGGGCCAATGCACGCCGCGGCGGAATACGGGCGAAAGCGACGGCTCAAGCGCGCGGGTTTCTTCCACATCGAGCACGCGATGCTCGAGCCCGAGCGTCATCGCGAGATCGCGCTCGCGCGCGTTGGATTCGAACGACTGTTCCTCGCGGTAGAGTTTGATCCAGCCGTCCTTGCGCAGGTAGCGCGTGGCGCCGGACTCCGTCATCAGCGCTTCATGCTCGGACACCGCGTGCGAGAACAGCGGACGCATCTGATCGGCGAATTCGAGGCTTTTCTCAGCCGTGGTGTTGGCGCGATAGGCCAGCAGCCACGGCGCGATCTTCGGCAGGAAGGAAAGATGATAGTTCGCCTCCGGCGCGCGCTTGAGCATCAGCCGCAGCAGCGCCATCGCCCGCGACGGGAAGGCATGGGGAAACAGCGTATTGCCTTCCAGCACGCCGGCGTTGCCGTAGGATGTCTCCTCGCCCGGGCCGCGGCGGTCCACCAGCGTGACGCCTATGCCGCGCTTGGCCAGTTGCAGCGCAACCGACGTGCCGACGATGCCGGCCCCGAGGACGATCGCTTGCGTTCGGGCCATGAGGTTTCTCCACCGCTGCCGGAATGATCGCCTATATCTATGCGACACGCTCGACGCCCGCCAGCATGGCTGATATCCCGCCACGATGACCTTTTTGGATCGCCCGGCGGCGGCACTCGCCTGGCTGGGACGTCACGGCACGGGGTTGGTGGCGCTCTCGATGTTCATCGGGATCGCGGTGCCGCCGCTCGGCGCGCTGCTGCGGCCCTATTTTTCCGAAACCGTAATCGTGCTGCTGATCCTGGCGTTCCTCCGGGTCGATCCGGCCGGGCTGCGGGCGCAGCTATCGAAGCCGGCGCTGCTCGCAGCCGCCGCCTGCTGGCTCATGCTGGCGACGCCCACCCTGATCGGGCTGGGGCTCTGGGCCGGCGGCGTCATGGACCTCTCGCCCGCGCTGGTGCTGGCGCTAATCATGCACACGGCAGCGCCGCCGACCTTCTCCTCGCCGGCGCTGGCCGCGCTGATCGGGCTGAACGCCGCGATCTCGCTCGCGCTGCTGCTGGTCTGCATCGTGGCGACGCCATTCACCGCGCCCGCGCTGGTCGGATTGTTCACCGGCGGCGAAGTGATGCTGTCGCCGCTCGCACTCGGGATGAGGCTCGCGCTGATCCTGGCCGGCGCCGCGGCGGTGGCATGGGCGATCCGCGCCATCGCCGGAGCCGCGTGGGTCGAACGGCAGGGCGAGCGCATCGACGGGCTCGCCGTTGTCACGATCTTCGGCTTCGCGCTTGCGCTGATGGGAAACGTGCTGCCGAACGCGATCGCCAATCCGATGCTGGTGCTGGGTCTGCTGGCGCTCTCGACCGCGGTGTCGCTGGCCGTCAGCGCGCTGACCGCGCTGGTTTTCATGCGCGCCGGACGCGAGACCTCGTTTGCGCTGGGGCATGCCGCGGGCTCGCGCAACATGGGACTGATGCTCGCGGCCGCGGCGGTGCCCGAACTGGTGTGGCTCTATGTCGCCGTCGCGCAGTTCCCGATCTACCTGATGCCGCTGGTGTATAAGCCTCTGGCGCGCCGGCTGAGGCTCGGCCAGGATGCGCCAGAACACACGGGGAGGATGTCGCGGTGAAGCTCAAAGTCATCGGCGCAATCGCTGTGGGCCTGTGGTTCGCCCCGCCGGCGCACGCAGCACCGTGTCTCACCGTGACCGTCACAGGAGCCCAGGGCGGCCCGCAGGCTTATCAAGGCCAGGCTGGGCCGGGCACGCTGATCCGCTACGGCGACGACGCCGACAATTGCAGCGCGGTGCGGCTCCAGTTCGATGCCGGACGCGGCACGCTGCTGCGGCTCTCACAACTCAACGTGCTGTCGTCGCAACTCAACGCCGTGTTCTTCACGCACATGCACAACGACCACAGCGAGGGCTTCATCGACCTCATCCAGCATCGCTGGGCGTTGTTCCCGGCAAGCCCGAAAATCGACGTGGTGTGCAGTGACGACGTTGGCTCGCCGCTTGGCTTCACGGTGAGCTGCAAGAAGTTCGTCGCCCACATCGCCGACGCCATGATCCATTCGGGCGAGATCGCGCAACGGCTTGCGGAGGACAAGCGCCGGCTTGCGGACGGGCCCGCGGCGCTGGCGAACGTGCGCGCCTTCGCGCCAACCAACGAACCGCAGGCGGTGTGGTCGTCCGGCGATGTCAAAGTCAGCGCCATCCGCTCGACCCATATCGCCGGTCATGCGTCCTACCGCGTGGATACCCCGGCCGGCAGCGTCGTGATCGGCGGCGACGCCGGCAACGACAAGTTCGCGCCGCCGCGCCCCTCTTCGACCTCGGAGCAGGTTGAACTGCTCGCCAAGGGCGCGGATGTGATCGTGCATTCGACCATTCATCCCGTGATGGGCCCCGAACGCGACAGCGGGATGCCGCCGCCGATCTTCCTGCGCCAGAGCACGTCGTCCGACCTCGGCGCCATGGCGCAGCGCGCGGGTGCGAAGCATCTCGTGCTCACGCACCTGATCCCCGCAACTGGCTCGCCGCAGCATGGCGCCTGGAAGGTGCCCGGCGGGGCGCTGACGGAAGACGACTACCGCAAGTCCGCGGTTGACGCCGGCTTCAAGGGGCAGGTCCTGCTTGCCAAGGATCTCGCCACCATTCGCCTGCCTGCAAAATGAAGTCATCTGTGGAGACCATGATGTTCAATCGACGACACGCGCTTGCCCTTGCTTCGATTGCCGTGCTCGGCGCGATGCCGGCCCAAGCCCAGGCGCCCTTCCCCAACCAGCCGGTCAAGGTCGTGGTGCCGTTCGCTGCGGGCGGGCTGCCGGACACCGTGGCGCGCATTGTCGGGCTGAAGCTGCAGGATCGGCTCGGCCAGTCGGTGGTGATCGAGAACCGTCCCGGCGCCGGCGGCGGCGTCGCTGCCGCTGCCATCGTCGGACTGCCGGCCGACGGCTACACGCTGATGGTGACCGACGGCTCGATGTTCACCATCAATCCCAAGCTGGTGAAGCAACTGCCCTACGACGCCGACAAGGATTTCGTGCCGGTGGTGCAGCTCGCCCAAGCGCCGCTGTTCCTCGCGGTGCATCCCAAGCTGCCGGTCTCGACGATGAAGGAGTTCATCGATTACGCCCGCGCCAATCCCGGCAAGATCAACTACGGCTCGTCGGGACTGGGCACCACGCATCACCTGTCGATGGAGGCGGTGAAGGCCGCGCTCAAGCTCGACATGACGCACGTTCCGTTCAAGGGCACCGGCCAGTCGGTGCCGGCACTGCTCGGCGGCCACGTCGAAATCCTGTTCTCGGCCTACCCCTCGCTCGCGGGCGCGGTCGAAGGCAAGAACGTCAAGCTGCTCGCGACCAACGGCGCCAAGCGCTCCGCGCAGGCGCCGGACGTTCCGGCGGTGGCCGAGTTCATTCCGGGCTTCGACTTCGCGCCGGTAATCGGCGTGTTCGCCAAGACCGGCACGCCGAAGGCCGCGATCGACAAGATCGCAGCCGAGGCGATGGCGGTGGTGAGGATGCCGGAGGTGATCGCCCAACTGGCGAAGGTCGGCGTCGAGCCGCTGCCCGCAGGCCCCGAAGGCTACGCCAAGGGGCTCAAGGAGGAATCCGACCGCGTCGCCGCGACCGTGAAGGCGGCCAACATCACGCCGCAGTAAGCGCACCGCGCAAAGCGTGAAAAAGGCCCCATCGCAGGGGCCTTTTTCTTGCCTGGGGAACGCCCACGGCCAGCGTTGCCCGCCTCGCCGCCCCGTGTTACCCGACAAGCGCCAGGAGGGTTTGATGCCCCGCCCGCTCCGCATCGCGCCGTCGATACTGTCCGCCGACTTCGCCAGATTTGGCGAGGAGGTGCAGGCGATCGATGCCGCGGGCGCCGATTGGATCCATGTCGACGTGATGGACGGGCATTTTGTCCCCGCGATCTCCTTTGGCCCGGAGGTCGTGAAAGCGATCCGCCCGCTGACCAAGAAGCCGCTCGACGTGCATTTGATGGTCGCGCCGTGCGATCCGCATCTCGAAGCCTTCGCCAAGGCTGGCGCCGACATCATCACCGTTCACGTCGAGGCGGGGCCGCACCTGCACCGCTCGCTGCAGACCATCCGCGCGCTCGGCAAGAAGGCCGGCGTCACCATGAATCCGGCGACCCCGGTCGAGAGCATTGAGCACGTCATCGACGTGGTCGATCTCGTGCTGGTGATGTCGGTGAACCCGGGCTACGGCGGCCAGACCTTCATTCCCGCGGCAATCGAGAAAGTCCGCCGCGTCGCGGCGCTGGCCGGCGGACGGCCGATCGACATCGAGATCGATGGCGGGGTCACGCCGGACAACGCGGCGCAGGTCTGCGCGGCGGGTGCGAACGCATTGGTGGCGGGCTCGGCCGTGTTCAAGGGCGGCGCCCCCGCGTACCGGGCCAACATCTCGGCAATCCGGCACGCGGCCGCGTTGGCGCGGGGCGAAGCGGCGTAGTGGAGCAGTAGCGTATGGGCGTTTTGATCGACGGCGTGTGGAGCGACGGGACGTTGCCGGAGGAAACCGGCAAGGCCGGCGAGTTCAAGCGCAAGGACTCCAGCTTCCGCAACTGGATCACCGCCGACGGCTCGTCCGGCTTCAAGGCCGAGCCCGGCCGCTATCATCTCTATGTCGCGCATGCCTGCCCGTGGGCGCACCGCACGCTGATGTACCGCGCCATCAAGAAGCTCGAAGGCGCGATCACCGTCGCTTACTGCATCCCCGGCCTGCGTCCGCAGGGCTGGGAGTACCGCGCCGATCCGCAATTTCCGGACTGCACACCGGACACCGTCAACCGCTTCCGCTATCTGCATCAGGCCTACACGGCGGCCGACCCGAAATACACCGGCAAGGTCACGGTGCCGACGCTGTGGGACAAGAAGACCAAGACCATCGTCAACAACGAGTCGTCCGAAATCATCCGGATGCTCAACAGCGAGTTCAATGCGGTCGGCGGCGACAACGCCGACTACTACCCGAAGGAACTGCGCGCCGAGATCGACCGCGTCAACGAGCAGACCTATTTCAACGTCAACAACGGCGTCTATCGCGCGGGCTTCGCCAAATCGCAGGACGCCTACGAGGCGGCCTACGACGGGCTGTTCGCCACGCTCGACGAGTTGGAGGCGCGGCTGTCGAAGCAGCGCTACCTGGTCGGCAAGCAGATCACCGAGGCCGACTGGCGGCTGCTCCCCACGCTGCTGCGCTTCGATGTCGCGTATTTCTCGATCTTCAAGTGCAACAAGCGCCAGATCAGGGACTACCCGAACCTGTGGAACTACATGCTCGACCTCTACAACGTGCCGGGGATCGCAGCGACGGTGAAGCCGCGCTACTACGTCATCAACTACTACTCGATCGAGCGGGTGAACCCGACCGGAGTCATTCCGAAGGGCACGCCGGTCGACCTGTCGGGGCCGCACGACCGGGATCGGTTGCATTAGATGATTTTTTCCGATCAAGGCACCGTCTCTCCGCTCATTCCCGCGAAAGCGGGAATCCAGGTGCGCACAAAGATCGCCGTTTGTAGCCCTGGGTCCCCGCTTTCGCGGGGACGAACGGACGGTCTTGCTTGGCGGCTGCTTCGCTCGCAGGCAAAGTGACCGCATGATCCCGCGCTACTCCCGTCCCGAAATGGTGGCGATCTGGTCGCCGGAGACGCGCTTTCGCATCTGGTTCGAGATCGAGGCCCACGCCGCCGACGCGATGGCGGGGCTCGGCACCATCCCCAAGGCTGCGGCGAAGAAGGTCTGGGAGAAGGGCAGGAAGGCGAAGTTCGACATCGCGCGGATCGACGAGATCGAGCGTGAGGTGAAGCATGACGTCATCGCATTCCTGACGCACCTGTCGGAGATCGTAGGCCCGGAGGCGCGGTTCGTGCATTCCGGCATGACGTCGTCGGACGTGCTCGACACCTGCTTTAACGTGCAGCTCACACGCGCCGCCGACATCCTGATCGCCGATCTCGACAAGCTGCTGAAGGCGCTCAAGCGCCGCGCACTCGAGCACAAGAAGACGCCGACGGTCGGCCGCTCCCACGGCATCCACGCCGAGCCGACCACGTTCGGCCTGAAGCTCGCCTACGCCTACGCGGAGTTCTCGCGCGCCCGCGAGCGGCTGGTCGCGGCGCGGCGCGAGGTCGCGACCTGCGCCATCTCCGGCGCGGTCGGCACCTTCGCCCAGGTCGATCCGCGGGTCGAAGCGCACGTCGCCAAGGCGATGGGGTTGTCGGTCGAGCCGATCTCGACCCAGATCATCCCGCGCGACCGGCACGCCATGTTCTTCGCGACGCTCGGCGTGATCGCGTCGTCAGTGGAGCGGCTGTCGATCGAAATCCGGCATCTGCAGCGCACCGAGGTGCTGGAGGCGGAGGAGTTCTTCTCGCCCGGCCAGAAGGGCTCCTCGGCGATGCCGCACAAGCGCAACCCGGTGCTGACCGAGAACCTCACCGGGCTTTCGCGCATGGTGCGCGGCTACGTCACGCCCGCGATGGAGAACGTCGCGCTGTGGCACGAGCGCGACATCTCGCACTCATCGGTGGAGCGCATGATCGGCCCCGACGCCACGGTGACGCTCGATTTCGCGCTCAACCGGCTGGCCGACGTGATCGACAAGCTGGTGGTCTATCCGAAGAACATGCAGAAGAACCTCGACCGGCTCGGCGGCCTGGTGCATTCGCAGCGCGTGCTGATCGCGCTGACGAAAGCCGGCGTGTCTCGCGAGGACGCCTACCGGATCGTGCAGGAGAGCGCCATGAAGGTGTGGCGCGACGGCGAGGACTTCCTCGAACTGCTGAAGGCCGACCCCAGGGTGCGCAAGGCGCTGAAGCCGAAGGAGATCGAAGCCAACTTCGACCTCAAGCACCACTTCAAGCACGTCGATACGATCTTCAAGCGCGTGTTCGGCAAGGCTTGAGCAGGCAGGTTCAGCGCCGCCGGCGCATTTCCATCTCGCGCAGATAACGGTCGCGCCACTCGCGATCGTGCCATTGCAGAACGCGGGCCGCGTCATCGGCGTCGTACTTGGTCGCCACCGGTGGCGGCTCAGATGCAGCCGCGGGCGACGCCGCGTAGGCGCCATCACCGCCGCCCAGGATGGCGCTGTTGGCGTAGCCGCGGTGCTTGCGATACTCGACCTTGCACCATTCGCCGCGACATTCGCCGACCGTGACGGACGCGCCGGCCGGCATCACCGTGACGATGCGGCTCTGCAGGCTCGGGCCTTCGCGAAGATTGAGCTTGTTGTCGATCTGCGCGGTGCGCGCCGTGGCGAGTTGGTTCGACACCAGCAGCAGCACCGCGATGAGCCAAGCCTTGTTGAGCCAAGACGCGATGAGCCATGTCAGATTCGATTGAGACATTTTCGACCCCGAACGCAGCCGCGACGTTTCCTCGCCGAATGGACTCTGAATACCCAAAGCTAAGCCCGCAGCCCCTGCGGCACGACGCCCCTTCTGCGTGCGTGGTTAATCCGCGCAGTCTCCAAAAATGAAAACGGGCGGCCCGCGGGCCGCCCGTTAAGATTTGCGTTGCGTGAAAGCGCGCTATTCGACCGAAACGCCGCTCGCCTTGATCGGAACCGCCCACTTCTCGGTCTCGTCCTTGACGAGCTTGGCGAGATACTCCGGCGTGGTCTGGTTGCCGGTCGCAACCTCGGCGCCGAGGCCGCCCAGCTTTTCCTTCACGGACGCGGTGTTGATGGAATCGACCGCCGCCTTGTTGAGGCGCGCCAGCACGTCGGCCGGCAGCCCCTTCGGGGCGAAGATCGCGTTCCAGGTATAGGCGACGAGTTCCTTCATGCCCTGCTCGGCCGATGTCGCCAGGTTCGGCAACGCCGGCGAGCGCGTCTCGTTCATGATGGTGAGCGCGCGGATCGACCCGGCCTCGACGTGCGCCTTCGCGGTCGACATGATCTCGCACATGAAGTCGATACGGCCGGCCTGCAGTTCCGCCATCGCCGGACCCGTGCCCTTGAACGGGATGTGCACGATATTGGTGCCCATCAGATAGTTCAGCAGCACGCAGCCGAGGTGCGTGGCGGAACCGGCGCCGGCCGAGCCGAACTGCATCTTGGCCTGATTGGCCTTGGCGTAGGCCAGGAACTCCTGGAGGTTGTTGGCCGGCAGATCCTTGCGCACCGTGAGCAGGATCGGAACCTGCGCGAGCAAGGCGACCGGCTGGAAATCCGTCTGCGAGTTGTAAAGCGGGCGCTTGTACAGCGTCTGACCCTGGGCGTGGGTGCCGACCGTGCCGATGCCAATCGTGTAGCCGTCCGGCCTGGCGTCCATCACGCGCTTGGAGCCGGTCATGCCGCCGCCGCCGCCGACATTCTCGATAACAAGCTGCTGGCCGAGCACTTCGCTCATGCGGGCGCCAACGATGCGGCCGAGCACGTCGGTCGGCCCGCCGGCCGCGAACGGGATCACCATGGTGACCGGCCGGTTGGGATAATTCTGCGCGGACGCGCTGCCAGCAAATGCAAATACGCTGGCCACAGCCGCGCAAATCACGGAACGGAACATGGGCGCCTCCCTGTTATTTGAGCGCAGACTTGCGCTACAACCCGACTGTGGTCAAGTCTGACCGGCCTGCGCGAAATGCCGCCGGCAACGTGTTGAGGAGCCTCTCGTCCATGTCTGATACCCGCGTCGCCATCGCAGGCCTCGGCGCCATCGGGCGCACCGTCGCGCGGCGCCTGACCGACGGAATTCCGGGCTTGCGGCTGGCTTGCGTGGCCGCCGGCGACGAAGCCAAGGCGCGGGCCTGGCTAGCGGCGCAGAAGATCGATTGCCCGGTGGTCTCGCTGAAGGATTTTCCGAAGCACGCCGACCTCGCCATCGAATGCGCGCCGGCGGCGCAGATCGACAACATCTGCAGGCCCATGCTCGAAGCCGGCAAGCAGGTGATGGTGCTGTCGTGCGGCGCGCTGCTGCCGCGGCCCGAACTGATCGAACTCGCCAAGGCGCACGGCGGACGCATCGTTGTGCCGACCGGCGCCCTGCTCGGCCTCGATGCGGTGATCGCGTCGGCCGAGGGCCTGATCCATTCGGTGCGGATGACCACCCGCAAGCCGCCGGGCGGCCTCGTCGGCGCCCCTCACCTCGTCAAAAACAACATCTCGGTCGAAGGCCTCAACACGGCGAAGCTGGTGTTCAGCGGCACCGCGCGAGAGGCTGCGGCCGGATTTCCCGCCAACGTCAATGTCGCAGCCGCGCTGTCGCTGGCCGGCATCGGACCCGACCGCACCATGATCGATATCTGGGCCGACCCCGCGGTCGAGCGCAACTGCCATTCGATTGAGGTCGATTCCGACAGCGCGCGCTATACGCTCTCGATCGAGAACATCCCGTCGGAAAATCCGAAGACCGGCAAGAACGTCGCGCTTTCGGTGCTCGCCACGCTGCGCAAGATGCATGCGCCGCTCGCGGTGGGGACGTAACCTAGCCCTTGAACGTCGGCTGGCGCGGATGTACTGCGTCCTTGAAGCTGTCGAAGCCCTTCCAGGCCGGTTCGGGCGGCTCACACCCAGCCTGCGGCGCGTAGACCGACGGTTCGACTTGCGAGAACTTCGGAATATAGCGCGGGCAGTTCGGGAAGATCGCCTGCGCGGTGACCCGCACGATGAGCTGCGCGCCGACCGTTTCCGCCAGCAGCGGATCCCCGCGCGAAATCGCCGCGGTGCCGTTGACGCGCAGCCGCTTGGGCTTGTCGTGCATATCGATGAACAACAGCCCCACATTGCCGTTGACGGCGACGTTGCCCAAGCTCTTGAACATGCCGTTGCCGTCGTAGTCCGGCCAGGCGAGTTCGGACGGCCCTGTGATCCGCACGAAGCCTGCGGCGCCGCCCTTGAAGGAGCAGTCCGGCCGCCCCTGTGCATCCGCACTCGCCAGAAAGAAGAAGAACGCACCCTCGATGAACGCCTTGTCGTCCGCGGTGAAGGCCGTTCGTGCCAGTTTCTCTTCCAGCCGGTCCGATATGCGCCGGCTGTCGAACTGGTCCTGGAGCTTGCGATTTCCCTCGTGGTACAAAATGCTGTCGGTCATGGTGGCCTCCCGACGTGCGGTTCCTCCTATTAATGTAGCGCAGTCCACCCATTCAGAGACATCCCCATGGCCAAAAAAGCCGTCAAGAAAGCTGCGAAGCGTCCCGTCTATCGCCTCAACGACCCGACCGACGAGCAGATGACGCCGCCGCAGCGCGCGCTGCGCGACGCCATCTCGTCCGGCCCCCGCGGCATCCGCAAGAGGATGACCGGCCCGTTCGCGATCTGGATGCAGGCGCCGGAGTACGGCGATTTGGCGCAGCGGCTCGGCGCCCATGTTCGCTACGGCACCTCGCTGTCGCCGCGCCAGTCCGAGTTCGCGATCCTGTGCACCGGACAAAAGTGGAAAGCGCAGTACGAGTGGTTCGCCCACGAGCCGATGGCGCTCAAAGCCGGCGTGAAGCCGCAGACCATCAAGGACATCAAGGCCGGCCGCACGCCCAAGACGGCGCAGAAAGACGAGCGTGCGATCTACGATTTCGTGCAAGAACTCTACAAGACGCGCCGCGTCAGCGACAAAACCTACAAGCGCGTGCACGCCGTGCTGGGCGACCGCGGCACGGTCGAACTGGTCGGCGTCCTCGGCTACTACACGCTGATCTCGATGACGCTCAACGTGTTCCGCGCCGACCTGCCGGACAACGCGCCGCTGCCGTTCGCCGAACCGGCGTAGTCTTCGGGCGGCATCGTCTCGCCTCCAGGCGCAGGCTTCAGCGAAGCCTGCGCCTTCAGCTTGTTGCGCGGGCTTCGCCTCAGTGGTGGTGGCCGCCCGGCGAACTGCCGATCGCCTCGACCGTGAATTCCACCTCGATGGTGCCGGCCTTCTCGAACACCAGCGTGCCCTTCGGGCGCGGCTTCTGGTCCTTCACCAGCGGCTGCTTGAGGTCCATGAACATGACATGGAACGAGCCGGGCTTGAGCTCGACGGTCTCGCCCGGCTTGATCTCCAGCCCCTTAGGCAGGTGGCGCATCTTCATCACGCCGCCCTCCTGGCTCATCTCATGGACCTCGAAACGGCCGGCGAACGCCGCCGAGCCGCCGATCAGCCGGTCGGCCTGCTTGCCGTTGTTGGTGATCTTCAGATAGCCGCCGGCAACCGCCGCACCCTTGGGCGTCGCGCGCGCCCACGGATGGCCGATCTTGAGCTGGCCCAACTCATACTCGTGGGCGGATGCCGCGCTGGCGGCGAATGTCATGACGATGGCGAACAGGAAATTGCGGACCATTGCATTGGCTCCAAACGGGTGCGCGCCAAAAGGCGCTTTAGAATACGGACTGCGTCGAACGCCGGTCAGACGGCCGGTGGAGCACGCGCCGTCTGTTGGCCGCGCGGACCAGCCGCTCGCGGCGCTTCGAATGGAAACGTCTCCGGCGCCGGCGCTACCGCATGAATGGCCACGACGACATCGGGCGGCGGAGGTGCTGCAGCCGCGCCCAACATGGCGCACGCCGTGGCGCAGGACGGCTCATGCCCCGCCGGACTTGCGGGATCGCCGGCAACCTCGCCGGAGCACAGCACGCCTGTCGGCAGCGCAATTGCGGCCGGAACAAATGCGGCCAGCAGCCCCTGCAGCGCCACCGCGTAGGCGGCGGCGAGCGCAATGACCCTGATCCGGAAAGTTCCGCGATTCATCGCGTTTCTATAAGCCGGACCGCGGGAACCGTCCATGCCGCCGCCGGCAAACCGAAGGGATGCGGGGATCGCCGTCCGTGGTAAAACCGTTCGTCAAATCAGGCGGATCGGACGTGACGAATACTCCTCCCAACGAGCCTGACAGCCGCGTGGTGCCGTTCCGGCGCCGCGGATCGCTGTTCACGCTCAAACGTCCGCAACCCTCGCCCGTGCAGGACCTGGAGCGGTTTGAGCGCACCGAAAGCGAAGTTGAAGACGACTACCGCCATCGCATGCTGATGAATGCGATGGCGGCTGGCGTCGTCATCCTGCTGGTCGCAGGCGGGATATGGATTGCCAACTCGATGGCGATGATGCGTAAGAATCAGGACTGCGTGATGTCCGGCAAGCGCAACTGCAATCCGCCGGTCGAAGTCCCCGCCGCACCGAAAAGCTAGCTCTCTGCTAGCCTCGCCCTTCGACGGCGAGAGTTACGGGCGCCAGTCCCGAAAAGCCGATCGCGCCCGCGGCAGCCGGCGTCAGATCGATCACCCGTCCCCGAATGAACGGGCCGCGGTCGTTGATGCGCACAACGATAGACTTGCCGTTACGTTTGTTGGTGACACGCACCATCGTGCCGAACGGCAGCGTCTTGTGCGCGGCGGTCATGCCGCGCGGATTCGCGCGCTGGCCGCTGGCGGTCTTGCTGCCGTCATAGCTGTAAACCGATGCGACGCCGGATTCCGCATGCGCGGCGCCGACAACGAACAAGCCAACACAGACCCCCGCAATCGTCCTTCCCAGTCCGTTCAATGTCTTTCTCCTGATTCCGTTGCGATGCCCCGGGATACAACGGCCGAATGAGGCGTGGTTGCGGCAGCGCAGCATAAATCGAGCCTTCCCCTCATTAGGGTTGATTACATTGGTGAATTCGCCGCAGCGCCCCGGGTTGCCGCCCTTGTGGACGCCGCGTATCGTTGACGCATCGTCGGACACATGACGGATCGGGAGGATTCAATGCGCAATCGATGGGTCGCGTTGCTTGGCGCATGGGCCCTGGCTGGCGCCGGATCGCTGCTGAGCGCCCCAGCATTCGCGCAGACCGACGACTGCAAAAATCGCGGACAGCTCGACACGCTGTATTGCGACGACAACAAAGACCTGGTCGCAGACGTACCGAAGGATCCGAAACGCCACCGCGACCCGGGCACGCTGGTGTTCGCTTACACACCGGTCGAGGATCCCGCGGTGTACGGCCCGATCTTCAAGCCGTTCACCGACTATCTCGCGCAATGCACCGGCAAGCGCGTGGTCTATTACCCGGTCAACTCGAACTCCGCCGAGATCGAGGCGATGCGCTCCGGCCGCCTGCACTTCGCAGGCTTCTCCACTGGGCCGACCGGCTTTGCCGTCAACCTCGCCGGCGCCGTGCCGTTCGCCGCCAAGGGCACGGAGAAGGGCCCGCACGGCTATCACCTGATTTCGCTGGTGAAGGCGTCGAGCCCCTATCAGAAGCTGTCCGACCTCAAGGGCAAGCGTGTCGCCCACACCGCGCCGTCATCGAACTCCGGCCACCTCGCGCCGCTCGTGCTGTATCCGCAGGAAGGGCTCAAGCCGAACGACGACTACAAGCCGCTGATGTCGGGCGGACACGACAAGTCGGCGCTCGGCGTCCTGTCCGGCGACTACGACATGGGCGGCGTCGCCTCCGACGTCTATGAGCGCATGGTGTCGCGCGGCACGCTGAAGGCCGACGACTTCCGCATCATCTACAAGAGCCCGATCTTCCCGACCTCGTCGTTCGCCTACGCGCACGACCTCAAGCCCGATCTCGCCAAGAAGCTGGTCGATTGCTTCTATGCGTTCCGCTTCCCGGAATCGATGCGCAAGGAATTCAACAACGACGACCGTTTCTATCCAATCACCTATCAGAAGGATTGGGCGGTGGTGCGCAAGATCGCGGAGGATTCCGGCACTCCTTACAACAAGGCCGCTTACGACGCCGAGGCCAAGCGCGAGGCGGACGCTCTGGAAAAGAAGAAGGCGCAGCAGCAAGCTCCGAAGCAATAGCCCGCGATGGACGCCTCGGCGCCAATCAAGCCGCCGGTTGATGACGCAGGCGTCGATCGCACGCTCATTATCCGAAGCCTCACCAAGGCGTATCGCGCCGGTCAGCCGGTGCTCAAGAACGTCTCGTTGAAGGTCGAAGGCCGCGGCATGACCGCGATCATCGGCCCGTCCGGTACCGGCAAGTCCACGCTGATCCGCTGCATCAACCGGCTGGTCGATCCGACCGCGGGCGAGATCCTGTTCCTCGACCAGGATATCGCCAAGCTCAACGGCCGCGCGCTGCGCCAGATGCGCCGGCGCATCGGCATGGTGTTCCAGGAATACAACCTGGTGGAACGCCTCTCGGTGATCGAGAACGTCCTGACCGGACGGCTCGGCTACGTGCCTGTTTGGCGCGCATGGCTGCGGCGCTTCAAGGCGCGCGACATCGAACGCGCGTTCCAACTGCTCGACGCGGTGGGCCTGGGCGCGCTCGCCACGCAACGCGCCGACCAGTTGTCCGGCGGGCAGCGCCAGCGTGTCGGCATTGCGCGTGCGTTGATGCAGGAGCCCGACCTGATCCTGGCGGACGAGCCCACCTCCTCGCTCGACCCGAAGACCTCGGTGGAGATCATGGAATTGATCGCCAAGCGCGCGGGCGAGCGCGACATCCCGGTCATCGTCAACATCCACAACGTGGCATTGGCCCGGCGTTTCGCCGACCGCGTCGTCGGCATGTCGAAGGGCGAGATCGTGTTCGACGGGCCGCCGCGCGATCTTGAGGACAGCCATCTGCTGCAAATCTACGGCGGCGAAGGCTGGCTGGAATGAGCATGTCCGCTCCAGCGGCAAAGCGCGTCGCCTTCCCGCCGAACTGGCCGGCGCGGATCGGGCTGATCGTGCTGGCGGTTTACGTGGTCTATGCCGCCACGACCCTGGAGTTCACCTGGGCGCGCTTTCTGACCGGCCTCGACCAGGGTGGCCGCTTCCTGTCACGGATGTTCCCGCCCGATTTCTCCGCGGACAAGCAGTCCCTGCTCACCGCCGGCATGATGGAGAGCCTGCAGATCGCGATCCTGTCGACGGTGTTCGGCATCCTGTTTGCCATGCCGCTCGGCCTCGCGGCGGCGCGCAACTTGAGTCCCGCACCCCTCGCCTGGTTCTCGCGCGGACTGATCGCGCTGCTTCGCACCTTTCATCCGGTGATCGTAGCGATCCTGTTCGTCAAAGCGGTGGGCTTCGGCGCTCTCGCCGGCGTGCTGGCGCTGATCGTGGCATCGATGGGATTTCTGTCGAAGCTGCTCGCCGAAGCGGTCGAAGAAATGTCGATGAACCAGGTCGAGGCGGTGCGTGCGACCGGCGCATCGTTTCTTTCGGTGGTGGTGATGGCCGTGGTGCCGCAGGTGATGCCGCGGTTCGTCGGCTTCTGCGCTTATCAACTCGATTCCAACCTGCGCAATTCCGCGCTGGTCGGACTGGTCGGCGGCGGCGGCATCGGCGCTACGCTGTTCACGGCATTCCAGCGTTTCGACTACGACTTCGTGCTGACCATCGTGCTGGCGATCATTGCGGTGGTGATGGTGGGCGAAATCCTGTCCGGATTCGTGCGGCGGCTGTTCCAATGAGCACCGCTGACATGATCCCGGCCGGCCCTGCCGGAGCCCATGTCCGGCACTGGCAACGTTTCACCTTTACCGAACGCGTAATGCGCTCGCTGTTCTACATCGTGGTTCTGATCGGCATCGTCTGGTCGCTGCAAAGCATCGAGATCATCCCCGAGTTCCTGTACGACGCGCCCCAGCAGACCGCGGACCTGTTCGTCCGCATGTGGCCGATCGACTGGGGCTGGTATCCGAAGGTCGTGCACGCGGCGCTGATGGAGACGCTGCACACCGCAACGCTCGGCACCATCCTCGCCGTGGCGATGGCCACGCCGGTCGCGTTGCTGGTCGCGCGCAACGTGACCCGTTCGGTGCTGCTCAACAGCATCGGACGCTTCATCCTGGTCGCGACGCGGTCGGTGCACGCCATGATCTGGGCGTTGTTCTTCGTGGCCGTGTTCGGACCGGGCGCGCTCGCAGGCACCCTGGCCATCGCAGTCCATTCGATCGGGTTCACCGGCAAGTTCCTGTCCGAAGCGATCGAGGAGGCCAAGCCCGGCCCGATCGAGGCGCTCAAGGCCGCGGGCGCGCCGCCACTCGCGGTGCTGATCAAGGGCATCTGGCCACAGGTGAAGCCGGCGTTCCTGGCGCTGGCGATGTTCCGCTGGGACATCAACGTGCGCGAATCCGCGGTGCTCGGCCTGGTCGGAGGCGGCGGCCTCGGCATGGCGCTCGATACCGCGCTATCGAATCTCTATTGGGACCAGGCCGGGCTGGTGCTGGCCGTCATCTTCGGCATCGTGATCGTGGCCGAAATCGCCACCTCCTGGGCGCGCAGCCGGATCATTTGACGCCCGAATGGATCGGTTTTCGCGGCCTCCCGGTCAATTGTGCCGCCATTGAACTCGTGAGCCCCGTTCGTTATACGGGGCATCCGCCACCGGCGGGGGGAACGGCTCGGAAACCGGCTCTGCTGCGCGCCCGGCTCCGGCCGGGCGACCAAAAACCCTCGTTACAATCAGAGACTTGCGATGCCCTCGACCTTCGATACCGTGGCCAACATCATCGCCGAAACCTGCGATATTCCGCGCGAAACGATCAAGCCGGAGAGCCATTCGATCAACGATTTGGGCATCGACAGCCTGGACTTTCTCGACATCGCCTTCGCCATCGACAAGGCATTCGGCATCAAGCTGCCGCTCGAGCAGTGGACCCAAGAGGTCAACGACGGCAAGGCGACCACCGAGCAGTATTTCGTGTTGCAGAACCTCTGCGCCCGCATCGACGAGCTGGTCGCCGCCAAGGGTGCCTGACCGGGGGCGCGTGACGCCAGGGGACCCATGCGGATCGAGTACTTCCAGCTAATCGACCGGATCACCGCGCTCGACCTCGAAAAGCAGACCATTCACGCCGAAGCGGTGGTGCCAACAGAGAGCACCGTTTTTGAAGGTCATTTCCCGGGCCATCCGCTGATGCCGGGCGTGCTGCTGATCGAAAGCATGGCACAGGCATCCGGTTGGCTCATCATCGGGCACACCAAGTTCGAGCGGATGCCGTTCCTGGCCGCCGTGAAGGAAGCCAAGCTGCGCACCTTCGTCACCCCGGGAGAAACGCTCGACGTGTCGGCCACTCTGACCCACGAGGGTTCGGGCTATATGATCACCGCCGCATCCATCAGGTCCGCGGGCAAAGCGGTCTGCGAGGCGACCATGACGTTCCGGCTGATGGCATTTCCGAGCCCCGACTTTCGCGCCAGCATGGAAGCGGTGGCCGGCCGCATCTCGTTCCCCATGAAGGCCATGTCCCATGGCTGATGCCGCCCGCGAGGTCTGGATCACCGGCATCGGCATCGTGTCCAATCTCGGCGAAGGCCCGGATGCACACTGGGACGCGCTGACAACCGGCCGGCCGCAGCCCGACACCAAGACATTCGCGCCCTACATCGTGCATCCGCTGGCGCCGATTAATTTCGACAAGCAGATCCCGAAGAAGGGCGATCAGCGCCAGATGGAGGCGTGGCAGCGCATCGGCACCTACGCCGCGGGGCTTGCGCTGGAATCCGCCGGGGTGAAGGGCAGCGCCGAATTGCTCGCGAGCATGGACATGATCGTTGCAGCCGGCGGCGGCGAGCGCGATTTCGCGGTCGATGCCAGCATCATGACCGGCATCGCCGGTGCCGCCGACGCAGGGATCTATCTCAACGAGCGGCTGATGAGCGGCCTGCGGCCGACGTTATTCCTGGCGCAATTGTCCAATCTGCTCGCCGGCAACGTGTCGATCGTGCACGGCGTCACCGGCTCCTCGCGCACCTTCATGGGCGAAGAAGCCGCGGGGTACGATTCCTTGCGTATCGCGCTGTCCCGTATCACCGCCGGACAGAGCAGCATCGGGCTGGTGGGTGGCGGCTTCAACGCGGAGCGTCCCGATCTGCTGATGATCAAGGAGTTCGGCGGCTACAACCTCAAGAATGAATTCCACCCGGTCTGGCAGCGCGGCGCGCAAGGCGGCGTGGCGATCGGCTCGCTTGGCGCCTTCCTGGTGATCGAGGAGCGCGGCCATGCGGACGCACGCGGCGCGAAACGGATCGCGCGGTTGGCCGCCGTGCAATCGGATCGCAGCAAGCGCCGGTCCGGCGACGTGACGGCCTCGCTCGAAAATCTGTGGAAGAAGATTTCCACCCGCATCGAGAGCGGCCACTGCGCCGTGCTGTCGGGAGCGAGCGGCGCAGAACCCGCGACCGCCGAGGAGCGCGCGTTTTTCGCCCAGCACCCGGATCTTCCCGTCCGCGCCAGCGGAACCTACGTCGGTCATGCCGACGAGCCGTCGTTCGCCATGAACGTGGCTCTAGCCGCGCTGGCGCTCAGCCGTGGTAACCTGTATCCGCCCTTCGATGAATCGGGCGTCGAGCGGCCCATGACGGGCCAGCTCCGCCAGATCGTCGTCACCGGCGTGGGCCACGCCTGGGGCGAAGGAATGGCGCTGGTCGAAGCCGGATCGTGACGGAGAGAACAATGCCTGCCACCAAGGACAAGCAAAATCGCCCGGTCGTGGTGATCACCGGCATGGGCGTGGTGACGTCGCTCGGCGCCGGCAAGACGGAGAACTGGGCGAAACTCACGGCCGGCCAGTCCGGCGTGAAGGCGATCAAGCGTTTCCCGACCGACGGCCTCAAGACCAAGATGGCCGGCACCATCGATTTCATGGGCGTCGAGCCCTACTCCACGCCCGCGCTGTCGGAGCGGCTCGCAACGGTCGTCGCCGACGAAGCGATCACCGAAGCGGGCATTGGCACGGCCGGCGATTTCCCCGGCCCGCTCTTCCTCGCCGTGCCGCCGATCGAGATCGAATGGCCGCAGCGCTTCGAGGTGGCCGCTGCCGCACGCGGCAATTCCGAAGTCGGATACAACGATCTGCTGCGCGCATCGGCCAACGGACAATTTTCGGCCATCCATCACCGGTTCCAACTCGGCTCGGTGGCCAACAGCATCGCCGAGAAGTTCGGCACCAAGGGCTCGCCGATCTCGCTGTCCACCGCCTGCGCCTCGGGCGCGACCGCGATCCAGCTCGGCGTCGAGGCGATCCGGCGCGGCGAAACCGGCGCCGCGCTTTGCGTCGGCACCGATGGATCGGTCAATCCGGAGTCGCTGATCCGTTTCTCGCTGTTGTCGGCGCTGTCCACCTCCAACGAAGCGCCGGAGGCCGCTGCAAAGCCGTTCGCCAAGAACCGCGACGGCTTCGTGATGGCGGAAGGCGCCGCGGCCGTCGTGCTCGAAAGCCTGGATTCGGCGCTGGCGCGCGGCGCCAAGATCCTCGGCGTGCTGGAAGGCTGCGGCGAGATGGCCGACGCGTTTCACCGCACCCGTTCGAGCCCTGACGGCAAGCCGATCATCGGCTGCATTCGCAACGCGCTCGGCGACGCGGGTCTGGAGCCTGAGGAGATCGATTACATCAACCCGCACGGCACCGGCACGCCGGAGAACGACAAAATGGAATGCCTTGGCGTCACCGCCGTGTTCGGCGAGCGCGCCAACAAGATTCCGATGTCGTCGAACAAATCCATGATCGGCCACACGCTGTCGGCTGCGGGCACGGTCGAGGCGGTGTTCACGCTGATGACGCTGCGCAGCGGCCGCATCCCGCCGACCATCAACTACAACGTGCCCGACCCGGCGATTCCGCTCGACGTCGTTCCCAACGTGGCGCGCGACGTGGCGCAGCTTCGCCACGCGGTGTCGAGCTCGTTCGGATTCGGCGGACAGAACGTGTCGCTGGTCATCGGACTGGAGCCGCGCTGAGGCGCGAGCAGCCGATGCGCGCCCTCACCCTCGTCTCCGACCGCAAGATCGAGCTTGCCGATCAGGCCGCGCCGCCGCCACCGGGCGACGGCGAGGTCCAGATCGGCGTCAAGGCGGTGGCGCTTAATCATCTCGATCTTTGGGGCTTCCGCGGCATGGCGTTCGCCAAGCGGAAGCTGCCGCTCGTGGTCGGCGCCGAAGCATCGGGCGAGATTGCCGCGGTGGGGCCCGGCGTCACGGGCTTCAAGGCCGGCGATCCCGCCGTGATGTATGGCGCCATGACCTGCGGAACCTGCAAGGCCTGCCGCGAGGGCCGCGACAATCTTTGCGAAAACGTCGGCGGCATCATGGGCTTCCACCTCGACGGCTTTGCCCGCGAGCGGCTCAACCTGCCGGCCCGGCTGGTCATCCCGGTGCCGAAGGGCGTGAGCATGATCGATGCGGCCTGCGCGCCGATCGGGTTTGCGACCGTGCAGCACATGCTGTTCGACAACGCCAAGCTGGAGCCGGGCGAAACCATTCTGGTTCAGGCCGGCGGCTCGGGCATCGGCACGGCGGCCATCAAGATGGCGAAGGCGATCGGCTGCACGGTCATCACCACGGTGGGCGACGACGACAAGGCGGCCAAGGCCAAGGCGCTGGGCGCCGACCATGTGATCAACTACCGCACGCAGCGGTTCGAGACGATCACCCGCAAACTCACCAACAAGAAGGGCGTCGATGTGGTGTTCGAGCACGTCGGCGGCGAAGGCTTCAATGGATCGCTGCTGGTGCTCAAGCGCGGCGGCCGGCTGGTGACATGCGGCGCGACGGCAGGCCCAACCGTTCAATTCAATCTGATGCAGTTGTTTCAGCAGCAGTACCGCATTATCGGCTCGTTCGGCGCCTCGATGCGCAATATCCGAGACAGCCTCGCCAAGATGGCGGGCGGCCTCACGCCGGTGATCGACACCGAGGTTCCGGTCGCCGAACTGGAGCGCGGCCTGGCCCGGCTGGAAAGCCGCCAGGTGTTCGGCAAGATCGTGGTGCGGTTCTAGGCCCGCCCGATGTTTTTCCGCTCATCGAGTTTCAAGCGCGCCAAGGACGCCACGATCGGCTTTTTCACGATCGCGCTGTTCCGGATCATGCGCCTGATCAAGCCCGACTGGCTGTCAAACATCGGCGGCTGGCTGTTGCGGATTATCGGACCGTGGTGGCCGGAGCATCGCATCGGCCGCGCCAACCTCGTCGCCGCCTATCCGGAAAAATCTGCCGAGGAGATCGAGAAGATATTGCTCGGCGTGTGGGAGAACATCGGCCGGGTCGGCGCCGAATTCATCCACCTCGACCGGCTGTGGGACTACGATCCGGCGCATCCCGAGCGGGGGCGCATGCTGCCGTCCTACGAATCCTACGAGCGCTTCATCCGGATGCGCGACGACGGCAAGCCTGCGCTGGTGTTCTCGGCGCATCTTGCCAACTGGGAAATCTCGTCGGTCGCGGCGACCAGCTACGGGCTCGACACGGCGGTGATTTTCCGCCCGCCCAACATCGCCGCCATTTCCGACGCCGTGATCAAAATGCGCACGGGCATCATGGGCACGCTGATCCGCACCGGCCTAGACACCCCGCTCAAAGCCGCGGAAGCCCTGGCGCGCGGCTCCCATGTCGCCATGCTGGTGGACCAGTACAGCACGCGCGGCGTCGATGTGACGTTCTTCGGCAGGCCCGCCCGCACCTCGCCGATGATCGCTCGGCTGGCCGAGCACGTCGATTGCCCGATCTACGGCGCCCATGTGGTGCGCCACGGCGGCACGCGTTTCAAGCTCGAACTGACCGAGCCGATGTCTGCGATCCGTGGCGCCGACGGAAAAGTCGATGTGCAGGCCACCATGCAACTCATCACCAGCGTGGTGGAGGGATGGGTGCGCGCCCATCCCGAGCAATGGCTGTGGCTGCACCGGCGCTGGCGCTGATTAACGCCCGGTCTTGACCTTGATCCAGAGCCGGTTGATCAGCCGCTGCGTCTTCTGGTCGTTCGCGGTGATGATGTAGAGGCTCTTCATTCCTTCCTCGTCCGGATAGACCGAACGATCGTTGAACACCGCGGGATCGATCAGCTTCTGGCTGGCGAGGTTGCCGTTGGCATAGGCGATGAAGCTTGTGTTCTTCGCCGCCACTTCGGGCCGCAGCATGTAGTCGATGAAGGCGTGCGCCTCGGCGACGTTCCTGGCGTCCTTCGGAATGGCAAAATTATCGAACCACATCTGCGCCCCACCTTTGGGGATCACATAGCCGACCTCGACCCCGCCCTTGGCCTCGGCGGCGCGTTTCTGCGCCTGCTTGATGTCGCCCGACCAGCCCAGCACCAGGCAGATCTCGCCGGAAGCGAGCGCGTTGAGGAATTCCGAGGAATGGAATTTTCGGACGCTCGGACGCACGCTTGTCAAAAGCGCCGCGGCCTTCTCCAGATCGGCCTGCGCTTTTGAATTGGGATTAAGGCCGAGGTAGTTGAGCGCCGCCGAGAAGATGTCGTCGGCAGAGTCCAGCATGTGGACACCGCAGTCCTTGAAGCGCGACAGATTTTCCGGCTTGAACACGATGTCCCACGACGCCATCGCATCGGGAAGCTTGGCGCCGCCGCCCAGGATCGCCTGCGCCTTCTTGACGTTGTATCCGATGCCGGTGGTGCCCCACATGTAGTTGACGGCGTGCCGGTTGCCGGGATCGTAGGTGTTCAACCGCCGCGCGATTTCGGGCCAAACGTTGCCGATATTTTTCAGCTTCGACTTGTCGAGCGGCTGGAATAGTCCGGCCTTGATCTGCCGCTCCAGGAAATATGCGGTCGGCGCAACCAGATCATAACCCGACTTGCCGGCCAGCAGCTTGGCTTCCAGCGTGTCGTTGGAATCGAAGGTGTCGTAGCGGACCTTGATGCCGGTTTCCTTGGTGAACGCTTCGAGCAGGCCAGGCTCGATATAGTCGGACCAGTTGTAGACGTTGACGACGCGCGACTGCGCCGTCCCCGGCGGCGTTTCCGCCCCGATCATCAGCACGCACAAGACAGCAACGGCAAACGCGCGGCGCATCGGCCAGTCTCCCAGGCTTTCCCAACACGCCGATTTTAGCTCTCGGTGGGGAGACCCGCCGCCTTCCAGGCCAGTATTCCACCGGCAAGATGCGCGTCATACGGCAGGCCCGCCGCCTGCGCCGCCTGCGAGGCCGTCACCGAGCGGCGGCCGGAGCGGCAGGCAAACACCACCTGGCGGCCCTGCGGGTCGGGAATTTCGGCGGGGTCGAACGTGGACAGCGGCACCACCACCGCGGAGGGATAGCGCTCCACCTCGATTTCGTTCGGCTCGCGCACATCCACCAGGATCATGCGGTCCTCGGCCAGGCCACGGGCCACGTCCTCAGGCGTGAGGTCGCGCACCGGCGGATTTCTCGTCTCATCGGTCATGGGTCAACTCCTCGCGGCAGGCCATCAGCATCGCCGAAAAAAGTCAATTCGGCAGCGCTACGCACGCGCAGCCACCGCCTGCATCGTGGGCAAAGACTCGATTGTCTCCATCGCTGTCAGACGGTGACCTGCGTCCCCACTTCCA
>JAKFYI010000033.1 GCA_021730985.1 Hyphomicrobiales bacterium | reverse complement strand
GGTACCTGGAGAAGAAGACGCCGGTCGAATGCTACGCGCGCTCGGTCGACAAGGTGCTGGGCCCGCTCTACCAGGGCATCGACGCCACCGCCGGCATGATCATGATGTCGGACGGCACGATCTATCATCTGAACATCTCCTGGGCCCTGCCGGTGACGTGGCCCGGCGCGGTGTACTCGCTCGAAGTCGGCATCGTCGGTACGACCGGCGTGCTTACAATCGACGACACGCACCGCGACATGGTGCTCGCGGTGTCGAAGGCGCAGTCCGAGGGCTATGCACCCGACGAGACCCGGCTGGTCGATTTCCTCGGCAGCTATCCGCCCGGCGACATGGCGCTCGGCGAGTTGCGCGGCCCGATGGCGGAGGAAACCGTGTCCTGGCTCAACCGCATCGCGCTTGGCCTGCCGACACCCGCCGCCACCGTCGAGGAGGCGCACAAGAACCTCATGCTGACCAAGGCGCTCGATCTTTCCGCGAAGCGCAAGCAGCCGGTCAAATTGCCGCTGGACCCTGACGAGGAGAAGCGGGCGACGTAACCCAACCTGCGACAACACACGCAGGTGTCATGCCCCGCGAAAGCGGGGCATCCAGTAAACACCAGCGCGGAAATGGACTACACTTCGTAACCAGAACAGTGATTACTGGATCGCCCGCTTTCGCGGGCGATGACAGCGGAGAAATTTGGAGGAAACGAATGCGAAAATCTTTGTTCGTCCTGTCCCTGTTGTCGATTTTTCCAAGCCTCGCATCGGCGCAAGAAGATGTCGCCGAGTTCTACAAAGGGAAGACCGTGCGTCTTCTGGTCGGGATCGGCGTCGGCTCCGGCTACGACGTCAACGCACGCGTGCTGGCGCGCCACATGTCGAAGCACATCCCCGGTAATCCGAACATCATCGTGCAAAACCAGCCCGGCGCCGGCTCGCTGACGATGACGAACCAGATGTACGCCGCCGGTCCGTTCGACGGCACCGTGTTCGGCGCTTCGTTCAACGGCTTGCCGACCGCGCCGCTGCTGCAGCCGAACGGGGTGCGGTTCGAGTCCGCCAAGATCAACTGGCTTGGCAGCACCAATCGCGAAACGCAGACGATGTACGTTTGGCACACCGCGCCGATGCAGAGCCTCGACGATCTCAAGACCAAGGAGATGATCGTCGGCGCGCAGGCGCCCGGCTCGACCCAGTACGACTATCCGATGCTGGGCAAGGCGTTGTTCGACCTGAAGTTCAAGCCCGTCACCGGCTACAAGTCGACATCCGACATAAACTTGGCGATGGAGCGCGGCGAAGTGCACGGCACGCTCGCCAACTGGTCCACGGTCAAGACTCTCAATTTGAAGCAGTACGAGGACAAGCAGATCCGAATACTGGTCGTTTGGGGCGCCCGCGAGCATCCCGAGTTGAAGGGAATCCCGTTGATTACCAGCCTGGCGAAGACGCCCGAACACAAGCAGGCGCTGCAGCTTGCGCTGGCGCGTCTCGAATTCGGCCGGCCGTTCTTCATGCCGCCGAACGTCCCGCCGGCGCGCGTGGCCGCGATGCGGCGCGCGTTCGACGCGACCTTGAAGGACCCGGAGTTCCTCGCCGAGGCGGACAAGCTCAAGCTGGAGATTGATCCCATGAGCGGCGAAGAGCTCGCCAAAATGTTGGAGGATATCGCCAAGACGCCAGCCGATGTGGTGGCGCGCGTGAGAACGGCTTACGAGGCGCGCTAGAAACGCTCGCGCAGCGCCTTCACCTTCAACTCGGCCGCGAGCGCGTCGAGCTGCGCCACCACCTCCGGATAGACAGGCACGCCGTTGCGCAAGCGTTCGGTGCGGCGCCTGAGCCGCTGCTCGCCCGGCAGCCGGATCGCATCGGCGCCGGGCAACTTTTCCGCCGATTTCAGATCGCGCAGATGGCAGTCGATCGCGGCCTTAAACATCGCGACCGGCAGGAAACGGTTGACGTCCAGCGCGATGATGAAGTGCCCGGTGTCGCACGCGGTGCTGTCGTCGTTGTTGAAATCGACCACGTCGCGGCCGAACGCCGCGCCGTTCAGCGTGCCGGCCAGCAGTCCGAGCACCAGCGCCAGACCGGACCCCTTGTGACCGCCGATCGGCAGCAGCAGGCCGTCGCCGCTCTTTGCGGAATCGGTCAGCGGCTTGCCCTGCTTGTCGATCATCCAGCCTTCGGGCATCGGCTTGCCCTGCAGCTTGTTCGCCTTGACCGTCCCGTAGGACACCACCGTGGTGGCGATGTCGAGCACCACCGGAGGCTCCTTGTCTGCCGGCACGGCAAACGCGACCGGATTGGTGCCGAGCAGGTTTTCGGAAGAGCCCCACACCGGCATGTGGTTGGCGTTGGCGACAACAGCGTAGATGCCGACCATGTCCTGCTTCAGCGGCATCGCCGCATAGACGCCGGCGGCGCCCGCGTGGTTGCTGCGCCGGGCGCCGACCCAGGCCACACCGGTCTCCTTGGCAAGTTCGGCCGCGGTCTCGGCGGCGCGCGACATCACCAGATGGCCCATGCCGTTGTCGCCATCGACCATCGCCACCGCAGGCCCGGTCTTCTCCATCGTGATGTGCGGCTTCGGGTTGATGCCGCCCGCCTTGATGCGCCGGATGTATTGCGGCAGCCGGAACACGCCGTGCGCATCGGCGCCGACCAGGTCTGCCTCCACCATCAGCTCCGCGACCTTCGCGGCGTCGGATGGTGGCAGGCCGACGGCCTGCATGCAGTCGCGGATCAGGGCATCGATCGCGGCGGCCGGAACCCGGCCGCTCATTTCACCGAGCTCAGCAGCTTCTGCGTCATGCCATTGAGGATCGTGGCCTTGTCGAGATCGGAAACGCCAAGCGCCTTGACCTGCCGCGCGCACTCGAACGTGCCCATGTCGTAGGGATAATCGCTGCCGAGCAGGACGTGCGCCGCGCCGAATTCCTTGACCAGGAATTCCAGCGCCGGCTGGCCGTGCAGGATGGTGTCCCAATAGAAGGTGCGGATGGTCTCGGCCGGCGGCTTCTTCAGATGCTTCTGCGGCTCCGGGCGCACATGCCAGCCGTGCTGCCAGCGCCCGGCCTGGTACGGCGTGAAGCCGCCACCGTGCACCATGAAGAACTTGATGTTGGGAAAGCGCTCGATCACGCCGCCGAACACCAGCGATGCCGCAGCGATCGTTGTGTCGAGCGGATTGCCGATCAGATTGCCGAGATAATAGTTCTTCAGGCGATCCGCGCCCGCCACGTTGTTGGGGTGGATCATGAAGAACGCGTGGCGCTCGTTCGCCACCTGCCACACCGGCTCGAACTCGGGCTCGTCGAGGTTCTTGCCCATGATGTTGGAGGCGATCTGCGCGCCCTTGAGATTGAGCTTGGTCATCGCGCGGGTCAGTTCGTCGGCAGCGGCCTTCGGCGACTGCATCGGCAGCGTGGCGATGCCGTAGAAACTCTTCGGATAATCGCGGACGTGCTTGGCGATCTGGTCGTTCTGGATGATCGACGTGGTGACCGCGAGGCCCGGGTCCTGGTTGTACATGAACGCCTGCGGTGTGATCGACAGCACCTGCATATCGACGTCGGACGCCTTCATGTCCTTGAGGCGCTGCTCGATGTCGAAGCCGCCGCGCGGGAACGGCCGGTACGGCACACCGCCGATCGACCACTCGAAGATGTCCTTCTCGATCTCCTTCATGCTGGATGCGATCTTGGGCGACGCCTTGTTGAGGAGAGCCATGGTCTCCTCGGTGCAGATGTGCGCGTGCGCGTCGATCGAAAGCGGATTTGGCATTGCACTCCCCTAGACGTTTTTGGATGTCATCTTCTCTGAATGTCATCGCCCGCGAAAGCGGGCGATCCAGTAATCACCGGGCGTACTGGATGCCCGCTTTCGCGGGCATGACAGCCTGCCCTATGGCAGGCTCACAGCAAGAAACTCACCGATCCCATCGGCCCCAATTCCTCCGCGTCCAGAATGGCGCGGCGCTCGTAAAACTTCAGCCCCTCGTCGGTGAGTTTGAGCTTGTGGCGATAACGGCCGACGAACTGACGCACCGGCTCGTTACGGCGATGTCGGAAAATCGCGAAATTGGCGCTGACCTCGACCAGATCGCCGTCGATGCCGTCGATCCGCACGTTCGAAATCATCCGCCGCGTCCGCGACGGCGGAAACTCGGCGTGGCAGTTCGGGTCTTTCAGCCGGATGATGCGCTCGCGCAGCCGGACGATGTCGTCTGCCACGGTGAACAGCGTATAGCGGTGATCGGCATCGGGCTTGTCGTTCGGCGGCACGTAGTACGACGCGTCGTCGGTGAGAAGCTTGAGCCAGTCGTCAAGCTTCCAGCGGTCCAGCAAGTCCGCCTCGTGATAGAGGAAGTCCTCGATCTCGCCACGCGTTACAGCGCCAGGCGTCACCGGCGCGTTCATTGCCGCGCCTCCACCAGTTCGCTCCACTTGCGCCAGAACACGCGCAGATGGCCCTCGTCGGTCGCAAGCTGCTCCTGGCTGCTTCCCATGCCACGAGAAAGATCAGACCACGGCACCTCGCGCCAGGCGGCGAAGCCCTGCTGCGCCAATTCCAGCGCCGCCACGTCGTCCGGCGTGGCAAAACCGCCGGGGCCGTAGAAGGTCAAGAACGCGTGCAGCCGCCGCGCGCGCTGCGCCTCGGTCTCCTCGACCGGGCCCATCGCCCATGCGATCACCTTCATGTGGCCGGGCGCCACCGGGAAGAAATTTCGCACCGTCACCGACGAGCCGTCGTTGATGACGAGATTGGGGAAGATGCAGAGATTGCGGTTGGTGTCGGCGACGCGGGCCGCCCTCGCCTCGCCCAGCCGCTCGACCAGTTCCTTGCGGATCGCGTCGATGTCGGCTTTCGCCTCCTCGCCATAGACGGAAATCCACTTCGCCACCGGGCGGCCGCGGTAGTTCGGATTGTCGGTGGTGAGGTGCCCGTTGCCCAAGTCCTTGCCGAAGCCCTTGGTCGGCAGCATGTGCCCTTTGGCCGGCGTGATGTTGACGCCGGAGTTGCGCATGTAGTTGAGCCAGGTCGAATGCGTGGTGACGAGGTGATAGTCGTCGACGCTGTTCTCGACCAGCAGCTTCCAGTTCGCCTTGATGTCGTATTCCTGCACGCCGGAAATGATTTCCATGCGGCCGGACGGCGACTGATCGACCACCAGATCGATGTAATCCTTGGCGCCGGCCAGATAGGTCGCCAAGTCCGGCGCGTTCTTGTCGAAGCTCGCGAAATAGAAATCCTTGTAGTGCTCGAGCCGGGGCACCGGGACGAGACCCTTAGCTTGCTTGTCGAAGCCCGGCGGATAGGCCTCGTCGCCAGGAATCCCCTTCAGCGTGCCGTCGGTGTTGTACGACCAGCCGTGATAGATGCAGTAGAACTGCCGCGCGTTGCCCTCGCGCTCGCGGCAGACCAGCGCGCCGCGATGCCGGCATGAATTGATCAGCGCGCGCACGTTGCCCTGGCGGTCGCGGCAGAAGATCATCGGACGGCCGGCAACGTTGCGGGTGCGGAAATCGTTCGGCTGCTTCAACTCCGACGCGTGGCCGACATAGATCCAGCAGGTGTCGAAGATCGCGCGGTGCTCGGCCTCCAGCACGTCGTCGGACACGAAAACCTTGCGGTTGACGGAAAAGCTGAGATTCTCGTTGTCCTCGACGACGAACCGGCCGTTGCCGTTCGTGTGGCCGTTTCCGTTGCTATTGGCGATCATTTGGGGCTCCAGCGGAGGGCCGGGATTTCGAGCTTTCTCTACATCTAGCGCGCGGAATCGTCCACCGCCACCTGGTGTTCCAGCGCGATCTCGCGGCCCTCGCGCGACGAGCGCTGGATCGCCAGCGCAACCTCGACGGTGGCCTTGCCCCAGCGGCCGTCGTGCACGGGCTTTCTGCCGGTGCGGATCGCCGCGGCCATATCGTCGAGAACCTCCCGGCGTCCGGGCATGCCGGCGCTCTTGGGCAGCGCAATTTCGCGCAAGCCCACGCGGCCATAGACCAGCACGCCGTCCTTCGACGGGCGCATCTCGCCGCCGGCGCAGGTGACGATGGTCAGGCCGAAATGCGGCTGGCTCGGCGGCATATCCGGCCTGCTGGCGCCGTAGGCCTGCGTCTTGGTCCGCAGCCCAGCCTCCTCCTGGGCCGCCGCGAGAGCGCGGCGCGACGCGCCATGCGACAGCGGCTTCGGTGCGCCGCGCTCCCCGATGCCGAAATGCCATTCGTCGGTATCGAAGTAGTCGTAGCCGCCATAGACCAGCGATGCGGCAACACCGTTCTCGAACTGCAGGAAGGCGATGCAGCCCGCCTCGGTCGGACGCGTGGGATCGAGCACATTGGCCTGGGCACGCACGCTCTTCACCATGCCGCCGGCCAGCAGACGAACCGTGTCGATCTGGTGCGGCACCTGGTTGAAAAGAATGCCGCCGCCCTTCGATGTGTCCAGCTCCTCCGGGCGGCGCGGCCGGTAGAGATAGGTGGTGTAGTTGAAGCTGTTGATCATGCCGAGCCGGCCCAGTTCGCCGCCGGCGATCATCCCGCGCATCGCCCGCACCGCCGGATCGAACGCATGGGTGTGACCGATGATGAGCTGCACCTTGTTGCGCTCCACCGCCGCGAGGATGGCGTCGCAGTCGGCGAGCGTCAGCGCCATCGGCTTTTCGAGGATGATGTGCTTGCCGTGCTCGGCCGCCATGATGGCGTGCGGCGCGTGGAACTGGTGCGGCGTGGCGATGTAGACGACCTCGACAGCCGGGTCGGCGGCAAGCTCCTTCATGTCGGCATAGGCGCTGGCATTGAAGTCGCGGGCGAAGGCCGCGCGGGGCCCGGGATGCGGGTCGGCAGCGGCCCGCAGCGCGTAGCCCTGGTGGGCCGCCGCGGCCTGAACCATGACGGCCCCCGCCATGCCCAGACCGCAGACGCCAAGCCCGATTGGCGTCGATTTGTCAGGGGTTTGGGTCATTGCAGGAACGCGCCTTGGCCGGTACTTTTCCGTCCGCACCTTAACCGCCATCCCTCGAAAGCCCTAGCCGACATGGACACGAAGACCAGCCACACGCGCACGATCCGTATCGAGGACGAGCAGTTCCTCCGCGGCCAAGGCCGCTACATGTCGGACGCTCCGCTGCCGGGGCAAACCCATGCGGCGTTCGTGCGCTCGCCTCACGCCGCGGCCGACATCAAGTCGATCGACACCAGCGCGGCCAAGGCGGTGAAGGGCGTGGTCGCGGTGCTGACCGGCGCCGACCTCCAGGACTTTCATGGCAGCATTTCGCAGCATCCGCCGCTGCCCGGCCGCGGCGGCGCCAAGCTGGTCATGCCGTTCCGGCCGTCGCTGGCGCATGACCGCGTCAATCATATCGGCGAGGCCGTGGCCGTGGTGATCGGCGAGACGCTCGCCGCCGCGATGGACGGCGCGGAAGCCGTCGCCGTCGATTATGAGACGCGCGAGCCGGTGGTCGATTGCAAGGCCGCGGTCCAAAAGGGCGCGCCGCAAGTGCACGCCGACGCGCCGGGCAACATCGCGGTCGATTGGGCAGGTCTTCACCCTGACCCGGAGGCCAACGCCAAGGCGGTCGAGCAGGTGTTCGCCTCGGCCAAGCATGTCGCCAAGGTTTCGCTGTTCCACAACCGGCTGAACGTCGCCTCGATGGAGCCGCGTGGCGCCACCGCGAGCTACGACAAGGCGGCCGACCTGCTCAACCTGCGGGTCTGCTCGCAGGGCGCGCGCGCCATGCGCGACTCGATGGCGGCGGTGCTGAAGATCGGCAACGACAAGATCCGAGTCACCACCGAGGAGGTCGGTGGCGCGTTCGGCCTCAAGACCGGGCCTTATCCGGAATACATCGCGATCCTTGCGGCGGCGAAGAAGATCGGCCGCCCGGTGTACTGGATGTGCGGCCGCTCCGAAGCCTTCCTCACCGACAACCACGCCCGCGACGCCTACAGCGACGTCGAACTCGCGCTCGACGAGAAGGGCAAATTCCTGGCGCTGCGCATCCGCCACATCGGGTCGATGGGCGCCTACATCGGCGCGGTCGGCGCCAACATCCAGACCATCAACATGATGCGCTGCCTTCCCGGCATGTACGACATCAAGCTGGTCGACGCGCAGACCCGCTGCGTGTTCACCAACACCGTGGTCACCGCACCCTATCGCGGCGCCGGCCGGCCGGAGGCGAGCTACTGCATCGAGCGCGTGGTCGATGAGGCGGCGCGCATCACCGGCATCGATCCGGTCAGGCTGCGCAAGAAGAACCTGATCTCGAAGAAGGCCATGCCGTACAAGACCGCAGTTGGCACCACTTACGATTCCGGCGACTTCGCAGCCGTGATCGATCAGGGCCTGGCGCTTGCCGACGTCGAAGGCTTCAAGGCGCGCAAGAAGGACTCGAAGAAGAAGGGCCTGCTGCGCGGGCTCGGCGTCTGCTTTGTGCTGGAGCATTCCGGCGGCGCGCCGATCGAGGGCCTGATGATGGGCTTCCCGGGCGGCAACACGCTCGACCTCACGCTCAACGTGCAGTCCACCGGCCAGGGCCACGCCACGATCTTCCCGAGGCTGGTGTCGGAACGGCTCGGCATCGACATGAACATGATCAAGCATCACCACGGCGACAGCCGCCACGAAGTGGCCGGCTACGCCTCGGTCGGCTCGCGCTCGGCGATGACGGTCGGCCATTCGATGGTGAAGACCATCGAGGCGGTGCTCGCCAAGGGCAAGAAGGTCGCGGCGGCCACGCTGGAAGCCGGCGAGAGCGACATCGAATACAAGAACGGCGCCTTCAACGTGGTCGGCACCGACCGCAAGATTTCGCTGTTCGATACGGCGGCGAAGGCCTCCGAGATGAAGAAGAAGGGCGAGATCGCGGAGAGCCTCGACACCAAGCTGCAGACCGAGACGCCGCTCACCTTCCCGAACGGCTGCCACGTCGCCGAGGTGGAGATCGATCCGCAAACCGGCAAGCTCATTGTCGCGAGCTACAGCGCGGTGGACGATTGCGGCAACGTGCTCGACCACACCATCGTCGAGGGCCAGACCCACGGCGCCTGCACCATGGGGATCGGCCAAGCGATCATGGAGAACACCGTGTACGACGAGGGCGGCCAGCTCGTGTCCGGCTCGTTCATGGACTACGCGATGCCGCGCGCGCACGATCTGCCGATGTTCAGGGAGGGCTTCTGCCCGGTGCCGGCGACCACCAACCCGCTCGGCGTCAAGGGCGCGGGCGAGGCCGGCACCACGGCCGCGATCGCCGCGGTGATGAACGCGATCGCCGATGCCATCCCGGGCGAAGCCAGCAAGAAAATCCAGATGCCGGCCACGTCGGAGAAGCTGTGGCGCGCGTGCCAGGAGGCGGCGGGCGCCTAGCTCCGCTCCCGTGTCCCGGGCGAGCGCAGCGAGACCCATGACAGGAGACCTACAATGCCGCGCCGCTACTCATCCGCCGACTTATCCAGGTCCACCACCACCTGGCCGTCGCGCACCGCGACCTTGTAGGTCCGCAGCGGCACGAAGCACGGCGCCGACACCGCGGCTCCGGTCTTCACGTTGAACGCGCCGAAGTGCAGCGTGCACTCGATCACGTCGTCTTCGAGAATGCCGTCGGCGAGGCTCGCGGCACCGTGGGTGCATTCGTTGTCGGTGGCGAAGAACTCGCCGCCGATGTTGTAGACGGCGAGCGTGACGGTGCCGACCTCGTAGCTCTTCACCGCGTTTTCCGGGATATCCGAGGCCGGGCAGACGATCGTTTCAGCCATAAATTCCTGAAGCTCCGCACAAACGCCGAGGGTGGCGGCCCAAGGGCCGCGCACCCGCGATATCAAAACCTGAAACCTAGCGGCCGGTCGGGCCGCTGCCGGGCGCCGGCGCCTTGCCGCCGAACGGCGCGCCCTTCTGCTTCTTGTTCTTGTCCGACTTCGGCTTCTTCTTCTCTTTGTTGCCCTTCTGCTCGCGACTGGCCATCTGTGCCTCCTGCGTTGTGGCGAACGGCGCGTTCCGCCGTCCTAGCCTTGCGAAATGAACTTGGTGACGAGATACGCGCTCAGACCCTCGGTGCCGCCCTCGCTGCCGTGACCCGACTCCTTGACGCCGCCGAACGGCGTCTCCGGCGTCGAGATCGCGATCGAGTTGACGCCCACCATGCCTGATTCGATGGCATCGCCAATGGCCGCCGCGGTCGAGGCCGAGGTGGTGAAGGCGTAGGCCGCGAGCCCGAACTCCAGCGAGTTGGCGCGCTGCACCACCTCGTCGAAGGTCTTGAAGGTGACAATCGGAGCAAGAGGTCCGAACGGCTCCTGGGTCATGATCTTGGAGTCGTCCGGCACGTCGGTGATGACGGTCGGCTCGTAGAAATAGCCCTGGTTGCCGCGCCGCTTGCCGCCAGTGACGATCTTGCCGCCGCGGTCCTTGGCGTCGGCAACGAAGCTGTCCATCGCGTCGAGACGGCGCGCATTGGCGAGCGGGCCCATGGTGGTGCCTTTCTCCAGGCCGTCGCCGAGCTTGATGCCGTTGGCGTATTCGGTGAAGCGCGCGAGGAAGCGCTTGTACACGTCCTCCTGCACGTAGAACCGGGTCGGCGAGATGCAGACCTGACCGGCGTTGCGGTACTTGAACGCGGCGATGGTGTCGGCCGCCTTCTCCGGGTCGGCATCGCCGAACACCACCACCGGCGAATGGCCGCCGAGCTCCATGGTGGTGCGCTTCATGCCCTTGGCGGCGAGCTGCGCCAGATGCTTGCCGACCCCGATCGAGCCGGTGAACGAGATTTTCCGCACCGCGTCCTTCGACAACAGATGCTCGGACACCTCCGACGGCACGCCGAACACCAGGTTCAGCACACCCGCCGGAAGACCTGCGTCGGCGAAGCACTTCACCATTTCGACGCAGGCGCCGGGCGTCTCTTCCGACGCCTTGAGGATGAGCGAGCAGCCGGCGGCGAGCGCGCCGCCGATCTTGCGGGCCGGCGTCAGGATCGGAAAATTCCACGGCGTGAACGCTGCAACGACGCCGATCGGTTCCTGCATGACAAGCTGGCGGATGCCCTTGCCGCGGCCCGGCACGATACGGCCATACGAGCGGCGGCCTTCCTCGGCGTACCAGTCGATGATGTCGGCCGACACCAGGATTTCGCCGCGCGCTTCGGCGTAGGACTTGCCCTGCTCCATCACCATGATCTTCGCCATGGCGTCGTGGCGGTCGCGCATCAGGTTCGCGGCCTTCGCCATGATCTTGCAGCGGTCGTAGGCCGAGGTGGACTTCCAGGCCGCAAAGCCCTTCTTGGCGGCTTCGAGGGCTGCGTCGAGATCGGCCTTGTTGGCGTGCGGCAGGCTCGCCAGCGGCTTCTCGGTGGCCGGATTGATGACCTCTTCCGACTTGCCGCCGCCGCCGGTCTTCTTCCACGCGCCGTCGATATAAAGGCCGAGCTCTGAATACATGGGCACCCTCGTGACTTTGGTTTCTTGGGATCGGTTGCTTGGGATTGGTTCCTCGGCGCGGACGCTAGCATTTGTGCACCTTTGCGCGCCACTCTCTCCCCGTCATTCTGATCTCTGCCTGTCGCCCCAACCTCCGGCTGTCATCCCCGCGAAAGCGGGGTTCCAGTAATCACGCTCTATCGAGAGGACTGTGCGTACTGGGTTCCCGCTTTCGCGGGAACGACACCGAGGGTGGAAACGACACCGAGTGTGTTGCGGGAATTCGATCAATCGGAAACACGGCTTCTCCTTCTCGCGGCGGCATGCGTCCGAGGATTTCCCTTTTCGGCCCCCGGAAAAAGTCCGAGGGGGTGAAGCGCCGACCGGCGCTGGTGCGGATCGCCGCACCCCGGGCCCGCCTTGCGGCTGGGCCGGTCCCTCCAGCGGGAGGGACCGCCGGCTGATGACGCCAGCCGGCGCGCCACTCGGCGCTTCACCGCGGCGTTTTCGTGCGGGGCGTTACGCTTGTCCGCACTGGCTCTCGGGCCGCGCTTGCGAACCCAACCGATCGGGCTGGGCCGTCCAGCAGGCTCCCTGCACACCGGTCGTAGTGCCGGTAGGGCGGGGTCCCGAGGCCTCCCGGGAGCGATGCTGACGAGGCATCGCCCGCAGGCGCCGCACCCCATCCCGCTCGCATGCGTCTCATGAAAACGCCCTCGGGTGGATGGGGTGGAGAGGATATAGGGGAAAATAGGAATAAAGTCAAGAATAGCGAGGAGATCCCAATTTGGGACCAAAAGGCTTGGTCCCAAGATGGGACCATGCTAAATGTCCAGCATGCGTGTCATCGCGCTCAGCACGCTGAAGGCGTTCCTGGAGAAAAGCCCAGGCTACGCCGATGCTCGCGAGCCGATGATGGCTTGGTATCGGCAGGTGCGAGCAGCCGATTGGGCGACGCCGGCCGACGTCAAACGGGAGATTGGCACGGCCAGCGTCCTGAAGGATGGACGTGTGGTGTTCAACGTCGCGGGCAACAAGTATCGCGTGGTGGTGTGGATCAACTATCCCTACCGGGTCGTCTACATCCGCTTCGTCGGGACGCACCGCCAGTACGACAGCATCGACGCGCAGACGATTTGAGGAGAAGGCCAATGGACATCGCACCGCTCAAGACCAAAGGCGACCACCGCCGCGCGCTCAAGCAAATCGAAGGGCTCATGCGTGCGAAGCAAGACACGCCCGACGGCGATCGGCTCGATGTGCTGGTGACGCTGGTCGAGGCGTTCGAGGCGAAACACTATCCGATCGACCTTCCCGATCCGGTCGAGGCGATCAAATATCATATGGAGCAAACCGGCCTCGAGCCGCGCGACCTCGTGCCCTTCATTGGCAACCGCAATCGCGTTTACGAGGTGCTCAACCGCAAGCGGCCGCTCACGCTTCGCATGGTTTGGCGGCTGCACAAGGGACTCGGCATTCCGGCGGAATCGCTCATCAAAGTGGGGGAGCAGGCGGCGTGATGCGTCGAAGGATGGGCGCGTAGCCCGGATGAAGCGAAGCGCAATCCGGGGTGGCAGCGCATTGGCATCCCGCATCCCGCTCCGCTCCATGCGGGCTACTTGCTTCGCGCCTTTTCCCACCCTACGTCGGCTTGCGATCAATCCCCCACAGCAGCGGCAGGCACAGCAAACTGCACGCGCCCGCCGCGATGAAGGCGAGATCGAACCGCCCGCTCACCGCGACGAACGCCGCGAATGCGATCGGCGCGATCATATTGCTCGCGAACACCAGGATCACCGAGCCCGCCGCCGTCTCGCCGACCAGCTCCGGCGGTGAGCGGCGCGCCACCTCGGCGATCTGCACGCCGTTCCAGCCGGACACCGATGCGCCGGCCAGAGCGGCCAGCAGCAGCAGCGCCCACACCGGCCAGTCCGGCGCGGTGAGGCCGAGCGCGATGGTGGCGAGCGCGGACGACACCGATGCGATCGCGAGCGTCCATGTGCTGGAGCCGATGCGGTCGGCGATCCATCCGATCGCGACGCGGCCGATCACGCTGGTGGCCTGCATCACGGCGAACACCAGGCCCGCCACGCTCAGCGATTTGCCGAGCCCGACCACCACGTAGGTCACCGCGAAGGTGAACCAGCATGCCTGCGCCACCGCGAGCACAGTGCCGACCCAGGCGATCCGCATCAGGCCCTGCCCGCGCGACAATGAGCGCAGCGGCCCCGCCAGGTCCGCGAACGTCAGCGTCTGCAGGCTCCACGATGCGGTGCGTTCGCGCGGCCCGTCGATGCGCGGCTGGAACGGCCACATCGCAATCGTGACGGCGGCCGCGCCGCCCGCGGCCACCACCAGCGCGGTGCGCCAGCCCAGCGCCTCGACCAGCGGCGGGATGCTCAAGCCCGCGACCACGCCGCCGAGCGGCACGCCGGCCTGCTTGATCGAGAACACGAAGTTGCGGCGCGCGGGCGGCGTGAAGCGTTGCAGCACCTCGCTGCCCGCCGGATTGGCGGTGCCGTTGCCGAACCCGATCAGGGCGCCGGCAAGCAGCGCGAGCGCGAGCGAAGGCACATGGAACAGCAGTAGGCTGGCCGAGCCGAGCAGCAGGCAGACCAGCAGCGCCTGCACGCCGCCGTAGCGCTTGATCAGGCCGGTGCAGGTGAACAGCACGAACAGCGCACCGGCGATGTTGGCCGCCGTGAGATAGCCGATCCAGGTCTCGTTCCAGCCGAACTCCGCCATGAACGCGGGCGACACGATCGGCACCAGCCGGCTGAGATAGGCCGTCGTGGTCTGCAGGACGACGATGACCGTGATCGCAAGGATCCAGCCTGGCACGATTTAACTCTTTGGCTTGAGCGGACGCGGCATCGGTGGCGTGCTCCCTCTCCCCGCTTGCGGGGAGAGGGTTGGGGTGAGGGGGTACAACTCCATCGAGAACTGTACCCCCTCACCCGGATCGCTTCGCGATCCGACCTCTCCCCGCAAGCGGGGAGAGGTGAACCGAGTATGCGGCGCTGACGTCACGTCCCGAAATACGTGCCGCCGCTGACGTTGACGATCTGTCCGGTGATGTAGCGCCCGCCGGGGCCGAGCAGCACGCGCGCCAATGGCGCGGTGTCCTGCGGCCACGCGGCGCGGCCCAGGATCGGCCGGTACACCGGATGATGCGGCATCACATGGGGCGTCGCCGGGTTGACGAGCTGGCCCGGCACGATGGTGTTGACGGTGATCTTGTGCGGGGCCAGCTCCATCGCCAGCGCGCGGGTGAAGCCCGCGATGCCGGCCTTGGCCGCGACCACATGGGCGCGGTCCGGCGCGCCCATCGCGCCGGTCAGCCCGCCGATGTTGATGATGGAGCCGGCGTCGCTCTTCTTGATCGATGGCAGGCACGCCTTCACGCAATGGAACGCGCCGTCGAGAATGACGCCCGTGATGTGGCGCCAGTCCTCGAACGACATCTCCTCGATCTTCTTCTCCTGGCGCAGCGCCGCGTTGTTGACGAGGTAGTCGATGCGGCCGAATGTCTTGATCGCGGAAGCGGCCATCGCGTTGACGGCGGGCGCATCGACCACGTCGGCCACCGCGACGAGACCCTTGGCGCCGAGCTTCTCGATCTCGCCCACCACCTCCTCGGCCTCGGCGCGGTTGCTCCGCACGTTGACGACGACGTTGCAGCCGGCCGACGCCAGCTCCAGCGCCATCGCACGCCCGATGCTGCGGCCCGCGCCGGTGATGATCGCGACGCGGCCGGCGAGTTCTTTGTCGAAGGGCATTCTGCTTCCTCGTTCTCGGTGTCATGCCCGCGAAAGCGGGCATCCAGTAAACGCAGTTCTATGATTGGAGAATACCTTGCCTCATTTCGAGGGTGGAGTGTACTGGATCGCCCGCTTTCGCGGGCGATGACACCGAGCAAGGTGCAGCGTGTGGAAATCCTTACGCCGCGGCCATCGCCGGCGTGACGGGCGCCGGCCGATTATATCCGATGAACAGCGCCATCACGGCAGCCACCAGGCACATCAGCCCCGAGATCATGAAGGCGTGCATGTAGGTGTCGAACTCGACCCGCATCACGCCGCCGAAGAACGCGGCGCAGGCGCCGCCGAGCTGGTGGCAGCAGGTGATCCAGCCGTACATCACCGCGGTCTTTTCGCGGCCGAAGCTCTGGCCGATCAGCTTCACGGTCGGCGGAATGGTGGCGATCCAGTCGAGCCCGTAGAACACCGCGAACAGCGACAGCGTGTAGAAGGTGTCGAACGAGAACGGCAGGAACAGCAGCGACAGCCCGCGCAGGCCGTAATACACGCACAGCAGCACGCGGCAATCGACGCGGTCGCTGAGCCAGCCCGAGCCGGTGGCGCCGATGAAGTTGAAGATCGCCATCGAGGCGAGCAGGCTCGCCGCCATGATCTCCGGGATGCCGTTGTCGATGCAGGCCGGGATAAGGTGGGTGCCGATCAGCCCGTTGGTCGAGGCGCCACAGACGAAGAACGTGCCGGCCAGCAGGTAGAAGTCGCGGTTGCGCAGGCCCACGCCCAGTGCGCGGAACGCATTGCCGATCGGATTGCCGGTCGAGCGCTCCAGAGGCTTCGCGTCGGCCGTCTCGCCGTAGGCGCGCAGCCCCATGTCCTCGGGGCGGTTGCGCATCAGCAGCCACACCAGCGGGATGAGTCCCAGCACGGCGGCGGCAACGATCATCGCCATCGCGCGCCAGCCGTAGGCCACGGTGACGATCGCCAGCGGCGGCAGGAACAGCAGTTGCCCCGCGGCCGTCGCCGAGGTCAGCACGCCCATCACGGTGCCGCGCTTGGACACGAACCAGCGGGTCGCCACGATGGCGGCCAGCACGTTGGCGACGAAGCCGATGCCGGAGCCGACCAGCACGCCCCACAGCACGATCAGGTGCCAGGACTGCGTCATCAGCGGCAGCAGCGCCAACGCCGTTCCGATCGAGCACAGCGCCGCGATCATGGTGCCGCGCACGCCGAAGCGGTCCATCGTGGCGGCGGAGAACGGCGCCATCAGGCCGTACAGGCCGATGCAGACCCCGACCGCGAGCGAGATGGTGGCGCGCGACCAGCCGAACTCGTTCTCCAGCGGGACCACGAACACGCCCGGCACCGCGCGCATCCCCGCCCCGACCAGCAGGACCAGGAAGGTCACGCCGGCGACCACGTAGCCGTAATAGAATTTGGGGAGGGTCACTTGAGGCCTTCAATCTCTGCTGTCGTCCCCGCGAAAGCGGGGACCCATTCATCCACGAATACGTCGCACGATGGGTCCCCGCTTTCGCGGGGACGACACGCTTTAAGTTCTTAGCCCCTCAGCGCCAACAAATCGATCCGGCCTTTGAACATACCAGCCGCGACTTTCAGCGCCGACTTCGCCCGCGCCTCGTCGCAGCCGCCGTGGCGTGCGTTGAGCATGAACTTGTCCTCGATATCGGCCCGGCTCAGCGGCTCGTGCGCGCCGCCGCGCATGTGCGGCTGGCGCTCCTCGATCACGCTGCCGTCGTTCAGCGTGACGCGGATATGACCGGTGAAATTCCTTGGGTACGGATTGTCCGGGTCGATCCGGTAGCGGACCTTGCCCGCCAGCCCGAGGATCGCCTTGTCCTGCACCGCATCATCGGTGAAGTCGCCCAAGCCAACATTGCCGCGGATGAAGCCGGTGGCGATGCAATAGGGCTGCGAGAACTTGGCGGAATAGCCGTTCTTCGGGGTCTGCTTTGCGGCGAGCGGCTCCCAGAGGCGATGCACGGTGCCCTCGCCCACGTCGCACACCAGATCTTTGACGTCGCCCGCCTTGATCCGCGTGCCGAGCCGCCGCGCGCAATCGATGTAGGGATGCGTCATGGTTCCGCACGGATAGGGCTTGAAGGCCAGTGTCTGCGTCACCCAGCGTTGGCCGAAATCGCCGATCAGCGCATCGAAATCGCCGTCGAGCGTGTTGGCAAAACCATGAAACAGTCCGTGCGTGCCCTCGAACACCGTGCGCGGCCCGGAGAATCCGGCGCGCGCCAGCAGGGCGGCGCGAAGCCCCGACTGCGCCGCCCAGCCGGCGTGCATGCGCTTGGTCCAGGTGCCTTCGGCGAGATATTCGATGATGCCCGACGCCATGCTGCCGACGATGCCGAGCGCATCCACGGTCTGCTTCTTGTTGAGGCCGAGCGCGGTCGCCACTCCCGCCGCGGCGCCCGCCGCGCCGTACACCGCGGTCGGATGGAAGCCCGCCTTGTGCGCGCGGGTCGGCGCCACGGTCGAAAGCCGGCACATGGTCTCGATGCCGATTGCGACGCCCTTCAGCGCCGCTTCGCCGCTGCCGCCAGAATCGCCCAAGTGCCGTTCGCAAGCCGCCAGCACCGCGGGCACCAGCACCGCGCCGGCGTGAACCGGGCCGCCCTCAAAGGTGTCGTCGAAATCCTCGCCGTGCGCCGCGGTGCCGTTGACGAACGCAGCCCCCGCCGCGCTCAGCGTGCGCGCGTGACCGATCGCGGTGCAGGGGCCGTCGTCGTCCCAGCCGGCGAGCGCCGCCTGCACGTAGTCCTCGTTGCGCGCGGCGAAGCACAGGCCCGCGATGTCGATCAGCGTCTCCTCGCACTTGGCGCGCACGGCGTCGGGCAACGCGCCCACCGCGGCGATTTTCTCAGCCAGATGTTCGGCGACAGCGATGTCGGGGAGTTTTTCCACTGGTCCCTGTCCCACTCTCGGTGTCATCGTCCGCGAAAGCGGACGATCCAGTAGCCACCGGGAGTACTGGATGCCCCGCTTTCGCGGGGCATGACAAGCGGGGGTGCGGCAAAGTTCGAGAGCAAAGGTGTCACGTATTCCGCAGCCTCGTGCCCGCGCCAAATCCCGGGATGCGGCTGACGCCGACCACCACGATGAACGTGAGAACCAGCATCGAAATGCCGAGCACGGAGATGGCGCCGAGATCGCCGGATTCCTTGAGGTCGAAGATCAGCACCGAGACGACCTTGGTCTCCGAAGTGAACAGCATCACCGCGGCGGATAGTTCGCGGATCGTCGACACAAAGATGAAGCACCAGGTCGCCAGAACACTGGTCCGCAGCAGCGGCGCGGTGACGTCGCGCAAAGCCCGCAGCCGCGAGGCGCCGAGCATGCGGCTCGCCTCCTCCAGCTCCGGATGCACCGACTTGAACGCCGATTGAAGCTGCTGATACGCCGCCGGCAATTCGATGGTGATATAGGCGATCAGCAGGATCCACAGCGTGCCGTACAATACCAGCGGCGGGCGCGTGTAGCTCAGGAACAGGCCGACGCCGAGCACGATGCCGGGAATGGCGATCGGCGCGGTGGCCAGGAACGCGAGCACGCGATGGCCACGCACCGCCTGCCGCGCGGTGAGATAGCTGATGACCAAAGCGAGCAGCGTGCCGATCGTCGCCGACATGGCGCCGAGCAGGAAGGTGTTCTTCAGCGCGACCTTGGTGGAGGACAGCTCGAAAAAGGTGAAATAGATGTTGTGCATGGTGGCGTTGAACGGCGTCACCAGCGTGGTCGCGATCGGCGAGAACGCGGCGTTGAACAGCGCGAAATACGGCAGGAACACCGGCAGCATCAGCACGATGGTGACGAACAGCGCAGCGGGCACCAGCCACCAGCCGAGCTTGATCAGCCGCGGCTCCGCGCCTTTGCCCCCCACCACGGTGTAGCCCTTACGGCCGAGAATCATCGCCTGGCCGCGCAGCAGGATCACGGTCAGCACCAGCAGCGGCAGCGACGCAGCAGCCGCGAGCTCCGGCTTCGGCGGATACTGGAACAGGCTCCAGATTTTGGTGGTCATGGTGTGGAAACCGGCCGGGAGCGCGAGAATGGCCGGCGAGCCGAACAGGATCATGGCCTGCAGGAACGCGATCAACGCGCCCGCCAACAGCGCCGGCAAGGCGAGCGGGACGGTGATGCGGCGCGCGGTGTCCCAGGCGGTGCCGCCCAGCATGGCGGAGGCGTCCTCGAGATCGCTCGGAATGCGGTCGAGCGCATTGGCGATCAGCACGAAGACATAAGGGAAGGTGTAGCAGGCGATCACGAAGATCAGCCCCGGGAGCGAGTAGATGTTGAGCAGGTGCTCGTCCTGCGGCGCGCCGGTAACGAGGCGGAACAGCTTGTTGAGCAGGCCGCTGTTCGGCGCTGCGAGGATTTCCCACGCCACCGCGCCGAGGAACGGCGGGGTGACGAACGACGCCGTCACCAGCGCGCGGATGGTGCGCGTCATCGGCATATCGGTGCGCGCCACCAGCCAGCCCATCGGCGCCGCGATCACGCAGCAGGCGATGCTGGATGAGACGGCGATGATCACTGTGGTGATCAGCGGATCGACGAACTCCGGATCGCTGAACAGGGTGCGGAACTGGTCGAGCGTGAACGAGCGGGCCTGCGTCACCGGATCGACCGCGGTGAGGCTGTAATAAACCAGCCACGAGATCGGCAGCACGATCAGAACGCACAGCACCGCCATGAAGCCGAACATCACCGGCCAGGTCATGTCGAACTTGAAGGTGCGCCTGTCGGCGAGCTCGGCGGGCACTGCAATGGTCACTTCGTACTTCCTCTGGCGCTGGGCGCGGTTCTCTCCCCCGCTTGCGGGGTTCTCTCCCTCCCTCTCCCCGCTTGCGGGGAGAGGGAGGGGTGAGGGGACTATCCTAGCTCGTATTCCATCGAAGCGCCCCTCACCCGGCTCGCCATAGCGCGTCGAAGACGCGCGTAAACGCGCTTTTGGCTCGCCGACCTCTCCCCGCAAGCGGGGAGAGGTGAAGACGGCGCAAGCGGGGGAGGGAACCGACCGAGCCCGTGACTGCGCTGTGCCTCACTGAAGCCATCACACCTTGAAGATCGACACATACCGCTTCTTGATCTGCTCGGCCTCCGCTTCCACGGCGGCGGGATCGTCTTTCATAACCTTGATGTCGGCAAGCTTGCGCCGGCCCGGCTTGGCGGTGACCTGCGGGTGAGCCGACTGCTGGGCCGCGAAGTCGCACAGAACCTGCGCACCCTCGCGAGACAACAGATAGCTCTGGAACAGCCGCGCCGCGTTGGGATTGGGCGCGGCCTTCAGCACCGCGTTCGGGCACACGATCAGCGGCGAGCCTTCGGCGGGATAGACCGTCTCGACCGGCTGACCCTGCTCCTTGAGCTGGATCAGCGTGAAGTCGTTGCCATCCGCCATGACGGCCCGTTCACCGGCTGCGAGCTTCTTCGGCGGATCGACCGACGACTGCACCTGCATCACCTTCTGGCGCGCCAGCTTTTCGAAATATTCCCAGCCGAGCTCGCGGGCGATCTGGTAGGTCGCGGTCATGATGGTGCCGCTGTAGCCGGGATGCGCCTTGACGATCTTGCCCATCCATTTCGGATCGAGCAGGTCGGCGAAGCTTTTCGGCGCGTCCTCGGGCTTCACCAGATTGGTGTTGTAGCCGAGCGAGCTCACGTAGATGCGCGATGTGAAATACTGGCCGTCCGGATCGCGATGCTCGGCCGGATAGAACTTGGCCACCTCGTCCGGCAGATACGGCGCCAGCCAGCCGCTCCGCTTCCAGACGATGAAATGCGCGGCGTCCGAGGCATTGATGACGTCGGCGACGCGGATGTTGCTGCCGTATTCCTGCGCCAGACGCACGAACTGGCGTTCCGATCCGGTGCGCTCGATACGAACCGCGATACCCGGATACTTCGCCTCGAAGGCGCGCGCGACCCGCTCCGAAACCGGAAGGTCCATTGCGGCGTACCAGGTGACCTTGCCTTCCTTCCTCGCCGCCTCGATCAGCGCGGGCGTGACCGCCTCCGCGGCGGGCGATTGCGCGCGCGACGGCGTGGCGGCGGCCGAGATGACGGCCGCCGCCGACCCTGTCAGAACATCGCGTCGAGACGGCCGCACCGATTACACCTTGAAAATCGCGGCGTAGCGCTTCTTCACGTCATCGGCCGCTTTTTCCACGCCGGCCGGGTCTTCCTTCATCAGCTTGATGTCCTTCAGCGGCCGCACGCTGGGCTTTTCCACGGTCTGGCCGTGCGCCGAATACTGCCGCGCCCAATCGACCAGGAACTGCTGGGCCTCGCGGGTGTGCATCCAGTTCTGGAACAGCTTGCCGGCGTTCGGGTTCGGCGAGCCCTTGAACAGCACGCTGGGGCCTGCCGCGAGCGGCGTGCCCTCCTCCGGATAAACCACTTCGAGCGGGGCGCCCTCCTCCTTGTAGCGGATCACCAGGTAGCCGGCGCCGTCTACCATCACGGCACGCTCGCCGAGCTGGATCTTTTTCGGGGTGTCGGTGGCGGACTGCACCTGCATGATCTTCTGCTTGGCGAGTTGCTCGAAATAGCCCCAGCCGAGATCGCGCGCGATCTGGAAGGTGGCATTCATGATGGTGCCGCTGTAGGCGGGATGGCCCTTCACCATCTTGCCCAACCATTTTGGATCGAGCAGGTCCTTGAAGCTTTTCGGCGCGTCTTCCTTCTTCACCAGGTTGGTGTTGTAGGCGATCGGCGACACCAGGATGCGCGTGGTGATGTGCATGCCGTTCGGATCGAAGTAGGCCTTGTCGTAGTGCTGGGCGACCTCCTCCGGCAGGTAGGGCTCAAGCCAGCCGTTGCGGGTCCAGACGATGCAGTGCGCGGCGTCGGCGGTGTTGGCCACGTCCACGGCGCGGATGTTGGCGGTGTATTCCTGGCCGATGCGGGTGAACACGCGCTCGGCGCCGGAGCGCTCGACGCGGACCGGGATACCGTACTTGGCCTCGAACGCCTTGCCGAGCCGGTTGGCGAAATCCAGGTCCATCGCGGTGTAGAAGGCGATCTTGCCTTCCTTCTTCGCCGCCTCGATCAACGCGGGCGTGATGGCGGACGGCGCCGGCGCCTGGGCACGGATCGGGCTCGCGAACACGGTGGTCGCGGCGAGCGCGGTCGTGCCCTTGAGAACGGTGCGGCGGGTGAATGTCGTGTCGGTCATCGTGGCTCCTCCATTTCGGTGCCGTCCCCGCGAAGGCGGGAGCGGCCAACTGCTAAACCTTGAACAACTGGCTGTAGCGTTTCTTGATCTCGTCGCCCTGCTTTTCGACCGCGGCCGCATCCTCCTTCAAGGTCTTGATCTCCTTGAGCGGCTTGCGGCCGGGCTTCTCCTTGGCCTGCGGATGCAGCGAGCGCAGCGCGGCCACGTCGATGATGAGCTGCTGGCATTCCGCGCTGAACGACCAGTTCTGGAACAGCCGCGCGGCGTTGGGGTTCGGCGCGTTCTTGAACACGCCGTTCGGGCCGATCACCTGCGGCGTGCCCTCGGAGGCGTAGACCGGCTCGACCGGCTGGCCGGATTCCTTGAGCAGCAGCAGATTGTACTCGTTGCCGTCCACCTGGATGGCGCGCTCGCCGAGCGCGATCTTCTTCGGCGTGTCAGCGGCGGACTGCACCTGCATGATGCTCTGCTGGGCGAGCTTCTCGAAATAGGGCCAGCCCAGGTCGCGCACCAATTGCTGGGTCGCGGTCATGATGGTGCCGCTGTAGCCCGGATGGCCCTTGACCATCTTGCCCTTCCACTTCGGGTCGAGCAGGTCGGCGTGGCTCTTCGGCGCATCCTCCGGCTTCACCTGCGCGGTGTTGTAGCCGATCACGCTGAGCATCAGGCGGAAGCCCGCGAACTGGCCGTCGGCGTCCTTGTGCTCGGCGGAGTAGAACTTGGCGACATCCTCCGGCACATAGGGCGCGAGCCAGCCGTTACGCTTCCAGACGATGAAATGAGCGGCGTCCGACGAGTTCACCACATCGACCGCGTGGATGCGGCTGGAATACTCCTGGCCGATGCGCTGGAACACGCGCTCGGCGCCGGTGCGCTCGACCCGCACGCTGATGCCCGGGAAGCGCTGCTCGAACATCTTGGAGATGCGCTCGGCCATCGCGAGATCGACCGAGGTGTAATAGCTGACCTTGCCCTCCTTGCGGGCGGCTGCGATCAGCTCCGGCGTGATGGCTTCGGCGGGCGGTGCTGCCGACAGCACGCGCACGGGCACGGCGCCCGCGAGTGTGAGCGCGGCGGTGCCTCTGAGAATGTTGCGCCGGGAAATCCGCACCGATCAAACCTCGCTGTCATGCCCGCGAAAGCGGGCATCCAGTAAACATAGAACCATCGGTGTGTACTGGATCGTCCGCTTTCGCGGACGATGACACCCGTGGTGAAGCGCCGACACGTCACACCTTGAACAACTGGGTGTAGCGCTTCTTCAGATTTTCGCTTTCCTTCTCCACCGCGGCCGCGTCGTCCTTCATCAGCTTGATGGACTTCAGCGGCGTGCGGCCGGGCTTTTCCTTGGTCAGCGCATGCGCCGAGCGCAGGCCGCCGGCGTCGATGCAGACCTGCTGGCATTCCGCCGAGAACATGTAGCTCTGCACCAGCCGCGCGGCGTTGGGGTTCGGCGCATTCTTGAAGATCGCGTTCGGCCCGATGATCAGCGGCGTGCCTTCGCTCGCGTAGACCAGATCGACCGGGTCGCCCTTTTCCTTGAGCTGGAAGCAGACGTATTCGACGCCGTCGGCCATGATGGCGCGCTCACCCAGCGCCAGCTTCTTCGGCGGATCGGACGCCGACTGCACCTGCATGATCTTCTGCTGCGCCAGCTTCTCGAAGTACGGCCAGCCGATGTCGCGCGACATCTGGTAGGTCGCGGTCAGGATGGTGCCGCTGTAGGACGGATGCGCCTTGACGATCTTGCCGGTCCATTTCGGATCGAGCAGGTCGGCGTAGCTTTTCGGCGCGTCTTCCTTCTTCACCAGGTTGGTGTTGTAGGCGATCGGGCAGAGGAACACGCGGAAGCTCGCGAACTGGCCGTCGGCGTCCTTGTGCTCGTCGGAATAGTGCTTGGCCACATCCTCCGGCACATACGGATCGAGAATGCCCTGCCGCTTCCAGACGATCAGGTGGGCCGCGTCGGACGAATTGACGATATCGACCGCGTGAATCTTGCTGCCGTACTCCTGACCGATGCGCTGGAACACCCGCTCGGCGCCGGTGCGCTCGACCCGCAGCGACACGCCGGGATATTTCGCTTCGAACGAGCGCGCCACCCGCTCGGCGAGCGGCAGATCCACCGAGGTGTACCAGACCGCCTTGCCTTCCTTCTTTGCCGCTTCGATCAGCGCCGGCGTGACGGCGCTGGCCGGCGGCGCCTTCGATGTGACCTGGGCAGTGACCTGGGCAGTGACCTGGGCGCGAACCGGCGCCGACAGCACCGTGGCGGCGGTCAGCGCGGTGCCGCCCTTGAGCACGCCACGGCGGGTGAAGTTCGATGTCATCCCATCCTCCCCCTTCCCTCTCTCCGCATTGGGAGAGGTGAAGCGACGTCAGACTCCGAAGATTTTCGAGTAACGCGCCTTGATCTCGGTGGCCGCCTTCTCGACGCCCGCCGCGTCGTCCTTCATCGTCTTGATGTTCTTGAGCGAGCGCCAGGCCGGCTTTTCCTTGGCCTGCGGATGCAGCGAGCGCAGCGAGCCCACCTCGATGATGAGCTGCTGGCACTCCTGCGTGAAGCACCAGTTGTTGAACAACCGCGCGGCGTTCGGATTCGGCGCCGCCTTGAAGATCGCGTTCGGCCCGACCGCCATCGGCGTGCCCTCGGTCGGATAGACGATCTCGATCGGATCGCCCTTCTCCTTGAGCTGCAGCGCGTTGTACTCGTTGCCGTCCACCATCACGGCGCGTTCGCCGAGCGCCAGCTTCTTGGGCGGATCGGTGGACGACTGCACCTGCATCACCTTCTGCCGAGCGAGCTTCTCCAGGTACTCCCAGCCGAGATCGCGGGTGACCTGGAAGGTCGCGGTCATCACGTTGCCGCTGTAGCCCGGATGCGCCTTGACCATCTTGCCCATCCATTTGGGATCGAGCAGGTCGGCGAAGCTCTTGGGCGCGTCCTCGGCCTTCACCAGATTGGTGTTGTAGCCGATCACGCTCATGCCGGCGCGGAAGTTGGCATGCATGCCATCCGCGTCCTTGTGCTCTGCGGCGTAAAACTTCGCTACATCCTCCGGCAGATGCGCCGCGAGGATGCCCTGGCGCTTCCAGACGATGAAGTGAGCCGCGTCCGACGAGTTCACCACATCGACCGCGTGAATCTTGCTGGTGTACTCCTGGCCGATGCGCTGAAACACGCGCTCGGCGCCGGTGCGCTCGACCCTGACGGAGATGCCGGGGAACTTGGTCTCGAACGCCTTGGCGATGCGCTCCGCCACCACGAGATCGATCGCGGTGTAATAGACGACGCGGCCTTCCTTCTTCGCCGCCTCGATCAATTGCGGGGTGATGGTATCGGCCGCCGGCGCCTGAGCGCGGATCGGGCTGGCGTACACCGTCAGCGCGAGCGCGCCGGTGCTCTTGATCACGTCACGCCGATTGATTTTTCTCGTCATGGCCGTTTCCTTCCCTACTCTTTTCCGGCTGCCGTGTTCGGCTAGCCCATCAACGCACGGCAACGCTCCGGTGGCAGATGGAGCCAGACCGTGGACCCCGGCGGGACGCTCTCGTTCGCCGCGGTGATCACGCGAAGCTGCGTGCCGTCGGCGACTTCGACCATATAGTCACGGTTCGATCCCAAGAAGACCTGGCGCACCACCTTGCCGGCGATGGCGTTGCCGTTTTTTGCGGCAGGTTCCTGCGCCGAAAGCGTAATGTGCTGCTGGCGGATCGACACGGCGGTCTCCTCGCCGGTCTTCAGCGGCCCGCCCACCACCTTGAGCGGCATGCCGGAGAACTGGACCGTGCCGGCGTCCAGCGCCTTGCCCTTCACCACATTGCTCATGCCGATAAAGCGCGCGACGAACTCCGAACGCGGCCGGTCGTAGATTTCCTCAGGCGAGCCGGCCTGCTCGATCTTGCCGGCGTTCATCACCGCGATCACGTCGGAGGTCGTCATCGCTTCGGACTGGTCGTGGGTGACGTACACGGTGGTGTAGCGGTACTCGTCGTGCAGACGGCGGATCTCGAAGCGCATTTCCTCACGCAGGTTGGCGTCGAGGTTGGACAGCGGCTCGTCGAGCAGCAGCGTCTCCGGCTCCACGATCAGCGCGCGCGCCAGTGCGACGCGCTGCTGCTGGCCGCCCGACAATTCGCCGGGATAGCGGTCGGCCAGCACGCCAAGCCGCGTGGTGGACAGGATCGAATCCAGCTTCTTCTTGATCGTGGCGCTGTCGATCTTCCTCAGCTTGAGCCCGTACATGATGTTTTCCGCGACCGTCATGTGCGGCCACAGCGCGTAGCTCTGGAAGATCATCGACATGTTGCGCCGCTCCGGCGGCAGCGACTGGCTGGTCGAAGACACGAGGCGCTCGCCGACGCGGATTTCGCCGCCGGTCGGCTCGACGAAGCCCGCGATCAGCCGCAGCGTCGTGGTCTTGCCGCAGCCCGACGGACCCAGCAGGCAGACCAGGCTGCCGTGATCGATCATCAGGGAAATGTTGTCGACGACCGCATTCGGCCCGTAGTGCTTCGTCAAACCGCGCAGTTCAACCGACGCCACAAGTTCCCCCTAGCCCAAAGCTGTTCTTGTCATCCGTACCAACACCGCGGGCCGCGATTTGCGTCCCTGTCCCCCCAAGCTCGATTGGATCGGGACTTAAGTGCCCGTGAACACAGGCTTGCGCTTCTCCATGAAGGCTTTGCGCCCTTCCTGGTAATCGTTGCTCTTGAAGCAGGCCTCAACCAGAGCCTGCGACTTCGCAATATCCTTCTTGCTGTCTTCCTTCATCACCTGCGCGACCGTGGCCTTCACAGCCTTGATCGTGAGCGGCGCGTTGCCGGCGATGACCTCGGCGTAATCCTTGACGTACTTCTCCAGTTCGCCCGGTGCATCCGGCACTATTCTATTCACCAGGCCCATGGTCTGGGCCTCTGCTGCGGTGAATTGCCGCGCCGTATAGAAGATTTCCATCGCGAACGACGGGCCGACGATGTCCACCAGCCGCTTGAGGCCGGGGTAGCCATAGCCCAGGCCCAACTTCGCGGCGGGAACTCCGAACTTCGAGCCCTCGGTGGCGATGCGCAGATCGCAGCAGGTCGCGAGTCCCATGCCGCCGCCAATGCAGTAGCCGCGGATCATGGCGATGGTCGGCTTGGGGAACTCGTGGAAGGCGGTGTAGCTCGCCTCGACCTGGGCGCCGTAGCGGGCGACCGCCGCCTCGTCGGAGCGCTCCTTCTCGAACTTGGAAATGTCGGCGCCGGACACGAACGCCTTGCCGCCCGCGCCGGTCACCACCACCACGGTGATGTTCGGATCGTTGCGGAAGTCTTCGAGAATGCCGACCGCGGCCTCCCACATGTCGAGCGACACCGCGTTGTGCTTCTCGACGTTGTTGTAGATCACGTAGCCGACGCGGCCTTCCTTGCGCGACAACATCTTGTTGTCGGCGAATGATTTCGCGTCGGGGAATGCGGCTGCGGCGGGTGTGTTCATGGCTTTCGTTCCTCAGTTTTCGTCATGCCCGGCCTTGCTTGCTATCGGTCGAGTCCAAGCAAGACGTGGATGGCCGGGCCAAGCCCGGCCATGACGGGGAGAGAGTTCGGTTCGATTTCAAACCGCCTTCGCCTTCTTCAGCGCGTCGATCTCGGCCGCGCTGAAGCCAAACTCCTTCAGCACCTCGTCGGTGTGCTCGCCCAGCGCCGGCGGACGGATCGCCATCTTGCTCGGCGTGCGCGACAGCGTCATCGGCTGGCCAACCAGGCCGAGCGGATTGCCGTCCGGCTTCGGCGTGCTTTGCGCGATGCCGAGGTGCTTGACCTGCGGATCGGCGAACACCTGATCGATGTTGTAGATCGGCCCGCACGGCACGCCGGCCTTGTTGAAAATGTCGATCCACTCCGCGCTGCTCTTCTTCGCGGTATAGACGCCGATCTCCTCGTTGAGCTTCTTGCGGTGCTGCGAGCGCAGCTTGCCGGACGCGTAGTCCGGATGCGTCGCCATGTCCGGGGCACCGAGCGCCACGCAGAAGCGATCCCAGATCGGCCCGCCGGTGGTTGCGATGTTGATGTGGCCGTCGGTGGTCTTGAACACGCCGGTCGGGATCGAGGTCGGATGGTCGTTGCCGGCCTGCTTCGCCACCTCCTGGTTCTGCAGCCAGCGCGAGGCCTGGAAGTCGAGCATGAAGATCTGCGCCTGCAGCAGCGACGTGCAGACGTGCTGGCCCTCACCGGACACCTCGCGCTCGTGCAGCGCGGTCAGGATGCCGAGAGCGCAGAACAAGCCGGCGGTGAGATCGGCGATCGGAATGCCGACGCGAACCGGCCCCTGGCCCGGCAGTCCGGTGATCGACATCAGCCCGCCCATGCCCTGTGCGATCTGGTCGAAACCCGGACGGCCTTCGTATGGCCCGTCCTGGCCGAAGCCGGAGATGCTGCCGAGCACGATCCGCTTGTTGACCTTCTTGAGGTCCGCGTAATCGACGCCGAGCCTGCGCTTCACGTCGGGCCGGAAGTTTTCGACCACCACGTCGGCCTTCTCGACCATGCGCAGGAACGTCTCGCGGCCCTTCGGATCCTTCAGATTGATGGTGAGGCTGCGCTTGTTGCGGTGCAGGTTCTGGAAGTCGGAACCTTCGCGCGGACCGCCCATGCCCTCGCCGCCTTTATCGTCCGGCGGCATCTCGATCTTGATGACATTGGCGCCCCAGTCGGCGAGCTGCCGCACGCATGTGGGGCCCGAGCGGACCCTCGTCAGGTCGAGCACGGTGAAGCGCGCAAGCGCTTGGGAAGCTTGAGAAAATGGCATGTCGGACACTTCAACGCATGGTCATTGGCAAGGTCAGGACAATCACCGATATCCCTGGTGTTGTCCATCGCCGCGGCGGTTCCAGCGACACTGGAAAGGTTGCTCGCCGGCTTGCCGTTCCCCTACACTTTCGACCCAAGACAAAGACCCAAGGCGGTCACGGGAGGAATGGGAATGAAGCGGCTTATCGCGGCGCTCGCACTGAGCGCGATTTTGACCACCGCGGCCAGCGCGCAACATGACGATTGGCCGAACCGTCAGGTTCGGGTCATCTCCACCTTCGCGGCGGGCGGCACCGCCGACATCCTCGCCCGCATCGTCGCCGAACATCTGTCCACCGCCTTCAAGCAGCAGTTCTTCGTCGAGGTGCGCGCCGGCGCCGGCGGCCAGATCGGCGTCAAGACGATCGTGGACTCGCCGGACCTCTACACCATCGGCATCACCAACATCTCGCACCTCGTGCTGCATCCGATGAGCCGGTCCGACCTCAACTACGACCCAAAGAAGGATCTCGCCAACATCGCCTTCGTCGCAGGTTCCCCGGTGCTGCTGTCGGCCAATCCGAAGAGCGGCTTCAAGTCGCTCAAGGATTTCGTCGAGCGCGGCAAGAAGGACTCGCTGACCTATTCGTCGTCGGGGCTCGGCAGCATGGGCCATCTGGTCGGGCTGAACTTCGTCTCCATGTCCGGCATCAAGGCCGAGCATGTGCCCTACAAGGGGGCGTCGCAGGGCCTCGCCGATCTGGTCGGCGGCCACATCGTCTGGTCGTCACAGACCGTGACATCGACCGCGAGCTATGTGCGCTCCAAGACGCTCGATGCGCTCGCCGTCTCGACCGCGCAGCGCATGCCCGACTGGCCGGACGTGCCGACATTCAAGGAGCAGGGCTACGACCTGCAGGCGTCGATCTGGTTCGGCATTTCGGGGCCGGCCGCAATGCCGCCCGCGCTGGTGAAGAAGATCAACGAGGAAATCCTGCGCGGTCTGGCGAAGCCCGAGATCGCCGAACGGATGCGGCGTGACGGCATGATCGTCGATCCGATGACGCCGGAGCAGTACGCAGCCTTCATCGAAAAGGAAATCCGGATCTGGGGTCCGGTCATGAAGGACGCAGGACTGACGGCTGAGAAGGACAAGAAGTGAGAGCCACAGCGAAGCTGCTGGCATTTACCGTTGCGTTGACCGGCACGCTTCCGGCTGCGCCGGCCCAGGGGCAGGACTGGCCCTCGCGGCCGGTGCGGATCGTCAGCGCATTCGCGGCCGGCGGCGCAGCCGACATCGTGGCGCGAACGCTGGCCGATCATCTGTCTGCCACCTTCAAGCAGCAATTCTTCGTCGAGGCCAAGCCCGGCGCGAGCGGCACGCTCGCGGTGCAGAGCGTCGTGACCGCGCCGCCCGACGGCTACAACTTCGTCGTCACCACCTCGACGCTCCTGGTGCTGCTGCCAGCCTCCAAGCCGAAGCTCGGCTACGATCCGGTCGCGAGTCTGAGCAACATCGCCTATGTCGCCGGAACGCCGATCGTTCTCTCGGTCAGCGGCAAGAGCAGCATCAAATCGCTGAAGGATTTCATCGCGGACGCGAAAAGCAGCGCGAAGCCGCTGACCTATTCCTCGTCCGGCCTCGGCAGCTCGGGACATCTGGTCGCCGAGGTGCTGGCGCAGCAGGCCGGCATCAAGATCGAGCATGTGCCCTACAAGGGCGGCTCGCAGGGCCTCACCGACCTGATCGGCGGCCACATCGCGTTCGGCTCGCAGACCCTGCCCTCCACCGCGCAATACATGAAGAGTGGAACGCTGACCGCAATCGCGCACAGCGCCAAGGAGCGGTTGTCCGAGTTCGCGGAGGTTCCGACGCTGAAGGAACAGGGCTACGATATCGTCAGCACCACCTGGTACTCGCTGTCGGGGCCGGCAGGCCTGCCCGACGACATCGTGCAGAAGGTCAACCGCGCGGTGGCCGAAGGGATGGCAACGCCGGAGGCGCAGCAGCGGCTGAAGCAGAACGGATTGATCAGCGAGGCGATGAGCGTCACTGAGTTCCGGAAATTCGTCGATAGCGAGATCACCCGCTGGAAGCCGGTGGTCGAGCAGGCAGGACTGGTGGAGAAGTAAGCGATAAGGTGAACACAACCGGCAACAGACCGGACCAAGGGAGGCGACCATGAACATCGACAGACGTGCTTTCATCGGCGGCGCCGCGGGCGCTTCCGCACTCACCATCGGCGGTTTGCGCTCTGCCAGCGCGCAGGCCTTCCCGGCGCGCGGCGTACTCGTCGTCGTGCCCTACAGCGCGGGCGGCGGCAGTGACATCTCGGCGCGGCTGCTGGCGCGCGACTTCGAACCCATCCTCGGCAAGCCCGTGACGGTCGAAAACCGCGCCGGCGGCGGCGGCTGGATCGGCTGGGGCTCGCTCGCGCAGTCCAAGCCCGACGGCTACACCATCGGCTATATCAACGTGCCGAACATATACGCCGGTTACCTCGACAAGCAGTCGGGCGGCGGCCGCAAGGAGAACCTCGAGAGCTTCACCCCGCTGATCAATCACGTCACCGATTACAACATGTGGTCGGTGAAGCCGGACAGCCGGTTCAAGTCCGTGAAGGACGTGATCGAGGAGGCGAAGAAGAAGCCCGGCACCATCACGCTGAACGGCGGCGGCTACGGCACCGACGATCACGTCGCCGTGCTCGGCATCGGCGCCACCCACAACACCAGCTTTCAGATGGTGCACTTCAAGGGCACGCCGGAAGGCAAGACCCAGGTGCTGGGCGGCAACCTCGACGTCTACACCTGCAACGTCAGCGAAGGCGCGGAGGACGTGAAGGCCGGCCTGATCCGTCCGCTCGGCGTGATGTCGCCGACCCGCTCCAAGTTCATCACGAGCGCACCGACCTTCCGCGAGCAGGGCTTCAACGAGGTGTGGTCAACGTCGCGCGGGATCGCGGGGCCGGCCGGTCTGCCGAAGGACGTGGAGGCCGCGCTGATCGCGGCGCTGGAGAAGACCATCGCCTCGCCGGAGCACAAGAAGAAGGCGGAGGCGCTGTCGCTCGATCCGGATCCGATCAAAGGCGACGCCTACCGCAAGTTCCTCAAGGACAACGAGACGGCCACCAAGACGCTGATGAAGTGGTAGGGCTTACCTCTCCCCGCTTGCGGGGAGAGGTCGCGAGCGAAGCGAGCGGGTGAGGGGGGCTTCTCGATGGGGCGTGCTTAGAAAGATGCCCCTCACCCCACCCTCTCCCCGCTAAAGCGGGGCGAGGGAGTGAGAGAGTCCCTCAACTCTTCACGATCCGGAACGTCAGCACCTTCCCCTTCTTGCTGCTGCCCTCCAGGCGGTCGCCGGTCTCTCTCAGCAGATTGGGAATGTCGATCGTGGTGAGCGGGTCGGTGCACTCGATCACCAGCACCTCGCCGGCCGCCATCCGGGCCAGCAGCTTGCGCGTCTTGAGCGCCGGCAGCGGGCATTTGAGCCCGCGCATGCTGACTGTCGATTCCGTCATGGGTGCAACCGCTTAGCCTTGGTTCCGCGACACTGGACACCCTGCTTTTATCACGTCAAGTTGCCCCGATGGTTGCGGATTCCGAATTGCAGCGGATTGCGCGGCTCACCCCGCTCGCCGACGTGCTGTCGAGCTTCGACATGGGTGTCGGGCCGGTCGCGCCGCGCGAGGCGCTGGTCGCTTCGGCGGCCGGCAAGGCGCTGGCCGCCGACATCGCGGCGGCGGCGAACCATCCCGAATTCGCGCTGGCGCTGCGCGACGGTTTCGCGGTGCGATCCGATGCCACCACCGACGCCGGCTCCTATGCGCCGGCGCCGCTGCAGCCCGCGCCGCCGCGCATCGAGACGGGCGAGGCAATGCCCGCCGGCGCCGATGCGGTCACACCGTTCGACGCCATCGCCATGCAAGGGGGAAGCGCCCAGGCGCTGGCGCCGATCTCATCCGGCGAAGGCGTGCTGCCGGCCGGCGCCGATGCCTCGCCCGGCGCCGCGCTGAAGATGACGGGCGCGCGATTGCGCCGGATCGATGCCGCGGCGCTGATCGCACTCGGCATCGATCGCGTCATGATCCGCGAGCCCCGAGTGCTCGTCGTGCGCGCAGGCGCAGGCCCTGTCATCGCCGCCGCGGCGGCATTGATCGCGAGCGCGGCCGAGGCCGAGGGCGGCATCGCCATCGCGATGCAAGAATCCAACGCACTGCAAGCCGCGTTGCATCGCGAGGACGCCGATGCGGTGATCGCAATAGGCGGCACCGGCAGCGGACGAAACGACGAGAGCGTTCGCATCCTGGCGCGCAACGGCACCGTGGCGTTCCACGGCATCGGCATCGCGCCCGGCGAGACGACGGCATTCGGATACGTTGGCGCGCGCCCGGTGCTGCTGCTGCCGGGACGGCTCGATGCGGCGCTGGCCGGATGGCTGACGGTCGGCCGCCGCATGCTGGCGCGGCTCGCGTTCCGGCTGTCCGAGGAGCAGCCGTTCAACGCCGAGCTGTCGCGCAAGATCGCCTCGCCGCTGGGGCTGGCCGAAGTCGTGCCGGTGCGCCGCCGCGGCTTCCGCGCCGAGCCGCTGGCCTCGCATTATCTATCCATGCAGACGCTGATGCGCGCCGACGGCTGGATCCTCGTTCCCGCCGACAGCGAAGGCTACCAGACCGGCACGAGCGTTCCGGTGAGGCCGTGGCCATGAGCAACAAGCCGCAAGCGCAGCACGATGCGCTGCTCGCCGCGGTGCGCGAGGCTGCGCGGCAGGAGCAATTCCTCGAAGTGGTCACGGCGGACGAAGCGCGCCGGCGCTTCGAGGGCCGGCTCGATCTCAAGCCGCTCCCCGGCGAGCGCGCGACGCTCGCAGCATCGCTCGGCCGCGTGCTGGCGCATGACATCGTCGCGCCGCTCGACGTGCCGCCGTTCGATCGCGCCAATGTGGACGGCTTCGCGCTGCGCGCCGCCGACACCAATGGAGCCAACGACGGCGCGCCGAAGCAGCTCACGCTGAACGCCGAGGTGATCGCCTGCGGCCACGCGCCGAAGGTCGAGGTGCGGCCCGCCACCACGACCGCCATCGCCACCGGCGGCGTGGTGCCGCGCGGCGCCGACGCCGTGGTGATGATCGAGCACACCGAGCTGATCGACAGCTTGCCGGCCATCGAGATCCGCCGCGCTGTCGCGCCCGGACAATTCATCTCCTATGCCGGCTCCGACATCGCGCGCGGCGAGACGCTGCTGCGCCGCGGCCAAAGGATCGGCTCGCGCGAGATCGGCATGCTGGCGGCATGCGGGCTCGCCGCAATCGACGTGGTGCGAAGGCCGAAGGTCGCGGTGCTCTCCACCGGCGACGAACTGGTATCGCTCGGCGAGGCGCTGCGGCCGGGCGGCGTCTATGACAGCAACGGCGCGATTCTCGCCGCCGCCATCGCGGAAGCGGGCGGAGAGCCGGTCGCGTTCGGCGCATTCCCCGACGACGAGGCCGCTCTGGGCGGCGCAGTGCGCCGCGCGCTCGGCGCCTGCGACATGGTGGTGCTCTCGGGCGGCACCTCGAAGGGCGCGGGCGACCTGTCGCACCGCATCGTGTCGAAACTCGGCGAACCCGGCATCCTGGTGCATGGCGTCGCGCTGAAGCCCGGCAAGCCGCTGTGTCTCGCGGTGGCGGACGGCAAGCCGGTCGTGGTGCTGCCCGGCTTCCCCACGTCCGCGATCTTCACCTTCCATGCCTATGTGGCGCCGGTGATCCGCGCCCGCGCCGGATTGCCGGCCGAGGCCGCGGAAACCGTCGAGGCGCGCGTGCCGGTCCGCATCGCCTCGGAGATGGGCCGCAAGGAATTCGTGCTGGTGTCGCTCGCCGAAACCGGCAGCGGCACCATCGCGTTCCCCTCCGCGAAAGGCTCCGGCGCGGTGACGAGCTTCTCGCAGGCCGACGGCTTCATCGAGATCGATGCGCTGGCGAACGCGCTCGACGCCGACACGCAGGCGCGCGTCACGCTGATCGGACAGGCCGCGAAGGCGCCGGACGTCGTCATCATGGGCAGCCACGATGTGGCGCTCGATGTGGTGGTCGGCGCGCTCGACGAACGCGGCTTCAGCGCGCGCACCATCGCGGTCGGCAGCCAGGGCGGCGTCGCCGCGGCGCTGCGCGGCGAATGCGATGTCGCGCCGGTGCATCTCGTCGATCCCGGCAGCGGCGCCTACAACACGCATCTGCTGGCGCCAGGCCTGTCGCTCGTCAAAGGCTGGAAGCGCATGCAGGGCGTGCTGTTCCGTCCGGGCGACGCGCGCTTCGACGGCAAGACCGCGGCGCAAGCCGCCGAGGCCGCACTCGCCGATCCGTCGTGCCTGATGGTCAACCGCAACGCCGGCGCGGGCACCCGCGTCCTGATCGACAAGCTGCTCGGCGGCAAACGTCCGCCCGGCTATTCCAACCAGCCGCGCTCGCACAACGCGGTCGCCGCGGCCGTGGCGCAGGCGCGCGCCGACTGGGGCGTGGCGATCGAGCCGGTCGCGCGCCTTTATGGTCTCGGCTTCCTGCCGCTCGCGCCGGAGGAATACGACTTCCTGCTGGTCGAGCGCCGCAAGGATCGCCCTGCGGTGCAGGCGTTCCTTAAGGCGCTGCGCGATGCATCGACAAAAGACCGCATTCGCGCGCTGGGAATGCAGCCCACCGATGATTGATACGTTCGAAACAGAATTGCCGACAGAGTCGCGGCACACTCGGTGTGCTC
>JAKFYI010000005.1 GCA_021730985.1 Hyphomicrobiales bacterium | reverse complement strand
CCTTTCCCCCACCTGGAAAAGTGATGGCCATCTCGTTTTCGTCGCCTGCGCCTCGCGGCGCCCGCAATCGCGACACCAACGTCACCGCTGTGCTTGGCCCGACCAACACGGGCAAGACCCATCTCGCCATCGAGCGGATGCTGGCGCATTCGTCCGGCATGATCGGCTTGCCGCTGCGGCTGCTCGCCCGCGAGGTCTACAACAAGGTGGCGGCCCGGGTGGGCGCGGAGAATGTCGCGCTCGTCACCGGCGAGGAGAAGATCAAGCCGCCGAACCCGCGCTTCTGGGTTTCCACCGTCGAGGCCATGCCGCGCGATCTCGACGTGGCGTTTGTGGCGATCGATGAGATCCAGCTCGGCGCCGATCTCGAGCGCGGCCACGTCTTTACCGACCGCATGCTCAACCGGCGCGGCCGCGAGGAAACGCTGGTGCTTGGCGCCGCCACCATGCGGCCCATGGTCGAGAAGCTGCTGCCCGGTGCCAGCATCGTCAGCCGGCCGCGGCTTTCGCTGCTGACTTACGCCGGCGACCGCAAGCTGACGCGCCAGCGAAGGCGCACCGCGATCGTCGCGTTCTCCGCCGACGAGGTCTATGCCATCGCCGAGCTGATCCGCCGGCAAAGCGGCGGTGCCGCTGTGGTGCTCGGCTCATTATCGCCGCGCACGCGCAATGCACAGGTCGCGCTCTATCAGTCCGGCGATGTCGATTACCTGGTCGCGACCGACGCCATCGGCATGGGGCTCAATCTCGACGTCGATCACGTCGCGTTTGCGTCCAACCGCAAGTTCGACGGCTATCAGTTTCGCCAACTTAATCCGTCCGAGCTGGCGCAGATCGCGGGCCGCGCGGGCCGCGCTCAGAGCGACGGCACGTTCGGGACCACCGGCCGCTGCCCGCCGTTCGACGATGAAACGGTGCGCGCGCTGGAAAGCCATTCGTTCGATCCGGTGCGGATGCTGCAATGGCGCAACACCGAACTCGACTTCTCCTCGATCGGCGCGCTGCAGGCCTCGCTGGCCATGACGCCGAGCGGACCCGGACTGACCCGGGCGCCGACCGCCGAGGACATTCTGGTGCTGGAACACACCGCCCGCGACGAGGATATCCGCGCCGGTGCGACCAGCCGGGAGGCGGTCGAGCGGTTGTGGGAGGTCTGCCAGGTTCCCGATTACCGCAAGATCGCGCCCGCAATGCACGCGGAGCTTGCGGTGACCCTCTATGGATTCTTGATGCGGGAGGGTAGAATTCCGCCCGACTGGTTCGCCAGTCAGGTCGCGCAGGCCGATCACGTTGACGGCGATATCGACACGCTCTCGAACAGGATCGCACATGTGCGGACCTGGACGTTCGTGGCGAACCGTCCCGATTGGCTGGCAGACCCGGAGCATTGGCAAGCCGTGGCGCGCAGTGTCGAGGACAAGCTGTCCGATGCTTTGCATGAACGTCTCACCGAGCGCTTCGTGGACCGCCGCACCAGCGTGCTGATGAAGCGCTTGCGAGAGAATACGACGTTGGAAACAGAAATTCAGAAGACCGGTGAAGTGATTGTCGAGGGCCATGTGATCGGCCGGCTCGACGGTTTCAGCTTTGCACCGGAGAATGCAGCCGGCGGCTCGGACGCCAAGGCATTGCAGGCCGCGGCGCGAAGCGCGCTGGCCGGCGAGATCGACGCGCGCGCGACCAAGGTGGCGCAGGCGCCGGATCGCGAGTTTGTGCTGTCGTCGGACGGCGCGGTGCGCTGGACCGGCTCCGCGATCGCAAAGCTCGCCGCGGGCGATGACGTGCTGCGTCCGAGAATTCGGCTCATTGCGGACGAGCAGCTCACCGGCGCGTCGCGCGAGACGGTGCAGGCGCGGCTCGAACTCTGGCTCAAGAACTATATCGAGCGCGTTTTCGCCCCGCTGTTCGCGCTCGCGGCGGCTGAAGACGTGACCGGCATCAGCCGTGGCATCGCCTACCAGCTCATCGAAGCTGCCGGTGTGCTGGAGCGCCAGCGGGTCGCCGAGGAGGTCAAAGGCCTCGACCAGGCCTCGCGCGCCACGCTTCGCAAATATGGTCTGCGCTTCGGCGCCTATCACCTCTATCTGCCCACGCTGCTCAAGCCCGCGCCGCGCAGCCTCGCCGCGCAGCTCTGGGCGCTCAAGCACGAAAGTCCGGACGTCAAAGGTCTCGACGAGTTGCAGCGCCTGGCTGCCAGCGGCCGCACCTCGATCCCGGTCGACAAGGAAACGCCGAAGACGCTGTATCGCACCATCGGCTACCGCGTCTGCGGCGAGCGCGCGATCCGAGTCGATATCCTGGAGCGGCTCGCCGACCTGATCCGTCCTGCACTGATGTGGCGTCCGAACTCGGTCGGCGTGAAGCCGGCCGGCGCATTCGACGGCACGGGGTTTACGGTGACCGGCGCGATGACGTCGCTCACCGGCGCCTCAGGCGAGGACTTCGCCTCGATCCTGCGCTCGCTCGGCTATCGCGTGGAGCGGCGGCCCAAGCCGAAAGACGAGACACCGGCCGAGCCGGTTGCCGCAGCAGCGGCGGCCGAGGCCGGTGCGGCGGGCGAGGCTCCTGCCGTGGAACAGGCTACTGCGGAGGCCGCGTCAGCCGAGTCGCCGTCCACGGCGCCCGCGGCCGATCCGGTCGCCGGCGATGTCCCTGCCGAGCCTGCCGCGGCAGCCATCCTGCCGGAAAATTCGTTTGCCGCGGACGAAGAACCGAAGTCGGCCGAGAAGGTCGAGAACAACGCCGAGGAAGAAGCAGGAATAACGCCCGAGAAGACCGAGGAAGTGTCACCTGCGGCGGCTTCTGCGGAGCCCGACACCATCGAAATCTGGCGCGCCGGCCGCCCGTCCGGCATGCACACCCGCCGCGACGGCGCCCAGCGCCGCCGCCGTCCCAACGATCGCCAGGCCGCGCCGCAGCCCGCCGATGGCGCCGTGGCCGCAGCGCCCGCCGCCGCGGACGGTGCAACGCCAGCAACCGACACACCTGCGACACCTGATGGCGAGCGCAAGCCGCGTCACGGCCGCCCGCGTCATCGCCGCGATCGCGACCGCGAGGGCCGCAAGGACGGCGAACAGCCGCGTCCGCCGCAGCGCACCGAGCAGCAGAACAAGCCGGATCATAAGCATCCCGAGCGGCCTGAGCGCCAGGATCGTCCGCCGCGCGGCGATCGTGGTGACCGGCCGCCGCGCCGCGACCGCGGTGATGACAATCGCACGGCGCGAATCTGGTCGTCGTCCACCGCGCCGCGCGGCAAGGAGCCCGATCCGAATTCGCCGTTCGCCAAGCTGTTGGCCTTGAAGGAGCAACTCGAGTCCAACAAGGAGCGGTAGGCGCGGGTAGGAGAGCGCGGTCCTGGATCGCCAGCGCATCGACAAATGGCTGTGGCACGCCCGCGTGGTGCGAACCCGCACCGACGCAGCGAAACTCGCCGATGGCGGCCATGTTCGCCTGAACGGGACGCGTATCGACGCGGCGAGCCGCCCGGTCCGGTCCGGCGACGTCATCACCGTGGCACTCGATCGCCGGGTCAGGGTTCTTAAGGTGAAGGGCATGGCCGACCGCCGCGGCGACGCGGATTCGGCCCGCATCCTCTACGACGACCTGTCGCCGCCGCCGGTTCCGGCTCAGCCCCCGGCCGGGATCCGTGAGGCCGGCGCGGGCCGGCCGACCAAGCGGGACCGGCGCGCCCTGGACCGGCTGATGCGAGGCGATGGCGAGCGTCCCGAGGAGCCGTGAAAGGGCCGCAAACCCAGTTGGGTTGCCGCCTTGCGAACATGGGCCGCGTTGCGCTAAGCAGCGATCAGTTCGCCCGCAAGCGGCCCGTTCGGAGTGGAAATGACGTACATCGTCAATGAAAGCTGCATCAAGTGCAAGCTGATGGATTGCGTCGAAGTGTGTCCGGTCGACTGCTTTTACGAAGGCGAGAACATGCTCGTCATTCATCCGGATGAGTGTATCGATTGCGGGGTTTGCGAGCCGGAATGCCCGGTCGAGGCGATCAAGCCGGACACCGAGCCGGGCCTGGAACATTGGCTCGGCGTCAATTCTGAATATTCCAAGACCTGGCCCAATATCACCGTGAAGAAGGAGCCTCCCCCTGATTCGAAGGATTGGGAGGGCGTGGCCGACAAGGGCAAGTACTTCTCGCCAGAGCCCGGCACGGGCGACTAGGGCCGTTACGACTCAATCTTAACCAAATTTAACCCGGTCACACCGCGGATTTCGCCCTTTTGGCGACGTTGCGGTGCCGTAAGGCTTTGATTTTCGCAGAAAATGTGTTATATACGCGTTTATGGATAGGCACTTCATTGCTCCCCCCGGGGAGCCTATTTTTTCGGTGCTAATCCCTAAATAAACCCGCGTGGGGCGTGTCGTACACACGCATAAGCTGTGGCAGGGAAGATGCGTCAAAAGTCCAAGAAGGGCTCCGCTGGCACAAGCCAGCGAGCCAAGAAGACAGCTGCCGGTTCAAGCCGGCGGACCTCGCAAGCAACACGGGGCAGCGCGCGCCGTGGGGCTCCCGTGTCGAAAGCAGCGGTCGGCGCCAAGCCGAACCAAGGAGTAGTACCTGGAATGACCACCAAGAAGACCACCCAGCGCCAGGGCTTCAAGACCAACGAATTTATCGTTTATCCGGCTCATGGAGTCGGACAGATCATCGCTATCGAAGAGCAGGAAGTGGCTGGCGCGAGGCTGGAACTGTTCGTCATCAACTTCGTCAAGGACAAGATGACGCTCCGGGTGCCCACCGCCAAGATCGTCGCAGTCGGCATGCGTAAGCTCGCCGAGGGTGCCGTCGTCAAGCGCGCGCTGGAAACGCTGAAGGGCCGTGCCCGCATCAAGCGCACCATGTGGTCGCGCCGTGCCCAGGAGTACGAAGCAAAGATCAATTCGGGCGACATCGTCGCGATCGCCGAGGTGGTCCGCGACCTCTACCGCTCCGAGACCCAGCCCGAGCAGTCCTACAGCGAGCGGCAGCTTTATGAAGCCGCGCTGGATCGGCTGTCGCGCGAAATCTCGGCGGTGCAACATCTCACCGAGACCGAGGCGGTCAAGGAAATCGAGGCCGCTCTCGCCAAGGGTCCGCGCCGCGGCGTGAAGCCGGCCGAGGAAGAGGCCGTCGAGGAAGAGGCGGCCTGAAAGGCCGAACCATCTTCGAAATGAAACGAAAAGCCCGGCGCAACGCCGGGCTTTTTGCTTGAGAGCCTGGCTGGGGCGCTGAAGTCCGGCTCGGGCGGAGTTGCTCCCTTTCGCGACGCCCAGGGCCCGACGAATATTCCCGATTGGAACGGTTAAAAACCGCGTAGGCGTGCCTGCCTGCCTGCGGTACGCTCGCACAACACCGGGGCGGCGCTTTCATTCCAACGATCGTCCCGGATCGCATCGCACGCGGTCAGATCAAGCGAGGGAACGCTCATGGCGAAGCTCAACATCAATGGACGCGTCCGCGACGCGAACGTGCCGAACGATACGCCGCTGCTTTGGTTCATCCGCGAGCAGGTCGGCCTGACCGGCACCAAGTACGGTTGCGGCGTGGCGCAGTGCGGCGCCTGCTCCGTTCACATCAACGGTGAAGTGCAGCGCTCCTGTTCGATCCGTGTCGGCGATATCAAGGCGACCGATAAGATCGTCACCATCGAAGGGCTTTCCGCCACCACGTCGCATCCGGTGCAGCAGGCATGGGCCGCGCTCGACGTGCCGCAATGTGGCTATTGCCAGTCCGGCCAGATCATGGCGGCCGCAGCGCTACTCGCGAAAACCAAGAAGCCGACCGACAGCGATATCGATCAGGCGATGACGAACATCTGCCGCTGCGGCACCTATCAGCGCATCCGCGCCGCGGTGCATCTCGCCGCCGAAGGCCGCAGCGCTCTCAATCGCGCCAGCAAAGCCCGGTCGTAGGAGATCAGCCATGAAGAAAATGATCTTCGGAAACGCCGCCAAGATTTCCCGCCGCAAGTTCATGGTCAGTTCCGCCGCCGCCGGTGGCGGTCTTGCGCTCGGCATGAACTTGCCGTTCCTGAGCGATGCGCACGCCCAACGCGCCGGCACCGGCACCGAGATCAACATCTGGGTGGTGGTGCGTCCCAACGACACCTGTGTCATTCGCATCGCGCGCTCGGAGATGGGGCAGGGCACGCTCACGGGCCTCGCGCAGCTTGTGGCGGAAGAGCTCGATTGCGACTGGAAGAAGGTGACGACCGAGGGCCTGACCCCCGGACGCAACCTCGCCAGCAAGCGAGCCTGGGGCAACATGTCCACCGGCGGCAGCCAGGGCATTCGGCAGTCGCAGGACTATGTCCGGCGCGGAGGGGCGGCGGCGCGCATGATGCTGCTGCAGGCCGCGGCGGACCTCTGGCAGGTGCCGGTCGCCGAAGTGACCGTGGACAAGGGCATCGTCAAGCACGGCCCGACATTCCGGCAGATCGGTTATGGCAAGGTCGCTGCCGCCGCCGCGAAGCTGCCGCCGCCGGATCCGAAAACGATCAAGCTCAAGGATCCGAAGGATTGGAAGATCGCCGGCAAGCCGCTCAAGCGGCTCGATACAGCCGCCAAACTCAACGGCAGCAAAATTTACGCGATCGACGTCAAGCTGCCGGGCATGCTCAACGCCGCGATCAAGGATTCTCCGGTGTTCGGCGGCAAGCTCAAGAGCTTCGACGAAGCCAAGATCGCCAAGATGCCGGGCGTGAAGAAGGTGGTGCGGGTCAAGGACAGCGCGATCGCCGTGGTGGCCGAAACCTGGTGGCAAGCCAAGACCGCGCTCGATGCGCTGCCGGTTGTCTGGGACGAAGGTCCGAACGCCTCGCAATCGAGTGCGACCATCGCCGAATTCATCAAGGCGGGGCTGACCTCGGAGCAGACCAACGGCGAGATCAAGAAGGGCGATGCGCTCGCCGCCATCGCCGGTGCTGCGAAGAAGGTCGAAGCCACTTACAGCACGCCGTTCTTGTCGCACGCCTGCATGGAAGTGAACAACGCGACGGTAAAGCTGTCGGCGGACATGGCGGAGTTGTGGGTCCCGACACAGAATCTCGAAGCGTCGCTTGCTGCCTTGTCGGAGGAGTCCGGTATCCCTCTCAACAAGTGTGAGGTGCACCGGCACGACCTTGGCGGCGGTTTCGGCCGGCGCGGCGGCACGCAGGATTATGTGCGGCAGGCGGTGGTGATCGCCAAGGAGTTTCCCGGCACTCCGGTCAAGCTGATCTGGAGCCGCGAAGAAGATCAGGCGCACGACTTCTTCCGGCCGATCTCGCAGTGCAAGGCGACCGCAGCGCTCGACGCACAAGGCAATCTCACCGGCATGCACATCCGCCTGTCGGGCCAGTCGATCAATGCGTGGCTCAATCCTGCCGGCGTCGTCAACGGCAAGGATCGGCGGCAGCTTCAGGGCTTCTGGGAGGAGCCGCACGACGCGCAGATCGGCTACACGGTGGCGAACTCGCTGATCGAGTACACGATGCGTAACACGCATGTTCCGGTTGGCCCCTGGCGCGGGGTCAACACCAACCAGAACGGCGTGTACATGGAATGCTTCATGGAGGAGATCGCGCGCGCGGCCGGCAAGGACTCCCTGGAGTTCCGCCGCGCGCTGATGAAGAACCATCCCAAGCACCTGGCCGTGCTCAACGCGGCGGCTGAGAAGGGCAATTGGGGCAAGCCGCTGCCGGCCGGCCAGTATCGGGGCATCGCGCAGTTCATGGGTTACGGCAGCTATTCCGCCGCTACCGCCGAGGTCTCGGTGAGCCCCCAGGGCAAGCTCAAGGTGCATCGCATGGTGCTGGCGCTCAATTGCGGTCACGCGGTCAATCCCGATCAGATCGCCGCTCAGGTCGAGGGTTCGGTGGCCTATGGGCTGTCCGCCACGCTGTACGGCGATTGCCCGGTCGAAAAGGGGCGCATGACCAGCCTCAACTTCGACAGCTATGAGATCATGAAGATCGCAGAGATGCCGAAGGTCGAAACCGTAATCGTTCCGACCTACGACTTCTGGGGCGGCGTCGGCGAGCCGACCATCTGCGTCGTTGCGCCGGCCGTCCTCAACGCGGTCTTCGCTGCGACCGGCAAGCCGGTGCGCAGCCTGCCGCTCAAGGACATCAAGTTGGTGTGAGCGTGGCAGCGTGATGAAACAAGGCCCGGCGGTGACGCCGGGCCTTTCGTTTGCGGCATATGGCAGGTTGTGCTTTGGCTTGCGTGCCTCCGGACTTGGGCTTAATCGACGGGCGATAGAAACAGGAAATCTCCGTGCGTATTCTCGAGGTTCGCGAAAAGTCCCATCCGATCGCGTCGCCGATCCGGAATGCCTACGTCGATTTTTCCAAGATGACGACGAGTTTGGTCGCCGTTGTGACCGATGTGGTGCGCAACGGAAAAAGAGTCGTCGGCTACGGGTTTAATTCCAACGGCCGCTACAGCCAGGGCGGATTGATCCGCGAGCGCTTTGCGCCTCGTATCACGGAAGCCGATCCGAAATCGCTGCTCAGCGATGCTGGCGACAATCTCGATCCGGATCGCGTCTGGGCCGCGATGATGACAAACGAGAAACCCGGCGGCCACGGCGAGCGCTCGGTTGCGGTCGGCACCATCGACATGGCGGTCTGGGATGCGGTCGCCAAGATCGCAGACAAGCCGTTGTTCCGTCTGCTGGCGGAGCGTCATGGCAGGCAGGCCGATCCGCGCGTGTTCGTCTATGCGGCGGGCGGCTACTACTACCCCGGCAAGGACAACAGCGCGCTGCGTGCGGAGATGCGAAGCTATCTGCAGCGCGGCTACAATGTCGTGAAAATGAAGATCGGCGGCGCGAGCCTGGATGACGATCGCGCGCGCATCGAAGCCGTGCTTTCCGAAATCGGCAAGGACGCGCAACTCGCCGTCGATGCCAACGGCCGCTTCGATCTGGAGACCGCGGTCGCCTACGCCAAGATGCTGCGCGACTATCCGCTGTTCTGGTACGAGGAAGCCGGCGACCCGCTCGATTATCAGCTTCAGGCCGCGCTCGCCGAATTTTATCCAGGCGCGATGGCGACCGGCGAGAACCTGTTCAGTCATCAGGACGCCCGCAACCTGTTGCGCTACGGCGGCATGCGGGCCGATCGCGACTGGCTGCAGTTCGATTGCGCGCTGTCTTACGGCCTCTGCGAATATCAGCGCACGATGCAAGCCGTGGTCGCGCACGGCTGGTCGTTGCGGCGCTGTATTCCGCATGGCGGCCACCAGATGTCGCTCAACATCGCCGCGGGCCTGGGCCTTGGCGGCAACGAGAACTATCCCGACCTGTTTCAGCCGTTCGGCGGCTTTCCCGACAGTGCGATAGTGGAGGGCGGCATCGTCACGGTGCCCGACCTTCCCGGCATCGGCTTCGAGGGCAAGGCGGCGCTTATCGGGGTCATGCGCGAACTGGCCGAATAGGCCGCAGGCCCCCCGTGTTGTGTGGCTGTGCTGAGGCGATGTAGCCTTGGCGGCAGAGCATGCCCGCGCAAAGCAACAGGGCAGCCAGGGGAAACGCCATGACAATCCAACGCCGCGTTTTGTTGACCGCCGCAATGGCCGTGGCCGCGCTTGCGGCGCTGCCGCAAGTCTTGTGGGCTCAAGCCTATCCGAACCGGGTCATCACACTGATCGTGCCGTTCCCGCCCGGCGGCTCGACCGATGTCGGCGCGCGCATCGTCGCCGACCACATGTCGAAGACGCTTGGCCAGCAGCTCGTGGTGCAGAACGTGTCAGGCGCCGGCGGCACCACCGGCTCGACCCGCGCGATGCGTGCCGACCCGGACGGCTACACCATCCTGATGGGACAGATGGGCACGCACGCGGCGTCTGTCTCGCTCTATCCGAACCTTGCCTACAAGCCTGATGAGGATTTCGCGCCGATCGGCCAGGTCGCGTCGTTCCCGTTCGTGGTGGCGGCCAAGAAGGACTTCCCCGCCAACAACCTCAAGGAGTTCATCGCCTACGTGAAGGCGAACGACACCAAGCTCAACCAGGGGCACGCCGGTGTCGGCTCGATGTTCTTCACGTCGTGCCTGCTGCTGAATGCGCTGATGGACACCAAGCCGACGCTGGTTCCGTTCAACGGCGGGGCGCCTGCGATGAATGCGCTGGTGGCCGGACAGACCGATTTCATGTGCGCCGACGTGGTGACGGGCGGCCCGCAGTATCCGGACAGGATCAAGCTCTTTGCGGTGACGTCGCCGAAGCGCAACGCGACGCTGCCGAACGTGCCGAGCGTGGTAGAGGCCGGACTGCCGGATTTCCAAGCCACCGCCTGGAACGGCCTGTTCGCACCCAAGGATACGCCCAAGCCGATCGTCGACCGGCTGATCGAGGCGCTCGACAAGGCGCTGGACGATCCGGAGACGCGCAAGCGGCTCGACGTGCTCGGCGGCGACATTCCGGACAAAGCGAATCGCGGGCCCGCGCCATTCCTGGCGCTGGTGAAGAGCGAGATCGCGCGCTGGTCGCCGATTATCAAAGCGGCCAATGTGAAGATGAATTGAAGACCGCCCTCGATCCGTCACCCGCGGGCTTGACCCGCGGGTCCATCCTCTTTGAAAAAGATGGATCGCCGGGTCATAGGCGAGCGAAGCGACGCCGTTCTTCGAACGGCTATGCCCAGCGATGACGGCGGTATGGTTGGTTTGAACCGCAAAAATAAATCGAGAATTTCGAAATGCAGATTACCGAACCAGCCCAGTGCGCCGGGCCCCAACTCAACGTCAAGAAGCCCAAGCTCAAGCTGCCGCCCAAGTCGGCGGACTGCCACTGTCATGTGTTCGGCCCGCGCGACCGATATCCCTGGGCGGCCAACCGGCTGTACACGCCACCGGCGGTGTCGCTCGACGACTATCTCGCCATGCTCGACACCACGGGTTTCGAGCGCGGCGTCATGGTGCAGACCGGATTGTACGGCTCCGACAATCGCTTCATTGTCGATGCCATGACGGCGCATCCGCGCCGTCTGCGCGCCATCGCGCTGATCGGCGAGGACATCACGGACAAGGAATTGCGCCATCTTGCCGAGAGCGGCGTGCAGGGCTTTCGCGTCAACCGCACGGCGAAGACCGGTCTGGGCTTCGACGTTGCGCGCAAGCTTGCCGAGCGCACCAAGGAGTTCGGCTGGCATGTGCAATTCCTGCTCGATGCCGAAGATCATCCCGACCTCGACACCTTGCTCGGCGACTTTGCCACCGAGGTGGTGATCGACCACATGGGCCGGCCCGACCCAGGCAAGGGCATCAACGCACCGGGTTTCCAGGCGCTGATCCGGCTGCTCAAGTCCGGCCGCGGCTGGGCCAAACTGTCGGCGCCGTACCGCACCTCGCGGATGCGGCCTCCTTATGGCGACATCACGCCCTTCGCCCATGCGCTCGTCGAAGCCGCGCCGGATCGTCTGGTTTGGGGTTCGGACTGGCCGCATGTGCTGCTGGAGACGGAAATGCCCAACGACGGCGATCTGGTCGATCAGATCGCGGTCTGGGTGCCGGATGACGCCACCCGCAGGCGCATTCTCGTGGACAACGCCGAGCGTCTGTACAGCTTCGAGCGCCCGGTGCGCCCTTCACAAACCGCCGGGTTGCTTTAAGCTTTGCCCGCCGGCGTTTTGCGAGGGAGAAGGCAATGAGAAGCCTATTCGTGGCTGCGATGCTGCTGGTGGCAAATTTCGCCGCCGCCTCCGCTCAGACTTTTCCCGATCGTCCGATCAAGGTGATGGTGCCGTATCCGGCCGGCGGGCCGACCGACACCGTGGCGCGTGCGATCACGCAAGGCCTCACCACCGATCTCGGGCAAAGCGTGATCGTGGAGAACCAAGCCGGCGCGGGCGGCCGCCTCGCGATGAAGACCGTCGCGCGCGCGGCGCCGGATGGCTACACGCTGCTGCTCGGCGGCACCAACAACAACGGCATCACGCCCGCGGTCTACAAGGATCTCGACTTCGATGCGGTGAAGGACTTCGCGCCGGTGGCGGCGATCGCGACCGACTCGCTGGTGCTGGTTGTCAATCCGAACGTGCCGGTCAAGACGCTGGCGGAGCTGGTCGCCTACGCCAAGGCCAATCCCGGCAAGTTGTCGTCCGGTGGCGGCATCGGCATCTCGCCACACTTCATTCTGGAATTCGTGCGCGTCAAAAGCGGAACGAACATCCAGTTCGTGCCGTATCGCGGCGCGGCGCCGGCCATGACCGACACCATCTCCGGGCAAATCCAGATTCACGCCAGCGCCAAGGTTCTGCTGCTGCCGCAAATCCAGGCCGGTAAGCTGCGGGCGCTCGTGGTTGCGAGCGCGCAGCGCTGGCCGGAGTTGCCTGACGTGCCCACGTTGAAGGAAGCCGGCATGGACGGCTTTCCGCCGGATGTCTGGTACGGCCTATTGGCACCGGCGGGCACGCCCGCGCCAGTGATTGCCAAGATCAATTCGGCGGTGAACGCGCGGCTGAAAACACCCGAGATGACGGCCTCGCTCGCAAAGCTCGGCCTCGACGCACGGCCGCTCACATCGGAGCAGTTTGGCAAGGTGCTGGTCGAGGACATGCGCCAGTGGGGCGATCTCGCCAAGCAGACCGGCATCAAGCTTGAGTAGCTTTCAAATCTCAATTGACGTCGCGTCGTAGGCGTAGAGCCATTCCATGCGCTCACGCACGCGCTCCTGCTGCCATTCGCGTGCCACTTCGACAGCGACCTGGCCCTGATCGGCCAGCGCCGGGCTGAACGCCGAGCGGCGGTTTTCGTGCGACTTGCGCACCACGGTGGCGGTGCGATCGCGCCGGATGTCTTCGTAGCGTGCAAACGCCTGCGCAGGATCGTCGATGTATTTCGCCAGACAGGCGGCCAGCACGTAGCCGTCTTCGACCGCCATCACGCCGCCCTGGCCGAGGAACGGCAGCGTCGGGTGGCAGGCGTCGCCCATCAGCGTGACGCGCCCCTCGCTCCAGCGCGGCATCGGACCGCGCACCATCATCGCCCATTTGTAGGGCGTCTCGATGTTGCGGACGATCTCGTGCACGTCATCGTGCCAGCCGCGGAAGTCGTTGGCGAGTTCGTCCTTGGTCCCCTCGGTCACCCAAGACTCGACCTGCCAGTCATCGCGCTCGACAAAGCTGATGAAGTTCATGATCTCGCCGCGGCGCACTGGATAGTGCAGCACATGCCCATGCGGACCGAGCCAGTTGGTGCCGAGCATCTGAGCGATGTGGGACGGCAACTTTTCCATGGCGACAAGGCCGCGCCAGGCGACGCATCCGGTGAACTCCGGCTTGTCCTGCCCGAACAGGCATTGCCGCACCTGGGAATGGATACCGTCGGCGCCGATCACGCAGGCGGCGCGCGCCCTCTCGCTGTCCTCGAACGTGACTTCGGCGTGATCCGGCGTGGACGAAATTGAAACGCAACGCTTGCCGAGCTTGAGCGCATCGGGCTTGAGGCTTCGCACCGCGTCGGCCAACAGGCCATGCAGATCGCCCCGGTGCAGCATGACGTGCGGCGTTCCGTAACGCTGCGTCGTGGTCTGGCCGAGGTCGAACCAGTTCCAAGTCTCCCCCGTGCGCCAGTGCCGGATCACACGCTTCGACGGCAGCACCTGAACGCGCTTCAGCGCCTCCTCGAGCCCCAGCGCGTAGAGCACGCGCGTTCCGTTCGAGCTGATCTGGATGCCGGCGCCGACCTCCTTGAGCTCCGAGGATTGTTCGTAAACGTTCACATCAAGCCCACGCTTGAGCAGCGCGAGCGCCGCGGTTAGACCGCCGATGCCGGCGCCGACGATGGCGGTCTTGTTTGGCGATGCCACTTACTCGGCCTTCATTCCAACGGCCTTGACGATTTCGGTCCAGCGCGGGATTTCCTCTGCGATGAACCTGGTGAAATCCTGCGGCGATCCGATCTTTGCGTCCAATCCCAGCTTGCTCATGCTCGATTTCATCTCCGGAGAACGCAGACTGTCGTTGATTGCCTCGTTCAGCCTGGCGACGATCTCCGGCGGCGTACCGGCCGGCGCCAGCACCCCGTTCCAGAAGTCGAGCGTCAGTTCCGGCATTCCGACTTCCCGCGCGGTCGGCACGTCCGGCAGGTCCGGGCTCCGTTCCGCGCTGGTGATGGCGAGCGGCAGCATCTTGCCTTCGCGAATCAGCGGCAGCGTGGTGGATGGGGTTGGGATCAGCATCTGGATACGTCCGCCGAGGAAGTCGGGCATGGCCGCAGCGCCGCCCTTGTAGGGGACGGCGACGATGTCGGCACCCGAAAGCTGCCGGAAGCGCTCGCCGACCAGCACTGCGGCGGTGCCTTGTGTATAGGCCAGCGTCACCTTGCCGGGATTGGCTTTGGTGTAGGCAACGAACTCCTGCATCGTCTTGACCGGTAGCGATGGCGACACCGCGAGCAGCCACGAGGTGGTGGTCACGGTGGCGACCGGAACGAAGTCCTGGGTGGGGTCGTAATCGGCCTTTTTCATCGCCGGATCGATCACAAGCGCGGAGCTGATGAAAAGCAGTGTGTAGCCGTCCGGCGCGGCGGTTGCCGCCGCCTTCACGCCGATCGAGGTGCCGCCGCCCACGCGATTATCGACGATGAGCGGCTGGCCGAGCCGGGTCTGGACGTGCTGCACCAGCAGCCGCGCCATCACGTCGTTGGGCGAGCCGGGCGTGAACGGCACGATCACCTTGACGACCTTGGACGGATACGGTTGCGCGAGTGTCGGCGCATTGGCGCCGAGCACCAGAGCCAAGGCCGCCGCAGCGAAGGTTCGTCCGGCGATCATCGGGAAGGCTTCGGGTTACTGCTTCGGCTTGAAGTCGATCGCTTTGACGGTGGCTGCGACGTTGGCTTGCTGCTCGGCGATGGCAGCAGCGAACTCCTTCGGGCCTCCGACGTTGATCACCTGGCCGGTGGCCTTCAGCCGATCCGCGATTGCGCCGTCGGCGGCCGCGGCGCGGAAGTCGGCAGCGATCTTTTCCTTGCGGTCGTCCGGCATCGACTTGAGGCCGAACAGTCCGATCAATCCTTCAACCTCGAGCGAGGGAAACCCCTGCTCGCGCGCGGTCGGGACATCGGGCGCCGCCGGCGCACGCGTCTTGTTGTTGACCGCAATCAGCTTGATGCGGCCGGCGGTGGTCTGCGGCTGCACGATGGCAAGCGACGACATCACGATCTGGATGCGGCCTTCGCTGAGATCGACCGGTGCGACGTTGATGTCGCGATACGGCACCTGGGCGACCTGCAGTTTCTGATCATGCAGGTAGCCCCAGAAGGTGAACTCAGTGATGCCTTGCACCAGGCCGGAGTTGAACTTGCCGGGCTCCTTGCGCGCGGCCTCCGTGAAGCCCTTGATATCGTTGTAGGGGGCGTCGGCCTTCACAGCGACGGCGAGGATCGTATTGGAGGCCCGGGCAACCGGGCTCAGTTCCTTCGGATCGTAAGACAGCTTGCTGTACACGAACGGATGCACCGCAAAGTTGCCGGCCGGAGCGAACAGGAACGTGTGATCGTCGTTGGCGGCAAGGAAGGCCTGGATTGCGACGATGCTGTCGCCGCCTGGCCGGTTCTCGACCACCACCGGCTGGTTCCAAGTCTTCTGCAAGCGCTCGGCGAACAGCCGTGCGCCGATGTCCGCTCCCGCTCCCGGGCCAAACGGCACGATCAGCTTCACGGCGCGCGCCGGCCAGGCCTGCGATTGGGCCGGCGATGGCAGCGTGATGACAGCAAGGCTTGCGGCCACCGCGGCGGCAAAGGACAGCAAGTACGGCTTGATTGGTCGCATGGCGTTTCCCCGAGGCAGTCGATTTGCGTGAAACGCTAAGCATTTTGATGCTGAAACACAACGCCGGAGGGCAGTTGCCCCTGCGCTGCGCTCTTATGCGTCAACGGCATGTTGTTCCGCTGCGCCGATTGCGCGAAGATCGCCGAAACGCCTGGGAGGAATAGTCATGGACGCCAAGACCGCGAGCGCTGCCACTCACGAATTTGATGTTGAGGATGTCGAATATCTGCGTCACGGCGACAAGCCGCTGCTGGCCCGAATTTATAAGCCGCGAGGCGAGGGACCGTTTCCTGCCCTGGTCGAATGTCATGGCGGCGCCTGGTGCCTGAGCGATCGCCACACGGAGAAGATTCGCCACGAATTCATGGCATCGCGCGGCATCGTCTCCGTGGCGCTCGATTTCCGCTCCGGCAACGAGGATCCGTATCCGGCCTCCGTGCAGGACATCAACTATGCGGTGCGCTGGGTGAAGCTCAACGCCCGCAGCCTCAAGACGCGCCCCGAATTGGTCGGCCTGTCCGGTCAATCCAGCGGCGGGCATCTCGCCATGCTGGTCGCGATGAGGCCGCGCGACCCGCGCTACGGCGCGATCGCATTGCCGGCCGGTGCTCCGGCACTCGACGCGACGGTGCGTTGCGTCATCATGTCCTGGCCTGTCATCAATCCGCTGAGCCGTTACCGGCTGGCGACGCGGGCGCGGGACGGCGCCAACCCGCCGGAGTGGCCGAAGTCGATCATCGCGCGTCAGGATTCATACTGGCGCAGCGAAGCCAACATGGCCGAAGGCAATCCGATGTTGGCGCTTGAGCGCGGCGAAAAGGTGCTGATGCCGCCGGCGATCTGGTTCCAGGCGCACGGCGACATGATGCACGACTATAAGGATGGAGATTCGAGCTTCGCCGGAAATGAACCGCAGCGCTTCGTCGCCAACTACAGAAAGGCCGGAGGCGAGATTGATCTCGTTTACTTTGATGGGCCGCGGATGGCCGGGCACTCGCCCGACTTGTCCGCGATGGGATCGAACTTCGAACGCATGGTCGCATTCGCCGCCCAGCACATGAACGCCAATCAGAAGGCTGCCTGACGCCGGCAAGCGGCGGCAGTCACTCGGTGACGATCTTGACCTGCTCGCCGGGCTTGAGTTTGTCGGTTGGGCCGAGCCCGTTGATCACGCGGAAGCGTTCGGCGTGCCGGTCGGCAACCGCCATGCGGCGGGCCAGCCGTTCGACCGTATCGTTCGGGGTGACCGTCACCACGCGGATGCGGTGCGGCTTGGCAAGCCGGATTTCCGCGAGCGTCATGCGCCGGAACGAGTTGATCGAATCGCGGAACGTGCGATCGACCGGATCGGTCCGGTTCTTGGCGGCGAAGATGAACCGGTAGACCTCGCTGCCGAACCGAACCGCATAGAGCCGGAAAGTCCACTGATCGCCGCTCGCTGTCGCGGTCGCGGCGGGATGGCCGTTGATGGTGACTGGCTCGACTGTCCTGGCATTGATGTTCTCGATCCAGCCGGAGGTGAGATAGTCGGTCAGCGCCTGGTCGTTCGGCACCCGCACGACATCGAGCCGCAGCGCCTGCGCGCCGCCATCCTTCACACCGAACACGGCCTGCGCCGTGTTCTCAAGCGTGAAACCGTCCGGCGCCGTGAATGTGAAGCCGAGCTTGGGATGCAGGAAGCGACGTCCGCGCACGAAACCTTCGCTCGGATCCTCGCCGAACACCAGGCCGTCGATCAGTGCGAGATACTCCGCCTTGTCCCGGGCGCTCGCGCCCGGACCGGCGAACTGGCGCGCATTGCTTTGCGCGTTGTTCACGCGCTCGGGCGTCGCCGGATGGGAGGACAGAAAGTCCGGCGCGCGCGGATCGATGTTGGCGCTTTTCGCGCGCAGTTGAGAGTTCATCCCCATCGCAGTGAGGAACCTTTGCGCACCAAACGGATCAAAGCCGGCGCGCGCCGAGATGCCGACACCGATGCCGTCGGCTTCGAATTCCTGCGCGCGCGAGAAGCTTGCCAGCGTGATCTTGGATTTTGCGAGCGCCAGCGCACCGAGTTGTGGATCGCTGAGCAGATCGTTGGCGACGCGGTTGACCAGCGCCGCCTGACGCGCCTGGTCCTCGCGGATCGCGGCATGGCGCGCGATCACATGCGCCATCTCGTGGGACAGCACCGAGGCCAGTTCCGAACTGTCGTTGGCGAGCGCCAGCAGGCCGCGGGTGACATAGAGCTGGCCGGTCGGCAGCGCGAAGGCGTTGACCGACGGCGAGTTGAGGATGGTGACCTCGTATTTGAGGTCGGGGCGCTCCGAGGCCGCCACCAGCTTCTCGATGGTCTGTGACAGCAGCGGTTCAAGGCGCGGATGTTCATATGCTCCGCCGTAGGCCGAGAGGATGCGCAAATGTTCGCGCTGATGCTCGGCCGACATGTCGGGCTTGGGCGGGGAGGACGGCAGCGCGGTTTGCTGGCCGGGACCGGTGGTCGAGCAGCCGGCCAGGATGCCTGCCGACAGCACAAGCGCGATGAGCCGCAGCGCCATACGCCGCAGGCCCGACTCCGGTCGCAATCTTGCGAGGAACACGCCCATCCCGGTCACAGTTCTGCCCCGCGATCACGAACTTTTCGGGGCAGGGCAGGCCCGATCGGGGCCGTCTCCGCTGGCATCCTAGCACGCCGGGCTGGGCCGTTGTTTAACGCCGATTTGCCCGGTTTCTGAACGATTTATGCCGGGTCTGGCGGGTCAATCGCGGCCGATGACCTCGATCTGCTCGGGCCGGTTGAGCTCGATCCACGGCCCGCCGCGCTCCTCGATGACGCCGCGCACTCTGACATTCCGCCCGGCGAGTTTCTTGAGATCGAGGCCCGCCGTGGCGAACATTTTCTCGTTACGGCGCAACGCCGTAGCCGTGAAATCCTCCGACCAGCGCTGGCCGAAGTTCACGTAGATGGTGCCGCCGCTTTCCCGCACAGATATCACGCGCCCTTCGACCAGAATGAACCGCCCCCGCTCGGCCAAAATCGAAGCCGGATCGGCGGCCTGGCGCGGCGCCTGGGAGGGATCGGCCCACAGCCCGAGCTTGGCGCTCCGCGCCGCCCGTTCCGCCTGCAACAGCCTGGCGGCGCAGGCGAAATCGCCGACCCGCGCGGCAACCCGCGCGTGTCCCGCGGCCAGCAGTTTGTGCTGCACCCAGTCGTCGCCCGCGAACACATGCGCCGGCAGCCGGCCGTAGCGGTCGGTGTCCGGACCGAGCCGTTTCAGCACCACCGCGCGGCCGCCGATCTGATCCTGCAGCGCCGCTTTATTATTGTCCTTGGCGGGTCCTCCGCGCTCTTCCTCCGGCCACACCAGACCCGAAAGAACAACTTCTCGGCCGTCCTCCAGAACGAGCGTCCGCCCGTCGAGCACCGCGCGCACCCGGCCGTGTCCGGCATCCTCGAACCGGCATTCGGCGGAGGCCGGCGCGGCCGGTGACGCCGCCGTCCGCTCCTGCGCCTGGGTCTGCGCGCCGGCGTGAGCGCCGGCCGTAGCCATCGCCAAAAGCAACAGCGCGCCTTGCCCCGTCGTCGTCATCGGATCAAGCGCGGGCGCATCCGCATCGCGTCAGTGCGACATCAGCACCGGCAGCTTGGCGTGCGCCAGGATGTGACGCGTCGCGCCGCCGAAGATCATCTGCCGCAGCCGGCTCTGGGTGTACGCACCCTTGACGACGAGATCGCAGCCGAGCTGCTCGGCGTGGGCGAGAATGACTTCGCCGGCGTTGCGGTTGCCCGGGTTGACGGTTACCGCGTTGGCGGCCACGCCGTTCAGATGCAGATAGCGCTGCACCTGCTCGCCGGTCGGGCCGACCACCGAGCCGCCTTCCACCGTCAGCACGGTGACCTTCTTCGCGCCGCGCAGCAGCGGCAGCGCGAACGCGTTGGTGCGCGCCTGCTCGGTGGAGTGGTTCCAGGCGATCAGGATGTTCTCGCCCATGGTTGCCAGCGCCTTCGGCGGCGCCAGCAGGATCGGGCGGCCGCTCTCGAACAGGCAGGCCTCGTAGGTGGAGAGCCTGGGGCTCTGCGCGTTCTCGCCGGGCCGGCCCAGCACGGTGACGTCGAACACCCGGCCGTGGCTGCCGACGAATTGGTCGCCGTCCGGCGCGCCTTCGAACCAGCCGCAGCCGGCGGCACCCTTGGGGTCGCCGCGCGAGACGTTGTTCTTGTGCATGAAGGCGTCGAACAGCGCCTTCGCCTCGGTCGCCATCTTGGTGTCGTTCTCCTGCAGCTCGGCGAGCGGGAAGGCGCCGCCGATGTCCATCGCCATCACCGGCGCGACCACCGGGCGCAGCGCGAAGCCCTCGATGTAGGCGTCGAACTTGCGCGCCAGCAGCAGCGCGGTGTCGAGCGTCGCCCCCATCAGGTCGTGCTGCTCGATCGGCACCAGAATGGTCTTGAAGCTCATAGGCCGCCTCCCGTCGCGAACCGGCCGGATGAACCGGTCTTCCAACGCATCCCCCGATGCGTCCTTAGACTAGTCCTCCGTCCGCGCGGCGGCAATCGGCGCGGGTGCGCCGGCGGCGGCGATAAGGCGCGGCGAAAAGTGGCCGGGTGCGGGCTTTCTGATGGGTTGCGGGCCGCGCTGGCCCCGTAGCTCAGCTGGATAGAGCAGCGGTTTCTAAACCATAGGTCGCATGTTCGAATCATGCGGGGGTCGCGCATCAATCATCAATTCTTGTACGCTGAACGCCGCACCAAAATGTGTGGATCGGGTCAGCGTGCGCTTGTGGCGGTAGCCCACGAATGCCATATCTCAGGTGGCACTCGGTAACTCAAGCCGCTCCCCTTCCAAAAGGGAAAGGCAGAACCCTGGAGGGTGCCACTTCAAACATTATTTCTTTAGATTGGCAGCGAGCCGACTTGGCTCGTCATCTCCGTAGCTCCAGGAGAAGGGGCGGCATTTGCCACGACCATCCGATCCCACCATCAAGCGCCTGTTTGCCGTGTCGCACAACTTGTGCGCTTTCCCAAACTGTACTGAGCCGTTGGTGGAGGGGACGACGCTGGTTGCCGAGGTATGTCACATCAAAGGTGAGAAGCCCCGTTCGGCGCGATACGACGCCAACCAGTCTGACATCGAGCGGCACGCCTTTGAGAACCTTGTCGTCATGTGCCGGAAGCACCACACGATCATCGACCGAGAGCACCTCGACTACCCGGCTGAAAGGCTCGTTGAGATGAAGGCCGCGCATGAAGCCAGCGACACGCGCCGCTATGACATCAGCGACGAATTGGTTCAGCGCCTCGGAGAATTATTCGCTCAAGCGGATGGGGCTCAGCGCGAGCCACGCCCGGCTGCGACAACGTATCCAGATTGGACGCTCCGGGAGTTGTTCTTTCACATTCGACCGGATCTCACAGACGAGACAGACAACGAGCGTTGGAAGTCCGTTGGCCGAGAGGTGATGGACCATTTTTCAACCGGACGGCTGAAGGTGTGGGGGAGGCCCATCTACCATCCACGACGCCGAGGTCCGATGAAACTGGTCGATGAGCCGCACTATTGGGTGCATGCCGAGTTCAGCTATTGGTTCCTCAAGGAGGACGGACGCGAAAATTCACACACTTGGACAAAGACTGAAACGCGGCTACCAGACTATGCTGACATTCAGGTGAACCAAGCCGAGGCCCTGACAATCTGGCCAGAGCCGGGCCAGCGCGCTGACGATCGCACAGAAATCATGCTGCTTGATGCCGCTCGTCGGGCTTACAGCGAAACAAGAAACGACCTTGTGGCGTCGTTCGCGGAAGCGTTTGGCAACACACCAGAGAAGATACTGACTTGGTACTGCATCTGGATAGGCCAACACCGGCAACTCTACGGTGCACGGCGACCCTCGACCAAGATTGAACCAGTCTCGATTGATGATCCGGCAAAAGACTTTGAACTCAACGGCAACACGCTGACATTGCGCGAGCGGTACGGGAACGTAGTTTGGGAAAACCTGCGTATGAAGTTTGATGGGCTTCCTGGCGTCATCGCAGAACTCAAAAGTCTATAAGAATGAGTAGTTAGGAACGTGACGGTGTAGTGTCATGATCTTTGGCTTGTTCAAGCTAGGCTTGCATCAAGCGGCTACGGACAAGAAAAACCCGGAAAGGTCTACGTTGCGCCTCTGCCAATGCCCTAGCTGACGGTGGGGTGGAGGTGTGCTATATTGCGAATATGAGTCCGACGGCAAAAAAGATGCTCGAAAAGGTCGCTTCTTGGCCGGAAGAAGACCAGGAGGAACTGGCGGAAGTCGCGCGCGAAATCGAAGCGCGGCGCGCCGGCGTCTACCAACTGTCCGACGATGAACGTGGGGCCGTGCGCGCTGGTATGGACGCAGCGCGGCGCGGCGACTTTGCTCCGGACAGCGAGATGGAAGAGTTTTATCAACTCCACCGCAAGGTATGAGAGTTCGGTTCACTCGGCCGGCGCAAGCCGATCTAAAACGTATCCACGCCTACGTGAGTCAAGAAAATCCGACAGAAGCGTCGCGGCTGATAGCGCAGCTCATGGAACGTGGCCGGTCGCTTGGCGACAGCCCCTATGAGGGGCGGGAAACGGACGAGCCCAACGCCCGCGTGGTTGTCGTTCCCAATCTGCGATATTTCATTTTCTATACAATCGCCGGAGACGAAGTGCACGTCACGCATATTCGCCACACGTCGCGGCGGCGGCCATTGAACTGGCAGCGCTAAAAAGGTAACGGCTGTAATCTGGTAGCCGGGAGCGGAACGGATTTTATCGGCAAGCGGTGCCCGCATGAAGCGAAGCGGAGTGCGGGTTCGATATCGACAGGCCGCCCCCCGGATTTCGCTGCGCTCCATCCGGGCTACGCGGGCTCGCAGCGGGCGTTTTCATTTCTCGGGCGTGAGCCCGACAGCAGCGCGACCCCGGCATGATTCGAACATGCGACCCCAGGTTTAGGAAACCTGTGCTCTATCCAGCTGAGCTACGGGGCCAGCGCGGAGGGAATATAGAACTCCCCGCCAGCTAGGGCGAGGGCTGGACGCGTCCTTCCCCAAAGCCCCTGCGTCCGGCGCGTCCTGACCCCGGCAGCGTCCCCCTCGCTCTGGGGTCATTTCTTTGCCTGACGATCCGCAAAGCGTAAGCGCCACCTCACGGCTCGTTAACGGCTGGTGGGCATTCTGCCGGGACAGTGATTCGTGGAGTGACCGGTGAGCGCCAAAATACTCAAGCTGAGCGACTATCGCGTGGCCGATGTCGCGGACGGGGCGGTCGATCTCGTGACCGCCGTGGACGTCGCCATCCGGGACTTGCGGGAAATTCTCTCGTGCTGGGGTTCCGAGGCTGCGAGGCAGCGGACGGAAGAGTGCGAGTCGATGCTGCGCCGCGCCTTTTCCGAATGCGTCGCCGGCCATTCAGAGCTTCGGTAGCGCGCGGAATGGAAAAGGCTTCATCGTTCAATCCGTCCGACTATACGCTCGCCATCAAAAGCAAAGGCCGTCCGCCGCGGCCGTGGCGATGGGAAATCTACGTCGCGTGCAAGAGCAAGCCGGTCCAGCAATCCGAATTTTTTGAAACGATGTCGGAAGCCACGCGCGCCGGCAAAGCGGCACTGGAAAAATTCCGGGCGAACCCGGCGGCCTGACCGCCATCGGTGCGTTCGCCTGCGCTGCGCATTACTCGCATCGAGGGAACTTCCGAGCCTGTCGCGCGTTATCGCGCAACAGGAGGACTATTCATGCGTTCGATCACCATTGGTTTGCTGGCTGCCGCAGGTGTTGCACTCGCGTCGCCGGCTGTTGCGCAAGGCATCCATCTGGGCGGGCCGGGCATCGGCGTCGAGCTCGGCGGCGGGCCGTCCTACTATCGCGAAGCGCCGCGCTATCGCGAGCGCGCCTACGAGTACGACCGTCCGGGGTATCGGACCTATGGCTACGCGGGGCGCGAGTCTGGCTGCCGCACCATTACGATCAGGCGGGATGATGGTTCGGTGCGTCGCATCCGACGTTGCGACTGATCGTTCGATTGTCTTGTCGAAAGAAACCCGGTTCCGCAGAGGGCCGGGTTTCTCTTTTGTGCCGATCAGTTCGCGCCGTGCAATAGCGCCACCAGATCCGGCGGCAGCGCCGCAAGCTGACGCTCCACCAGCGGTTTGACGGCTGCGCGGAAAGCCGCCCGGCCAGCCTCGTCCAGATCAGCGATCGTCACGCCGTCCGCCTCCAGCGCCGCGCGCGACTCCCGCTCATCCTGTGTGGCGAAGTCCCATTGCGCCTGCGTGGCCTTTTCGGCGGCGGCGATCAGCGCCGCGCGAAGCTGCGGCGCAGCGCCCGCGAGCATGTTCGCGTTGCACAGCAGCAGCGCGATGCCGTGGAAATGCGCGGTCATGGTGACGTGGCGGTGGTATTTCTGAAGCCCGAATTGCCGCACGTTGGTCAGCGGATTTTCCTGTGCATCGACCCTCTCGCTGGCAACGGCTTCGACGAAGTCGCGGATGTCGATCGTCACCGGCTCCATGCCGAGCGCGCGGAACGCCGCGTGGTAGCCCTCGCTCGGCAGCGTGCGGATGCGGATGCCCTTGCAGTCGTCCGGGATGCGGATCGGCCGCAGCCGGTTCGAGATGTTGCGCAGCCCGTTGTCCCAGAATCCCAGCAGGGTGTAGCCGGTGTTCGCCGCCACTTCGGCCGCGATGCGCGCGCCAGCGCCAAGCGCGCCCTGCAGCAGCGCGCGGGTTCGCGCGCGATCGGTGAGCAGGAACGGCACGTCGAGCACGCCGAGCGCGGGAACGCGCGCGGTGAGATAGCTCGACGAGAAATAACAAAGGTCGAGCGCGCCGGATTCGACCAGATCGAGCAGGTCGGCCACCTTGCGGCCGGTGGCGGCGATGTTCTCCTCGAACTCGACCGCGATGTTGGCGCCGAGCGTGTCTTTCAGCGACGCCTCAAGCACGCGCATGGCGCGGGTGTGGACCGAGCGGCTGTCCTGGTATCCGCCGATGCGCAGTTTCATGTTCCGGCTCTCCATCTCTTGCCAGCCCGGTGCATCTCGCCGACTATCGTCCAGCCAAACGAGAGCGCGAATGAATATCGATATCCATGCCCATTTCGTCGACCGGCATTACCTCGACGAACTGACCCGGCAATGCAAGCTCGATGTCGAGCAGACGCCGGACGGCAAGACGCTGCTGCGCGAGCGCGGTGCCACCATCGCCTGGACCCGGCCGGACATGTTCGACATCGAGCACCGGCTGCGCGACATGGACAGCAAGGGCATCGACAAGCGCGTGCTCTCGGTCAGCGCGCCGAACGTCTATCCGTTTGCGGGCGACGAGCAGATACGCATGGCCCGCCATGTCAACGACCGGCTGGCGGAGTATTGCCGCGCGCATCCGGACCGTTTCATCGGTCTCGCCAGCCTGCCGCTCAATGACATAGGTGCCTCGTTGAAGGAGATCGACCGCGCGGTCGGCGAGTTGGGCCTCAAGGGCCTGGCGATCGGCTCGAACATCGGCGGGCCGCCGCTCAACGATCCACGCTTCGAGCCGCTGTGGGCAAAAATCAATGCGCTTCGGCTGCCGGTGATCGAGCATCCGGCATTCCCGAAGGACACCTCCGACATGGGCGAATTCGAGCTGCCGCTGCGCGTCGGGCTGATGTTCGATACCACGCTGATGGCGGCGCGCATGATCTACGCGGGCATCTTCGAGCGCTATCCGGATTTTCCCTTCGTGCTGGCGCACACCGGCGGGGCGCTGATCATGCTGCTGGAGCGGCTCGACAACGGCTATCGGCTGTTTCCGGATTGCCGCAAGCATATCAACCGGCTACCGAGCGAATACGCCGCCCGGTTCTATTACGACACCTGCGCGTTCGGGGAGGCCGCGCTGACGTTCGCGATCAGCGCCGTCGGCGTAAGCCAGATGCTGCTCGGGACCGACGATCCCTTCATCGGCTCGGATCTGTCGCATGTGCGGCGGCTGCCGATCCCCGACGCCGACAAAGCTGCGATCCTCGGCGGCAATGCGGCGAGGATGTTCGGACTGCGTTGACCGCGCTCAGTTCCCCGGCTGCGCCGCCTTCAGGATCGGCGCCCAGCGCGCGGCCTCGGCCTTCACATAGGCCTCGAACGCGGCGGGCTGGCGCTCCGCCTTGCCGGGGATCGAGCCGCCGAGCTTGTTCAGCCGCTCCGCCACGCCCTTGTCATCGAGCGCGCGATCGAGCGCGGCGGCGAGCTTGTCCACCACCGGCTGCGGCGTGCCCTTGGGTGCGAAGATGCCGGCCCACACGCTCATCTGGTAGTCGAGCCCGGCCTCCTTGGCGGTCGGCACGTTCGGCAGCGCGGCGAGCCGTTCGCCCGCCGACACGGCGTAGGCCTTGATGGAGCCGCCCAGCACCTGCTCGATGACGCTGACCGACTGCTCGCAGAGGGTGTCGATGTGGCCGCCGACCAGGTCGTTCATCGCGGGTCCGGTGCCGCGATAGGCCACCTGCGTCGGCTTCAGCGCGGCCGAGGTGTTGAACAGCACGCATGCCATGTGCGACGAGGAGCCGACCCCGCCGTGCGCCTGTTTGACGGCCGCGGGATTGTTCTTCATGTGCTCGACGAACTCGCGCAGATCCTTGGCCGGGAAATCCTTGCGCGCCACGATGACGGCGGGCGAATGCGCGGTCGGGCCGATCGGCGCGAAGTCCGCCACGCCGTACTTGATGTTGGGCGTCAACACCGGGGCCGCGACATGCGATCCCATACTGCCGGCGAGCAGCGTATAGCCGTCGGGCGCTGCGGCTGCGACCCGGCCGCTGCCGATCGTGCCGCCGGCGCCGCCGACATTCTCGATCACCAGCGTCTGGCCGAGCGTGCGCGACATGTGCTCGGCCACGATGCGGGCCACCACGTCGCTTGGGCCGCCGGCCGGGAACGGCACGACGACCGTGATGGCGCGCGCCGGGTAATCCTGCGCCTGCGCCGAGGCCGGTATAGCGAAAAGCGCCGCGCATGCGAGCGCCAGCAGTGTTTTGGTCGGTGTCACCACAAATTCCTCCCCTTTTGATCCGTGTGACGCCGCGCGCTCCGTCACCTCTCCCCGCGAGCGGGGAGAGGTCGGATCGCGAAGCGATCCGGGTGAGGGGGACTCTCGGTTGGTCCTTTGCCCCTCACCCAACCCTCTCCCCGCAAAAGCGTGGAGAGGGAGCTCGCTGCCTTCGCTGCTCGATGGCAGGTCAATCGTTCTTCATCACCTCCGCGACCTCGACACGGCGGCCTTCCTTCGCCGACAGGATACCGGCGCGCAGCACCGCAAGCGAGCGGGTTGCCTTCTCGCCGTCCATCTCGGGTTCCGCGCCGCCCCGCACCGCGGCGGCGAATTCCTCCAGCTCTTCGACGAACACGTCGTTCTTGGCGCACGACACCGGCCCCGGCTTGTCGGTGCCGCGCTTGAGCACGCGCAGGCCGTTGTGCATGTCGTAGTAGGCGCTGGCCTCCTTGCCGTACACGTTGAGCAGGTAATACTCCGACGCCGAGGCATAGCTCGCATTGAGTGTCGAGATCGCGCCGTTCTCGTGTTCGAGCAGCAGGCTCGCCACATCCGGGTTGTCGCCGGGCAGCACGAGTTGCGCCAGTCTTCCGCTCACCGCCACGATCGGCCCCATCAAATACTCCAGCACGTCGGAGTAGTGGATGCCGATCTGCAGCATCACGCCGCCCGGCATGCCCTGCGACTGGTAGCGCCACGACGTCAGGTCGATCTTGCCGAGCCGGTCGCGGCTGATGTTGGCCTCGGCGTTGACCAGCTTACCGAATGCGCCGGCGTCGATCTGCTGCTTCACATGGCGGAAGTGGCTCTCGCGGCGGCGCTGATAGCCGAGGCCCAGAATGACGCCGGCCTTGCGGCAGGCCTCGGTCAACAAGCGGCCGTCCGACACCGTGTTGGCGATCGGCTTGTCGAGAAAGGTGTGCTTGCCGGCGGTAGCCGCCGCGCGGGTGGTTTCCAGATGCGCGTTGTTCGGCGTGGTGTTGACGATCGCCTCGATGCTCTTGTCGGCGAGCACGTCCTCATAGCTCGCCGCGGCCTTGCAGCCGTATTTCTTGGCGAACGCGTCGCGCTTGTCGGGCGAGCGCGTGTAGCAGGACACGATCTCGATCTTGTCGGTGCGCTTGATGGCGTCGGCGAGAACATCCGACCACCAGCCCATGCCGAGACAGGCGACGCGCAGCGGCTGAGTTGCCATTCGATGGTGCCTGCTTGGATTACTTGGAGTCGGGGTTCCAGGTGGCTCCGATGGATTCGACCGCGGCCTTGGCGAGATTGAGATCGGTTTCCCAGTCGCCACCGGCCACGCCGATGCCGCCGATGCATTCGCCGTTGACCAGGATCGGGCAGCCGCCGCGCGTTGCGGTCCAGCGCTCCGGTCCCGCGGCAAGCGTCAGCCCGATGGCGTTGACCACGTCGAGGTCCTGGCCCACCGCGCCCTTCGGCGAGGTCGGGCGCTTGTTGGAGGCTGCCGCGACCGCCTTGGTGGTCGAGGAATGCACGGTATGGAAGCGGCCGCCCTCCATGCGCTCCAGCAGGATGATGTGTCCGCCGGCATCGACGATCGCGATGGAGACGGCGATGCCCTCCTTCTTCGCGCCGGCGAGCGCGGTGGTCATCATCTTGCGTGCGCCCTCGTTGGTCAGGCGCTTGGTGTCGGCGAAGTTCATATTGTTGCGTTCCTTGGATGCTTCGGCGGCATAGTGCGGTATGCGGTGAAAGTCATCAATAGCGCGGCGTTGGCAGCGCGCTCCCTCTCCCCGCTTGCGGGGAGAGGGTCGGGGTGAGGGGGAGTTTCTGATAAATGGCTCGTGGAGAATCCCCCTCACCCGGATCGCTTCGCGATCCGACCTCTCCCCGCTAGCGGGGAGAGGTGATGGAGAGGTTTGGCTCTACCTCGCCAGCGCCTCGATCAGCGGCGACGTGTCCTTGAGCGTCTCGATGGCCCACAGCCGCTCCGACAACTCCTTGGCGCGCGCCTCGCCGTAAACCGGCGTGACGAGGTCGTGGAATTTCGCGATCAGCCCCGCGTCGTCGAGCGGCACAATGCGCGAGCCCCAGGCCTCGTCGGCCTGGCGGACGAACGTGCCCTTCGCGGTAGTCACTGTGACGCGCGCCGGGCGCAGCCTCGGGTACAGCCCATCGATCTCGGCCGGCGCGGTCACGGTCAGCTTGTTCGCGAAGTCGGCGAACGCGGGATCCTTGCGGTTCTTGTCGTCGAAGTGCTCGAACTTGATGCCGCGATAGCGCGCCGCCAGCCCCATCAGGTACGGGAAGCTGAGCTGCGCGCTGGCGAAATCGTCCCACGGCACATGGGCGTGCTCGGCCGCGATCTTGTAGGTCTCGACATCGACCGACTTGATGTCTTCGAACTTGATCTTCTCGTCGTTGAGCAGGCCGAACGCCGCCTCGACCGCGGGCTGGATGTGGCGGCAGCAGGCATACGGCTTGATGTAGCAGTCGGTGATTCCGTAGTCGGCCTGCGGCGGCAGCGTGATCGGCCGCGCTTTATCCATGCGGCCGAACGCGAACGCCTGCATGAAGCCGTCGCGCGCCTCGATCACGTTCGGGGGGCCCTCGACACCCTGCTCGGCAAGCAGGGCGGCCTGCATGCCTTCGCGCGAGGCGTGGCCGGCGTGCAGCCGCTTGATGTCGCCGCCGCCGCCGACGAAGGCGAACAGGCCGGCCGCGCTCGACGCCGCGATGCCGAGCGCGTTGCCGAGCTTGTCTTTGGGCAGGCCGCGCAGCTTCGCCGTTGCCATCGCTGAGCCGAACGGGCCGACCGCGCTGGTCGGATGGAAGCCGCGGTGGCGCAGGTCCGGCGCGCACGCGCGGGCTAGACTGATATTCGTCTCGTAGCCCGCGATCATCGCCTCGATCAGCGCCGCGCCCGACGAGCGGCGCTCGTAGCCCACGCTCAGAATAGCCGGCACCACCACGCAGCCGCAATGCGCCGAGCCGTTGCGGTAGCCGTCGTCGAGCTCGATGCCATGCGCCGCGGTGCCGCCCAGGAACGCGGCGTCGAGAAGATCGGCACGGCGGGCGCGTCCGGCGACGGGGATTGTTCCGGCGGGACGCACCGCGGCAATGACGTTTTCGGCGCTGGTGGCGATGGTGCCCGGCGCGCCCGCGATCATCACGCCCACGGTGTCGAGCAGATGGCGCTTGGCGTAGTGCCGCGCCTCCTCGGGGATCGCGTCATAGCGCAGCGCGCTGTTGAACTCGATCAGCGCCTTGGTCGCGCCGGCGGCGGGCTGCAGCGTGTGAACGGCTTCGGCGTGGGACATGACGTTTCCTTGATTTGAGGCGAGTTTAGCACCGTTCTCGCAATTGTCGTCCCCGCGAAAGCGGGGACCCAGTAATCACAGTTGGATCGGTGTGTACTGGATCGCCCGCTTTCGCGGGCGATGACACCCGGTACTGCAAATCAACCCTTCCTGATCTTCTCCAGCACCGGCAGCAGATAGGAAATGAACTTCGGCGGGTCCTCGCTCATCGGAAAGTGACCAAGCCCTTTCATGATAGTGACCTCCGCGCCCGTGCGCTTCGCCACATCGAGCGTGCCCTCGCTGGTGCACGAGTAGTCGTATTCGCCGGTCAGCAGATAGAGCGGCGTCTTGCGGCCGTCGATCTGATCCACCTTGGCGCGGATGTCGCCGTCCACCTTGTAGAAATAGAGATCGCCCTTGAACACGCCGGGCCCGCTCATCAGGTAGTGCCACAGCGTTTCCCAGCGATCCTTGTCCGGCGCTGTGGGGGCAACCAGGCCGGAAATCACGCCGGTCGAGACCTCGCCGCCGTGCACGTCGGGCCGGTGCAGCCATTCCACATCGTAGTAGGGCGCCACATGCGCCGCGGTCTCCAATCCGACAATGGCGCGGAAGCGTTCGCCATGCTGATGCGCGAGATAGAGCACGATGCGGCCGCCGATCGAGCAGCCCATCACCACAGGCTTGTCGAGTTGCAGCGCATCGGAGATTTCCAGAACCATGCTGATGTAGTCGCGCGAGGTGAGCTTGTATTCCTCGTTCTGGAAGCCCTCGGGCGGCGACGATTTTCCATGCCACGGCATGTCGAACACGATGACGCGAAAGTTGTCGGTGATGCGCTTGTCGTTGAGCAGCCCGCGATACTGCCGCCCGTCGGAGCCTGCGGTGTGCAGGCACAGCAGCGGAATGCCCTGGCCCGCCTCCTCGATGTAGAGCCGGTGCGGCCGGCCGAGCAGGTTGAAATTGAGATAGCGCCCGACGATCGGCTCGAAGCTTGGCGCCGAAGCGGCCGGGCGAACGGCGGGCAGGCCGGTTGAGCCTTTGCGCGGTTTGACCAGCACGTCCTTGATGTAAAGCAGGTTCGCCATGAAGGGATGCAGGTCGCCTTCGATGGTCAGCTTGCCGCGCTTGAACAGCGCGAAGATGTCGTTGTAGCCGGGCGGCGGCAGTTCGCTCCAGAACATCTCCCATTCGTCGCGCGGCGCGCGCAGCGCGAAGCTGAAGTTCGGCGTGACGAACGGCCCCGGCGTGATCGAGGCGATACGGCCTTCCAGGATTTTGACGAGGTAGCCCTTGTCGCCGATTTCCATGAGGAACGTGGTGGAGAGGAAGCGGCCGCGCCGGACCAGGTTGGCGTCGGCGTTCACCAGGTCTTGGATGCGTTCGATCATTGGTGGCTTTCTCCGTTCGTGTCCCGGGCGAGCCATAAGCGCGTGGACGCGCGTCTTCGACGCGCTATGGCGAGACCCGGGACCCCGGTTTGATTTTGCGGAAGGAAGAAAGCGGGGTCCCGGCTCGCGCTCGCTGCGCTCGCTTGGCCGGGACACGATACATCGGTCATCATCCCATCCTCACCAGCGCATCGACCGCGACCACGCCGTTGGCCTGCACCATCAGCGGATTGACCTCGGCCTCGGCGACCGCAGGACCATCCATGACCGCAAGCCGCGACAGCGCCACCAGCGCGTTTGCCAGCGCGTCGAGATCGCCGCGCGGCTTGCCGCGATAGCCGTTGAGCGCCTTGACCGCGGCAACCTCGCCGATCATCTCGCGGGCCGTTTCGAGATCGACCGGGGCGAGCCGCAGGCTGCGGTCGCGATAAATCTCGGCGAGCACGCCGCCGGCCGCGATCATCACCAGCGGCCCCACGTCGGCATCGACCCGATAACCGATCAGCACTTCGCCGAGGCCCGCCGTCATCGGCTGCACCAGCACGCGTGGCGCCTGGGTCGCCTGCGCAATCTGCTTGATCGCCACGAGCAGCGCTGCGCCGTCGCGCACGTTCAGAACGACGCCGCCGACATCGGACTTGTGGGCGATCGCGGCGGACAGCGCCTTGACCGCTACGGGATAGGTGAAGGGCAGGGCGGGCGCTGTTGCGATGCCGGCATCGAGCGCGACGGAATGCGCGTGTGGCACACCGAGCTTGTCGAGCAGCGTGTAGGCCTCCAGTTCGTCCAGCATGCGGCCTTCGCCCTGGGGACGCCGCGCTGTGGCGGGCGTCGGCGCGCGCCGCTTGAGGGCCGCCGCGACCGCGTCCGCACAGGCTTCCGGCGTGTGGAAACTTGGCACGCCCGCTTTTGACAATTGTGCCAGCGCGTCGGGCGCCTCGGGGACCAGAAACACCGCGATCGGTTTCGGCGCATTGGCGCTGTCGACGATCGGCTTGACCGCGAGATGCGGATAGAACCGCGCCGACGAACCGACCACCACAACCACCATGTCAAACTCCGGCGCGGTGGTGAGGATGTCGAGCGCGCCCTTCATCACGTCATACTGCGCGCCGGCCAGCGTCAGGTCGGTGAGCCGCGCCGGCGTGACCTCGACGCCGGTCTTGTCCTTGATGCGCTGAAGAGTCTGCACGCTCGGCTGCGTCACCTCGATGCCGCGCGAGGCCAGCGGATCGACCACCATGGTGGCGCCACCCGCCGTGGTGGTGACGACGGCTGCTGCGAGCCGCCGTGCGCCGCGCTGCGGGGCGGGCATTTTCGCGAGTAGCGGAAAGCCCTCGATCAACCCTTCCAGCGTATCGACCCGCGCAATGCCGCATTCGGCCAGGAACACGTCGGCGATGTCGTCCTCGCCGGCCAGCGCGCCGGTGTGCGACACCGCCAGCTCGCGGCCGGCTTCGGAGCGGCCCAGCTTATAGGCCAGCACCGGCTTGCCGCGCTTGTGCGCTTCGAGCGCGAAGGCGCGCAACGCATCGGCCTTGCGCAGCGATTCCAGAAACAGCACGTAGCCGTCGATGCCGGGATCGTCGAGCGTGGCGGCGCAAATCTCGCCGATCGACAGGTCGACCTCGTTGCCGACCGACACCAGTCCTGCATAGCCGATGCCGCGCGCCTTGCCGCGCGACAGAAACGTGCCGATCATTCCGCCGCTGTGGGACGCGGCGAAGATGCGGCCGACCGGCAGGTCCGGCTCGTCGAACGCGGCGTTGGCGGTGAGAAACGACTTGTGGCGCATGTCGACGATGCCGAGGCTCGACGGCCCGACCAGACGGGTCTTCGTCTTGGCCAAGACCTCGCGCAGCCGCGCCTCGCGCGCGTGCCCCGCCGCTCCGGTCTCGCTGAAGCCGTTGGCGAGCGCGGTGACCACCGGCACGCCGAGCCGGCCGCATTCCTCGATCGCCTCGATGGTCGCGTCGGTGTTCGCCACGACATAGACGTGCTCGGGCACCTCCGGCAGCGCGGCGAGCGATGGAAAGGCGCGCTCGCCCAGCACCTCGTCACGCCGCGCGTTGACCGGATAGATGCGGCCCGCAAAGCCGGCCTGGCGCAAATATTTCAGCGGACGCCCGGCGGTCTTGGTGGCGTCGTTCGATTGGCCGACGATGGCGACGGATTTCGGCGCGAACAGATATTGGGCGAGGGGCGTCACGAAAGCTTACTTCGCGGCATCGGGTTTGATCTTCGGCGGCCGCTGATCGAACCTTCGGTCGAACACATGTTCGGCGATGCGGTTCTTCAGAATCTCCACCGAGCCGCCGGCGATCATCCAGCCGCGGCAGCGCCGCATGCAGTACTCGACCAGCGAGGACTTGCTGTAGCCCGCGGCGCCCATGATCTGGATCGCCTCGTGCGCCACGTCAAAGCCCGCGGTGTTGCACGCCACCTTGGCGACGGAGGTCTCATAGGCCGAGGGCAGGCCGCGGTCGGCGTTGACGGCGGCGCGATACAGCAGGAGTTGCGCGGCTTCGAGCCGGATCGCCATGTCGGCGAATTTCCATTGCAGGCCCTGGAACTCGCACAGTGGCCGGCCGAACTGCTTGCGCACACTGGCGTGCTCGCGGGCGCGCTCGTAGGCGTAACGCCCGAACGCGAGCGAGCGGGCGGTGTTGCCAATCCGCTCGACGTTGAAGCCAGCCATCTGCTTCTGGAAGCCGCCCGGCCCGAGCAACACGTTCTCGGCGGGGATGCGGCAGTTGTCGAAATGCAGCTCGCTCCACTGCTCGCCGCTCATGAATTCCTGTGGCGGGCCGACCGTGAAGCCTGGCGCGCCGCGCTCTACGATCACCGAGCCGATGCCGGACGTGCCCGGCGCATAGCGCACGTAGACCAGGAAGATCGCGGCGTCCGGGCTGAAGGTGGAGAACACCTTGCTGCCGTTCAGCACGTAGTGCGAGCCGTCCTGCTTGGCGAAGGTCTTGAGCTCGGTCGCCGCCGAGCCCGCATCCGGCTCGGAGATGCCGAGGCTGATGACCATGTTGCCGGCGAGAAGGTCGCCCAGCCATTTCTTCTTGTGATAGTCGCTGCCGTATTCCGCGAAAGTGCGGATCGGGCCGAAGTTGCCGAACTGCACCACGTCGGCGGAGCGCGGGCAGATAGCCGCTACTTGTTCGATGGCGATCACCGCGTCCATCAGCGTGCCGCCCAGGCCGCCGTCCTTCTCGGGCAGCGTGATGCCCATCAGCCCTTGCTGATGCATCAGCTTGGCGACATCGAACGGAAAATGCGGATCGTGCGCGCGCTTGAGGGCGTCTTTCGCCAGATGCGCCTGCGCGAACTTGCGGATCGATTCGGCGAACAGCTTTTGTTCTTCTGTGAAGTCGAAGTTCATTTTGTTTCCATACCACGCGGCTCTTCACCTCTCCCCGCTTGCGGGGAGAGGTCGGCTTCCGAGCATAGCGAGGAAGCCGGGTGAGGGGGACTCGCCTAATTCGCCTTCGCCCCGGACCGCTTCACGATCGCCGACCACTTCTTCTCTTCCTTGTCGATGTCGGCTGAGTATTCCTCCGGCGTCGAAGGAAACGGCTCGGTGCCGTCGGTGGCCATCCGCATCTTGGTGTCCGGCGCGTTCACCGCCTCGCGCAACGCAGCGTTGAGCTTGCGGATGATCGGATCGGGCGTGCCGGCCGGCGCCACGATGCCGTAATGCAGCACCGCCTCGAAGCCCGGCAGGGTTTCCGCAACCGTGGGCAGATCCGGAAAGACCGGCGAACGGACCGGTCCCGCCACCGCGAGCGGGCGCACCTTGCCCTCCTTGGCGAGTGCGATCATCGAGGGGATCGAGGAGAAGTACATCTGCACATGGCCGCCGATCAGGTCGGTCAGCGCGGGCGCGGTGCCGCGGTACGGCACATGGGTGAGCTGGATGTCCGCCATCATCTCGAACAGCACGGCGCCGAGATGGATGCCGCTGCCGACGCCGGCCGAGGCGTAGCTCAGCTTGCCGGGCTCCTTCTTCGCCAGCGCGATCAGCTCCGGGATCGTCCTGGCCGGGACGGTGGGATTGATGACGACGATGAGCTGACCGGTTCCGATCAGGCCGACCGGGGCGAAATCCTTGCGCGGATCGTAGCCGACGTTGTCGTACAGCGTCGGATTGACCGCCAGCGTGCCGGTGCCGCCGAGCACCAGCGTGTAGCCGTCGGGGGCGGCGCGCGCGACCTGGCGCGTGGCGATCGAGCCGCCGGCGCCGGCGCGGTTTTCCACCACGATGTTCTGGCCGAGCGTCTTGCTCATCTTCTCCGCGACGGTGCGTGCCATCACGTCGTTGCCGCCGCCGGCGGCGTAGGGCACCACCAGCGTGATCGGCCGGTTCGGATAATCCTGTTGCGCGTGGGCGGCGCTCAGCAGAGCGGACGCGGCGAACAGGGCGGCGGTCAACGTCTGTTTCATTTCCAGCCTCGGGTGTGATGCGGATCGTTCAGTGCTTGATGCCCATCGACTTGATGATGGACGACCACTTGGTTTCTTCCTTGTCGATGATCGCTCCGTGCTCCTCGGGCGTGGTCGGCATCGGGTCGGCGCCCTCCTGGATCAGCCGGCGCTTTACTTCGTCGGTGGCAAGCGCGTCGCGCAGCACCTTGTTGAGCCGCTCCACGATCGGGCGCGGCGTGCCGGCCGGCGCAACGATGCCGTAGGTCAGCACCGCGTCGAAGCCGGGCAGGCCGGATTCCGAAATTGTCGGCAGGTCGGGGAAGGTGCTGGAGCGCGTCGCGGACGTGGCCGCCAGCGCGCGGATCAGCTTGCCGTCCAGCGCGCCGCGCGACACCGGGATCGGATTGAAGCCGACCTTCACATGGCCGCCGACCATGTCGGTGATCAGCGGCTGCGAGCCCTTGTAGGGAATGTATTGCAGCTTCACGCCGGCCTGTTGCGCGAACATAACTGCGGCCAGGTGGTTGACCGTGCTGATGCCCGGCGTGCCGACCTGGAACGGCTCTTTCGAGGCCCGCATGTCGGCGATCAGGTCGCGGGCGTCGCGATAGGTCACGCTGGGATGAACCAGCAGCAGCGCCGGCGCGCCGCCGATCAGGCCGATCGGCGCGAAATCCTTACGCACGTCGTAGCCGACGTTCGGGAACATGTGCGGCCCGGTCGCCAGCGTCGAGGTATAGCCGAGCAGCAGCGTGTAGCCATCCGCCGGGCCCTTGGCGACCGCGCGGGTGGCGACGGTGCCGCTGCCGCCGGAGGCGCGGTTCTCGATGACGATCTGCTGGCCGAGCGCCGCGCTCATCCGGTCGGCAACGGAGCGCGCCATCATGTCGTTGGTGCCGCCGGGCGGCAACGGAATCACAAGCGTGATCGGCCGGTTCGGATAGTCCTGCTGGGCGGCCGCGGGAGCGGCGCAGGGCAGCGCGGCGACAAGCACGAACAGGCAGGCGTTCCGGATTTGCATGTCAGGCCCTCCCTCGCGTGCTGTTTGCCCCGGGCTCTTGCGGCCGGCCGACGGGTTACTGTCGCGCATTCCGCGTGATAGATAAACGGCTCATTTTTCCGGAGACCGCGACGCAATGGCCTGGGCCGATATCTTTCTGAAGGTGCTGAAGGACAACGACGTCCGTCTGGTCTCCTACGTGCCGGACAACGTGCTCAAGCCGATGATTTCGGGCGTGCACGCCGACAATTATTTCATGCCGATCGTCGCCACCCGCGAGGACGAGGCGCTCGGCCTTGCCGCCGGCGGCTGGATGGGCGGCATGAAGAGCGCGGTGATGATGCAGACCTCGGGTTTTGCGCTCACCGCCAACACGCTCGCCTCGCTGACGGTGCCTTCGCAAATTCCGACCATCATGATCATCTCGGAGCGCGGCACGATGGGCGAGTTCCAGATCGCGCAGACGCTGGTGGCGCGCACCATGCGTCCGGTGCTGGATGCGCTTGGCATCTCCCACCACACGCTGACCGACGAGGGTAATCTGGAGTTCATCGTCGGCCGCTCGATCAAGCAGGCGGTGCTGACCCAGACGCCCGTCGCATTCATCCTGTCGCCGCTGCTCACCGGCGGCAGTCCGGCCAGCAGCGCGAAGACGAAATCCCAATGAGCGATCTCAAGCGAATGAACCGCACCGAACTGACCAAGCGCCTGGTCGGCAAGCTCAAGCGCAACGAAGCCGTGGTCGGCGGCATCGGCAACACCAACTGGGACCTGTATGGCGCAGGCCACCGCCCCGAGAATTTCTACATGCTCGGCAGCATGGGGCTGGCCTGTCCCATCGCCATGGGCGTCGCGCTGGCGCAGCCGGAGCGTGGCGTGATCGCGCTCGAAGGTGACGGCTCGATCCTGATGGGGCTCGGCTGCCTATCGACGATCGCAACCGTCGCGCCGCGCAATCTCACCATCGTGATCTGGGACAACGGCGTTTACCAGATCACGGGCAACCAGAAGGCCGCGACATCCGGCGTCACCGACATCGTTGCCGTTGCGAAGGGCGCGGGCCTGCCGAACAGTCACTGGGTGCGCGACGAGGCACACTTCGATCAGTTGCTCGATCGCCGTTTCGAGGACGGCGGCCCGCTGCTGCTGGGGGTGAAGATCGACGACAAGGCCGGCCCGATCCAGACGCCGCGCGACCCCATCGCGATCCGCATGAGCTTCATGAAGGGCATGGGCACCGAGCGCGCCGGATTCGGCGGGTAGGACTCGTTCTTACCTCTCCCCGCTTGCGGGGAGAGGTCGACGCGCCACCAGCGCGTTGACGCGCGTCTTCGACGCACTATGGCGCGGCGGGTGAGGGGGACTCTCCATAGCAGAAATTGTGGAGACTCCCCCTCACCCCAACCCTCTCCCCGCAGGCGGGGAGAGGGAGTGCACCGGCGAACCT
>JAKFYI010000047.1 GCA_021730985.1 Hyphomicrobiales bacterium | reverse complement strand
CGCGGCGGCGGGGCGGGACGCGGCGGCAGCGGCTTGCGCGGTTCCTCGCGCGCACGGCGCGCGGATTCCGCCTCGACCTTGCGGATCGCCTCCTCGAGCGCGAGCCGTTCGCGCGTGATCTCCGACTCGTCCAGCGCGGGCTGCACGCCGCGCAACTGCGCCACCAGCGCGGTCCGCGCCCGCTCATAGAGCGCGCGCCGGTTCTCGCCGGTGTTTTTGTCGAGACCCTCGACAGCGCGGAGGATGAGCGGGTGATAGTCGGCCATTTGCCTCGTGCCTACACCGCTCAGGTTTCAAATGGGTTGTGCATGAGGATCGTGTCTTCCCGCTCCGGGCTGGTCGACAGCAGCACCACCGGACAGCCGATCAATTCCTCGATCCGGCGGACGTATTTGATCGCCTGGGCCGGCAACTGCGCCCACGAGCGCGCCTTGGCGGTCGCATCCTTCCAAGTCTCCGCCGACTCGTAGACCGGCTCGACCCGGGCCTGGGCGTGCTCGCTGGCTGGAAGATAGTCGATTTCGCGGCCGTCGAGTCGGTAGCCGACGCAAATCTTGATCTCGTCCAAGCCGTCGAGAATATCGAGCTTGGTGAGCGCGATGCCGTTGATGCCGCTGGTTTTCACGGTCTGGCGCACCAAAGCCGCGTCGAACCAGCCGCAGCGGCGCTTGCGCCCGGTGACGGTGCCGAACTCGCGGCCGCGCTGGCCGATCAGGTCGCCGATCGCATTGTTCTGCTCGGTCGGGAACGGGCCCGCGCCAACGCGCGTGGTGTAGGCCTTGGTGATGCCGAGCACGTAGCCGATGGCATTGGGGCCGAGGCCGGAACCGGTCGCCGCCTGCGCCGCCACCGTGTTGGACGACGTCACATACGGATAGGTGCCGTGGTCGATGTCGAGCAGCGCGCCCTGCGCGCCCTCGAACAGGATGCGCTTGCCCTCGCGCCGCTTCTCGTCGAGCAGCGCCCACACCGTATCCATGAACGGCAGCACCTTCGGAGCGACCTCGGCCAGGCCGTCATAGACTGCTTGCGGTGCGATCTCGGTCATCCCAAGGCCGCGGCGCAGCGCGTTGTGGTGGGCCAGCACGCGGTCGATCTTGCCGTTGAGCATCTGCAGGTCGGCCAGATCCATCAGCCGGATCGCGCGGCGGCCGACCTTGTCCTCATAGGCCGGTCCAATGCCGCGGCCCGTCGTACCGATCGCGCCTTTGCCGGATGCCTTCTCGCGCGCCACATCCAATTCCTGATGCAGCGGCAGGATCAGCGTGGCGTTCTCGGCGATGCGCAGGTTGTCGCGGGTGACGGTGACGCCCTGCGCTTTGAGCCGCTCGATCTCCTCGATCAGCGCGCGCGGATCGAGCACCACGCCGTTGCCGATCACCGACAGCTTGGAGCGCACCACGCCCGACGGCAGCAGCGACAGCTTGTAGGTGACGCCGTTGATGACCAGCGTATGGCCGGCGTTGTGGCCGCCCTGAAAGCGCACGACGACATCGGCCTGCTCGGACAGCCAATCGACGATCTTGCCCTTGCCCTCGTCGCCCCACTGCGAGCCGACGACCACCACATTCGCCATGCAGAACCCTTCCCCCAGGCCGGCGGCTGACGCCCCGAGCCACCGCGCAACAGCCGATGGGGCCTCATTCGGATAAAGGATGACGCCCCGCGAGGCAAGGCAAAGGCCCGCTGCGCCGCGGCGGCATCATAGCCGAAATCGCTGATATCTCAATCGTTTGCCAAGCAACGCAGCCCGCGATGCCTTGAATTATGCCAGTCCGGTCACGGCGGGCGCGGGGCGTATTGCAGCGCCTTGTCCTTGGGCCAGCGCACCCGCCAGCCGAGCTTGATCTCGCGGGTCTCGCCGGGCTTGGCGTCGAACGTCCATTCCAGCACGCCGCGGCGGTCCCGCACGTCGCGCGCGGTCGGCGGCGTCGTGAGGGGCAGCATCTCGACCGCGATCTCCTCCACCTCGCTGACCGGGATCTGATCCTCGATGGTGATCTGAATCGGTACGTCGTGGCCGTTGCGGATGGTGGTCTTGAACTCACGCTCGTCGGTCTTCGACGATCCGATCAGGCCGGTGGTGCCTTCGGCGCGGCGAACCACGGCGCGCGTCACCTTCACCCTCTCGTCAGCGCCAAAGCCCAGCCGCACCACTTCGTCCTTGGCGGCCAGCGGCATCGGACTGCGGCCGACAAACACGCCGTCGCGATAGAGCGACACCCGGCCGGGCAGCAGCGGCGCATCCTCGGCGTGCTTGAAACCGGCCTGCAGGAACGCGGTTTCGGCCAGCGCAGGCGCGGCCTGCACCTTCAGCTCGGGCGCGATGCTGGCCGACGCGATGCGGAAGCTCTTGGCGCCCTGCCCCGCGGCCACCGTGATGCGGCCGGGAATGCGGAACAGCACCTGGAAGCCGCCGGTTTCGACGGTGGCCTGCTGCTCTTCCGCGCTCAAGACCTTTCTGGCGTTGTCGCTCCGGAGACTCCTTTGCTGCCGCAAATATTCGTCCGTCATAGGCTCCGGCGCCGGTTGAGCCAGGCCGGCTGCGGCCGGGCGCGGCGGCACCGGATAGCGCACGATCAACGGCGGCAGTTCGGGCGCGCTGCCGCCGCGCGCGGTGCGCACGGTGGAGACCACGAGCGAGACATCGTTCCAGTCCTCGCCGGTGCTCTGCGCGATCTCAGCGCGGCGGATCAATTCCAGCGCGGGCTTGCGATCCTTCGATCCGGTGTCGAGCCTAGCGTCGTACATCGGGATCCAGCGCGCGCCGCGCACCGTGTAGCTGACGCGCAACAAGGCGCTGGCAGCCGCGGCCGCGTTGAGATCGATGCGAACCTCGAACTTCTGCGGCGGATTGGCGTTGCGCTCCGCTTCCAGCCGCGCCAAATCGCGATCGATGTCGCGCTGCTTGATCCTGGCGTCGCGGATCGCATTGTCGGACGCGGCAATCTCTTCGGCGATGGCTGAAAACGCGGCGCGCCATTCGGTGAGCGGGCGGGCCTCGCCCTTCTCGCCGATGCCGGCGGGTGACGCTTCGGCGAAACGCTCGGCGAACTTGCGGCGCGCGTTGGCCGCCGCAATCGCGCCGTCGAGCGCGGCGCGCTGATCGCGCAGCGCCTCGATGCGGCGGTCGATCTCCGGCAGGTTCGCGGGCGGCGTGGGGCGCGGCATCCGCGCATCCACCGCGCCGATCACGAGACGCGCGTTGCCCTCGCCTTCGACCCGCAGCGAGGACGGATCGAGCGTGACCGGAAAATCGCGCGCCAGCAGCGTGGTGTCGCCGGCCGGCAGATCGAGCCGGATCAGCCGCGTGACGGTGGCGCCGTCCGGATAGACCAGAACGTTGTCGATCTGCGAGGCCGCTTCGATCTCGGCCGCGGCAACGGGCCAGGCAATGACGGCAAGGGAAATAGGCAAAGCAAGAAATGCAAAATGGCGGCGCATGGCTCACCCCTCCGGCGTTAAATCCGACGCTGGGAAGCAGCGTGCCCAATTCGGGTATCCGTAAGGCATCGGCACGGCCACATCGCGGCGAGGGTTACGATATCCCTAATGAACGCTCGCCGGGACGTCATGTCTCAGCCTACGGACGCTTGCCCTAAGCTTACGAGCCGCGGGTCGCGAGCCAGATCACGTAGCGCGCGCCGCGCGTCTGGTTGGCGCGGGCGCCAACTTCATCGACGCCGAAGCCGGCCTTGCGAAGCCTGCGAACGAATTCCGCATCGGGACCGGACGACCACACCGCCAGCACGCCGCCGGGCCGCAGCGCCGCATGTGCGGCGCTCAAGCCTTTCGCGTCGTACAGCGCGTCGTTGGCTTTGCGCGTCAGCCCCTCCGGCCCGTTATCCACGTCGAGCAGGATGGCGTCGAACGCCGAACGGCCGGAGCGGATCGTGTCGCCGACATCCGTCTCGCGCACGCTGACGCGCGGATCGCTGAGGCTTTCGCCGAATACCTCGGCCATCGGGCCGCGCGCCCACGCCACCACCGCCGGCACCAGCTCGGCCACCACGATGCGGGCCTCGCTGCCCAGTTCGGCGAGCGCGGCGCGAAGCGTGAAGCCCATGCCCAATCCGCCGATCAGCACCATCGGCGCCGTTCGCGATTGAATGCGCTCGCAGGCCAGCCGCGCGAGCGCCTGCTCCGACCCGCTGAGGCGGCTGTTCATCAGTTCGTTGCCGTCGAGACGGATCGAGAATTCGGCGCCGCGCCGCATCAGGCGCAGTTCGCCGCCGCCGGGCACGCGCGCCATATCGAGCAGGGACCAGGAAATCATGGATCGACCTTCCACCGGCGGAGCACTCGCACAGCTTGGCCGCGCCGCATGGCGCTGCGCCAGCCCACCGGCCGGGTCAGCGCTTCTTTTTCTTCTTGTTATTTTTCTTGGCGAAGATTGCGTTCCAATTGTCCTTGTAGGCCTTGGACACGGGCTTCTGGCCCTCGCCCCGGCTGTAGCTGGACGAGGCGGCAGGCGTTTCGCCCTCGGCCTTGGCCGGCGCTGCGTCCTTGGCGGGTGCTGCGTCCTTGGCAGGCGCTGCATCCTTAGCCGGCGCCGCATCCGCCGCGGGCTTCGACTCTTTCACCGCCGCTTCCTTTTTCGGAGCGGGAGCGGCTTTGGTCGTCTTGGTGTCGGTGGCCATATGTTTTCCTGATGGGAATTGATCGAGCTAATGCCGTGTCGCCGGATTTTCCGGCTGGGCGATCAGCGCCTCCGAAAACGGGAACTCCAGAACGACCTCGCCGCTCTGGTCGGTGACCACCAATGACGCGGTCAGCAGGTTCGGATGTTCGGCCTGATCCTCCAGCAGATCAAGGATCATGGCCTTGGCGACCCGCCACGCATGGTCGGCGTCACGAAGCTCCTCGCCCTCGACGTCGGGGATCACGTCGTCGCCGATCCGGGTGTTGAAGAAGTAACGAGGCACGAGTGGCTTTCCTTGGGATGTGTGCGGAGGTGCGCGGCCGAGCCCTGAATTGGTGATCGCGGTCGCAGCCGTCAAGCCGCGCCCGCCCCTGCCTCAGAACTTCAGCGGCCGCGCGCCTTTAGAAGGCCTTTGGCAACCCTGCTTCTTTCAATATTTCGTTGGCTGTGATGCGCGACCGGAGCTTTCGATCGACCGTCACACTGACTTTGAGCCGAGGATTCCACCAAATCTCGTGGTCGCCGCGGCCTTGGCGTTTGAACTCAAAGCCAGCCTGCTTCAGAAGCGAGATCAGGTCTCGATAGAAATCGGCCATCGTCGGACGCAATCAAGACTATTCGGCAGCGACGAGCTTGTCGCTGGAACGAGCGATGATCTCAACGGAAGCAGGCATCTCGGTAACGCCCGCCTCCTCCATCAGATCGAAAATCATTCCGGGCAGCTTGGCCCGCAACAGCTCGATAGTCTCAGCTTCTGTCACGAGCCCCTTGAGGTCCCGTGTCGTTGCGACCCAAACGCCGCCTTCGGGGTCCCAGTCCGCAATCACAACGATTGGACGTGACATGGCAGCCTCACCTGTTTGCGCCTCCCATTATATCAGAATTTCTGTACATCGAGCCACTGCTTCTCGGGCGCACAACTGCATTAGCGGAGCGCCCCTGTCTCAGAACTTCAGCGGCCGCGCGCTCTGCACCTGCGGCAGACCCCGCACCTTGGCCAACACGTCCGCCGGCAATTCACCGTCGATCTCGATCAGTGCGATGGCGCTGCCGCCCGGCGCCTCGCGGCCGACGTGGAAGGTCGCGATGTTGATGCCGGCGTCGCCCAAGGTCGAGGAGAACTTGCCGATGAAGCCCGGCTTGTCGAGGTTGGTGATGTACACCATCGACGGGCCGAATTCGGCGTCCATGCGGATGCCCTTGATGTTGACGATGCGCGGGCGGCCGTCGGCGAACACCGTGCCGGAAATCCAGCGGGTGTGCTCCGGCGTGGTCACCGACACGGTGACGAGACTCTCGTAGTCGCCCTCGGCCTCGCGGGTGGTTTCCTCCACCACGATGCCGCGCTCCTTGGCGACGATCGGCGCGGACACCACGTTGATGTCCTGCAGCATCGGACGCAGGAAGCCTGCCATCGCCGCCGACGTCAGCGCCTTGGTCTTCATCTGCGCCACCGCGCCCTCGTAGCTGATCTGCACCTTGGTGATGCTGCCCTCGGTGAGCTGGCCCGCGAACGAGCCGAGCTTCTCGGCCAGCGCGATGAACGGCTTGAGCCTTGGCGCCTCTTCCGCGGTGATCGAGGGGAAGTTGACGGCGTTGGAGATCGCGCCGCGCAGCAGGTAGTCCGACATCTGCTCGGCGACCTGCAGTGCGACGTTCTCCTGCGCCTCCGTGGTGGCAGCGCCCAGATGCGGCGTGCAGACCACGTTCGGCAAGGTGAACAGCGGATTGCTGGTGGCCGGCTCCTCGATGAACACGTCGAACGCCGCGCCCGCGACATGCCCGGACTTCAGCGCCTCGACCAGCGCGGTCTCGTCCACCAGGCCGCCACGCGCGCAATTGACGATGCGCACGCCCTTCTTCATCCGGCCGAGCGCCGCGGCATCGACGATGTTCTTGGTCTTCTCGGTCAGCGGGGTGTGCAGCGTGATGAAGTCGGCGCGCTTGAACAGTTCCTCAAGCTCGACCTTCTCGACGCCGAGGTCCATCGCCCGCTCCGCCGACAGGAACGGATCGTAGGCGATCACCTTCATGCGCAGGCCGACCGCGCGGTCGGCGACGATCGAGCCGATGTTGCCGCAGCCGATCACGCCGAGCGTCTTGCCGAAAATCTCGACGCCCATGAACTTGTTCTTTTCCCACTTGCCGGCGCGGGTGGAGACGTCGGCCTCGGGAATCTGGCGCGCCAGCGCCAGCATCAGCGAGATCGCATGCTCGGCGGTGGTGATGGAGTTGCCGAACGGCGTGTTCATCACGATGACGCCCTTGGCGGTCGCGGCGTTGATGTCCACGTTGTCCACGCCGATGCCGGCGCGGCCGATCACCTTGAGGTTCTTCGCCCTGTCGAGAATCTTAGGCGTGACCTTGGTGGCCGAGCGGATGGCGAGCCCTTCATAGTTGCCGATGATCTCGGCGAGCTTGTCCTTGTCCTTGCCGAGATTGGGCTGGAAATCGACCTCAAGGCCGCGGTCCTTGAAGATCTGGATTGCGGCCGGCGACAGCGCGTCGGAAATGAGAACCTTGGGCATGTTTAAATCCGATCAATGTCGCAATCCCCTCCGCTGTCATCGCCCGCGAAAGCGGGCGATCCAATACGCATGGACATTGCGATCGATTTGAACCTCTGGGGTTACTGGATGCCCGCTTTCGCGGGCATGACACCGTGTTTGAATAGCGAGCCCGGCTCACGCGCCCGCGCCGCGTCAGGCCGCCTTGCGCAGCGCGTCCTTGGCCTGGCCGTAGGCCCAGTCGAGCCACAGCGTGAGCGCCTCGACGTCCGAGGTCTCGACGGTCGCACCGCACCAGATGCGAAGCCCCGACGGCGCATCGCGGTAGGCGTCGATGTCGTAGGCGACGCCCTCCTTCTCGAGCATCGCGGAGATGCTCTTGATGAACTTGGCCTGGACGTCGGGCGCGAGCTTCAGCACCTCGGGATCGACCACCTTGAGGCAGACCGAGGTGTTGGAGCGGATGCTCGGATCGGAGGCGAGGAACGCGATCCACGGCGTGCGCGCCACCCAGTCGGCGACGGCCTTGGCGTTGTCGTCGGCGCGCTTCATCAGCGCCGGCAATCCGCCGATCGACTTCGCCCAGTCGAGCGTGTCGAGATAATCCTCGACGCACAGCATCGACGGCGTGTTGATGGTGCCGCCCTCGAAGATGTCCTCGTTGATCTTGCCGCCCTTGGTGAGGCGGAAGATTTTCGGGATCGGCCAGGCCGGCTTGTGGCTTTCGAGCCGCGCCACCGCGCGCGGCGACAGCACGATCATGCCGTGGGCGGCTTCGCCGCCGAGCGCCTTCTGCCAGGAGAAAGTCACGACATCGAGCTTCTTGTAGTCGAGCGGCTGCGCGAACGCCGCCGATGTGGCGTCGCAGATCGTCAGGCCCTCGCGGCCGGCTGAGATCCAGTCGGCGTTCTTGACGCGCACGCCGGAGGTGGTGCCGTTCCAGGTGAACACCACGTCGCTCGCCGGATCGGCCTCGGACAAATCCGGCAGCTCGCCATACGGCGCCTTGAGCACCGTCATGTCCTTGATCTTGAGTTCGTTCTTGACGTCGCTGACCCAGCCTTCGCCGAACGATTCCCACGCGATCATGGTGACCGGCCGCGGACCGAGCAGCGACCACAGCGCCATCTCGACCGCGCCCGTATCGGACGCAGGCACGATACCGACGCGGTAATCGGCCGGCACGCCGAGGATTTCGCGGGTCAGGTCGATGGCGCGCTTCAGCTTCGCCTTGCCGCCTTTGGAGCGGTGCGAGCGGCCGAGGACGGCATCGGTGAGGGCTTGGAGGCTCCAGCCCGGGCGCTTGGCGCAGGGGCCGGACGAAAAGTGCGGGATAGCCGGCCGCACGCCGGGCAAGTTGCTCATGGCTCTATCCTTCCAGATAGAAGCCTCTCGGTGGGGAGAGGTGGCCCACCGGTCGAAATAAGGAAGCGGAGGCCGCCCGTCAAGCGGGCATCAGCGCATCAGTCCAGCACGTAGCGCAGACCGACCCGGAACTCGTGCGCCTTGAGATCGCGCAGATAGGTGCGGTCGGTATAGAGCGGCGGCTCGGGACCGCTCACCGCGTCGCCCATCTTGAGATAGCGGTAGCCCACGTCGAGCACCATGTTCGGCGTGAAGCGGAACGCCAATCCGGCCATGGCGGCATAGGACAAATTCCAGCGCGTGGTGTCGGAGACGCTCTCGTTCGGCTCGATGATCGTGACGTTGGTATATTCGTGCGTGCGCAGGTGCGTCGTGCCGATGCCGGCGCCGATGTACGGCGTGAAGCCGCTCCAGGTGCCCAGGTCCAGATAGGCGTTCGCCAGGATGGTGAACGAATCGAGCTTCGCGGTGTAATAGGACGGCACCGTCGCGGTGTCGCCCTTGAACTTGCCGCGGTTGGCGTAGTCGATGGTCACGTCGGCGCGGAACCATTGGTATTTGTAGCCGCCGCCACCGCCGAACGTGATGCTGTTCTGCAATTCCCACTGGGTGACGGACTGCGGCGCCGGCACTTCGACAGAGCCGATTTTCGGCTTGCTGTAGCCGATGTCGCCGCGCACGTACCAGCCCGACACCAGGTCGGTGTAGATCTGCTTCTTGAGGTCCGGCAGCCACGATTGCGGCATGTCGGCCGCCTGGGCCGGCGCGGTTACCGCCGTGGTGATGGCGAAACCGCATGCCGCCACGATGACGAACGCCCTGCACACCCGCATGGCGCTTAGCCCCGGCGCATGAGCGGCGGCGGATAGTCGTACTGCGGCCGCGGCGGCGGGTAATCATAGCGCGGCTGCGGCGGCGGATAGTCGTACTGCTTCGGCGCGTACGCCGGGCCCGTGTCGAGCATCCAGCGCACGCCGAGCTTGAAGTCGTGCGACGTGATGTTGCGGAAGTGCATCGGGTTGTTGACGAAGTTCTGCCCGTCGTAGGTCTGCAGGTCGCCGCTGAGGGCGTCGCCGAGACTGACGTAGCGATAGGCGAACTCGATGGTCACGTTGTTGGTGACCTTGTAGCCGACGCCGGCGTGAACCGCCCAGGCGAAGTTGAACTTGCTGGTGTCAGGCCCGTGCGCCACGCCGCCACCCGGACAGGTGGTGCAGACGTCGAGGAAGCCGGAGATGGTGTTGCGCGAACCGCCGATGCCGACGCCGACGAACGGGGTGAAGCCGCCCCAGGTGCCGAGATCGGCGTAGATGTTGGCGAGCAACAGCCATTCGGACTTGATGGCGCGGTATTCGTCCGTGTAAGTGCCGCCGCCGGCGCTCACGATGTCGAGACCGTGGAAGACCGCGCCGCCGCGGTATTCACCGGTGACGTCGGCGCGCAGCCAGTTGTTGAACTGGTAGCCGATGCCGAGGCCGAAGATCGGCGCGCTGCCGAAATCCTTTTGGGTCGTATCAACCCGATCGACCGTGTCGTACAGCACGTTGAACAGGCTGCCGACCTTTTGATTGCTCATCCCGATGTCGCCGCGCAAATACCAGCCGCTGGCGAAACAGTCGCTTCCGTAACCGCCTCCGCCTCCGTGACACTGCGGCACGTACACCGGCGGCATCATCTGGGGCATGTCCGCGGATTTCGCGGCGGTTGTCAGCAAGGCGGCGATGCCTGCCAGCGCCATGACCTTCACGCTCACCATGACATTGTCCTCTCGTGCGCGGGCCGTCCGGATTCCAGCCCCTTCGCGAGCGAACATGGCAGTGAATGTTTAAACGGAGATTAACCTTACTTTTTAACCGTGATTGTTAAGGACCGCGCGTTTTGGCCTGTAAACGCAGGCCGCGCGGCGGACCCGCGGCACCGGCCGTTAACGGCCGGTTTACAAATGCGGCGGGGCGGAACCGTGGTCCCGCCGCGCGCCAAGTCGAAAATGAAGCCTACGAAATGAAGACCTGCGATCAGCTTTCGCCGTCGTCGATCTTGCCCATATGCTTCTGCGAGTAGAGCTCGATGCCGACGCTGCCGACCAGCGAGATCTGGGTCTCGAGGAAATCGATGTGGTGCTCCTCGTCTTTCATCAGCTTCTCGAACAGGTCACGGGTGACGTAGTCGCGCACGCCGTGGCAGTGCGTCGCCGCTTCCTCGTAGAGCGCGCGCGCCGAAATCTCGGCCTTGAGGTCGCAGTCCAGCACTTCCTTGACATTCTGGCCGATGTGCAGCGGATCGAGCACCTGCATGTTCGGGAAGCCGTCCAGGAAGATGATGCGGTCCACCAGCTTGTCGGCGTGCTCCATCTCCTCGATGGATTCCTTGCGCCACTGCTTGGCGAGATCCTTGAAGCCCCAGTTGTCCAGCAGGCGGTAATGCAGCCAATACTGGTTGATCGCGGTCAGTTCGTGCCGCAATGCCTTGTTGAGATACTCGACGACCTTGGCATCGCCCTTCATGACGGCCTCCATTCCAAACGGGGTTCATGCCCCACATATTGGAGTAATTCTAAACTGCTAGGGGGCCGATGGGAATAGCCAAATGGCGGCATTCGCCGCCATGTCCCCAGATCCGCTATTTCCCAATAAAATCAGGGCTTTTGGCGGGGGCAGCCGCCGCAGGCCGAGACCGAGGCGGCATCGAGCGCCTCGTCCATGATCTTGCGGATCGTGCGCGCGCAGCGGCCGCACTGGGCGCTGCAGCCGAGGCAGCCATAGACCTGACTGGTGGAACGGGGCGCCTCCGCCTCGACGGCGGAGCGAACATCCTTGTCGCTCAATACGTTGCAAGAACAGACGATCATTGCGCCAATGGCTTCCCCGAACGAGCCAATCGATACCGTGCGGGACGCCGGTGAAGCAAAGAAAAAGGGCTATTTTTATAGGTTATCTAATCTGCCGGCGTGGCTGAGATTGAGCCTCTGCGTCCGTTTTGGGCGGGGCAAACGGCCTTGCATGGCTAACCCAACATTAACGGCTTTCCGCGCTTTCTCCGTGAACACAGTGTGAATTCTCAAGCTGGCCTCCTTAACACAGGGGTGGGGATTGCACTGCCGGGGACTCGCATGCCGACGCTTCATTGGTCCGCACCGCAGCCGAACTACGCCAAACGTCTCATCGTGCTTGGCGTCATCATCACCGCAGGCTTCTGCGCGGTATTTGCCGCAGGCCTTTGGGAAAGCCGCACCCGCGACCTCGAGCAGGCCCGGCTTGCGGCGTCCAACGTCATTGCCTCGGTCAGTTCAGAAATCGAGCGCAACCTCGAAATCTACGGCCTTTCGCTCGAAGCAGTCGCCGATGGCCTGAAGCTCCCGGACATTGCGGCGATACGCCCGGAGTTGCGGCAGCGCGTCTTGTTCGACCGCGCCGCCACGGCCAAGGATATGGGGTCCATCTTCGTGCTCGACCGCGAGGGGACGCTCATTTACGACTCACGCATCGTCGCGCCCATGCCCGAGGGCCATGCGGAGCGCGACTATTTCAACGTGCATCGGCAGAGCCCGCAAGCGGGGCTCTATGTCAGCATGCCCTGGCGCGCAATCGACGGCCACTACATCGCCATTAGCCGTGCGCTGACCGATGCCAACGGCGCTTTCGCCGGAACTGTCGTCGGCACCATGCGCCTCAGCTACTTCGAAAACATGTTCCGCGAACTCAACCTGGGGAAACCCGACACGATCACGCTGATACGCGACAACGGCACGATGATCATGCGGTGGCCGCTGGAACGCGACATGATCGGGCGCAGTCTCGCTGGTTCGCCAGTCTTTGCGCGAATTGCGGCCCACCCGTCCGGCTCGTTCACGGACTTCGGCAGCATCAACGGTTTGGAGCGGCTGTTCGTGTTCCAACGCGTTGCCGAGTATCCGCTTATCGTCAGCTACAATCTCGCCACCGCCGATATCTATGCGAGCTGGTGGCGCAAGGCGTGGCAGTTCGGGTCGCTCATCCTCGCGCTCTGCGCCATCAATCTCATGCTTGTTGTTTTCCTGATCCGCGCCCTCAAGCAGCGCGGCGAGGCGCAGCAACGGCTCGCCGTGATGGCGACGACCGACGGACTCACCGGCCTTAGCAACCGCCGTACTTTCGATACGGCCCTTGAACGCGAATGGCGGCGCGCGCAGCGCAACGCAACCCCGCTGGGGCTGCTGATGATCGATGCGGACAGTTTCAAGACTTACAACGACCAGTTCGGTCACCAGGCTGGGGACACTGCGCTCACCGCAATCGCCCATTGCATCCAAGGCAACTTGCGGCGCGCCGCAGACCTCTGCGCCCGCTATGGCGGCGAGGAGTTCGCGGTGCTGCTGCCGGGCCTCAGCACGGCGGAAGCGGCGGAGCATGCGGAATCCATCCGCGCCAGCGTGCTTGCTTTGCGCGCCCAGCAGCAAGGCCGCCCCGACAGCACGCCGACCATCAGCATCGGGGCGGCGTCAATGATCCCGCGCGTCGGGCTGGAACCGAGAGACCTCATCAAGGCCGCCGATACGGCGCTGTATGACGCCAAGCGAAGCGGCCGTAACCGCACCGCCTGCACCCAACCGCTGGCGTTGGTGGTGGCTGCGGCGTAGTCCGACAGAATGATGTGGCCCGACGCTTCGCCGCCGAGGTGCGAGACCGCAGCCATGACCCCTCGAATTTCGCAGCAGCCGGCGCGCCCGGGCGCCTTCCGTCCGGCGCTTCTTCTCGAAACCGTGCCTTGGCTGATGCTCGCCGCGGCGCTGCGCATCGTCGTCTACAATGGCGGGATTGCTGCATTTCCGGCTGAGATCGGCGCCAACGCCGCGATCTTCATCGCGCTGTTGCTCTGCGCCCGGCGCATGATCGAGTTCACAAGCGGCACGACCCAACTCGGCTATCTCAGCCTGCACGACCAGCTCGTTCTCGCTTATCGGGTCCTGCACCCGGTCGGCCTTGTCATCGTCGGTCTTTATATCGGGCTTTCGCTCATGGGCGCGCGGACGCTGGCGCCGAGCTTCTATTTCGGTTTCGACGGCATCGCTTTCGACCAGACCAGCAATCTCGGCAGGCTCTGGAGCACCGTTGTCGCCACGGTCGTTCTGCTCATGGTGGTGCGCTACGAGCATGGCCAGCGGCCGTCGATGCTTGGCGCTGTGCGCGAATTCACAGCGCGCTGGAAATATCTTGTGGCCGGCATCGCTGTTGCCGCCCTGTTCCAGATCGTGCTGAGTCCGGTGCAAGGATACGTGCGCTGGGGGTCTATCTCTTCTATACCGGCACCGACGCGCCCGAGGCGCTGAAGGGCGCGCTCTACTTCGTCTTCATCTTCGGGTTCGCGACGCTGCGCCTGTGGGGCACGGTCGCTATCTTGATTTTTGCACTGCGCGAGTCGTATCGCCGCAGCGCACCGGCACCGGCTGCGGGAACGAGCTAGCTACATCCCTTCGATTCGAAAGCCCGGAAGGTATTCCGCGCATGCGTAGCAAACGCACAGCGCCAGGCTGGCCCACACCGCCGCGCTGAAATAGAGCGACATCCAGGCAATCTCGTCCTTCCATTCGGCGAAGTCGCGCGTCACGACCCAGCGAACGCGCACGTCGCGGAGTCCCTCGAGCGGACTGAGACGCGTACGGTCATGTGCCGCCTCGGCCCGCCATCGCTTCAGATACATCGGGACATCGACGGTCGCGATGAATGCCAAGAAGCCTGCAATCCCGGCGATCGCGACAATAAGGACCGCGCGCATCGCGCCGCCAAATTCCGGCAGCAGGCGGCAAAGCCCGATGCCGACGATGAAGAAGGCAACCGCCCACAGCGAATTCTCGATGGCGTGGCCCAGATAGTTCCGGGTCAGCACGGCGTACCATGAGAGACACTGCGCGATCAGGATCAACGGCACCACAAGCCATGCGGCCGTCAGCGTGGTGCCGGCTCCCGTCATTGAGCCCAGTTGATGCAGGATCAGCGCCCACTGTATCGCGAAGCTGACCTCGGCCACCGTCGCCACCGACCGGCCGACCATCACGCTCGAGAGCCAGGTGTCGAACAGGCAGATGCGCTGAACGTCGGCGCGCGGCAGGAACGACCGGAAGGCACAGCCGAACACATACGCCGCACAGAGAAACAGCATCAAGTCGATGCCGGGCGTGTTGCCCAGACCGCCGGGTCGCGGATCCTGAAGACCGCGATACAGCAGGAACCACGCCGCGATGTTGACGCCGCTCACCAGCGTCAACAGGGACCACCACAACGCCACCGGATTGGACCAGGCCAAGGTTCCGGACCGCACCGGCCATTGCAAACTCATCGATCGATTGCTCCGCGTGTAACTGAACGGACATCTAGTCGTAGTATTTCTGTCACAATCAACAGCCATCGCGACAAAAATGTGCCGGCGGGCCGCTTGCTGTCTGGTGTGAGCTGGTTTGTATGCCCGGCGCTATCGCGGGTTCGGCCAGAACCAGCGTGCCAGCGCCGTTGCCGCCATGGCGCCAACGATCTGAGCGGCGATGAAAGCAAGGATCCCACTCGGGGCAATGCCAGCAAAGGTGTCCGATAGCGCCCGCGCGATGGTCACCGCCGGATTGGCGAAAGACGTCGAAGCCGTGAACCAATACGCGGCGACGATATAAAGGCCGACCGCATAGGCGGTGGTGCCCGGCGCGTTCGCCACGCAGCCGAAGATCGCCAGCAGCAATCCGAACGCGGCGATGGCTTCTGCGAGCCATTGGCCTGGGCCGGTCCTTATGGTCGTGGACAATTGCCAGACCGGCAAATCGAACATGAGGTGCGCGGCCCATACGCCCGCTATTGCGCCTGCGACCTGGGCAACGGCGTAGGCGCCGGTCACCTGCCAGGACAGTTCCCCGCGCGCCGCGAAGGCAAGACTGACCGCCGGGTTGAAATGCGCGCCCGACACGGGGCCGAAAATGAGAATCAGAACGGCCAGGATCGCGCCGGTCGGCAGCGTGTTGCCCAGAAGCGCCAGTGCAACATTCCCGCCTGAGAGCTTCTGCGCCATGATGCCGGAGCCGACGACGGTGGCGAGCAGGAAGGCCGTTCCCAGCGCCTCGGCCGCAAGCCTTTTTGCGAGCGACGGAGTCAAGTCGGTTCGACCGCCTTCGAGGTCGCGCCCTGCATTCGCCCGATCGCCTTCAGCTTGGCTTGCAGGCTCAACTGATCGAGGGATCGTATCGGAAGCGACGTGAACACGGCGATGCGCTGGTGCAGCATCTGATACGCATCCTTGAAGGCCAACGCGGCCTCCGCCGGGCTTCCCGTCGCTTCGGCCGGATCGGGCACACCCCAATGCGCGGTCATCGGCTGGCCGGGCCACAGGGGGCAGCTTTCTCCCGCCGCGTTGTCGCAAACGGTGAACACGAAATCGAGCGAAGGCGCGCCGGGCTGCGCGAATTCGCTCCAGGACTTGGAGCGCAAGCCGCTCGTGTCGTAGCCAAGCCCATCGAGAAGGATGATGGTGTTCGGATTGATCTGCCCCTTCGGCTGGCTGCCTGCCGAAAATGCCTTAAAGCGGCCCGCGCCGAGCTTGTTGAGGATGGCCTCGGCGATGATCGACCGGGCGGAATTACCGGTACACAGAAACAGCGCGTTGAAGGGGCGGTCGGCCATTGTCTAGCCCGCGCAGCAAGCCGTTGCTTGATCCGTTTTGGGCTCGGGCACGCAGCAAGCCTTCGCGTGCGCGATCTGCGCCCCGCGCTGCACGCTCGTACCGTAGTCGGTGGCCTCGCCGGTCGTATGGAACGTTTCCCACGAAATGCCGGCAGGATCGTCGATCCACGACTTCTCAGACTTTGCGTAGCAGCAAGTGGTCTGGCCTTGCTCAAGAATGTCGCCGCCGGCCTGACGAAGCCGCGCATAAACGTCGTGCAATTCGTCTTGGCTCTCGACCTGGATACCCAGGTGATCGAGTCCCGGCTGCCGGCCGCGCGTTGAGATTGCAAAATTCACGCAAGGGTCGTCGAGCATCCACTTCGCATAGTCATCCTTGAGAATGGCGGGCTTGGCGGCAAACAGTGCCGAATAGAAACCCACGGACCTGCCGATGTTTTCGACCGCAACGTGAATATGCATCCGCTTCATGGCGTATGGCCTTTCAAGCTGGAACCTTCGAGCGGCTGGATTTCGATTTGGATGGTTGACATGAGGCCGGCGCGCATTTCTCCTGCTCGCCTTGGCAGCAATTCTCGGTGAGGAAGCCGAGCAACGCGTTCATCGCCTCAAACTGCGCTGCGTAAATCATCGAACGCCCATCGCGCCGCACGGTGACGAGACCGGCCAAACGCAGCCGGTCGAAATGAAACGTCAGCGTGTTGGGCGCCAGATCGAGCCTTTCCGCGACTTGACCTGCGGGCAGGCCGTCCGGACCGGCTTGAACGAGCAGCCGAAACACAGCGAGGCGGTGTTCCTGGGCGAGAGCGGCAAGCGCCGCCACAACGTCGGGCGTTTTCATATTTCAATACGTATTGAAATAAATTCAGGGCGTCAAGATCATTTCAATGTTTCTTGAAATGATCTTCGGCAGGCTGTGAGCGCGGTGGCGTGCTTGCAGTTCGCGCGCAACAAGCCATGCCGGTGGTTGGATTCCTCCAATGCCCATGTCTTGACCGCCATACAAGCGCATTTATGGTAGTTTCGCCTTGGGCGGGGGCGATGCGTGAGCAGCTTCGACGAATGGCGTCAGCGCGCCAACGTAATTGCAACAAACGGGCAGACAGCCGTCACCAAGGCGTCTGCACGTCTCGTTGAGTCAGCAAAACGCGGATCGGGAACCGCAACTTCCGTCGTCGCGGAAGCCTATGTCGCGGCGCTTGACTGGAACGGCAACGCCGAACTGAGCGGCTGGCTAAGAGATCATTTCAGCAATCAAGTCTCTACCGTCGCTAGTCGAGCTATGGATTCCGAGTATCTGCGCACGCACATCGGAGGCAACTGGCATCGCCTGAGTGATGGCGGACACAGTCTCGCTGGCAGTTGGAATGCAGTTCACGAGGCCTTGCCGGACTTAAATGCGCTGGATCAGATCGGAACATGGGCCAATGAATACTGGAAAGACCTGATCACCACGCGTGGCATGCCGATTGTCACGCTGGATAGCGTTGACGAAGTTAACGAGTATTTCAAACACTTGGATACCGTCAATGTGGCCGAACTTTTGGGCGGTCAGCTTATTGGTGTCTCAATTTATTGTAACTGGGATGATCCGGCCAAACTCGTGGCGTCAGCTTCGTCAAGCGCTGGCAGCGGCATTGCCTATGCCAATGTGGTGGCCCCGCTGGTTAGCTTGATCGCTCTGGGGCGCGCGGTCTATCTGCTGAAACAATCGGAGCAAGACGATCTCCGAGATCTAATTGCGCCAGCCCTCAAGGGTCTGACGCGCAGTGGCGCTACCGTATTGTTGGTCACGGTGGTTCCTGGCGGTTTTCTCGTTCACCTCAGTTGCGGTGTCGTCATCAATCTCGCGCACGGATACGTTTGGGAAAAGGGTAGCGAGAACAAGGAAATGATTTTCGCTGCACTCAAGCAGTGCGTCGGAGATTTGCGCAACGCGCGGCCACAGCTTCAAGGCCCGCCCGCTGATGGCCATCCTGTGGGGTGATGCGAATCAGAAATCTTGGGCACGGCAAACTTCACGCCGCGGCGTCGGTCAGCACCTCGACGATGCCGTCGACCACGTTCTCGACCAGGGTCTTGTCGTCGCCCTCGCCCATCACGCGGATCACGGTCTCGGTGCCGGATGGGCGGATCACCAGCCGGCCCTGGCCGTCGAGCCTGCGCTCGCCGTCCTTGATGGCGCGCACCACCTTGGCGTCCTCCAGCGGCTTGCCCTTCTTGTAGCGCACGTTGCGCATGATCTGCGGCAGCGGCTCGAATCGCCGGCACACTTCCGATGCGGGCTTGCCGAGCTTCTTGACCACGGCCAGCACCTGCAGCGCGGCGACCAGGCCGTCGCCGGTGGTGGCGTAGTCCGACAGGATGATGTGACCCGAGGCTTCGCCGCCGAGGTTGTAGCCCTGCTTGCGCATCTCCTCGAGCACGTAGCGGTCGCCGACCGCGGTGCGGGCCAGCGCGATGCCCTGCGATTCCAGAAAGCGTTCGAGCCCGAGATTGGACATCACGGTGGCGACCACGCCGGGCTTGGCGAGGCGGCCCTCCTCTTTCCAGCTCTCGGCGATCACCGCCATGATCTGGTCGCCGTCGATCAGATGGCCGCGCTCATCCACCAGCACGACGCGGTCGGCGTCGCCGTCGAGCGCGATGCCGATGTCGGCGCGGATCTCGCGGACCTTGCGGGCCAGCGCATCGGGCGCGGTCGATCCGCACTCGTGATTGATGTTGAAGCCGTCGGGCTCGACGCCGATCGCCACCATCTCGGCGCCCAGCTCCCAGAGCGCGGCCGGCGCCACGCTGTAGGCCGCGCCGTTGGCGCAATCGACCGCGATCCGCATGCCGTCGAGCGACAGGTTGCGCGGCAGCGTGCGCTTGGCGAATTCGATGTAGCGGTCCTGCACGCCGTCGATGCGCTTGACGCGGCCGAGCGCGGGCGACTTCGCGCGCTTGCCGGACAGGTCGTCCGCCATCAGGCCTTCGATCTTGAGCTCGATGGCGTCGGACAGCTTGTGGCCGTCGGGCCCGAACAGCTTGATGCCGTTGTCGTCGTAAGGATTATGCGAGGCCGAGATCATGACGCCCAGGTCGGCGCGCATCGAGCGCGTCAGCATGGCGATGGCGGGCGTCGGCATCGGGCCGGTGAGCAGCACGTCCATGCCGACCGAGGTGAAGCCCGCGACCATCGCGGTCTCGATCATGTAGCCGGACAGCCGCGTGTCCTTGCCGATCAGCACCCGGTGGCGATGCTCGCCGTTGCGGAACAGCAGGCCCGCCGCCTGCCCCACCTTCAACGCCAGTTCAGGCGTGATGGTGGCGTTGGCGCGGCCGCGAATGCCGTCGGTGCCGAAATGCTTGCGAACCATAACTCCCAGCCCACTCAATTCCCGTCGTCCGGTCCAAGCTTATAGGCGAACTTTACGCCCTATTCGTTGAAAAAATACGCCACCCCGGACGCCCCGCGCGGGCGGCCAGGATGGCGTTTGTCGCACGCTTTGAGTGGCTTAGCTGGTTACCGCTACGTTTTCGACACCCGGCGCTTACTGTTCCGCCGGCTTTCTTTCCTGCGGCTTGCGGTCGAGCTTGGACTTCGGCGGCTGGGTGATATTGACCGGATCGGAGCCGGCCATGCTCTCCTCCAGCCCCTGTTCGAGCGCCCGCTCCAGCGCGTCGTTCGGCTTTTCGGACTTCGGCTTGTGCTTCACATCCGGGTCGCCGCCGCGCTTCTTGGTGGCTGCGTCGCTCATGTGTTGGATCCTCCTGGACTGACTGTCGAAGACAACGCCCGAGGCGGCGCGGTGTTCCCCGCATCCCCAGAGCCCGCAAAACATGCTAGTTGAGCGGCATCCAATTGCCGGGTGAGACATGAAGGCCTATCCGTCCATCGAGGATTTGCGGCAGCGCGCCAAGCGCCGCGTGCCGAAGATGTTTTTCGACTACGCCGAGGCGGGCTCGTATTCGCAGGAGACGCTGCGCTCCAATCGCTCCGACCTGGAACAGATCAAGCTGCGCCAGCGCATCCTGCGCGACGTCGACAAGCGCGACATGTCCACCACCATCCTGGGCGAGAAGGTGCCGGTGCCGCTGGCGCTCGGCCCGATCGGGCTCGGCGGCATGATGTACGGCGACGGCGAGATTCACGCCTGCCGCGCGGCGCAGGCGGCGGGCATCCCGTACACGCTCTCCACCATGTCGATCAATTCGATCGAGGACGTGGCGGCGGCGGTGGACAAGCCGTTCTGGTTCCAGCTCTACGTGATGCGCGACCGCGGCTTCATCAAGGAGCTGATCCAGCGGGCGGCGGCGGCGAAATGCAGCGCGCTGATGCTGACGGTCGATCTCCAGGTGCTGGGCCAGCGGCATTGCGACGTGCGCAACGGCCTGACCGTGCCGCCCGAAATCAAGCTGAAGAACATCATCGACATCATGACCAAGCCGAAGTGGGCGCTGTCGATCCTCAAAAGCAAACGCAAGACGTTCGGCAATCTCGCGGGCCACGTCAAAGGCATGGAGAACATCAACTCGCTCGCCGCATGGACCGCGAGCCAGTTCGATCCGACGCTGTCCTGGAAGGATGTCGAGTGGGTCAAGAGCATCTGGCCCGGCAAACTCCTGCTCAAGGGCATCCTCGATGTCGAGGACGCGCGCATCGCCGCCAAGTGCGGCGCCGACGCCATCAGCGTATCGAACCACGGTGGCCGCCAGCTCGACGGCGCGCCGTCGGCGATCTCGGCGCTGCCGAAGGTGGTGGACGCGGTGGGCTCGCAGATCGAGGTGATGTTCGACTCAGGCATCCGCACCGGCACCGACATCGTGCGCGCGCTGGCGCTCGGCGCGCGATCCTGCATCGTCGGCCGGCCGTACATCTACGGACTCGGCGCCGGCGGCGAGGCAGGCGTCGCGCACGCGATCGGCATTCTGGGCCGCGAGCTCGACGTCACGATGGCGCTGTGCGGCGTCAAGAACGTGCGCGACATCGACGAGAACGTGCTGGTGCAGCCGCGCGGCGGGAATTTGTGAGGGGCGATTGCCGGGCGCCCGACCGCGTCGGCGCGATCGAAGTGACGAAGGGGTTGCGCTCCTCAGAGGCGCGTCATCGGCAGCGGGCTCCCTCTCCCCGCTCGCGGGGAGAAGGTCGGGGTGAGGGGGAGTCTCCGGGATCACGCTCTATCGAGAGCCCCCCTCACCCGACCGCCAAACGGCGGTCGACCTCTCCCCGCAAGCGGGGAGAGGTGCAGGCCGGAGCTTGCCTCCCACCTTCTATAGACTTATATTCCTATCCATGCGGCCACCCATCTTTTCCCCCATCGGACGGATCGGCGTCCGGCCGGACCAGCCCCGCGCCGTGGTCGGCCCGCGCAAGCGTGGCTCGCGGCGGCCGCACACCGACGCCACGGTCGCAGCGGTGCGCGATCTCGTCGAAGGCAGCGTGCTGACCTACACGCAGATCGCCCACAAGACCGGCGTGGCGCAGGCCAGCATCTGCCGCTGGACGCGCGACGGCCAATGGAAGCGTCCGCTGTTTGCGCCGCGCGCCACCGACAGGGTGCCGAGCGCGCGCGCCGGCGCCAGGCTGAAGGCGCGCACGCTATCCGCGCGGCTGCAGGCGCTGGCGGAGCGCCACATCTGCGAGCTGGAGAACGCGGGCCCCGTCGATGCGGCCAAGCTCGCCGAGGCGCTGGAGCTTGTGAAGATGGCGAAGCTCGCGGCGCGGCCGAAGAAGCGGCGCGTGGTGTTGGAGGCTTTGGCCGGCGCGTCGCGGACTTCGTCAGAGACGCCGCCACAGACTTCGGCTGAGACTTTGTCAGCGACCTGGGACGCGGGCCCGCGCGCGGTGATGCGCAGCATACGCTCCGCCGGAGTGAACCCCGACCGCGCGCCGGAGGCCGCGCTGGAGGATTTCATCGAGAGCCGGAAGCCACCGCCGGAGAAGCGGAGGCGGAGCCGGGGTGGGCGGTTCAGGAGTGACGAGTATCACGCGTGGTTGAGGGAAGAATAGAGTTGCGTTCGTTGCTCGCCTTGATCTAACCCGAGATTCGAATTCGCAGGCATGTAGGGCGGATTGGCCAACGGCGCAATCGGTGCCCGGAGGTCCAACTTGGCGAATTACGCTTCGCAAACCGCACCACAAGCGTACAAAGCACCTGTCGCCATTAAATCAACTTTATGAACGCATCCAGCGATGCCTTTACGAAGGCACGAATGCTCTCTGTATTCGCTGGCCATTGCGAGGCTTGGAATTCGATATGCAAGGTCTCTCCCTTCCCGAATGACGGGGAAACCGGCCCCACGGTCTCTCGGACCATATCCGGCCGACCTCGACCGCTTCGCTGCGCCGCCAAAGCGCGTTCGCGCACAGCGCCGATCTTCTCTTGGCGGGTTAAATACCCGTGCTCCGAAGGATTGTTACCAGGACGGTGACTAAACATCTGCCGATAAACCGCCACGATAGCGAACTGTATGTCTTCCGCTGGCTGCGGCTTAGGCAGGGCTGATTGATTGCGAGATGATCCCCCAAGCACTTGGGACGCTACGGTCACAATCTTCTTGTTGTGGCGGCAGAAAAAGAACTGGAGCGCATGCTTCCGACCGTTTACGTCATTCACGTCTTGCAGCGTCAATTCAACCGCGTTCAACGCCAAATACATTGAGTTGCTTCCGGTCGCTATTCTAAGCTCGTTCACCGCTGCATCTTGAACAAGGCATTTGAATGTGTCCGAAGCGATAAACGAGCTATTTTCATCTAACGTCTCCTTGAGCCACGAGGTTACAGACACCTGAGTTTTGGAGAGTGTCAGAACTTCTTGATTCCGGGCATCCTTGTTAGCTGCGGTGATCCGTCCCGCTTCGAGCGATTGACGCTTTTTCTGATCGAGAATCGCAAAGGTATTTTCATCGAGAAGAGTGAGGCGGGCTTTTTGCTCCCACAGTTCGATCTGATCGAGCCGAGCTAAAATATCTGCCATGCTCTGAAAACGCTCGTCAGGTTTCTCACGCACCATCCGACCTAGCAGCATTTCCATCAACCGATAGCGCTGGCCTCTGTCGAAGATAACTTGGAATTTCGAATCATAAATTTCTTCGCGAGGCAGCACGATGCCACCTGACATCATGTAGAAAATCACCTTGCCTAACGAGTAGATATCGGCGGACGGAGTGACCGCGAGTTCGCCTCCTCTGGCCAGTTCTGGAGCCATGAAGCCCCAAGGACCCATTACTTCCGGGGACTCCGTAAGGCGCGGCAACTCGCGTATGAGGCAGATACCGAAGTCACTCAGCCACAGGTCGTTGCCGCTACCGGTAAAGAGAATATTTTCGGGCTTCACATCACGATGGAAGACGTTGGCGGTATGCGCCACCGACAAAGCTGCCGCGATCTGCTTCGCCACCGACAGGACGCCATCCATGGAGTCTTTGTAAAGACTAAGGCGGCCGGGTTCACTGAGGTCGCCGCCTTTAGCGATCGGCATGACCAGAAACTGTTTCGCGGGGTTCTCAGATTCATCGAGCGCCGAGTGATCGATGACCGGAATGACGTTTGGATGCGTGGAATTTGTGTTTGGGTCTATGAGGCGCCTGACCGCTTCGATTTCTCGGACGAAACGGTCATGCCGCCTCACGTTCTTTACTCGCTTCAGCGCGAGCTCACCCTCATATTGGCCCTTGTCATCCGTAACGCGGAATACCGTAGCTTGGCCGCCCTGCCCGAGCGGCGGCTTGTCGAGCAAGCGCCATCGATTCCCATAGACTTTTGCCACCGCTATCTCCGAACGAGTTTAGAGTGACGTACGCGCGAACTTCCGACACGCCATTCGAAGGCCATTGCCGAAGACTGTAACTGCCCGTGAGTTCGACACGCCGCAATATATGGGAGTTGACTTTGATTTTGTCACTTTCGCAGCCCCAGGATTCCCTCCTCCAGAACGGAGGAGAAATGCTCTATGCGGGCTACAAAGCCGCCACCGCTATTGCCTCCACGCCCATATGCTATACATGTATAGCACATTGGAGGCCCACATGCTTGCCCTTCGCTTGCCACCTGAGATCGAGCAACGGCTCGACGCGTTGGCCAAAAAAACCGGCCGCAGCAAGAGCTACTACGCGCGCGAGGCGATCCTGCGCCAGATCGAGGATATCGAGGACGACTACCTGGCGCGGCGGCGGCTTGCGCGCGGCGGGCCCCGCGTGACGCTTGAGAGCTTGGAGCGCGATCTTAAAGAGAGAGCGAGATCGCAGGCGGCCCCCTCCCCAACCCTCCCCCGCAAGCGGGGGAGGGAGTCGGCCCTGCCGAAGCGCACCAAGCGCCGATGACCGCGCCGGTCTGGCAGGTCGAGTTCGATCGCGCCGCCGCGCGCGACCTGCGCAAGCTTGGGGCCGATGCGGAGCGGCGCGTGCTGCGGTATCTGCGCGAGCGTATCGCAGGCCCCGAAGACCCCCGCCGCCTCGGCCATGCGCTGACCGGCGACCTTCAGGGACTGTGGCGCTATCGCGTCGGGGACTACCGGATCGTCGCCGCCATCGAGGACGGCCGGTTCACGGTGCTGGTGGTGACGGTCGGCCACCGCCGCGAGGTGTATCGGTGAGGGTGCGGTCTGCGGCGATCACGCGCCCGGTGCCAATGAATGCGCCCTCTCCCGCTTGCGGGGGAGAGCAGCCGGGGCCGGCGTCACAAGCTCGAATCGGAGGGGGCCGTTTGTGTCACGCCCCCTCCCCATTTCCATCGCCGTCCCGCTGCGGCCGCCCTCCCCCGCAAGCGGGAGAGGGCACAGCAACCCGCGTCGCGCAAAAGACGCGGATGCCCGGGTCAAGCCCGGGCATGACGCCGAGGGTGAAGCGACGACAGTGCCGCCCCCCTACTCCTCCTTATACCCATACTGCTGCGCATTCCCCGTCGCGCCGTAGTACTTGAACGGCAGGAACTTGCCGGTCATGCCGATCTTGACGCGGTCGCCCTTCGGATCGGCCACCCGCTCCATCGTCATGTCGAAGTCGATCGCCGACATGATGCCGTCGCCGAACTCCTCCTGGATCAGCTCCTTCCACGCCGGCCCGTTGACCAGCACCAGCTCGTAGAACCGGTAGATCAGCGGATCGGTCGGCGGCATCGCGTTGCCAGCGCCGCGGTTCGGCACCTCGTTGAGCATGGCCTGCTCGGTCTTGCTCAGCCCGAACAGCTTGGCCGCGGCCGCCGCCTGCGGCTTGGTCAGCTTGTGGTTGCCGAGCAGCGCGCCCGTGATCATCACCGGCGACATGCCGCCGATCTGCTCGCAGATGTGCTTCCAGGTGAGGCCCTTCTCGCGCTTGATGTCGAGCAGCTTTTCGGTGAGGTCGGAGCGCTTCATGGTCGTTCTCCCAGCGTGGTTGTCAGAGTTGAATCGCAACGGTGCCGCGGCGGCAGCCGGACTCCCTCCCCCCTTGCGGGGGAGGGTTGGGGTGGGGGGTCGCTGCGGATGCGACGGTGACCACCCCCCTCCCGACCGGCCCATAGCGCATCGCAGACGCGCGTGGACGCACTTGCGGGCCGGTCGACCTCCCCCGCAAGGGGGGAGGTGACGGAGTATGCCGCGCGGTCTGAGTCAAAATCATCACGTCGCTCAATGCCCGCGGCTCGCCAGCCGCACGACGGTGGAGTCGGGCTCCGGCGGCGGCTCGTCGAGGCCCGGACGCACCAGCGGCACATGGCGCGGATCGAAGCCCGGCGTCTGCTCGACGAAGGTGCGCGAGCGCGACACCAGGAAATCGACGATGTGGTTGCGCACCGCGTAGTACAGCGGGTGCTTGTGCACCTCGGTGCGCTTGCGGTCCTTCGGCAGCGGGTTCACCACCACCTCGGCCAGCACCGCGCCCGGCCCGTTGGTCATCAGCACGATGTTGTCGGCGAGATAGATCGCCTCGTCGACGTCGTGGGTGATCATGAAGGTGGTCTGGCCGGTCTCCTGGCAGATGCGGCGCACCTCGTCCTGCAACGTGCCGCGCGTGAGCGCATCGAGCGCGGAGAACGGCTCGTCCATCAGCATCATCTTGGGCTGGATCGACAGCGCGCGCGCGATGCCGACGCGCTGCTTCATGCCGCCGGAGAGTTCGGACGGGTGCTTGTGCTCGGAGCCGGTGAGGCCGACCAGATCGATGAACTTCTGCGCCTGGGCGCGGACTTGCGCGCTGCTCCAGCGCCGCCACTTCGACGACACCGCGTAGCTGACGTTGCCCATCACGGTGCGCCACGGCAGCAGCGAATGACCCTGGAAGATCACAGCGCGGTCGAGGCTTGGGCCGTCGATCGCGAGATTGTCGACGATCACCGCGCCCTCCGAGGGGGTGTCGAGGCCGGCCAGGATGTTGAGCACGGTGGTCTTGCCGCAGCCGGAGTGGCCGATCACGCAGGTGAACTCGCCGCGGTTCATCGAGAGCCACAGGTTCTCGAAGATGGTGGTGGTTAAGCCGCCCGGCGCCGGGTAGCGCTTGGCGATGCCCTCGAGCGAGATGAATTTGTCGCTCATGGCATTACTCCGGGAACGTCACGAGCCGCGCGAACCGCGCCAGGATCTGGTCGAGCAGCATCCCCACCAATCCGATCAGCAAGATCGCGTTGATTACATTTGTGATGGATAAATTGTTCCATTCGTTCCAGACGAAGTAACCAATACCCGTTCCGCCGACCAGCATCTCGGCGGCGACGATCACCAGCCAGGCGATGCCGATCGAGATCCGCATGCCGGTGACGATGGTGGGAGCCGCCGCCGGCAGGATCACCGTGAAGGCGCGGCGGAACGTGCCGACCTCGAGCGTGCGCGCAACGTTGAGCCATTCCTTGCGAACCGCCGACACGCCGAACGCGGTGTTGATCATCATCGGCCACAGCGAGCAGATGAAGATCACGAAAATCGCCGACAGGCTGGAGTCCTTGATGGTGTAGAGCGCGAGCGGCATCCAGGCGAGCGGCGAGATCGGCTTCAGCACCTGGATGAACGGATCGAGCGCGCGGCTCATCAGCGGCGACATGCCGATCAAAAAGCCGATCGGGATCGCGACAATGACGGCCAGGAAGTATCCGATGGCGACGCGCGCAATCGAATAGCCGAGCTGGATGCCGAGGCCCTTGTCGTTCGGACCGTTGTCGTAGAACGGCCGCTTGAGGTGGCCCCAAAGTGTTGCGGCCACATCGAGCGGACCGGGCATCGCCGATTTGCCGTGGGTCGCCGTCACGCCCATCAGCTTGGCGTACTCCGGGTCCATCTGCTGGACGGCCGTGGTGCCGCGCACGGCCAGATGCCATGCCAGCATAAACGTGAAGAACACGACGACCGAAAGCGCGGCCGCGCGCAATGGCAATGATCTCAACATCCAAAACCCCGGCGGTTTCTTCAGATGGCGGCGCGCTTCGCGCGCCGGTCAGGTCTTCTTGATCGCGAAGCTCTTGATGTACTCCTCGGGCTTCGACGGATCGAACATCTTGCCCATCACCGAGAACGACTTGGTGGTGGCAGCCGGCGGCGTCAGCCCGACCTCTTTCATCAGTCGCGTCGTATCGGTGGCGAGATACACCTGTTTGGCGACGTTGGCGTAGTCCACCTCGCCCTTGATCTGACCCCAGCGCTTCATCTGCGTCATGATCCACACCGCGAACGATTCCCACGGGAACGGATCGAAGTCGACGCGGTTCGGCACCTTCTGCACGCTGCCGAGACCGTCGGCGAACGTGCCGGTCAGGATCTGCTCCAGCACCGTGACCGGCTGGTTGATGTAGGCCGCGGGCGCGATTGCTTCCGCAATCTGCTTGCGGTTCTCGGCCTTGCTGGCGAACGCGGTGGCGTCGATGATCGACTTGAGCAGCGCCGCGTAGGTGTTCGGCGACTGCGCGATGAACTCCCTTGAGGCCGCGAACACGCAGCAGGGATGCCCTTCCCACAAATCCTTCGACAGGACGTGGATGAAGCCCACGCCGTCATAGACGGCGCGCTGGTTCATCGGATCGGGACCGAGGAAGCCGTCGATGTTGTCGGCGCGCAGGTTGGCGACCATTTCCGGCGGCGGCACCGCGCGGATCTGCACGTCCTGGTCGGGGTCGAGGCCGTGCTCCGCGAGGTAGTAGCGCAGCAGGTAGTTGTGCATGGAGAAGTCGAACGGCACCGCGAACTTGAAGCCCTTCCAGGACTTCGGATCGCGCTTGTCCTTGTGCTTGATCGACAGCGTGATGGCCTGGCCGTTGATGTTTTCGATCGCAGGCGCCGCATACGGGATCGCGTTGGAGCCGACGCCGAGCGTAATGGCGATCGGCATCGGCGACAGCATGTGGGCGGCGTCGTATTCCTTGTTCAGCGTCTTATCGCGGATCACCGCCCAGCCGGCGGTCTTGATCACTTCGACGTTGAGGCCGTGCTTGGTGTAGAAGCCCATCGGATGCGCCATGATGATCGGCGTGGCGCAGGTGATGGGAATAAAGCCGACCTTGAGATCCTTCTTCTCGAGCGGCGCGCCTTGCGCGAACACCTCGGTCGCGGTGGTCAGCGGGAAGAACTGCGAGATCGCGGCCAGCGCGGTCGAGGCGCCGACCGACTTGAGGAAGGCGCGCCGCGCCGCATCCTGCGGGAACACCGCGCGCATCACCGCCGAGGCGACCACGCCCTCGTAGCGCTTGTCCTCGGTCTGGGCTTCCACCGGCGCGCACTGCAACTGCGCCTGCGCGTCACGCGCATGCTCGGCGTCATTGATATGGCGTCCGCAAGCGCAGCCGGACGGGCTCAAACGGCGCTTCGGATCGAACGGATTATCAAACATGGACATCAGGCGCGCTCCATCGTTACGCCGCAGCCCGGCCCGGCCCGGCGTTAACGAATTAGCAATGGGCGTGCCAACGTCGAAGTTTTCAACCGCGGCGAAAGTGCACGAATTTTCGCTGGAACGTGCATGCAAGCGGCATCAAAGCCGCCCGCCGCTTGGGCACTTGCCCGAAACCGTATCTTGATGATGAAAAAATAGGCGGCGGCCTGGGCAGGCCGCCGCCTAAATGACTCGCAAATGGACAGCCGTCAGTTCGGCACGACCCCGTCACGGCCGACGTTCACCCGGTTGGTCTCCAGCGTCCCATCCGGCTTCTTGGTGGCGGCGGTGATCAGAATCGCGGCGCCCGGCTTCAGTTCGTTCCGGTCACCGACGACGTACTGCTGAATCGCCAGCTCGGGCGGCACGATGATCTTCTTCTCACCGTCCTTGTACTTCACCGTGAGCGTCTGGCCGTCCACGCTGCCCACGGTCGTGTCGATGGTGGCGTTGGTCATGGTGCTGCCGGGCTGCACCCACGGCCGATGGCCCTCGCCGGTGCCGCGCTGGCTCTCGGCGAAGATCATGACGCGGATCGCCTTCTGGCTGCCGTCGGGTTGCGGCATGGCGCCGACACCGACGAACGCACCGGATTTGAGGTCGGCGAGCGTCGCCTTGGCGACGCCGAACACCGCAAGCTTGTCCGCCAGGCTGACCTTTACCTCGCCGGCGCTGGTTTTCACCGCCATCACAGAACCATCGATGCCGACGATGGAGCCCATGACGCGCTGGGTCTGCGCCTGCTGCGCGAAGCCCGGCGATACGGCGAGCACCGCCAGCGCCGCGCCGCCCAGAATTCCCAAAATCGCCTTCATACAATCCTCCCTGAAAGATCGGCGCGCCGTCACGGCGTGGCGGCGCGCATGTTAGCCGGAACGGAGAAGCCCGGCGAGGCTACATCGGCGGCGCCGCGCCATCGCGGCCGACGTTGATCGCCGGCGCCACCAGCGTGCCGTCCGGCTGCTTTTGCGCCGCCATGATGATGAACTGCGCGCCCGGCTTGAGGTCCGCCTTGCTTCCGGGCGCCATCGCGACGATCGGCGTGGTGGGCGAGATGATGACCTTCTTCTCACCTTCCTTGTATTTGACGGTGACGGTCTGGCCGTCCACGCCGGACACCATGGTGTCGACGTTGGCGTTGGTCATGGTGCTGCCGGGCTCGCGGTCCCACGGGAAATGGCGGTCGGCCACCACGCCCTTCTGCGACTCCATGAAGATGTGAATCCCGATTGCCTTCTGGCTGCCGTCCGGCTGCGGCATCGCGGTGACACCGATGAACGCGCCGGTCTTGATGTCGGCGAGCGTGGCCTTTGTCATAGCGGCGACGCGGGCGTCGGCGGCCAATTTGACGGTGGTGGTTTCGCCGGCGCGCGTCTTCACCGTGAGCGTGTCGCCGTCCACCTTTTCGATGGTGCCGCGCACCCGCAACGGCGGAGCCTGCTGCGCCCAAACGGTCGAAGTCGCAACGATCAGCGCGAGCGCCGTAGCGCCAAAGATGTGCCGTGACACGGTTTGCATATTGTCCTCCCTGGAGGCGGCAATCGGAGCCGCCCTAATCTGAGAACCCCCGCCGCGCGAACCTTATTCCTTCGGCCGCGTAAGATCAGCCTCTATCAGGGCGCGCAGTTCCGCCGTCACGGCGGGACGCACCCCGAACCACAGGGAAAAGCCGCGAACCGCCTGATGCAGCAGCATGCCGAGGCCGTCCGCGGTGGCGAGGCCGCGGGCGCGGGCAGCGGCGAGAAGTTCGGTCTCCAGCGGGGCATAGACCAGATCGGCCACCACCGCCTCGGGAGGCAGCGGGGCGAGGTCGATTTCGAGCCGCGCCTGGCCGGTCATGCCGAGCAGCGTGGTGTTGACCAGCAGGCCGGCGCGCGTGAGCAGACGGGGCAGCGCCGGCCAGTTGGCCGGCTGCACCGCAGAACCGAACCGGTCGCGCAGCGCCTGGGCGCGATCGAAGGTGCGGTTGACGACGTGGATGCGCGCAAAGCCGCGCTCGACCAGCCCGTACACCACCGCGCGCGCGGAGCCGCCGGCGCCAAGCACCACGGCTTCGCCAGACCTGCGGTCCCAGTCCAGCACCGCCGCATCCAGATTGTTCGTAAACCCTTCGACGTCGGTGTTGGTGGAAAGAAGGCGGCCCCGGTCGAGCCACAGCGTGTTGGCCGCGCCAACCGCGCGCGCACGATCGTCCGGCTCGGACGCCGCGAGTGCGGCTTCCTTGTGCGGCAGCGTGACGTTGCAGCCGACGTAGCCACGCGCCGCGAGGCTGGCGAGAAAATCCGCGACCGCCTCCGGCTCCAGCGCCTCGCGGCGGTAATCCGCCGCGAGCTTGTGCTGCCCGATCCAGTAGCCGTGGATCAGCGGCGAGCGGGAATGCGCAACCGGCCGGCCGATGACGCAGGCGGCGCGGACGGCGTCAGCCATAGCAGATCAATAGTATCCGGCGGTGGCGCCGCCATCGACCGCGATCGCGGTGCCCTGAATGTGACGTGCTTTCTCCGAGCAAAGGAACAGCGTGAGCGCCGAAATGTCTTCGGGCTGGCCGAGCCGGCGGATACCATCTTTTTTGGTGGCTTCCTCGCGCAACTCCTCGGCCGACTTGCCGGACGCCTTGACCCGCATCTCGATCAGCTCATGAAACCGCTCGGTCACGGTCGCGCCGGGATGGATCACGTTGACGTTGACGCCATCCTTCTTGCCGAGTTGCGACAGGCCCTTGGAGAAGTTGCCCATCGCCGCATTGACCGAGCCGCCAATGGTGAAATCGGCGCCCGGCGAGCGAGCGCCGCCGCCGCTGATGTTGACGACATGGCCCTGCGCGGTCTTCAGCATCGGCCACAGCAGGCGGCACATGCGAACGCAGGCAAAGAACTTCAGTGCGTAGCCGTCCATCCAGGCGCTGTCCGGCAGATCTGGGAAGTTGCCGGCGCGCGTCGCGCCCGCCGAGTTCACCAGAATGTCGCAGCGCTTGAACTTGTCCTGCACCGCGTCCAACAGCTTCTGGCAGCCTTCGAGTGTCTTCAGATCGGACTCGACCGTCAGCGGAGCAGGCCCGCCGGCCGCGGCAACGATCTTCGCGGCCGCTTCGAGGTTCTTCCCCGAAGACGATGCCAGCACCGTTTGCGCGCCCTGCGCCGCGAACGCACACGCAATCTCGCGGCCGATGCCGCGGCTGCCGCCGGTGACGACAACGACTTTTCCTTGAAACTCGCCAGGCATTTCAGTTCTCCCCAAAAATTTCAGATTAGAGTTTTTCGTCGATCACTTGATTTCGCAGCGTGCCGACCTCCGGCACGGTCATCTCGAACACGTCGCCGGCCTTCAGCCATTTTCGTCCGCCTTCGGCCTGACCGAGCTTGGTCGGCGTGCCCGTCAGGATGACGTCGCCCGGCTTGAGCGTCATGAAGGTCGAGACATAAGAGATGATGTCGGCAAAGCCGAAGATCATGCTCGCCGTGGTGTCGTCCTGCGTCACCTCGCCGTTGATCTTGCAGACGATGTGGAGCGGCTTGGTCAAATCGACGCCGGTGGTCATCCACGGCCCGATGCTGCCGCTGGCATCCCAGCTCTTGCCTTGCGTGACGTTGAAGCGGCCATGCTTGATCCAGTCGCGGATGGTGCCTTCGTTGGCCAGCGTGATGCCCGCCACATGGCTCAGCGCCTGCTCCTTGGACACCCGCCGCGCGGTCTTGCCGATCACCAGCGCGATCTCGCCCTCGTATTCGAGTTGTTCGGATTCCGGCGGCCGCATGATCGGCGAATTGTGTCCCACCAGCCCGTTCGGCGGCTTGAAGAACATGCTCGGATATTTCGCGTCCTCGTTGCCGCCGGCGCTGGCCAGTTCGGCGCCGCGGTTGGCGTAATTCACGCCGATGCAGAGAATCTTCTCGCCGCCTGGAACCGGAGCGAGCAATTCCACTTCGGTGAGCGGGAAATCGGCTCGCACGCCGGTCGCCCCCGCCATCACCTCGTCCAGCGCACCGGCGCGCAGCACATCGAGCAACGTGGGATAGCGGGGCGAAAGCCTGGGGCGCAGATCGGCGACCCCATTGCCGACGACAACCCCGTAACTGGCCCGGCAGCGCACGTTATAGCTGGCGAAATGCATCCTTGCTCCTCGGTTGCAGGGCTGTCCGTCGTACAATACGTGGCGGCAAACCGCCATGCCAATTGCCGCCGCCCTGTCCGGCTTGACCGGGCGATCCGGCAATCCCACAAAGTGCGCTGTTCACAGGTGCCCGCCATCATTGGGGCATGACCGCCAGAGGGCAAATGAAGACGATCTTCATCGACTGCAACCAGCAGCTTGGCTCCGTGTGGCAGCGTGTGCTGCGGCCCGACGATCCGCCGGTGACGGTCAACACCGCGCCGTTCACCAAGGAGGAACTGCCGCGCGTGGTCGGCGACCACGAGATCGCGATTGACGACCATTCCTACATGCCGACCGACCTGGTGCGGCAGTGCAAGAGCCTCAAGCACGTCGTGTTCCTCGGCACCGGCGCCGCCAGCTACATGAATGTGGCCGAACTCGAGGCGCTCGGCGTCAAGGTCCACACCATCAAGGGCTACGGCGACACCGCCGTGGCCGAGCACACCATCGCGCTGATGTTCGCCTGCGCCCGCGATCTCAGCCGCATGGATCGCGAGACCCGCGGCGGCGTCTGGCGGCCGCGTGAAGGCATGCAACTCCACGGCAAGACGCTCGGCATTATCGGGCTTGGCGGCATCGGCGCGGAAGTGGCGCGGATCGCCCGCGGCATCGGCATGGAGGTGATGGCCTGGAACCGCACGCCGCGCGAGAGCGCGGGCGTGACGATGGTTGAACTCGACGCGTTGCTCGCGAAGTCCGACGTCGTCTCGCTCAACCTGACGCTCAGCGACGAGACCCGCGGCTTCCTCAATGCCAAGCGGATCGCGCGCATGAAGCCCGGCGTCATTCTGGTCAATACGGCGCGCGGCGCATTGGTTGACGAGGCGGCGCTGGTTGACGCATTGCGCACCGGCCATATCCGGCACGCCGGCTGCGACGTGTTCCACGTCGAGCCGTTGAAGTCCGACAATCCGCTGGCGATCATCGAAACCACCACGCTGTCCGCGCACGCGGCGTTCCGCACGCTGGAAGCTTCGATGACGCTGCTGCGGCGCGCGCTCGACATCGTGAAGCGCGTGCAGGGATAGCAACGGTCGCGGCCCGCTCGTCCCCGCGGCCCCGTGCTGATTTAGATACGCTGTCCGCCCCCGAGCGTCATTACCGGCAAACGGTCGTGATCTGCCCATAGGCATTGACCACCTGGACGCACGCCGGCGCGTAGACCGGCGCCACGTAGACCGGCGCGGCGTAAACCGGCGCCACAACAGCAGCACCATAAGCGCGAGCCGTCGTGCGTCGCGCGACGCCCGCATAGCTCACCGGCGTGAGCGGGCGACCGATGACGGCCGAAGCTTCAGTAACCAGCGGGCCGTTGGGGGACGTGGCTTTTTCGCTGATGAAAAGCACGCCTGCGCCGGCAACAGTCGCCAAAGCGATCTTCAGCATTCTGATCTTCATGGTCATTTCTTTGCTCCTGGTGCAACACCGTGTGGAATCTCGTCGATGTTTGCCAAGGCAGAGATGTCTACCTTTTTGGCATCGGCGGCCGGCTTGAATGTAAAGGCATCGGCGGCGACTTGGGTGTCGGTCCTCCAGTCCTTAATGCGAAGCGTGTACTGTGGCGCACCGGTCACCATCTTGCTGGTGATCACATACTTGCGCGGGATCGGGCGCGCTCCGACCTCCACCCAGAGCTGCCAATCGACATCGTGGTTCCGAAAAGCAAGATGCTCGCATTCAACGCCGTCGATCACGCCGCGGCCGATGTGCTTGGCTTCGAGCACTTCAGCCATTAGTTCATCGTAGGCGCGCGACAACAGCAAATCGGCCCCCGGCACCGCTATTCCGAAATCGCTCCTCAGCCGGGCGACCAATTGGTCGACCGATCCGGGCGCTTCGGCCTGCGTATACGCATTGAGATTCTTGCCGAGCACCGTCAGCGTCTTACCATCGAAGTTGAGTTCGACGTCGGCATAACCGCCGATCCGACTGGCGCGGACCTTGTCCGGACGGCTCAACAGCATCTGACCGGAGCTTGCGAACTGAACCTTTTGCAATTCGCTGGTCATGACCTCGACGTCGGTGTCGTAGGTGAGCGAAATGCTTTTCTGACTCGACACATAGTCGGTCATCGATTTCAGGACCTTGCTGGCGTCCTGAGCTTGCGCGACCGCAGAAGCGAGCATTACCAACACTACGGCCAGCGCAGCCAAGCAGAAGCCTATCGACCTCTGACGGAGTAGCGAAAGTACGGACATCTTGTCATCCTCTATGAAGGTGCAATTTTTTCGAGTTGTTGGCAGCGTTCAGATACCTTCACTTGCATGGCTCTGCATTGTCTACGGTTATGTTACCGCTTCTGACCTTACCTTCAGGGGCCGTATTCAAATGACACTTCGAAGTGATGAACACCTCAGCGCCAGGTGAGCCTCGTGCTTATTGAAATTTATAACTAAGACGGCCCGTAACTTGGTTTGAAGTGGACGACTGAGAAAGTCCGGCCACCCCGAGATTGTGAGTAAACCCTGCCGGCCATGTGTATGTGTCGGTGCCGAGGTCGGTGTAGCGATACTCCACACCGGCGATCCAATGCTTGGCGAACGCGTATTCGATGCCGGCGCCCAGCGTCCAGCCCCAGCGCACGCTGTCGCCCAACCCGATGGAGCCCCAGAAGCCGCCATAGGTTGCCTTGGCGGCCTGAAATGCCACGCCGCCGGTTGTGTAGAGCAGAGCGCGATCAAACGCGTAACCGAACCGGCCGCGGATAGAGCCGCCCCAGTTCGTATGGGCTGTCAGGAAGTCGCCCCACACCTGATTGTAGCGCTTCTCCCCCACCATCCGGTAACCGACGTCGCCCTCCACGCCCACAACGAATTGATTGAATTGATGATTGTAGCCGACAAGAAACGAGCCGGTGATGCCGTCCTTGGTGATGGTCGGGAACACAACCGCACCGCCCACGCCCAGCGGGGGAATCGCCGCGCCACCTGCAAACCGATTGGAGTTGTTCGCCCAGCCGAGCGCGCCGCCGACATAGGCGCCCGACCAGTCATACAGAGGAGCGGCCACCGCCACACGGGGCATTGGAGAAGGTGCCGGAATATCCGCTGCAAATGCGACCGGCGAAACCGCAAATGTCAGTAGCGCCAATGAAAAAATTGATTTCATGTTTCCCAACTGGTTGATCTCGTACTCTAGCCTTAGTCATTGCTAGGCTTTTAACGATGTACGGGCAAGCTTGGAGCATCCTCTGAGCAACCTCTCGGCCGCCCGATAATAATTCCGCATCGGGTTCACTCATAATTGGTATCGGCACAATTGGCTTGCTTTGATAGCCCGGACCTCTGCGGCGCGCTCATCGACCGAGGCAATGCACGCTAAGGCGCTTCTTCATTCATTTTAGTTCTAAGACCTTGAGTTCTTTGCGAGCGGTCTCGAAGGTGCCCTATCGCGCCAACTGCTCCTTCAGCCACTGAACGATCGTCACCGCGATGTGATCCGCCGGCTGGCCCGGCGTGCGGCCCATGTGGTGGCCGTCCGCATAAACCCGCGCCGACTTCGGGCTGCCGTGCTCCATCAGAAGATAGATGTCGGCAACCGGCGCCTGATCGTCGAGCTTGCCGTTGACGCCGAGGATCGGCGCCGACGGCTGGTCGAGCAGGCCCATCGTCTTGAGCGAGAAGCGCGGCGCGATCTCCAGAAATTCTTCCATCGTCTTCGTGCCCATCGCACGGCCGCGCGCGTCAAGCAGGCTCTGCGCGCCGAACAGATATGTGGCGCCGCCGGTGGTGAAGGCCGGCACCAGCCATTCCTTCTGGAAGCCGTAGTGGATGTTGCCGCCGTGGAACACCGCGCCCTTGATGCGGTCGCGGGCGACATACGCAAGTCGCGCCGCCCAATAGGCGCCGAAGCTGCCGCCCCATACGCCGAGCCGCGCGCCGTCGATATCTGTGCGCTGATTGATGTAGTCCATCCAGGCGAGATAGGTCCGCTCCGCGGCCGGATCGCTGTACGACACCGGATTCTCGCCCGAGCCCGGCATATCGACGATCAGCGACGCCATCCCGGCGTGCATGATCTCGTTCGAAATACGCAGCCGGTCTTCCTTCCAGCCATCGACGCCGCCCCAATGCAGCACCACAGGCGGCTTGGCGACGCCGGGCGGCCGTTGCAGATAGCCGACCAGCTTCTTGCCTTCGAACGGAATCTCGACGATCTCGAGCTTCGGCTCGAAGTGCTTGGCCGCTTTCCTGAACATGCGCAGCGAATGGTGATAGGCGGCGAGCTTGCCGGGCGACACCGGCGACGGATAGCGGCCGACCCGGCAGGCGTCGAAGCCGTGCATGTAGAGCTCGAGCAGTTCCTTACCGGGCGCGCCTGCGGCTAAGCGCTCATCGCCTTTCTTCTCGTAGGACAGCCCGAGCTTGCTCCACTCCTCGCCCCAATGATCCTTGTCGAGGCTGGTGAGCGCGTTCATCACCCGCTCCGCATCCTCAGGGCGAATGTCCTCGAACGGGTTGAGGCGTCCGGCGCGGCGCATCAGCTCGGCCTTCACCTCGTCCAGCGAACGCTCGCGGGAGCCGGTCGGCTGGGATGACGACTGCACATTCATGATCGGGCTCCGCCGGGCTGCTTTTTCTGCGGCAGATTAACACGGAAAGTGCCGATGGACGCGGGGCGTGTTGCTCCGCTTCCGGTTACCGGACACAATAAGAAAAAAGAGAATGTGGTCCGGGAGGGTTTTCGCGTGAAGCCGGCGCCGTTTGCCTATGCCAAGGCCAAGTCGGTCGACGATGCGATCAAGCTGCTCGGCCAGACCGATGCGCGATTGCTCGCCGGCGGGCAAAGCCTGATGGCGACGCTGAACATGCGGCTGTCGCAGCCGAAGCTGCTGATCGACATCAACGGCATCGGCGCACTCACTGGAATTTCGGTCGGCAACGGGCAGGTCCACATCGGCGCGCTGACCCGGCATGTCGAGGCCGAGCGCTCCGCCGACATTGCGAAACACGCGCCGCTGATCGCGCTCGCGCTCCCCCACATCGGCCACGCGGCGATCCGCAACCGCGGCACCCTCGGCGGCTCGATCGCCTTCGCCGATCCCGCGGCCGAGCTGCCGGCCTGCCTGCTGGCGCTGAACGGCGAGATCGAAATCGCAGGACCGGGCGGCAAGCGCAGCGTGAAGGCCGACGACTTCTTCAAGGGCCTGTTCGAGACGGCGCTCGGGACATCGGACCTGCTCACCGCAATCCGAATTCCGGTGGCAACGAAAGACACCCGCGCGGGCTTTGCCGAATTCGCCCGCCGCCACGGCGACTACGCCATCGCGGGCCTGGCGGCGAGCGCCAGAGCGGGAGGCAAAGGGCTTGCCGATGTGCGCCTCGCCTACTTTGGCGTCGGCGCGACGCCGCTGCGGGCCAAGAGCGCGGAGGCGGCCGTCGCGAACGGCGACATCGAGGCGGCGGTGCAGGCGCTGGGCAGCGATCTCGATCCCCATGCCGACGTGCAGGCCGACGCCGCAACCAAGATGCACTTGGCCGGCGTGCTGCTGCGGCGTGTGGTGAAGCAGCTTGCGGAGCCGCGATCGTGAGCGCGCCCACCTGCGACATCGCTCTCACAGTCAACGGCGAAGCCGTCGTGGAGACCGTGGAGGCCCGCAAGAGCCTGGTCGATTTCCTGCGCGAGGATTTGGCGCTGACCGGCAGCCACGTCGGCTGCGAGCATGGGGTCTGCGGCGCCTGTACGGTGCGGGTCGATGGCGTGGTGGTGCGCGGCTGCCTGATGCTGGCGGCGCAATGCGACGGCGCGCGCGTCGAAACCATCGAAGGCGTGTCAGACGGGGGCGAGATCGCCGACCTGCAGGCCGCGTTCGAGAAGCGCAACGCGCTGCAATGCGGGTTCTGCACGCCGGGCATGCTGCTCACGGCGCAGGAACTGCTGAGCCACGGCACGGTCCCGAGCCGCGACCGGATCCGCGAGCAGATTTCCGGCAACTACTGCCGCTGCACCGGCTACCACGCGATCGTCGATGCGATCGAGGCGGTGGCGCAGGCGCGAGGCAAGCGATGACGGCGCGTCAAACACCAACCGCTCGTCCCCGCGAAAGCGGGCGCGCGATGATGATGAGTGCGCTCGCTCGCCGAATGCCGGCCGGTCCCCTCCCCCGCTTGCGGGGGAGGGTTAGGG
>JAKFYI010000044.1 GCA_021730985.1 Hyphomicrobiales bacterium | reverse complement strand
CAGCCGAGCTTGACGCTGATCACACCCCACAGATTGGCCTCGACTCCGGTGCCGCTGTCGGTGAGCCCCGCGTAGGGCCAGGGCCGGTAGTCGCGGCCGATCGCATTCGGCGGCAGCGTCGCTCCGGTTTCCGGGATCGCGCGCAACACCGCCGCGACGAAGGTGTTGCTGTTGGGGCCGGGCCAGATCCGATAGTCGCCGGAATTGGCGTAGCGGTATTCCTTGATGGCGGCATCGACGCGCGGGATCAGCGCCTGGGCCTGCGCGCCCTTGATGTCGAGCACGGTTTTGCCGTGCTGGCCGAACCACAGGTCGGGCGGCCACCAGTTCAGCCGCACCGGGCTGCCCCAGCCGGCGACGTCATAGCGCCGCCAGGCCCGGTCGTTCTCGCCCTTGAATACGACCCAGCTATGAACGGCGATGACGCCTTTCCAGCCGCGGGTGCGGCCGGCCATGACGATGATGCGTGCCTCGGGATGTTCCGCGGCGGACGGCATCTGACTGACCACCGCGCGGTCCCACTGGCTCCAGTGGGTGGGGCCGCCGCGATAGGCCAGCGCGCCGGCCGCAGCGAAGACGGGCAGCAGGAAAATCGCCAGAAAGGCCAGGATCATCGGCTTGCGGCGTGAGCGTCGGCGGCGGGAGGGCGCGGCGGGGATCATGTCAGTCGAATATAGATGGGTGAGGGACATAACTGTGGCAAGGCATGCCGGGCGCGAATTAAATATGGGTAATCCGGTTCTTGTCGAGCGCCGGGGCGCATGGACCGAAGGCCGCCGTCGCGGCTACCGCTTGGCGATCGCGTCGGGCCGGAAGGTCGGGACCGGCTATCGCGCTCGGACTGTGATAAGATTTGGGGCGATACGTAGCGGCGCGCCCGCGGTGGTGAGGCGGGCTCAGCAGGCCGTGAGACGGAATTAGAGATGTTGTCGCGCTTGGGAAAGGTTTTGTACTGGACAGCTTGCTTAGTGGCGGCTGGGCTGTTTGCAACTGGATGGGTATTTTACGAGGGCGTTGATTCAACTGGAATAACAAAAGAACGCAGTCAAGGCGCGAGTGATTTTCAGATACTTGAGGCAAGAATGCGTGATGATGTACCACGCAAGTTTGAATACGAAGCCGCCTTGAAAGAGGGCTACTCTCCCACGGAGATTCTAGATTACTTTGTTAAAATCAACAGCTCAAAATTTTCACGGCTTCCGGAAGGTCGCAGTGCCGTGGTGTTGTATTTGTTCTTAGGGGCGGGCGCGCTGGTTTGGCTTCTTGGGCTCGCGTTACGATACGTTTTTGCAGGTCCGTCTGTGTAGACTGTGCCAGAGGCAAGCGATCTGCCGCGTCACCTTGCCTTGATCGCTTCCTTGAACATCTGCCGCACGTCGGCGCCGTGGATGCGGTTGTAATCGCGCTGCTGAGGCCGCGCCGGCTCGACCTTGAGCACGCCGAACACGGGCCCCGGCTCGGCCAGCACCGCGCCGATCTGCTGCTCGAAGTTCTGCAGGTCGGAAAACTCATGCACGCTGCCGTAGCCCGCGCCGCGCGCCAGTGCGGCGAAGTTCACTTTGCCTTTGTTGGGAATGGGGTGGCCGCCGTTCGCCTCGTAAGTGCCGTTCTCACAGACGAAATGATAGAAGTTCTTCGGCGCAGCCGCGGCTGCCGTGACCAGCGTGCCGATGTTCATCAGCAGGCTGCCGTCGCCGTCGAGCACGATGACCCGCCGGTCGGGCCGCCCCAGCGCCAGGCCCAATCCATGCGAGGAGGCCAGTCCCATCGCGCCGTGCGCGGTGTAGTTCAGCGCGCTGGGCCGCACGTCGAGCCATTCGAACGCCGAGGAATAGACCGGCAGAACGATGTCGTCGGCGGCGATGTGGCGCGCCAGTGCCTCGAAGCATTTGCGATGGTTCATCATGATGCCGTAGGTCTCCGGCCGATCAGCAGGACGACGGGCTTGGATTGCGCATAAGCCGCGTCGATCGCGGGCTTGATCTTCGCCACGTCGGCCTCGTCCTCGATCTCGTGATAGTCGATGCCCATGGCGTCGAGGATCGGTTCGACGATCCGCACGCCGTAGCGCTTGGATTCGCGCGGGCGCACGTCCGGCTCTTTTTCGAGCAGGCCGACCATCATGCAGATCGGAAGCGAGTATTCGACAGCGACCCCGCGGATCGCGTTGATGGAGTCGAGCATGCCGGTCTGCTGGATCAGAAGCAGCGCGCGCTTGCCGGCGTGGGCCAGGCCCGCGCAGATGCCGATGCCTTCGTCCTCCTTGCAGACCCGGACCAGCCGTGGGCTTGCCATCGTCTCCAGCGGCGTCAGCAGGCCTGCCGCCGTGGTGATGTCCGGGACCGAAATGACGAATTCGACCCCGCCGGCCTTGATCTGCTGGATGATATTCGCGCCGGAAAGATCACTCACGCCCGCACCGCATTTCCGTCCCCTCTGAATTGCAGGCGGATTCTAGCACGGCGAAAACGGGCAGCGCGAGGCGGCTCAGCGCACCCGGTTGCCGCTGATCTGCAATTGCGCGAAGCGGGACGGCTCCTTGACAAGGTCGCCGGTGACGGCCTTGGCGAAGTCCATGCCGACGATCGCGCCGCGGGAGGCGGCGGCAATCAGATTGCCGGCAATCACCGCGGTGCCAGCACCCTCCGCCACCGAAACCGAGATGCCGTAGCCTGCCGTGCGAACCACATTGCCGACCACGGAGACGTCGCGCAGGTACTTGCCCCAGCCGAGGTTGATGCCCGCGGTCGGCGCGTTCTCGATCACGTTGCCGGACACCGACGCATCGGCCTCCACCGCGATACCGACGCCCGCCGCATCGTTCGGATCGGTGCCGGCCGGACGCTTGTTCTTGAGATTGCGGATGAGATTGCCCTGCACCACCGCGAGCCGCCCGCCCTCGTTGAAGTTGGTCACCGAAATGCCGAGCGCAGCGCCATCGATTGTGTTGTTGGCGATCACGACGCCCTCGAACCCGAACTCCGAATAGATCGCGACCTCGCCGACGTCGCTGATGGTGTTGCCGGTGACCTGTAGGTTCGAGGCGGCGTTGCCGCGAACGCCGGTGAACGCCGCGCCCTTGATGCGGTTGCCCCGCACGATCACGTTGTTGGCGCGGAACACATTGATGGCGTTGCCGTACTGGCCCGAGCCGCCGCGTTTGGCCGCGACGTCCTCGATGCGGTTGTCGATCACCAGCGTGCCGTCGTCGCCCTTGGTGCCGCGCCAGACCAGGATGCCGTTGTTGCCCGCACCGCGGACGATGTTGTTCTGGATGGTCAGGCCCTGACTGTCCCGGGCGAAGATCGCGGCATCTTCGGCGCCGGATACGACGGTGCCGGTGATGGCGCCCTCGACCGCTTCGAGCGCGATGCCGTTGCGGGTGGAGCGCCGGACCTCGCAGTCGATCATGCGGAAGCTCTTGGCCTGCACGACCTGGACCAGCGCGCCGCCCTCGGGCAGCGGCTTGCCGGCGCCGTCGAAGACGAGGCCGGCGAGCGTGACGTTGTCGGTGCCGCGCGCCACCAGCATCGATGCGCCGCCGATGAAGACGAGTTTGGTCGCCCCGCGCACGCCGATGATCTGTGTGCCGGTCGGCAGATGCAGCGAGCCGACGCGATAATCGCCGGAGCCCAGCACCAGCGGCACCCGCGCCCCCGCGGTCTGATCGATCGCCGCTTGCAGCATGTTGGTCTGCTCGGCGCCGCCACCGGCGCGAACGCCAAGCGTGGTGGCATCGACGCCCAATGTGGAAAGTGTCGCGGCACTGGCCGGCGCCGCCAGACCCGCGACCGGCACAGCACCGCTCAGCGCGGAGAGGACGACGAGGCGTCGGCGATCGATATCCATGGTCCGGCTCCGGTTTGACTCGGATCGGACACTTCAAGTCTCAGGCCATGAAATCTGTATCGCGCCGATACAGATTTCGGCCGTACGCGTGTGGTTAACGGCGTAAACGTGCCGCAACGGGAAGCGGGCGGGACAATGGTGACGCGCGTTACATCGTGGAAAGGCGCTAGAAGGTGCGGGAGAAGCCTTTATAGGCTGATGGCGGCCGTTCAGCCTTTGGCGGCCGGGGCTTTCAGAAATTCGACGCCGATTTGATTGTCTTCACGCCACATCACCTTGCACCGGCGCAGTGCTTGGTGCTCGGGCGCCAGCAGCAGCGAGAAGGTGTCGGGAATCTTATCGGGAAATTCCACGGCGACGCGCGCGCCGGAGGCCGAAACGTCCGTCAGAATGCAGGAAATAAAAGGCGTTCCGTCGCCGAGGTCGAGCTTGGCCGGGTACTTCAGCGTCTGGCGGTGGTCTTTGCGCTTTTCGCCGTCCATGGATACTCGCAGGCGCGGTCATGCGTCGAATGACACAGTGTAGTTGCGCAATCTTTAGCAAAAAGTGAACCGCAGTAACCAATTGGAACTCGTCGCGAATCCAGTTTCTTAAAGGCCAAGCGCTGAGGCGATTTCGTCCACCGCGAGGGTCGCGGAAAGCCTTCCGTCGGCGACGGCGGCTTCGATCTGCGGAACCTTGGCGCGCAGCCCTGCGTCGGATCGCAGGCGCGAGAACACGCGATCCTCGAGCATGCTCCACAGCCACTTCACCTGCTGCTTCCTGCGTACTTCCGCTAGTTCTCCCGACTTCTGCATTTTCTCCTTATGGAGCAGCACCTGGGCCCACAGCCCCGGCACGCCGTCACCGGTCAATCCGGAATAGGTGACGACCGGCGGCGTCCAATTCGGCGAGCGCGGCATCAGGATGTGCAGCGCCGCGCGATACTCCGCCGCCGCATTCCGGGCGCGCTTGATGTTGTCGCCGTCCGCCTTGTTGACAGCGATCATGTCGGCGAGTTCGACCACGCCCTTCTTGATGCCTTGCAGTTCGTCACCGGCGCCCGGCAGCATCAGTGCCAGAAAGAAATCCGACATGTCGGCAACCGCGGTTTCGGACTGGCCGATGCCGACGGTCTCGACCAGGATCACGTCGTAGCCGGCGGCCTCGCAGATCAGCATGGTCTCGCGGGTCTTCGCGGCCACGCCGCCAAGCGTGCCCGACGACGGCGATGGCCGCACGAACGCGTTGGGATCGACCGCGAGCCGCGCCATCCGCGTCTTGTCGCCGAGGATCGAGCCGCCGGTGCGTGTCGAGGACGGATCGACAGCGAGCACTGCGACCTTGTGGCCCTTGGCCGTCAGGTGCGTGCCGAGCGTGTCGATGGTGGTGGACTTGCCGACGCCCGGAGCGCCGGTGATGCCGACGCGAACCGCGTTGCCGGTGTGTGGTAGCAGTTCCTGCACGAGCTGCTGCGCCAGCTTGCGATGGTCCGCGCGCTTGCTCTCGATCAGCGTGATGGCGCGCGCCAGCGTCGCGCGCTCGCCGTCGCGAACGCTGCGGGCGAGAGTGGAAAGGTTGGGAAGCGCCATCGGGTTCAGGCGGGAAGGAGAGGGATGTTCAATTTGGCGGCGGCGGTTCGCATGGCGCGATCGAGTGTGGCGAGCTTCACGTTGTGTTGAGCCGCCAATTGCACATAAGCTGCATCATAAGTTGTTAGTTCATGCGTGAGGGCGAACTGTGCGAGAGGACCAATTTCATCAAGATGGATGGAAGGTTCGACCTGAATTGTGACCATGTCGATCCGAGTCATAATTTGAATAAAATCGCTGGCCGACAACCTATTGGCTTTGAGGTGGGTGCGAAGCGCATTGCTGATTTCGATGGGCCAATGGCTTGGAACGATAATCGAATCGTCGCGAAGGCCTGAGTCCAGTTCAGTGTCGCTCGCGACGGATGGTTCGCCCAATAGCCAGGCGACCATCACCGACGCATCGAGAACGATCAACGCCGCCCCTCTGCGATCCAGGACTTAATTTCTTCGTGCGTGGCATTAATCCCGAGCCGCTGGCCAATCTCGCGCAATTCCTTCAACGCTTGCCGACGCTTCTCTGCCGCTTCGGGGCTGAGCTTGTCGTCCGGCTTTGGCGCCCGCACCAGCCGCGCCACCGGCCTGCCGTGACGGGTGATGACGATCTCGCCACCCTTCTCGACCTCATCGACAAGGCTGGAGAAATGGGTCTTGGCGTCGAAGATGCCGACGTGTTTCATGGTCTGAATTCTAGTCTAACTAGTTAGACTAGACCAGAGTCTTGATCGCTAAAATTGGAGATAAATCAGAGGCTTTTCCGTCACGCCCGCCTGTTAGCCATGAACCTGGGACGGGGTCGCGGCGACCAAACGGTTAATGTACTCTTAATTCGTGCGGAGGACGGCGAAGCCATGCGTCGCGTTCTGTTGGGGTCGTCAGGGGTTTTTCTCGCTCTTTCAATAGTTTGCGGGGTTCCCGCACAGGCCGCCGATTTGGTCTGGGAGGTCGAGAGCCCGTTCCGGCTGTTCAAGCCGGTCAAATCCTTCGCTCTTCATGAGGCGGCCTACAAAGCCGTGGCCGGCGAGCCCGGCAAGCCGCCGGCCGATGTGGTCTGGCGCACCGAACGCCGTCTCAACGATCCGGATTGCCGGGATGCTTCGACGCCCGCAACCTGCGCCGCGACCCGGCGCGCCCGGTTCGAGCAGTCGCGTCTCGGCTGGGCCGCGCAGACCGTGGCCGCGCTCTGTTACGAAACCGGCAGCAACCCGAAGCGCTACTCGGCGCAGTGCGAGCGGCAGTTCTCCTGGGGCAAGGCCAAGGAAGACTACATCCTGCCCGACGCACACACCGTCAACATCGGTCTCGGGCAACCCGCCGATGGCGAGTGCATCTGGAATTGGCAGCCGCGCAAACCGGGCGGCAAGTCCGAGACGCGTAAGCAGGCCTGCAAGACCAAACTGACCATTGCGCGCGTGCCGTTCTCGCTCGACAAGGCGCAATCCGGCGTGACCGTCGCGGTGAAATTGCCGGACGGCAAAGAACTCACCGAAACGGTCGTGGTGGAGGATCTGTTCGTCGTGGCACTCGGCGACAGCTTTGCCTCTGGCGAAAGCAATCCTGACCGCCCCGTTACCTTCAGCGCCAGTCGCGAAATGTACTACGACCCGCGGATGGAGCAGGTCGCCTCCAACAAAAAGAAGCAGCCGGAGAATTACGCGGTCGCCAACTTCGGCGAGGCGCACGATCCGAAGGTTCTGCCCAAGCGCAAGCTTGAGGATGAGGAGAAGGGCCTCAGCTACGCCACCGGCTCGCGCGAATTCAAGGCGGCGTTCGAGCAGCGCAACGCGCGCTGGTTCAGCGCGGATTGTCACCGCTCGCAGTATGGCTATCCGTTCCGCGTCGGCCTGCAACTCGCGCTGGAGAACCGCCACCGGTCCATCACGCTCGTGTCGCTGGCCTGCTCCGGCGCCGAAGTGACCGAGGGCCTGTTCCTCGACATGGCGTCGCGCGAAGGCGACCAGCCCACGGTGCGCGCCCAGTTCGACCAGTTGAGCGACCTGATCTGCCGCGACGGCAGCGCCGGCCGCACGGCTGGAGGTTCGTACAGCCTGCCGTTCTACAAGTCCGGCTCCACCGGCATCGAAACGCGTCAGGTTTCGCAGCGCTGGTGCCCGCCCTCGCAGCGCAAGCGGCCGATCGATCTCGCGCTGCTCTCGATCGGCGGCAACGACGTCGGCTTCGGTGCTCTCGCGCTCTACTCCATGACCGAAAGCGCTTCGGACCTGGCACCGATCGCAGGACTGATCGGCGGCCAGATCCGATATTCGCCGGCCGTGTCGCGCGTCTATCTCGCCCAACTCGACAAGCGCATGAAAGCGGTCAAGGACGCTATGCGCGACGGCTTCGGCATCGAGCCCGGCCGGGTGGTCCAGACCGCCTACGAGCCGATCGATCAGGATGAAACCGGTGCCGCCTGCGGCGTGCAGCCCACGCTCGGCATGGACGTGCATCCCAATCTCAAGCTGTCGCGTGAGCGCGTCGCGGAGACCGCGGCGTTCTTCAAGGACTTCGTGAAGACGCTCGAATGCACCAGCAACGGCCGCCGCGCCGGCTGCTCCGCCAATCTGGCGACCGGGGCCGGCACCGGGTTCACGCTGGTGACCGATCATCATGCGAAATTCGCCAAGCGCGGCGTCTGCGCCCGCAATCCGCGCAATGCCATTGCGGACGGCATGAGCATGGCGATGCCGCGATTGTCGCGCGCCGAGGATGCGTTCAAGCCGTATTCGCCGGACGCCACGCTGCCTTATGGCGCCAAATGGCGGCTGTTCCGCACGCCGAACGATGCCTTCCTCACCGCCAACACGCATCGGGCCGGCATCTCGCTGTTCGACATCATCCAGCCGGTTTACGTCGGCCTCTATAGCGGCGCGGTGCATCCGACCGCGGAGGCGCACGCGATCGTCGCGGATCATGTGATGACGCACGCGCGCAAGGTGGTCGATCAGAAGGGCGGCGAGGCTGCGCCGCAGACCATCGGCGGGCGGTAGGAACCTTCGCGCGCCTGCGGGTTTGTTCCTGATCGAGGTGCGACGATGCTGACCGGACAACTCGCGCTGATCACCGCCGCGATTTTCGCTGGCGCCGCGTTCTACGTCAGCGCGGTGGAACATCCCGCGCGCATGCAACTCGATGATTGTGCCGCACTGACACAGTGGAAGCCGTCCTACGAGCGTGGGGCGTTGATGCAGGCTTCGCTTGCCATCATCGGATTTCTGCTCGGGCTTGCGGCCTGGTGGCAGACCGGGCTGTGGCTCTGGTTGATCGGGGCTGTATTTCTCGTTGCGAACTGGCCCTATACGCTCGTCTGCATCATGCCGACCAACCGCCAGCTCAAGGCGACCGATCCGGACGGCGCGGGACCGCAGACGCGGATTTTGCTTAAAAAATGGGGCACATTGCACGCCGGGCGGACCGCGCTCGGCATTGCGTCGATGCTGGTCTTCTTGTGGGCTGCGCTGAATTAGGCGCGGCTAGTTTTCTCCTCGTCCTTCCTCGTCCTTCCTCGTCCTTCCTCGTCCTTCTTCGGACGTTCGCCTGCGAATATTCCGGCACCTTCTGGCGATAGAAGTGGCCGGAACGCGCTCCACGGCACGAACACGGTGTAGGGACCGGCGGCGTAGGCATCCACGTCATAGGAAGCGCGGCGAGGCCTGCACGCCAGCGCATCGGGCAGCCTATTCCGCCGCTTCGCCGAGCCGCTTGCTGAGCTTGACCAGCAGCGATTCCGCGGCATCGGCGATCACCGTTCCGGGCGGGAAGATCGCCTCGGCGCCGCCCTTGAGCAGCGTGGCGTGATCCTGCTGTGGCACCACGCCGCCGACCACGATCATGATGTCGCCGCGGCCCTGCTTCTCCAGTTCGCTCTTCAGCTCCGGCACCAGCGTCAGGTGCGCGGCGGCGAGCGATGACACGCCGAGGATATGCACGTCGTTCTCGATCGCCTGCCGCGCCGCCTCGGCGGGGGTGGCAAACAGCGGGCCGATGTCGACGTCGAAGCCCAAGTCCGCGAATGCGGACGCAATCACCTTCTGGCCGCGGTCGTGGCCGTCCTGGCCGATCTTAGCGACGAGGATGCGCGGCCTACGTCCTTCGCCGGTCTCGAATGCCTCGACCATCTTCTGCACGCGAGCCATGGAATCCGACATGCCCATCTCCCGCTTGAACACGCCGGTGATCGATTTGATCTCGGCGCGATGCCGGCCGAACACTTGCTCCAGCGCCGACGAAATCTCCCCGACCGTGGCCTTGGCGCGTGCCGCGTCCACCGCAAGCGCCAGCAGGTTGGCGTTGCCGCCACCGGCGCCACGGGTGAGCGCATCGAGCGCCGTTTTCAGCGCGGCCGGATCGCGCTCGCGCCGCAGCCGGGCCAGCTTGTCGAGCTGCAGCGTGCGCACCGCGGAATTATCGACCGCGCGGACCTCGATCTGCGCTTCGTTTTCGGGGCGGTACTTGTTGACCCCGATCACCGACTGCTGGCCGGCGTCGATGCGCGCCTGGGTGCGCGCGGCGGCCTCTTCGATCCGCAGCTTCGGGATGCCGGCCTCGATGGCCTTCGCCATGCCGCCGAGCTCCTCGACCTCCTGGATGTGGGCCCAGGCCTTGGCGGCGATCTCCTGCGTAAGACGTTCGACGTAGTGCGAGCCGCCCCACGGATCGGCGATGCGAGTGGTGCCGCTTTCCTGCTGTAGCACGATCTGTGTGTTGCGCGCGATCCGTGCGGAGAAGTCGGTGGGCAGCGCCAGCGCCTCGTCGAGCGCGTTGGTGTGCAGCGACTGGGTGTGGCCTTGCGTCGCCGCCATCGCCTCGACGCAGGTGCGCGCCACATTGTTGAACACGTCCTGCGCCGCGAGCGACCAGCCGGAGGTCTGGCAATGGGCGCGTAGCGACAGCGAGCGCACGTCCTTCGGCTCGAACTCCTTCATCAGCTTGGCCCACAGGAGGCGCGCGGCGCGCATCTTCGCCACCTCCATGAAGAAGTTCATGCCGATGCCCCAGAAGAACGACAGGCGGGGCGCGAACTTGTCGATGTCGAGGCCTGCCGCGACGCCTGCGCGCACGTACTCGACGCCATCGGCGAGCGTATAGGCGAGCTCCAGATCCTGCGTCGCGCCCGCCTCCTGCATGTGGTAGCCGGAGATCGAGATCGAGTTGAACTTCGGCATGTGCTGCGAGGTGTAGGCGAAAATGTCCGAGATGATGCGCAGCGAAGGTCCGGGCGGGTAGATGTAGGTGTTGCGGACCATGAACTCCTTGAGGATGTCGTTCTGGATCGTGCCCGCGAGCTTGGCCGGCGGCACGCCCTGCTCCTCGGCGGCGACGATGTAGAGCGCCATGATCGGCAGCACTGCGCCGTTCATGGTCATCGACACGGTCATCTGGTCGAGCGGGATGCCGGAGAACAGCGTCCGCATGTCGTAGATCGAGTCGATCGCGACGCCCGCCATGCCGACGTCGCCCGAGACGCGCGGGTGATCGCTGTCGTAGCCGCGATGGGTGGCGAGGTCGAACGCAACCGAAAGGCCCTTCTGCCCGCCGGCCAGGTTGCGGCGGTAGAACGCGTTGGAATCCTCCGCGGTGGAGAAGCCGGCGTACTGCCGGATGGTCCACGGCTGCGTCACGTACATGGTCGGGTAGGGGCCGCGCAGGTACGGCGCGATGCCGGGATAGGTGTCGAGGAAGTCGATGCCCGCAAGGTCGTCCGGCCCATAGGCGGGCTTCACCGGAATGCCCTCCGGCGTCAGCCAGCTTTCGCCGCCGGCGGTTGAAGCCGCCGGGGCCGTCGCGAAATCCACCTTGGCGAAATCCGGGATGCGGCTCATGACCCCGATTATATCATGGGCCGCGCGGTCCGTCGCCATTGGCCCGGTGACGCGAAAGTATGCGCCGCGATCAAGATTTCGCCTTCAACTCGGCGAGCCGCTTCTCGTGTTCCTTGATAGATTCTTCGACGAACGCGACATACGAGGTGTAGCGGCTGTAGCCCGGCAGTTGGTTGGAGGCGTCCACCTCCCACGTCTCGTTGCGATATGTCCAGAGCACGGCAGCGATGGTTCCGATCAGGACTGTCGCGATGAACAGTGCCGGGACCGGATCCTGCTGCGTGCTGATCGCGAGACACGGCACGAGCACTGCCGCGACCACCAGCATGACCCACATCCCGCGTTTCAGGAGACGGCCATTCTTGAGAAATGTCTGGCGCTTCTCGTAGAGGAACGCGAGCTTGAACTCCAGATTGGCAATCTGGGCGTGGATCGGAAGATCGGCGTCGCGAGGATCGACGATGTTCATTGCCTGCCAACGGACTGGGCTTCGCCTGCGCATGATGTAGGCGAAGGCGAGCGCCGCGGCCACTCCGCCGGCGAGTCTCGGCGCCATATAGTTTGCGTTGAGTAAAAGCTCCACGAGATCACGATGCCGGCGCCTGCTTCTATTCCGACTGGCTTCGCGGCGGCGTCCAGTCAGGCGGTGTATCGTGGTCGGGATGCGGAGCGCGGACCATGACGCTAGACACCCAGGACCGCGTGCGCCGCCTTCAACGCTGCGATCGCATCGCCGCCCGCGAAGATGAAGCTGCCGACGCCTGCGGCCTTATAGGCATCCTGCTCCTTGGGCCGGCCGGCGAGATAGATGTGTGTCGCGCCGGCTGCTTTGAGAGCCTTGGCGGCGTCGGCCGCGCGTGCGGCATAGCTGTCGTCCGAAGAGCAAAGGCACGCGACGGCCGCGCCGGACGATTTGAAGGCCTGGCTCATGTCGGCGTCGTTGGCGAAGCCGTCGTTGGTCACCGTCTCGATGCCGCCGGCCTCGAAGAAGTTCTTGGCGAAGGTGGCGCGCGCGTTGAACTCGGCAGGGGTGCCGAGATTGGCAAGGAAGATTTTTGGCCGTGCCCCGGCCGTTGCCAGAACGCGGTCGGAGGCGTCACGCAATTTCTCGAACGGCTCGGCAAGGCGCATCGCAGGCAACGGCGCGTATTTGATGTTGACCGGATAGGATGCGGGAGCGGCCGGCTTGACGTTCAGAACCTCGACTGGTGTCTCGCTGAGCAGCGGATAGTCGCTGGTGCCGGTCAGCACGTCACGGCGCTGCGCCACGGCCTTCTCGTGCTCGGCGCGTGTGGCTGCGACCTTGCCCTGGATCCATCCGGCTTCGAGCGCGGCGGGCGCGCCGCCGGCCGCCTCGATGTCCTGGAACAGGGTCCAGGCCGCGGCTCCAAGCTTTCCGGTCAGGTCTTCGATGGCGCCGGAGCCGGCCGCAGGGTCGCTGACCCGCCAGAGGTTGGACTCTTCGAGCAGCAGGAGCTGGATGTTGCGGGCGATCCGCCGCGCGAACGGGTCGGGCAGGCCGAGCGCGGCAGTGAAGGGCAATACGCCGATGGCGTCGGCGCCGCCGATCCCCGCCGAGAACGCCGCGATGCTTCCGCGCAGCATGTTCGTCCACGGATCGCGCTGGCTCATCATCCGCCACGCGGTTTCCGCCGACACGAGCGCGGGCTTGGGCGTGAGCCCGCACGCCTGCTCGACACGCGCCCACAGCACGCGGAGCGCGCGGAATTTGGCGATGGTCAGGAACTGATCGGCGTCGGCGGCGAGCCGGAAGCCGATCATGGTGCGTGCGTCGGCGAGCGGCACGCCCGCGCTTTCGAGCGCGCGAAGGTATGCGACCGCGACGGCGAGCGTGTAGGCAAGCTCCTGCGCCTCCGAGCCGCCGGCGTTATGGACGATCCGTCCATCGGCTGCGGTGAGCGGGCTCTTGTAGCCCTGCTTCGCGAGCGCAGCCACATGCGCGGCAAAGCGCGGGGCAAGATCGCGCCACGGGATCGGCGCACCGCCGCCCGCCAGATGCGCGCCAAGCGGATCGTGGCCGAAGCGGACATCGACCGTGCCCGGCTCATGTCCGCGCTTCGTCACCAGCGCGGCGATGTGGTCGGCGGCGTCCTTGGTGGACTCCGCGGTGTGCAACTCGATGGCAACACCGGCGTCGAGGAACACGCCGTCGAGCAGTTTCGCGATACCTGAAGCCGAAGCATCGAGACCGTAGCCGTTGCTGCCGATCGCACCGGGAAACACCAGCGTGAGCCCGGTCGCGCCGTTTTCGAGATCGTGCAGCGCCTGTGCGTTGGCAGTTGCCGGATCGGGATGATCGGCGCGCGCCATCACCTGCCACGGCCCCGAGCGCGACGCGAGCGGCTGCGCGTTCTCCGCGCGGGGATAGAGCGGCTCGATTGGCAGGCCGTCGTAGGTCTTGGACGTCAGCCGCTCGATCGGCCGGTCTTTGAGCGCTAAGCGCACCAGCTTGAGCCAGTCGTCGCGCGTGGCGGGCGGAAATTCGGAGGCAAGCCGAAGCTCGCCGGAGGTGTCATCGGCCATGCCCCAAAATGCCACGCCGCGCCCTTGGCCGCCAATGTCGATATCGCTCGTATTTGAGGCGGCGGGCGGCTGAATTGCAGGCCGGCCATTTGGCGGGCACGGCTGAGCGCGTGTCAGCGCGGCGGCAGTTTCACGATGCCTGCCAAATGGACCTTGGCGAGGGCCTCCTTGACGCGGCGGCCGGCGATCACCCGGTCGGGCGCAACGTCGGCCAGCGGGAGCAGCACAAAGGCTCGCTCGAGCAGACGGGGGTGGGGCAGGGTCAGCTCCGGCGTCGTCATGACGATGTCCTCATAGACGAGGAGATCGATGTCGAGCGTGCGCGGCCCCCACTTGGTCTCTTTGGTGCGGTCGCGGCCGAACAAGGCCTCGACCACCTGGGCGCGGCTCAGCAGCGCCCGCGGTTCCAGCGTGGTTGAGACTGCGATGGCGCAGTTCACGAACGGCGGCTGGTCGGTGATCCCCCAGGGCGGGGTCAGATAATCGGAGGAGCGGGTGAGGAGATTGACGTTCTTGCCGTCGCAGAGCTTCGCGATGGCCTGCTCAAGCGTGGCGCGGACGTCGCCGACGTTGCCGCCCAGCGCCAGCAGCGCCTCGGCGGGGCGGTCAGCCATTTCGCGTTCGCAGGATGGTCACGCCGACATCCTCGAAGGTGGCGGCGATCGGCGCGTGAAGCTTGTGGATGGTGACGCGCACCGCGCTGACCTTGTCGAACCGCGCCAGCACCGCGTCGGCGACGGCGCCGGCCGCGGCCTCCACCAGCCGGTAGCGCTTGGCGCAGAACGATTTGCTGGCGACGTCCACCACCTGATCGTAGCCGACCGTGTCGGCCAGCTTGTCGGAGCGCGAGGCCGGCTTGAGGTCGATGTCGAGGGTCAGATCGAGCTTGAAGGTCTGGCCGACCTTGGCTTCGTGCGGCATCACGCCGTGGTAGGCGTGCAGCGCAAGCCCGCGGACAAAAACCTGGTCGGTCATTGCATTCCCCTGATGGCGGCGGCGACCCGCAGCGCCTGGACGGTTTCCGCCACGTCGTGGACGCGGACCATGGCGGCGCCGTTTTCGACCGCGAGCAGATGTGCGGCGATCGAGCCGGGCATCCGTTGGGCGGGCTCGGTGGCAACAACAGTGTTTATGAAACGCTTGCGCGAGGCCCCGACCAGGATCGGCAGGCCGAAATCGTGCAGGGCGTCCAGCCGGGCGATGGACTGCATGCTCTGTTCCGGCGTCTTGCCGAAGCCGATGCCGGGATCGAGCACGATGGCCTCGCGGGCGACGCCCGCTCCGGCTGCGAGCTCGAGCGAGCGGGCAAAAAACGATTTCATATCGGCGACGATGTCGATCGAGGGGTCCACCTCGTCGCGGTTGTGCATGACAACGATCGGCGCACCGCTTGCAGCGGCGAACTTCGCCATGTCCGGATCGCGCTGCAGGCCCCACACGTCGTTGAGCATGGCGGCACCCTGGCCGAGCGCCCACGCGGCGACCGCCGCCTTGATGGTATCGATGGAAACCGGAACGCCGAGCTTGACCACCTGCGGCAACACCGGTTTGAGCCGCGCCAGTTCCTCGTCGGCCGACACCGGGGTCATGCCCGGGTACGGGCGGGTGGACTCGGCGCCGATGTCGATGATGTCCGCGCCTTCCTCCACCATGCGCTGCGCCTGGGCGATGGCACGCGCGGGATCCTGGAACCGCCCGCCGTCGGAGAAGGAATCCGGCGTGACGTTGAGAATGCCCATCACAATGGGACGGCCGGCGGCCAGCAGCCGGCGCAGCGGCTCGGGCGCCGCGCTGCCCGCGACGCCGTCCGGCGCGGGGAAGGACCGACGGGCCACATTCATCAGGTCGCTTTGCGCGGTTGAGCGGGGGGTGTCAAGCGCACCGATTACCGACGCCCGTCAGGCGGCGATGCCCGGCTGTGACGGCGATTGAAGGCCGGTCAGTACGAGATTTTCTGCGGCAGCTTCTTGGCGTGCTCGATCCAGCGCAATACGGCTCCGTCCGAGGGCAGGACGCGGACCAGCTTGCGCTTGGCATTGGCCTCGGCCATGGCCTTCGCGAGCCGCTCGGGGTTGCGGTACTTCAATTCCTTGACGGTATCGACGCCGGCCGCCTGCAGCAGGTGGGCATAGTCCTCGCCGACGCCCTTGATGCGCATTTTGTCCGAGAGATTGGCCCAGCTCAGAATATTTTTCTCCGGCAATCCGGTCTCCTCCGCGAGCAGACGGCGTCCCCTGGCGTTCTTGGCGGTTTCGAGCAGCTTCGCCGTGGTCCGGATGCCGGCCTTCTTCAAGGTGGCGGCAGCGTCGGGCTCGATGACGGTGATATCGGCAATGGCGTAGGTCATGGACGTGCTCTCAAACCGTCACATGAACTGCGAGAGGCCGGGGATCGAGCCGACGATCTCGCCGACCGCGTCCTCGCCGGCCTTTTCGCGCGAGTAGGCAATGATTTCGCGCGTGACGCCCTGTATCTGACCCATACCCAGCCCAGCCGCCATCAGTTTGGTCCCGACACCCATCACACCGCCGATGCCGAAGCCGCCCTGCGATGCCTCCACCGCAGCCGCGGCGCCCGGCGTCAGGTCGATCAGGGCTTGAACCTTTTCGGTGGGGCCTTCCTTGAGAAGGAAGGCGAGAATGATTCCAACAGACTTTTCCGCGATCGCTTTATCGATCCCGACATTCGCAACGAGACGATCGACAAGCTCGTCCATGGCCCCACGCCTCTCACCGCACTGTCGGCGGATTGCTACAATCATTAGCATCAAGCCTGAGGAACACAAGCGCGACATGTTGCAACACGGGCACAGTTGTAGGACTTTCGCGAGGTTGCATGCGCCATGGTTGCCGCGGCGTTGCGGCGCGCGCGCAAGTTTTTCGGCGAACACTTTCAAATTTTTGCAACGGTCGTTACGTTCCAGCGCAACGCATGGAGGCCATCATGAGTGATCTCAACGTGGTGCTCGATCGCATCGATGCCGATCTCGACAAAAGTCTCGACCGGCTGTTCGCGCTGCTGCGCATTCAATCGATCTCGACCGATCCGGCCTACAAGAAGCATTGCCGAGAGGCTGCGGAATTCGTCGCGGCCGATCTCAGAAGCATCGGGTTCGACGCCGGGCTGCGCGACACCGAAGGTCACCCGGTGGTGGTCGGAAAATCCAGCAACGGCGCGGGTTTTCAAGGGTCCAAGAACGGCGCTCCGCACATCCTTTTCTACGGCCATTACGACGTTCAACCCGTTGATCCGCTTGATCTTTGGAGTGCGCCTCCGTTCGAGCCGAAAATCGACACGCTGGCCGACGGGCGCAAGATCATCGTCGCGCGCGGCGCCTGCGACGACAAAGGCCAGGCGATGACATTCATCGAGGCGTGCCGCGCTTACAAGAATGTCACCGGAAAATTGCCGCTGCCGGTCACCATGATGATCGAGGGCGAGGAAGAGTGCGGCTCGAAAAATCTTTTCGGCTTCGTGCGCGACAATGCCGCCGAATTCAAACTCGATCTCGCGCTCGTGTGCGACACCGCGATGTGGGATCAGAACACGCCGGCCATCACGTCGTCGCTGCGCGGCTTGGTGTACGAGGACGTCAAGCTCACTTGCGCGGATCGTGACCTGCATTCGGGTTCGTTCGGCGGTGCGGCACAAAACCCGATCCGCGTGCTGAGCAAGATTCTTGCGGCGCTGCACGACGACCAGGGACGGGTGACCATTCCGGGCTTCTACGACGGGGTGAGGGATCTGCCGGCCGACATCAAGGCCGACCTAGCGGCGCTGAACCTGACCGCGGAGCAATTCTTGGGGCAGGTAGGCCTCAAGGTCCCGGCCGGCGAGAAGGACCGAATGCTGATCGAGATGATCACCACGCGTCCCACCGCCGAGATCAACGGCATCATCGGCGGCTACACCGGGGAGGGGGCAAAGACCGTTCTGCCGGCCAAGGCATCCGCGAAGGTTTCATTCCGTCTGGTGGGCGACCAAGACCCCGACAAGATCGTCGAGGCCTTCCACAAGTTTGTTCGGGATCGCCTTCCGGTCGATTGCACGGTCGAATTCGGCAATTTCGGCAACGCGCGAGCGCTTCAACTGGCCTTTGACAGCCCGGCGCTCAACAAGACGCGCTCGGCGCTAAAGGCCGAATGGGGCAAGACCGCCGTCACCGTCGGTGCCGGCGGCTCGATCCCGATCGTGGGCGATTTCAAGAGCGTGCTGGGAATGGATTCCATCATGGTCGGTTTCGCGCTGGACGACGACCGGGTGCATTCGCCGAACGAGAAGTTCGACCTGAAGTCATTCCACAAGGGTATCCGGAGCTGGGCCCGCATCCTGGACGCGCTTTCGGCCTGAGTTTGGCCCGAAATCAGGCATCAGATGCCCTAACGGGTCGTCAATGCTTTTGCCGTTCCCTATAGTCCGGACGCGGGACCTAAACCTATGCTCAGGCGGCTGACCATCCTTTCCGGCGTGATCGCGCTCGGGCTCACGCTCGGCGGCTGCACCAAGTGCGGCTGGTTCTGGGACGATCTGCGATCGCAGCCGCAGTCGTGCCGCAGCGACGCCGCCCCGAAATAGCAGCGCTCGCCAGGCGCTCCGCTCTCCGTCAGCTATTGCGACACCGCCGGACCCAGCACCGGTTTCCACTCGCGCGTCGCCTTCTGCGCTTCGGTGATATGCGCCGGGCTCATCCGCCGCGCGATAGCGTCGCGGGTTTTCAGCGCCAGCTTGTCGCCTTTCGATGCGGCAACGTTGAGCCACAGGTACGCCAGGATGTCATTCTGAATGACGCCGCGGCCCTGCTCGTACATCGTCCCGAGATTGACCTGCGCCGCGGTGTGGTTGCGGTCGGCTGCCGCACGATACCACTTGGCCGCCTCCATCGCGTTCTGCGTCACGCCCTGGCCGCCGGCGTAAGCGACGCCGAGATTGAACTGGGCCGGTCCATCGCCCTGATCGGCGGCGGCACGCCACCATTTTGCCGCGGCCGCCGGATCCTTCGCCACGCCGCGGCCTTCGGCGTACAGCAGTCCCAGATTGTACTGGGCGGCGGCATGTCCCTGCTCGGCAGCGGCGCGCCACCACTTGAGCGCTTCCGGAATATTCTGCGGCATGCCCTGACCGATGGCGGACATGCGGGCGAGATTGTACTGCGCGTTGGCGCGGCCCTGTTCGGCGGCGCGCCGGTACCATTTCGCAGCCTCGGCGAGATTGATCGGCACGCCCTGGCCGGTGGCGTGCATGAAGGCGAGATTGGACTGGGCGGCAGCGTCTCCCTTTTCGGCGAGCGGCTGCAAAATCCGCAGCGCCGTCGCGTTGTCGCCCTTCAGCCGGGCGGCGACTGCGTCATCGATCGGCCCGGCGGCCGCCGGAGCCGAAAGACACGCCAGCATGGCGGCGACGATTGCGTAGTGGACCGGAAATCGGATTCTCATGGGAGAAGAATTTACAAGCCGGGCGGAGCGCAAGCCAGCGCCGTCCCAGCGTCGTTATGCCCATTCCCGGGTGAGCAGACCCGACAAATCGGAGAGCACAATGGGAGCGGGTGGCCCCGCGTATTCGTCCGGCATGTTCGCCCGGTTGATCCAGGCGGTGCGGAAACCGAATGCCGCGGCCCCCATCACGTCCCAGCGGTTCGACGACACGAACACCACCTCGGCCGGCTGGACGGAAAGGGCTTCAGTCACCAGCGCATAGACTTCGGGGCGCGGCTTGTAGAGCCGAAGCCCATCGACCGAGAGAATGGCGTCCAGATCGTCTCCAAGACCCGAAGTGGCGACGGCCGCCTGCAGCATCGCAGGCGACCCGTTGGAGAGGATCGCGGTCCGTTGTCCGCGCGCCTTGAGTGCGCGCAGCACGGCGTGGGCGTCCGGGAATGGGTCGAGGTTCATGTAGGCATCGAGCAGCTTGCTCCGCAGCGCCCGGTCCACCGACGGGAAACGGTCGAAGCAGAAGTCGAGCGCGGCCTGGGTGAGCGTCCAGAAATCCTGGTAGCGGCCGGCCAGCGTATGGGTCCATGTGTATTCGAGCTGCTTGGTGCGCCAAAGATCGGAAAACCGGTCGGCATCGGGGCCTGCCGCCTCGCGGTGGCGGGCGATGGCGGCGTGAACATTGAACAAGGTGCCGTAGGCGTCGAACACGAACGGCATGAAGATGGCTCCGATGACGAATTTTCATGAGTTCTGAGTGCGCCAGCCATCGTATTGTCGGGGCCAAGGAATTGCGACGGAGAAAATGATGGCTGCGGCCTGGTCTAAAACCTGGACGTTCTTTGAGGGCGAATGGCACGAGGGCAACGTCCCGCTGTGGGGCGTGCGCACCCACGCGATCTGGCTCGGGTCTTCTGTGTTCGACGGCGCGCGCGCCTTCGAGGGCACCACGCCGGATGCCGACTTGCATTTCACGCGCGTCAATTCCTCGGCAAAGACCATGGGTCTCGATCCGATGGTGCCGCAGGCGCAATGGCTGGAGTTGATGGCGGACGGCATCAAGAGGTTCGATGCCGGAACGCCGCTCTATATCCGTCCGATGTACTGGGGCGAGCGTCCCGGTCCGCAGGCCATGCCGCCTGATCCCGAATCGACCCGCTGGTGTCTGTCGCTGTACGACACGCCGCTGCGCAAGCCGGACGGCTTCTCGATCACGCTGTCGCCGTTCAAGCGTCCGACCATCGAGACCGCGCCGGTCGATGCCAAGGCCGGTTGCCTGTATCCGAACAATGCCCGCGCCCAGTTGGAGGCGCGCTCGCGCGGCTTCGACAACTGCGTGATGTGCGACCTGGTGGGCAACGTCGCAGAACTGGCGAATTCAAACGTGTTCATCGCCAAGGACGGTGAGGTGGTCACGCCGATCCCGAACGGCACGTTTCTGAACGGCATCACGCGGCAGCGCGTGATCGGGCTGCTGCGCGGCGCCGGGATCAAGGTGACCGAAATGGTGCTGCGTTATCGCGATCTGGAAACCGCAGACGAAATTTTCGCGACCGGAAACGCATCCAAGGTTCTACCGGTCACGCGGATCGGCGAGCGCGCGTTGCAGCCCGGGCCGCTGTACCGCAAGGCGCGCGAACTCTACTGGGCGTTCGCGCACCAGGGATGAGCGTCACTTCGGCTGGAAGATCCCCGCGCGGCGCACCGTGATCTTCGAGCGCTAGTCGCACTCGCTGGTCGAGCAAACGGCCTCGGCAGTTCGCCGAGGCCGTTTGCTTTTGTGCGCCGGATCAGACCGTGCGGTCGAGCAATTCGATCGAAACGCCCTGCGGGCCGCGGATGAAGCAGATCCGAACGCCGAGGCGAACCGTGGTCGGCTCCTTGGTGAATTCGACACCTTTGGCCTTCAGGTCAGCGGCGATGGCGTCGATGCCCGACACCGTCAATCCGAAGTGGTCGAGGCCCTGGTAGGGCGTGACCGGCGGCGAAGCGACGCCGTCACCCGCCGACACCGGCGCGAGAAACACGTTCTGCCCGCCGATCTTCATATCAACGCGCGGCGCGCCCTGCTGCATGCTGCGGATGATCTCGGCGCCCAGCATCTGCTCGAACCACTTCGCGGTTTCTTCCACGTTCGGCGTGCGGATGTGAACGTGGTCCCAGGTGAATTTTGCCATTGATGCACTTCCTTGTTTTTGAACGGTCTATTGAGTGGCGGTGACGCCGGCCTTGCTGATGGTTTCCTTCCATCGCACGACCTCCTTGGCGACTTGGGCGCGCAGCACGTCGGAGTTGATGAGTTCGTCGCCGGAAATCTCGGCGCCCATGGATGTCAGCCGGCCTTTCACCTCGGCGTCCTTGAGCGTGTCGCGCAGCGCCGCCGACAGCTTGTCCACGATCGGCTTCGGCGTGCCCTTCGGCGCCCACATGCCATACCAGACGTCCATTTGCACGTTCGGCATTCCCATTTCGCCGGTGGTCGGCAGGTCGGGCAGCACCGCGAGCCGCGTCTTGGTGGGCACAGCGTAGCCTTTGATCAGGCCGGACTTCACCGGCTGCGCGATGTTGACGGTCTGGTCGCACATGAAGTCGAACTGGCCGCCGATCAGGTCGTTGAGCGCGGGCGCCGTGCCCTTGTACGGCACGGTGGTGACCTTGAGGTCGATCGCTTGCAGGAAAGCGAGGCCGCACATGTGCGCCGCGGAGCCCAGGCCGGCGTGACCGTGCACGACCTTGGCCTGGTTTGCCCTCAGGTAGGCGACGAACTCCTTGAAATCCTTCGCCGGGAAATCCTTCTTGGCGACGATCGCCATCGGCGACTGGGCGAACATGCCGATGTGCTCGAAGTCCGCCACGGGGTCGTAGCGCAGGTTCGGATAGAGCGCGCTGTTGGCCGCGTGGCCGAAATGCATGATGAGCAGGTAATGGCCGTCGCCGGGCGTCGCCTGCGCCACCTTCAGCGTGCCGATGGTACCGCCCGCGCCGCCGATGTTCTCGACCAGGAATTGCTTGCCGAGCACCTTGGTCATGCCGGCGCCGATGATGCGGGTGATGGTGTCGCCGGGACCGCCCGCGGCATACGGCATCATGATGGTGACGGGCTTCGACGGATAGTCTTGCGCGGCGGCGCCTGCGATGGCGGCGAGACTGAAGGCGGCGACGGCCGTCCATGTCCTGAGCATTGGCGTTCCCCCTGATTTTGTTGCCGCCATTTCATTCCCTCCGGCGGGGCGGGTCAACGGGTGGCAGGGCCTGATCGTCGCGCTCGACCGGCGGAATCGTGAAGAGAGTGGGTACGTTGCGGCCGCGCAGGTCGTAGGCGCGCGCGAATATCGCGCCGGCTCTCTCGACCGCGACGATTTGCGGCGCGTCGAGTTTGGCGCAGTAGAACTCGCCGAGCGACAGCGCGAAGTCGGCGCCCTTCGGCTCCCAGGTCGGCTCGAACGCGTCGCCGAGCGCGACGCGCGCGCCCGGATGGGGACCGCAGACTGCGACCTTCCACTTGCGTCCGTCCGGCGCCACCTCGCCGCGGGCGGTCAATTGCGCGCGCAGGGCCTGCGCCGCCTGCTTCAGCGACAAGCCCCAGTAGTCGAGCATGAAGCGATCCCGCGCGCCGGATGCGCCGCCCGCAAGGAGATTGAAGCTGGCGTATTGATACGGATGCAGCCGCACCATCTGCACCACTTGCAATGGCAACGCGACGGCGAGCATCGCCGCGAGCGCAATCCGCAGCATTCGCGATCGCTCAGGTCGAAACGCTCGTTCCGCCGCCAGACCGGCACAAACCGCCAGCGGTGGCAGTATGAACAGAAAGTGCCGCACGCCGTTATACATCGCGGGACGCGTGGCGATCGTGACCAGGACGGGCAACAGCATGGCCAGCGAAACGGCGACATAGATGGCGCGCTCGCGTGCCGGTCTGCTCGATCGAGCCGCTGTGACGAGCATCCCGCCCGATCCGGCCATGCCCAACAGATTGAAAACCAGAGGAAGTTGCAGCAGCGTCAGCTGCGGCACATATCGGCGCGGCATCTCGGTTGGTGTGAGCAGCGCGCTGTCGAACAGCTCTTGCCACGGCTTCTCGAAGAAGTGTGAGAACACGCCGATGGCGCGGATCGGATTGAGCGGATCGATCACGCCCCACGGCCATACGGCCGCCATCACGGCGTAGGCGAGAACCGCGGCGGGCAGCAGCCGAAGCAGGCAGGCGCCCAACCGCGCTGCGGCGTCGCGCGCGCCCTGCGCGCGCGCTTCGAGAGCGAGAAGCAGCGCAAAGGCGCCCAGGGCGGCAAGAACGCCGAACCCGGCCATGATGCGCGAGCCGATCGATAGGCCGAAGCCTGCGCCGAGAATGGCGAGTGTCGCGGGACTGGGCCGCGGGTATTCCTCCAGCGTGCGAACGAGGCCAAGGAGGAACACCGCCATCGCAACGGCAAACGGCGCATCCTTCGGATTGATGAACATGTGGCCGTAGTACAGGGGGCACGCCGCAAGCAGCACGAGCGCGATCAGCCCGGCGAGCGGGCCGCCGACACGCCGCGCGATCCGCCATGTGACGGCGAGACCGGCAATGCCCACCGCGGCGCCCGCCAGCCGCCGCGTCTCGAACAGATCGAACGGCAGGATTTTTGCGAGCAGCGCGGCCGCCATGTCGAAGCCGCCGCCGTAGAGATAAAGATTGACGAATTCGAGCGCCCGCCTGTCCTTGAAGCCGGACGTGTAGAACGCCAGCAGCAGGTCGCCGTATTGCGAGTGGGTGTAGTCGTCCCAGCCGAGCCCGTAGTCGCGGAACGTCAGCGCCGCGATCAGGGCGACGAGGGCGAGCGTTGCGATTGCGAGGCGGTCCGACACGCTAGAATTCTCACCACGTCATGGCCGGGCTTGTCCCGGCCATCCTCGTCTTCCTGCCTTGTTATCACCAAAGTAAGGCGTGGATGCCCGGCACAAGGCCGGGCATGACGGAGTGCCCAAATGCAAAGCGGGGCCGTTAAGGCCCCGCTCATTTCGCAATTTCGTCGCGGACTACTTCGTTGCCGCGCCGTACATTTCGGCAACGTAGTCCCAGTTCACCAGGTTCTCCCAGAACGCCTTGAGATAGTCCGGCCGGCGGTTGCGGTAGTCGATGTAGTAGGAGTGCTCCCACACGTCGCAGCCCAGGATCGGGGTGGCGCCCTTCACCAGCGGGCTTTCGCCGTTGGCGGTCTTGTCGATCACGAGCTTGCCGTCCTTCACCGCGATCCAGGCCCAGCCGGACCCGAACTGCGTGACGCCGGCTTGGATGAAGTCCTCCTTGGCCTTGGCGACGCCGCCGAGATCGCTGTCGATCTTGGCCTTGAGGTTGCCAGGAATTTTGTCGCCGCCGCCGGCGGGCTTCATCCACTTCCAGAAGTGCAGATGGTTGTAGTGCTGGCCGGAGTTGTTGAAGAGGCCGGCGTTCTTGCCGTGCGAGCCCTTCACGATCTCTTCCAGCGACTTGCCTTCCCACTCGGTGCCCTTGAGCAGGTTGTTGCCGTTGTTGACGTAGGCAAGGTGGTGCTTGTCGTGGTGGTACTCCAGCGTCTCCTTCGACATGTAGGGGGCGAGGGCATCGTGCGAGTAGGGCAGATCCGGCAGCGAAAACGCCATGAGACTTCTCCTTGGGATGCGACAGATGCGGGATGCGAAAGGTGCGTTGCAATATGCCCGATGGGTAACCGGACCGCGGCGAAAATGGTTCCTGACTTGTTAACTAGGCCCTGGCGCGGGCGAGGGCAACGTCCCTGAACAGCGATTATCACTTCGAATGGCCGGATCTGCGGCTGTTCCCATTTCGTCCGTCCCGGTTTTCTTAACCTCCCGTCAGCGTTAATCAATCGTAGATTCCATCCCGCTATAAGGGCTAGACCTTTGCGGAGTGCGCGCGGGCGGCCCCTTTTTTCGGTAAGGCTCCCTGCCGGCCGTCCGAGTTGGAGTAGGGGACGTAGTTATGTATCTGGTGCTGTTTGGGTTGGGCCTTCTGGTCGTCGCGGCCGGGTTTCTGACCATCGGTTTCGGCATTCCCATCAATGCGTTCAGCCTTGGCAACACGTTGATCGTGGCTGGTACGATCGCGGTGGTTGGCGGTCTCGTGGTGGTCGGTCTGGCCGCGGCGCTCCGTCAACTGAACCGGATCGGCGAAGCGCTCAACAGCCGGCCACTGGCACGGCCCGTGGCCGCGCCTGCCATTGCGGCCGACACCGCCAACGAAACGCTGGCGCCGCCGGTGGCCCGCATTCCTCCAGCGCCTGCGCCAACCCGCGTGGCCGCACCGCCGAAGCCGCCCGAGGCCAATATGCCGCGCCCGCCGGAGCCGCGCTTTCCGGCCGCCGCAAGCGAGTCGAAGGGTCCGCTGGACTGGCTGCGCTCCAAGCCGAAGACCGGCGATGCACCGCCGATCGCCGCGGAGGCGCCGGACGTGGCCGACGAAGCTCCCCTGTCGCCGCGCGCGCCTCAGCGCCCGATGTTCTCGCCGCCGCCGTTTGCGACCAGTCCGGCAAGCGAGCCGCCGGTTGAGCCGAAACCCTGGATGCCGAGCCGCGCCACCGAGCAGTCTCCGAAGATGGACATGCCGAAGCTCGACATGCCGCCGAAGCTGGAGTCGACGCCGCCGGTCGCGCCGCAACGCGCCGAGCCGGTCGCCCGCGCCACGCAGATTGAACGCACCGCGCCGCAAGCCGAACGGATCCGCGAGCCCGAGGCTGCCAAGCCGGCCGGCAAAGATGCGGGATTGTTCGACGTGGTCTGGCCGGATGCGCGCTCCAAGCCGATGCCTGCCGCGCAGCCTGCCAAGCGTGAGATCGAGCCGATGCCGCCGCAGGTGGCGCGCGACGAGGTCCGCGCGGAGAAGCGCGCCGAGCCTGCGTCCGACCGCGTTGCGATCCTCAAGTCCGGCGTGATCGACGGCATGGCTTACACGCTGTACGCCGACGGCTCGATCGAGGCCGAGTTGCCGCAAGGCACCGTGCGGTTTGCCTCCGTCGATGCGCTTCGCGCGCACCTCGAAAAGAGTGCCTGATCCCAGACGCTCGACTGAAATTGCAACGCCGGCTGTCACGCAGCCGGCGTTTTTATTTGTGCGGCGGGGCGGCGGCTACTCGGTGCCGAACACGTTGCCCGCCTTGAGCGCGCAGCTCTCGCCCGTCATTTCGATGGATTGAAATTCCACCATCTTCTTGGTGATCGGGCTCCAGCCCAGGCTGGTCTGCGCGCCTTCGTCTTTGACGTAAGCCACCTTGGCCTTGCATCCGGAGGCGCCTGGACCAAAATCAATGGAGAGCTTTCGCATCGCGCCTTTCTGGAAAGGCTGCGTCAGCGTCATCGTCTTGTCGCCGAACGTTGACTCCCAGGGACGGGCCATGGGCGATTGCTTCTGATCGCCCTGGACCCGCTCCGCGGAGCCCGTTCCCGCGCCGGTCGCGAGGTTCAGCCGGCTGAAGACGCGTCCGGCGGTGCTGACGTAGATGCTCATGGTCTGATTGGCGTTGACCGGCCGGAAATTGGGTTCTCCGACGTGACGCTGAACGCGGGCTTCGGCCCAGCTCACCACGATCGATTTGCCGAGCAGTTCCGCGGGCGGGGCTGGGCTTTCAGCCGCGGCGGGCAACAAAGCCATCAGTAGGATGGCGGCTGTGAAGGTTGCATTTCTCGTCAGACAATTCGTCATCAGGTCCACCTTAGGCTTGGTCTTTCGGAGTGAACGTCAGCGCCGTGCCGTTCATGCAGTAGCGCTGTCCGGTGGGGCGCGGGCCATCGGGAAATACGTGGCCCAGATGCGCGTCGCAAGCCGCGCAACGCACCTCGGTGCGGGTCATGAACAACGAGCGGTCCGAGTGTTCGATCACAGCATTGCCGTCGAGCGGCGCATAGAAGCTCGGCCAGCCCGTGCCGGATTCGAACTTGGTTTGCGCGTCGAACAGCGGGTGTCCGCAGCACACGCACGCGAAGGTGCCGGGGCGCTTTTCTTTCAGATGTGGCCCGGTGAACGGCCGCTCGGTGCCGTGGCCACGGGTGACGTAGTGCTGCTCGGGCGTGAGCTGCTTGCGCCATTCGGCGTCGGTCTTCTCGATTTTGGGCCGTGTGGCCTGGTCGGACGAACTCATGGAAAGCCTTTCGATCGGGACGCCAAATGGTAAGCGCGGAAGGGCGCGCGCACAAATCATGTCGCTCGATGCTTGCCAGATTTATGTAGAGATCGGGATATTCCAAATAAACCCAAGCTTGTCCAAATGTTGCATGCCGCCTGTACTTGCCTCAAACTGGGCCGCGTCTTATAGATGCTGACCTTTGCATGTTTGATTCGGCGGGCTTACCAGTCTTGCGAAGCACAGTCGAAAACAAGGACTTGGCCTCATGACGGACGGCAAGGAAAACGGTCCCTTCATCGGACTGACCGCAAATATCGTCTCGGCCTATGTCAGCAACAACCCGGTTGCGGCGGGCGATATACCGGCGCTGATCAACCAGGTTCACGCTGCGTTGCTGCGGGTGTCGAGCGGGTCGGGTGAGGGCTCGTCCGAGCCGCTGAAGCCCGCGGTGACGGTCAAGAAGTCGATCACGCCGGACCACATCGTCTGTCTGGAAGACGGCAAGAAGTTCAAGTCGCTCAAGCGCCATCTGCGCACGCAGTACAATATGACGCCGGAGCAGTATCGCGAGAAATGGGGTCTGCCCCCCGACTACCCGATGGTGGCGCCGAACTACGCTGCCGCGCGCTCGCAGTTGGCCAAGCAGATGGGCCTCGGTCAGCAGCGCCGCAAGCGAAAGTAAGCGGCCGGGTCACGCCGTTTCCCCTTTGAATTCGAGTAAATATTCCTATTATTCTGTGGATAAGATCGTCCTCGGAGAGGGCGGAGATCATTTAGTTTAGTTATTTCAGTCCGTTAGGGAAAACGCAAAAACTTATCCCCGGGTGCTTCCAGGTCGGCGATTATCTAGGTAATTAATCCTGGAGAAGATCGCATGATCGCACTGTCTGAATTGTCCCAGCCAAGCCCTTCGCGCGCCGATGCCCGGCCACTCTGGCTGCATCGCAGAGCAGGTGTAGGTCCGACCGTCAGCCCCCGCACCGCGCGGCGGCTCTGCGAAACCGCGGCGCTCGCCACCGCGGCGGCGTTCGCGCTTCCGGTCGGTGAGTTGCACGCCACCACACGGCGCTCATCCTACGTCGCGTTCGCACGGCAGAGCGCGATGTACCTGTCGCATGTGTCGTTCGGCGTGAGCCTCAGCGAAATCGGCCGCGCGTTCGGCCGCGATCGCACCACCGCGGCGCACGCCTGCCAGTTGGTGGAGGACCGGCGCGACGATCCCGCCGTCGATGCGGTGCTGGCGTCGCTGGAAGGCGCCTGCGGGATTCTGCGCCGAAGGTTCGCTGCTGCGGTGCAGCCATGAGCGCCCGCAACAAGACAGCGCAGCGCGGCGCGCCTGCGCCCGAGATCGATCGCTTCCGCGCCCAGCATCTCGATCTGGCGCATCGCCGGATCGAAGGCCCGTCAGGCGCCGCGGGCGTCACCATGGACGATAAGGAAAGTCCGCTTGCGTGGCTTGCCCGCCGCAAGGGGCGCGATGGCCGCGCGCTGATCGAGCCGGTGCAACTCATGGCCGGAGAACGACTGCGCGCCGAGTTCACGCGGGCGCAGTTGATGCCGCGCGTGACCTCGAACTGGAGTGCCGCCGTGGCCGACGGGCCGCGCGGGGCTGCGCCCGCCGCCTTCACCGAAGCGGTGATCGGCGCGCGGCAGCGCGTGCGTCAGGCGCTCGACGCGGCCGGTCCGGAGTTCTCCGGTCTGCTGCTCGATGTTTGCTGTTTCCTGAAAGGCCTGTCCGATGTCGAGCGCGACCGCGGCTGGCCGGCGCGATCCGGCAAGGTGGTGCTGCAGCTCGGGCTCGATCGCCTGGTTCGGCACTACGGATTGAGCATCGCCGCGCGCGGAAGGAACAGCGCGCCGGTTCGCACCTGGCTTGCGGACGATGCCGCGTTCACGGTCGGCGTGGAACCGGGCGGCTAGGTTGCCGCCAACGCGGCCTTCGCGTCGCGCTGGATGCGATTGACCATCGACCGGAAGCCGTTGGATCGCTGCGGGGTGAGATGCTCGCGCAGCCCCAGCTTCTCGAACAGCGCGACCGCGTCGGTTTTCACGATGTCGCCCGCGGCCTTGCCGGAGTAGAGCGAGAACAGCACCGCGATCAGCCCGCGCACGATATGGGCGTCGCTGTCGCCGATGAAGCTGAGGACCGGGCCGCCGTTCGGCCGGACCTCGGTCGAAAGCCAAACCTGGCTGGCGCAGCCCTGCACCTTGTTGGTGTCGTTGCGCTCGGTGTCGGGCAGCGGCGTGAGCGTGCGGCCAAGCTCGATCAGATAGCGATAGCGGTCGTCCCAATCGTCGAGCAGTTCGAAATTGTCCGTGATCTCGTCGATTGTCGTCATGGATGCGTCCGCGGCCGCCCATGGCGGCGTGTCCAACGACCTCTATATAGGTCGCCGGATCGCGGGCGTCGAAGAAAAATGGCCTTGAATCGCCGCCTAGACGGGCTGTTTGAGGCGCGGCCGCGGCAGCGGCACGTTTTCCTTGCGCGGCGCGCCGACCTGCCAGGCCGGTTCGAGATCGGTGGCCTTGAGCGTCGATTGCGAGCCCGGTTGCGACGGCATCGAACGCGCCATCTTGGCGGGGATGACCTCGGACACCGAGCCCGTCTCGCTCCGCGCCATCCTTTCGTGGATGAAGTCATAGACCATCGAGGCGCCGGCCTGTGCCCGCTGGCCGATCACGGTCGCAGCCTGCGCGCCAACCTTGCACGCCTCGGGCTGGCGATCGCAGAAGTTCGTCATGTCGGACACCACGGCGCCGGCGGCAACCACGGTGTCCGTCGCGTCGATCTGCGAGGCTGAGGCCTGCGGTTGCGTGCTGCCGGTCGGCAGCAGCGCAAGCACGATGGTCAGCCAGAATGCCATACGCAAAAGAAAGAACATGAGCCTGTCCCGTAATCCCTGTGCCGTTCGCGGCTGTTCTTATTTCGCCGCATGGCACACCAGTAACAGGCAGCCTTGAAGACCTCGTTCGGGTTTTTGCGCACATTCGAAGCGAATGCGCCGAGAATTTTCCGAAAATTCGACCGGCTTGCTAAAGGATTGATTGACGCTGCAAAGCCCCATTTTCATTGGCGAACTGACACCTCGGGTGCGGAACCCGGCCGCGGTGTGCTGCTGCGGAAACTTCATGTTCACCATGACCCGCAGCGGGGAACTCTTCCCGCCGCTGGGCTTAGCACTCGTTAATGGCCCCCTGACACGATCCCCGGACGAATAAAGGGAGCGCGTCCCGCCTCGGGCGTGCAAGAGAAACGTGGCTGTGTTGAAACCGATCCGCGATTACGTGGACACGCTGGTGCATCCTTCGGTGCAGCACGATCCGCTGACGCGCGCGCGCCATCGCGGCTTCATCGCGCCGCGCCTGATCGGCAGCGTAGTGGCGCTGGCTGCGTTCCCGGTCTATGTCGCGATGCGCGGTGTGCCGAATTTGCTCGAGGTGGCGATCTTCACCTGGCTGATGGCGCCGATCCTGGTCGCCTACTTCCTGTCGCGCACCGGCCGCTACGAAAGCGCGCATGTGCTGTCCTCGATTGCGCTCACCGGACTTGTCACCGCGGTCGCTGCCTCGACCGGCGGCATCGGCTCGGCGGCGGCGATCTGGCTCGTCATCGTCCCGCTCGAAGCCGCGCTCTCGGCGTCGCGCCGCGTGGTGGCCGCGGCCTCGACCTCCGCGCTGATCGCGGTCGGGCTGCTGCTGTTCCTCGGCTCGCACCATATGCTGCCGGATGCAGGCGGCTCCGATCTCGACACCGCGGCGCTGGCGGCGCTGGGTATCGTTTCGGCGGCGCTCTATGCCACCGGCCTTGCGCTTGGCGCCGAGTCCCTGGCGCGAACCAGCTTCTGGCTGCTCTATGCCGAGGAAGACCGCTATCGCCTGCTCGCCCGCAACATGACCGACGTGATCAGCCGGCACGGCAGGAACGGCGCCGTGCTGTTCGTGTCTCCGGCCGCCGAGGATCTGTTCGGCGCAGCGGTTGCGGATCTGCACGGCCACGGACTGTTCGACCGCGTCCATGTCGGCGACCGGCCCGCCTATCTCACGGCATTGGCGGATGCGGCCGCGATCGGCGACGTCCGTTCGGTCGAGTTCCGCGTCCGGCGCGATATCACGGGCCCCGACGGCCCTGCCGCGCCGCAATTCATCTGGGTCGAGATGCGCTGCCGTCCGCTTGAGGGGACGGCGGCCGAAGGTGCGGCGGCAGACCGGGAACTGGTGGCGGTGCTGCGCGACATCAGCAAGCGCAAGGCGCACGAGGACGCGATCGAGGAAGCCCGCGCCGAAACCGAGAAGGCTCACGCCGCCAAGAGCAAGTTCCTGGCCAACATGAGCCACGAGCTGCGCACGCCGCTCAATGCGGTCATCGGCTTCTCCGACATGTTGATGAACGAGGACAAGATGCGGCTCGATGCCGCGCGCCGCGCCGAGTATGCGCGCCTGATCAACGACTCCGGCACGCATCTGCTTTCGGTGGTGAACGGCATTCTCGACATGTCGAAGATGGAAACCGGCGATTTCGCGATCACGCCGGAGCCGTTCGCGCCGGCCGGCGTCATCGTCAATTGCTGCGACATCCTCGCGCTTAAGGCGCGCGAAGGCGGCCTCGATCTGGTGACCCGGCTCGCGCCGGAGCTGCCGGACATCGTGGCAGACAAGCGCGCGTTCAAGCAGATTTTGTTGAACCTGCTCTCCAACGCGGTGAAGTTCACCGACAGCGGGGGCCGCGTGACGGTCTCCGCCGATGTGGAGGCTACGGTTCTGCGCCTGACGGTCGAGGACACCGGCGTCGGCATCAGCGCGGCCGATCTGTCCAAGGTCGGCAATCCGTTCTTCCAGGCGCGCACCGCCTACGACCGCAAGCACGACGGCACCGGACTGGGGCTCTCCATCGTCAAGGGCCTGGTGATGCTGCACGGCGGGCATACGGATATTTCAAGCCGGCTGGGCGAGGGCACCCGGATCACGGTGCGCTTGCCGGTCGATTGCGAGACGGTGCGGCCCGGGCGCGCGCCCGCCAAGGTCGCCCATCCATCGTTCGAGCGTCTGGTGGCGTCGCCGGAGCTCGGACCCGAACTGCAGGTGAAGAAAAGTGCGTGAGCGTACGTTGCGAGCGGACGACGTGGATTTCAGCGACTACGCCGGCGAGCGGCCGTCGCGAGCGCGGCTCTTTCTGGCGTGGATGCTGCGGCGTCCGGTGGATTCGGCCGCGGCCCTGATCGCCGCGGGCGGCGTCGCCACCATCCTGATCAACGCGCTGCTCCTGCAATCCGGCCCGCATCCGGCGCCGATATTCGCCAACAAGCCGGCACCGCACGCGGTGGGCCACTCGTTGACCGCCGCGGACGCGGCGCTGCCGCGTGCGCGCCCGGCCGATGTCGTAGCGGCACCGCTGCCGTCGGCTCAGGCGCGGCCGCGCGCGCAGATCGTCGCCGATATCCAGCGTGAACTGTCGAAGCGCGGCTACTATGACGGCGCGCCAGACGGCGTCTATGGCGCACGGACCGACGCGGCGATCCGCGACTTCGAACAGTCCGCGGGACTTCGTGCCTCGCTCGAACCGAGCGACGCGCTGCTGGCTTCGATCGCACGCGCCCCCGCCAAGCCGAAACCGGCGGCATCTACCGCTCCGAAGAAGGCCGACCCGATCGCCAATCTGCTGGCCTCCGATCCGAGGGTGATGGCGGTGCAGCGCGCGCTGTCGAGCTATGGCTACGGCCAGATCAAGCCGACGGGTGTTTACGATCCCGAAACACGCACGGCCATCGAGCAGTTTGAGCGCGAGCGCAAGCTGCCGATCACCGGCAAGGTGTCGGATCGGCTGGCGCGCGAATTGACCGCACTGACCGGCCGCCCGCTGGATTAGCTGCCGATCCGGACAATCGTCTCTTGTCATGCCCTGCGAAAGCGGGGCATCCAGTACCCATGCGACTGAAGTCTGGCATATGGGTGGCGGCGTACCTGCGGCGATGCCGCAGCGAGAGCGTCGATGCGGTGCTCCGCCGCCGCGGCGCCGATGAGGCGGGCGCCGTGTTCATCAAAGTGTCTCGGCTGGACGGTACCGCCGACGTGTTCGCGCCGGCTCCGCAGACCGCGTTCGATGAGGCGCGTCCATCGGACCGCGCATTCGCGCCGGCCTTGAAGGCCCAGCCCGTGACGGATGCCGACGCGGAGGCCTATCTCGCGCGGCAGATCAAATTCGATTCCGACTGCTGGATCGTCGAGGTCGAGGATCGCGCCGGGCGAAACTTTCTAGACTTGGTGTTGAGCTAACGCTCGCCCTCGCGGCGCAACGCATGCTCCTCCCAGCGGATCGCCGGCCGGGCCGGCATGCCGGGTTGCTTGCCATCGTCGTAGTGTTGCGGCTGGAGCGCCGGCCGGCCGGCCGGCGGGCGCAGCGCCGGCTTGTGGGTCGCCTGCCAGATCGCAATCAGCCGCAATGCCGACTGCGGCTCGATTTCCTCGTAGAGCTTGGAGAGTTCGTACACCCGCAGCACCGAGTGGCTGATGGCCGGGTTGAGGCACAGAAGGACCCTCTGCAAAACCTCCGCGGGCATCTCCAGCGCCGTTGCGAGCACCAGCACCGGCTCGCCGGAGGGATCGTCGATCAGCCGCCTCGCCAGGCTGCGGCCGATGCTGAGCGCCCGCTCGACCTCCTGGGCGAAGCTGTCGCTGTTATGGGTCAGTGCCGCGAGTTCAAGGCGACGGATCGTCTCTTGGGCGCTCTGGGGCGAGATGGCTGGCGCGGGCGCAAGTTCGGAGAATTCCAGATGCAGCAAAATCATCCGCCGCTCCTGCGCATCCGCGGCGAGGAATAGTTCGGTGAGTTCGGACAGGTTTATTGCGGTGGTGTGGAGCGGCTCCACCGCCGCAGCGGATGATGACGGCGGCGCCGCAACCGGAGTTGCGCCGGCCTTCGCCTCACCGTGCTCGATGCGGTATTGCACCAGGCTCTCGGTCACGGCGCTCGGAGCAGCCGCGTAATTGGTCAGCCGCTCCGTGACAATCGCGCGGGTGGGCGCATCGACCTGGCCGATCAGGCGCACGGCCAGTTCGGTGTAGTGGCGTTCCTCCTCGGCGGAATGCTGTGGCTTCTGCACGTAGAGGTCGGTCACCACCCGCAGCAAGGTCGGCTTGATATCGACGCCATCCCGGCTGGCGAGTTCCGACAGCCCGGCCAGGTTCGGAATCGTGACTTGCTCCACCATGCGCCTTTCCGGAATGACCCGTCCCCAATCGCGACAATGAGGAAAGGTAGGCCCGACCTCGTTAGCAGAGCGTTAACCATAAGCGCCTCTTAATCGTGGCCGAACCGGGTCGGCCGCATTCAGCGCGGCACCATTGGCCGGTGGAGAAGGGGCATGGGAACCATTGTCAGATTTCCCGACGGACAGCGTCCGATAAGCGGCGGCAGATATGTCGGAGCGCACACCGACCCTGCCGACGTGATCATCCTTCCGGTGGTGCGAATCGAGCGTCAGCCCGAAAAGCCGTCCGACGGATTTGATGACGACGTCAGCGCGCCGGGCCGGCGCAAGCGCCGGCGCTCCTCGCGGCCGTGACGCGCGGACCCGCACCAGCGGTCTTTCCGAACAGCAGGCGACGCGGCCGGTGCGGCGCTGCCGTGCTCATGCTTTTGCTGTTGAGCGGCTGCGGGCTCAGCGGCGACTTTGGCCGGACCCGCGCATCGCTGAAGGGTGACGACACCCACGCATGGCTTGGCCCTGCCGCCTACCAGCCGCAAAGCCAGCCGCCGTGGAAGCATCAACTCACCGAAGACGAGCGGCGGCTGCGCGACTACGCCTTTCCGCTGATCGACCCACCTTATGAACGCAGCCAATGGTACGGCGTGCTTCGTGACGCCGGCCTGACCAGCCGCCCTTGGCCCTATCCGGATCGTTCGGCCTATGCGTCGAAGCTGTTTCAGACCGCATATCGGTCGCAGACTGCGCGGTACAACAGGCTGATCGAGGATATTCGCGTGGACGTGACGCGGCTCGATCCGTTCTATGCCAGCGCGCGCGTCGTCCTCGACCTGGACAAGAAGCGCGATCGCAGTCTGGCCTATGTCTCCGAACTTTCCCGCGAAGAGCGCGACAACACGGTCACGCGCATGCGCGAGAACGAATCCATCGTACGATGGGTCAATGAATCGGTGCGCGAGCGCGTGGAATCCTATCGTGTCGCGCTCGAACGCCTGGTGATCGCTGCGCCTTCGCAAATGGCGGTCGAGGCCGAGCGCGCCTTGGCGCTGTTGCAGCAGCGCGCCACGGCCTACGGTGCGTAAGCTTACTGCGCCACCTCGCAACGCGCCGCCGCCAGCGCATTGCGCACCACCGGCATCTGGCCGGGTTCCGTCGCCAACGCCCGGATCATGATCAGCCCGGTTGGGGTCGGCGCCTCCACGATGAGGCGGTCGGCGGCGGTGACCTCTTCGTCGTCGGGGAGTTCATTGCGCTGAGCGCGCGTCATCAGTTCGAGTTCGATCACGCGCCGGCCCGCGGCGCGGTCGTTGATGGCGTAGTAGGACACGCCGCGCCGGGTATAGAACGACACCGACGTGTAGTTGGTTTGAACCGGCACTCTTAGCTTGAGCGGTCCGGCGGCGAGGTCGTAACGGCACACGGCGGACGCGAAAGCCGGATCGATGAACGGGATGACGGCGCCTTGCGGCGTCGGCGCCGGTACCGCGGCGACGGCGTTGACCGGGGCGAAAGCGGCGAGCCGCGAGTAGGCGTCTTGCGTGGCGGTGCGAGGCAGGATCAGCACCGTCACCAGGTGAACGATACCGCCGAGCAATGCGCCGGCGAGCAGCCAGAGCAGCCAGCGCATCATGGGCAGGCCCTCGACTGGATCGCCGGCATCGGCGCTTCGCGTGCCGCGCGTGTCGCGACGCCGACCGGGGTATCGTAGAGCCTCAGCACCAGCAGATAGCGCTCGATGCCCCCGGTGGGCAGCCAGTTGCCGGAGCGGACGCGCGACGCCACCGATATCTCGAAGCTGCCGTCGGCGCGCCGCACGATTTCCTGGCTCGTGAAGCCGTGCCGCTCCACCGTATTCGCAACGAGCCGCCCCTGCGTATCGTACAGGGTGATCGTCCAGAACCGCGCCTGCGGCGTGACACCGCTGATGGTCACGTCGCAGCGGCCGTCGAGAGTCTGTCCGTTGTCGTCGGCGCGGGCCAGGAACGCGACGCCGTCGCCGGAGCCAACCGGCAATTCGCCGCTACGCGCGATGGATGCGCGGGCGTAGGGGTCGATGTCCTGCGTGCCGGTGCGAGGCCACGCAGTCCATGCCCCGATCGGCACCGCGCCGAACGCGGTGCCACGCGTCAACGTCAGCCAGGTCGCGCCGAGACCGACCACGGCTGCGATCACGAAGGCTAGCAGGCATCCGAGAATAAGGCGCAAGGAACGATCCAGTCGAATGAGCCGCTGGCGGCCATGCGGCGTATGGTGCGCGTGACCCTAGAGCATTTTATGGCGAAAGCCTTCGGCGCGCGCGCCTAGTTGCCTTGCGCGCGATCCGGCGCCGCGCCGGATGCCGAGGCGAACGCATCGGTTCGCGGCAGCGCGCTCTGCTGACCGGGCCGCGGTGCCGGCGTGCCCGCGAGCGAAAGGCTGCGCGAGGCGTCGTCCATCAGGCGTTCCACCCGCAGCAGCACGTCGCTGCCGCGGCGCGTCAGCACGGCGGGCCGCGGTGCAGAGTCACCTGCCGCGGCCACGGCCGCGACCTTGGCCTGCGGCACAGAGCCCGGCGCCGGGTTGGGCAGGGTGCCCGGGATGTTTTTCAGTTCGATGCCCTGGTGGCCGTAGGTCATGACCGCCTGCCAGGTCATGGCCGGCAGCGAGCCGCCGGTCATGCGCTGCATCGGTTCGTAGTTGTCGTTGCCGACCCACACGCCAGCAATCAGGTTGCCGGTATACGCGACGAACCACGCGTCGCGGTGCGCGTTGGTGGTGCCGGTCTTGCCCGCGATCCGGATGCCGTCGAGCATGGCGCGGCGGCCGGTGCCTTGTTCGGCTGCGCTGTTGAGCATCATGTTCATGTCGAGCGCGACCTGGCGCGGCACCGTGCGGCGCGGCTTCGGGCCGTCGCGGTCGAACCGCCACACCAATTCGCCCGTCGCGGTCTTGACCTCGAGCACCGCATGCGGCGTCACCGACATGCCCTCGTTCGGGAACGTCGCCATCGCCACCGTATGATCGAGCACCGTGACTTCGCCCGCGCCGATCGGCAGCGACGGCGTATCGGCGAGCGGCGTGCGCAGCCCCATCGCCTTGGCGTTCGCCACGATCATGTTGCGGCCGGTGCGGGCGTTGCCCTTGCCGAGCGCGATCGAGAGCCGCACCGGGATGGTGTTGATCGACTTGGTGATCGCGGTGGTGAGCGTCACCGTGCCGGAGTAGGAGCGGCCGTAATTCTGCGGACACCAGTTGCCGATGCAGATCGGCGCGTCCACCACCGTAGACGCCGGCTTGAATCCGTTCATCAGGGCGGTGGCGTAGACGTAGGGCTTGAACGAGGAGCCGGGCTGGCGCAGCGCGTCGGTGGCGCGGTTGAACTGGCTCACCCCGTAATCGCGGCCGCCCACCATGGCGCGCACCGCGCCGTCATGGTCGGCCACGACGACCGCGGCCTGCTTGGCGTGATAGTCGCGGCCGAACTGGCGCAGCGAATTCTCCACCGCCTGTTCGGCGGCGCGCTGCAGCCCGCTGTCGAGCGCAATGCGAACCAGGAACACGCGCTCGCTCATCGATTTCGGGAAGGTGTCGACGAGCTTGCGCATCTCGTCGAACGCCCAGTCGAGATAATAGTCGGGCGAGCGCACGTCGCGGCGGTCCATCGCGATGGCGGGGTTGCGGCGGGCGCCGAACACCTGGCCCTCCGTCATGAAGCCCGCCTCGACCAGGTTGTCGAGCACGACGTTGGCCCGCGCGCGGGCCGCGGGAAGATTGATGTGCGGCGCGAACTTGGCCGGCGCCTTGAACAGGCCGGCCAGCATCGCCGACTCCGACAGCGTCACGTCCTTGGCCGACTTGTTGAAGTAGAACTGCGCTGCGGCATCGACGCCGAACGCGCCGCCGCCGAGATAGGCGCGGTCGAGGTACAGCTTCAAAATCTCGTTCTTGGTGAGCCGCGTCTCCAGCCAGATGGCGAGGAAGGCTTCCTTGATCTTGCGCTCGATGGTGCGCTCGTTCGAGAGGAACAGGTTCTTGGCGAGCTGCTGGGTGATCGAGGAGCCGCCCTGCACCACGCCGCCGGCGCGCGAGTTGGCCGCGAGCGCGCGGAACGTGCCGGACGGATCGATGCCGAAGTGCTCGTAGAAGCGGCGGTCTTCGGTGGCGAGCGTCGCCTTGATCAGGTGGTCGGGGAATTCATCGAGCGGGATCGAGTCGTTGTGCTTGATGCCGCGCGAGCCCACCTCGTTGCCGTAGCGGTCGAGGAAGGTGACGGCGAGCTCGGACTTCTTCAGCCAGTCCTCGTCCGAGGTCTCGCGGAACGCGGGGATCGCGAGCGCCAGCATGACCACAAGCCCGCCGGCGCCGAGCGTGGCCGCCTCCGACATCGGCTCGACGAAGGTCCAGCGCCGCCAGCCCGCGACATGGAAGCGGTCCATCGCGGCGGAGAAGCGCTCCCACACCTCGCGCAACAGCCGCGCGGCCTGAAACAGCGAGGAATCGATGCGCGCGTCCGCGCCCAGCAGGAAGCGGTTGAGCTTCGGCTTCCATTCCTTCTTGGGGTCTGGATAGAGGTCGCGCATCTCGTTCCAATGGGCGAAAACGCCGGGACCGGGCGCTCTTGCCCGATTGGCCCCCCAGAGTCTTCACCTTTCGGTAACTTTTAGCCGATCGTGGGGCGGGCGGCCATCGCCGGATGGGGACAGGGTGAACGCCGGATGGGGGGAAAGAGGGGGATTTGACAATCGTGGTTGGTGCGCATAACTGTGTAGCGCAACGCGCTACACACCAACCGCTGGCTTCAATGACTTCCGATCCGCTCCTCCATCCCGGCATCTACATCAAGCAGAGCATTTTGCCCCCGGGTCTGACCGTGAAAGAGGCCGCGAAGCTCATCGGAGTCGGAAGACCCGCGCTCTCAAACCTCCTCAATGGAAACGCCTCGCTGTCGCCCGCAATGGCGATGCGGATCGAGAAGGCATTTGGCGCGAAGGCAAAAAGCGAAGAGTTGCTCAGGCGGCAAGCTGACTACGACAAATCGCAGACGGGGGCGCGCGCGCACGAAATTGCCGTGCGCACCTACGCACGCAGCTTGATGAACATTAAAGCCCAACACATCGCCGATTGGTCCCAAAAGGAAGAAGCGCGCTCACTCCTGGCGGCGCTTCTTCCTTTTGGGAC